>DGAU01000016.1:145470-161755 GCA_002384055.1 Flavobacteriaceae bacterium UBA4022
TTAGTGCGGCAAGAGAAATAATGCATGCCGCAGGTACCTGCGCATTAATAACATTAAATGAAAAAGATCTTCCCGTGGTAAGAGCAATGTCTCCTTTTCTTCCCGAAAGCGATTTTACGGTTTGGTTTGGTACGAACCCCGAAAGCAGAAAAGTAAATGAGATTAAAAAAAATCCTAATGTAACCCTATACTATTTAGATAGCGATGCTTCAGGATACGTGATGATTCATGGACTAGCCCAATTAGTTGATGATCCGAAGCAGAAAGAAATGCGATGGAAAGATGAGTGGGAAGACTTTTATCCAAACAGAACTGAAGGCTATCTTTTGATCAAGGTTACGCCGCAAAGTATGGAAGTAGTAAGTCCCACGCGTGATGTTATAGGTGACGCAAAAACGTGGAAGCCACCTGTAGCGTTTTTTGAGACAAAAAAATAAATGTAATGGTCTCCAAGGAATAAAATCGGGGCATTTTTTTATCTTGCACGATATGGATCAAGGCTTGTTGACGTACTTACAAATGTTTATTACTGATCGTCGAAAGGGGCTTTTTAAGGCCGCTCTAGCCAGCCGAACCAGACACTTTACTGTAGTGACCGAAGATGTTTATCAGCTGCATAATACCAGTGCAGTTATGCGCAGTTGTGATGTGTTTGGTGTCCAAGACTTGCATGTAGTCGAAGCACAGTTGGGCAAGCGTGTCGATAGAGAAATCGCTATGGGTGCCCAAAAATGGGTCGATATTTACCGACATCAAAACACGATAAGCTGTTTGAATAAACTCAAAAGTGAGGGTTATGCCATTGCGGCGACAACCCCAAACGGGAATGCGATAGATTTGCACGACTACGATATAGGACAAAAGACCGCTTTTGTTTTTGGCACCGAAACGGAAGGCGTGAGCCCCGAGGTGCTCCAGCAGGCTGATTTCTGCGTAAAAATACCCATGTATGGTTTTACCGAAAGCCTCAATATTTCTGTATCGGCGGCCATCATATTGCACGATGTGGTCACCAGGATGCGTCTGAGCGACTTGGCTTGGGGGCTATCCGATCAGGATAAATGGGCCATTGAATTACAGTGGACTAAGGCCAATATTAAAGGGGTCGATCAAATTATCGAACGATACCACCAACAACAAAAAGACCAATGAAACTTGTTTTTGCGACCCATAACCTGAATAAATATAAGGAAGTTAAAGCCATGGTGCCTCAGGGCATTGAGCTTTTGAACCTCCATGACATTGGCTGTTTTGATCCGATCCCCGAGACGGCTGCAACCATCGAGGGTAATGCTCAGCTCAAAATGGAGTACATCAAAAACCATTACGGTTATGATTGTTTTGCCGATGACACCGGATTGGAGGTCGCTGCGCTCAACGGAGCTCCAGGGGTCTATAGTGCGCGCTATGCCGGCCCGGAAAAGGACGATCAAAAGAACATCCAAAAACTCCTTACGGCCTTGATGGATTCGTCCAACAGATCGGCACAGTTCAAAACCGTTATGGCGCTTTGCTTTCAGGGTCAAGAGCACCTCATTACAGGCATCTGTAAGGGCTATATCACCCTAGAGCCGAAGGGGGACAAAGGGTTTGGGTATGACCCAATATTTAGTCCTCAAGACCAGCAACGGACCTTTGCCCAAATGAGTCTAAAAGAAAAGTCTGTAATGGGTCATCGCGGTATGGCTATGCGGCAATTACTGACGGTTCTCAATGCTATCTCAAAGACTTAAGAAGAGATGCTGTATTGTTTATCCAAAGAATAGGTGTACTTTCGCGCCAAATTCCTCAGGGTGGGGAAGTGTTGTGACTAAAGTAAGGGGTATTCTCGTAAAAGTTTGCTTTTAGACAACACATCAACGAGTAAGTAACTTATATTAATGTCAACATTTCAATCACTCGGATTGAAGGATATATTCCTTCAAGCCATAGCTGACCTTGGATATGAAAAACCAAGTGAAGTTCAAGAAAAAACAATTCCATTATTATTGAGTCAAGATACCGATATGGTTTCTCTGGCGCAGACCGGTACCGGTAAAACTGCGGCCTTTGGCTTTCCCATGCTTCAAAAAATTGACGTCGAAAGGCGTGAGACGCAAGGGCTTATCTTATCACCGACACGTGAATTATGTATGCAGCTCACTGCAGAGTTAAAGCTGTATGGTAAATACATGAAAGGCTTAAACGTAGTGGCCATATATGGTGGTGCAAGCATTACCGATCAAGCCAAGCAAATCAAAAGAGGAGCCCAAATTATTGTAGCCACACCGGGTCGTATGAAAGATATGATTGGTCGTAGAATGGTCGATATTTCCAATATTGACTATTGCGTATTGGATGAAGCTGATGAAATGCTGAATATGGGATTTTATGAGGATATTACTGAGATTTTATCCCATTCTCCAAAAGGAAAAAACACTTGGTTATTTAGTGCAACCATGCCGAAGGAAGTTTCTGCTATTGGCAAAAAATTCATGAACAATCCTTTGGAGGTGACTGTCGGAACAAAGAATGTCGGTGCCACCAACGTGTCTCATGAGTTCTTTATGGTTAATGCTAAAGACCGTTACCAGGCTTTAAAGCGTCTATCGGACGCGAACCCAGATATTTTTTCGGTGGTTTTTTGCCGCACCAAGCGTGACACGCAAAAAGTTGCTGAGATGCTCATCGAGGATGGTTATAATGCGGCTGCCTTGCATGGCGATTTGAGCCAAAACCAACGCGACGTGGTCATGAAGTCTTTCCGAGGCCGTCAGATTCAAATGTTAGTTGCGACCGATGTTGCGGCGCGTGGAATTGATGTTGATGATATCACACACGTAGTCAATTATCAATTGCCGGACGAAATCGAGACCTATACCCACCGAAGTGGTCGGACAGGTCGTGCTGGAAAAACTGGAACTTCATTGGTGATTATCACCAAAAGTGAGTTGCGGAAAATCAAGACGCTCGAAAAAATGTTGCAAAAAACTTTCATAAAAAAGGAAGTGCCTTCCGGTATGGAGATCTGTGAAAAACAGTTGTTCCATTTGGCGAATAAAATTAAAGAAACCGAGATCAATCATGATATTGATGTCTACTTACCTAAGATCAATGAGGTTCTTGAGTCCTTCTCTAAAGAAGAATTGATCAAAAAAGTATTTTCGGTAGAATTTACCCGTTTCTATAATTACTACAAAAAGACCAAAGATTTAAATATCCAGCATAGTGGTGACTTAAAAGACGTTCAGGAAAAATCCTTTTCAGAAAAAAGCACTCGATTTTTTATCAACTTAGGCCGAAAGGACGATCTCCAGTGGATGGACCTTAAAGACCTGGTTCGTGAAATCACTAAATTGGGCAAAGACGAAGTGTTTCATGTAGATACCATGGACACCTTTTCATTCTTTAACACCGATGTAGCACATGCTGACAAGGTCCTTGAATCCTTCAAAGAGGTTCGTTACCATGACCGTCTCATCGAAATCGAAATATCTGCAGACCGCGGCCGTAAAGGTGGGCGCCCTAGTAAAAAAGGGAATTCTGACGGATTCAGTGATAAGAAACGTGGTGGTTTTGATAAGAAATCAGGTGGATCCGAAGATCGAGGAAAGTTTCAAGGAAAAAGCCGTCGTCCTCAAGAGAGACCAAAGTCTGCAGGGACAGGTGGTAAGCGCCGTCGCCGCATCTAGATAAGGGCCTGGCCTATTTTTGTTTTTTTTCGGTATGGTTTTGGTTAGAAATGGTTATTTTTAACCCATTCACGCTATGAAAACACTCCGCCTATTACTCGTGCTTTGGCTTTTCCCTTATGGGGTCGCTGCACAAGAGACACAAGAAGATCCCGGGACCATTATCAATGGGGTCGTGATCAATGATGCCACCGATAAAATATTGGAAAACGTCAATATTGTGAATCTCAATAAAGTCATCGGGACGACAACTGACGGCGAAGGAGAATTTAAATTGCGGGCTTCTGTAAACGACACCTTGTTTTTTTCTTACTTAGGACTGCGCTCCATAAGAGTTAGGGTGACCAACGACTGGCTCAAATATGACCACATCAAAGTAAAAATGACCGAGCTTGGAATTGCCTTAGAAGAGGTCGTGATCAAGCCGGTACAACTGACGGGCTATGTCGAGGTTGATGCCAAAATCATTCCGATTTACGATGATTACCGCTACCGCATTGCCGGTTTTGGCGGAGGCTATGAAGGGGGTAAGACCCAACCCGGTGCCGTAACGAAAGTTTTGAGTGCCATGTTTAATCCTGCGGATTTCTTGTATAATGTGTTTGGTAAGCGCCCTAAACAGATGCGCAAGCTAAAACAGATGAAGCGTGATGATGAAATCAGAAACCTGCTTCAATCGAAGTTCGACCGAGAGACTTTAATGGCTGTTCTTCAATTAGAAAAGGCTGATATCGATGAGATTCTTAATAATTGTAGTTACTCCGTTGAGTTCATCAAAACGGCTAATGACTTGCAAATTCTCGACGCCATTAGCGAGTGTTATGAAGAATACCGAATTTTGAACCGAGAAAAGAACTAAAATCTATTTTGGAAACGGTCATCAACCATCAACGCGCCTTTTATCTAGCCAAAAAGACCTTGAGTCTTGAGCGCAGATGGGCGATACTAGAGGTTCTAGAGCAGACCCTAAAAAATAATGAGATTCTGATTGAACAGGCTTTGTTTGCTGATTTTGGCAAATCGGGCTTTGAGACCTACACGACAGAATTGGGGATGCTCTACGAAGAAATTTCACGAACCAAGCGGGATCTAAAAAAATGGATAAAGCCCAAACGTGTCAGAACCAATTGGGTCAATTGGCCAGCGCAAAGTTATATTCTTTTTGAGCCGTTAGGGGTGAATCTTATTATTGGCGCTTGGAATTATCCGGTGCTTCTTTTATTGCAGCCGGCAGTGTCGGCATTGGCCGCCGGTAATACGGTGGTGTTAAAGCCAAGTGAAAATGCGCCGCATATTGCAGCGCTATTTCAGGAGCTGATTGATAAAAATTTTGACCCAGCACATTTAGCGCTTATTCAGGCAGATGCCCAGAAGACCCAAAAAATATTGGCCTTAGCATGGGACCATATCTTTTTTACCGGCAGTACCCAAGTGGGTAAAATTGTTTATCAAGCTGCTGCTGAGCAATTAATTCCGGTGACCTTAGAGTTGGGTGGAAAATCGCCAGCTATTATTACCCCGCATTGCGATGTGGCCCTAACTGCAAAACGTTTGGTTTGGGGCAAATTTTTGAATGCAGGGCAGACCTGTGTCGCTCCGGATTATGTTTTGATTCATGAATCCGTTAAGGATGCTTTTTTAAATGCCTGTGTCGTTGCCATTGAAAAAGCACAATATGGACCGGGCAGCAACAATTATTGCCAGATCATCAACGAGCGTCATATGGATCGGCTGGTAAAACTCTTGGATCAAAATAAGGTGTATTATGGGGGTTCTATTGATGCGAAAAAAAGGTTTATCGCGCCAACCATTATGACCGATGTCACTTTTGACGACGCGGTGATGAAAGAGGAAATTTTTGGCCCAATACTTCCCGTGATGACCTACCAAAACCTGAACGATGCTTTGGCTCAGGTCAAAACTTTGGACAAACCCTTGGCCGCATATGTGTTCTCTGAAAACAAAAAAGAAGTGGCTTCTATTTTGAACGATTTATCTTTTGGCGGCGGAGCAGTCAATGATGTCGTGATGCATTTGACCAATCCCAACCTGCCTTTTGGTGGTATTGGAAAAAGCGGACTTGGCGCCTATCATGGCTATCATGGATATTTGCGTTTTAGCCACCAAAAAAGCATACTGCACAAAAACAATTGGTTTGAATTACCACTCAAATACGCCCCGTTGACCGCCAAAAAATTAAAATGGATCCGAAAAATATTAAAATGATGAAACCGAGGCTACCCATGAATAAGTTTGTTTGGAGATTAAAAGGAGTTTTTAAGTCCATGGGACTTTGTGTTTTGCTTGTCCTTATGGGTATACCAGAGATACAGGCACAAGCGCGCTTTCAGCAAGAACCTGACCCTAAATTTTATCCTGAGCGTTCTGTGGTAGAAAGTATTATAGCGACGATTCCTTATCAAGGTTATGATGAGTCTCAGGCCTATTTTGGACAAGGGGAATACGAAGTGTTTTTGGATGGTGTTGATGGTGTTTTGGACCGGCCCATCATCGTGACCGATGGCTTTGATCCTGGCGATACCCGAGGCATTGGTGCCCTATACGCAAGTCTTAGTTTTGGCGGGCAAAACCTCGCCGACGAATTACGTGCTTTGGGATATGACATCATAATACTCAATGCACCTGTGTACACGACCGGCGGTAAAGATATCGATGGAGGAGGAGATTATATACAGCGCAACGCCATGGTTCTGGTCGCCTTGATTGACTATATTAATGCCGAAAAAGTCGGGAATGAAGAACTCGTGGTCTTAGGGCCAAGTATGGGTGGGTTGATCGGGCGGTATGCTCTGGCGTATATGGAGCAACAAGGTTTATCGCATGAGACACGTCTTTATATATCATTTGATTCGCCGCACAAAGGGGCCAACATTCCGATTTCTTTGCAGTACCTCATCAATTACTTTGCACAAGAATTTGGAGATCCAGGAGCTTTGGCTACGGTAGAGTTTGTCCTCAAATCTCCGGCAGCCAAACAAATGCTGGTTGACCATTTTACCGGACATTTAGCCGCTGGATCTGAGTTGGAGCAAGATCCTAATTTATTGGCACCGGCTGGGGCACCAGGATTCCGCACAGAATTTCAAGAGGAACTCGATGCTTTGGGTTTTCCCGCTGAGGTGCGCAACGTCACCATGATTAATGGGGCACTCAATGGAGAGGGGCCTGGGTCTCCCGGGATGGAAGTCATCGACGCCACTCTAGAGATAGATGCCCTCACCGACATTTCGATTGCACTGCATTTTGCGCCATTAGCCAACCAAACCATTGACGTGACTGATGTGACGACTTATTTCATAGGCATTCCTTTGGGTAATTATCTGGCCCGAGCTCGCTCTTTGGCCGATACGGACGGGGTAGACAGTGCCCCCGGTGGAACCGCAACTATTTCCAGTGTCTTAGCCGGAGGCGGCGGAAATCCTGTTTTAGAGGCCTTTATTGACGCCTTGCAACAAGACACCTATTGTTTTATTCCGACGATCAGTGCATTGGCCATCGATACGCCAAATTGGTATGAAATACCGAACCTCAATGATTCACCGTTTGTTAATATTTCTGCCGAGACCAATAATTCGGCACATGTTTCGATTAGCCAGGTGAGCGCCCAATTTGCGATTGACGAAATTGTCGGTATGCTGGGAAGTCCAGATGAAAGTGCGCCGGCAACATGGGTCAGGGTGCTTAATCCCGCAAAAGAAGGGGTTGAACTGGCTATCGCGCCATCGGCACAATCAGAACCTATTCAAGCCACGTTATATCATATGAATGGTGCCATATTGGGTCATCATCAATGGGCTCAAGGACAATCTCGTGTGTCTTGGCCAGGATCATGGCCTCCAGGAGTGTACCTCTTGTCCCTCACATCAGGTCGCCAAACGGCGCACCTGAGATTAATCATCCGCTGAGCACTATAATTATTGGTGGTGATAAGGTTCTCCTTTGAGGATCGTAAATGCACGATATAATTGTTCGGTAAAGAACAAACGCACCATTTGGTGACTAAAGGTCATTGGGGACAAAGACAAAAGGGCATTACTGCGTTCATATAAAAGGTCACTAAAGCCAAAAGGCCCCCCCACCACAAAAACAACATGCTTTACCCCGCTATTGAGTTGCTTCTGGATAAATTCTGAAAATCTTATCGAACTGTATTGTTTGCCTTTTTCGTCCAGTAAAATAACATAATCGGCCGGTGCTATTTGCGCCATTAACAAATTACCTTCTTGCTGCTTTTGCTGCTCTTGGGTCAGGTGTTTGGTTTTTTTTAAATCGGGCAGGGCCTGTTGATTGAAAGAAACATAATGATTCAGACGCTTGGTGTAATCGTCCACCAGCTGACCTATGGTAGAATCGTCTGTTTTGCCAACCAAGAGTAAGGTAATCTTCATGGGACAAATATAATTAATAATCTTGTTCCGTTACCTGCAAAGAACCCGGGGAGGGCTCAAACAATTCACCCACATTTCGTATTTTAGCCCAAATTGATCCACCATGATTTCTGATGCACAATTTCAAAAGGAAATAGACCTGATCATCGCCAATGGCTTGCGCGAGGATATTGGCCCAGGGGATTATACTTCTTTGGCTTGTATTCCCGAAGAATCTGAAGGAAAGGCACAGCTGCTGGTCAAGCAGCCGGGCTACATCGCTGGTATTGATTTTGCCCGACAACTATTTCATGCGGTCGATCCTAAAATTAATTTTGTCCCTTTGATTGAGGAGGGTGCTTATGCTGAACCAGGTACTAGTGCGTTTATCGTTTCGGGCGCGCACCAAAGTATACTGCGTGCCGAGCGTTTTGTGCTTAATGCGATGCAACGCATGAGCGGTATTGCCACAAAAACAAGAGCCTATGTGGCGCAATTAGAGGGTACGCATACCCAATTACTCGATACCCGAAAAACGACACCAGGAATTCGCGCCTTAGAAAAATGGGCGGTACGCATTGGCGGGGGATCTAACCATAGGTTTGCCCTGTATGACGCGATCATGCTCAAAGACAATCATATTGATTTTTGCGGTGGCATGGCCAAAGCTATTGAGCAAACTAAGATCTATCTCAAGGCCCATCAATTGGATTTGCCGATAATCGTTGAAGCCCGAAGTCTCCAAGAAATTGAAGAGATTTTGACCCAGGATGGCGTGACCCGTATTTTAATTGATAATTTCACCATGGCGCAAACCAAACAGGCTTTAGCCCTGATCAATGGCCGATGCCAAACCGAGTCTAGCGGCATGATCAACTTAGACACCATTCGGGGGTATGCCTTATGTGGTGTGGATTTTGTTTCGTGCGGCGCTATCACTCATTCAGTGACCAATCTCGACCTGAGTCTTAAAGCCGTCTTATGAGCCAGTCCCATCCTACAAGTATCGAAAATTGGCCAGTGATTGGCACTTTGATCCGCGGATTAAGGTGGATTCAATTGCCAGGATTTCAAGGGCTGTCCTTGTATGATCTGATTGAAATTTATGCCAGAGGAATCATCAAAGGCGCCCTTTCTTCAAGGGCCAGTTCGATTGCGTACAGCTTTTTCATGGCCTTTTTTCCGTTTTTGCTGTTCATGCTAAATGTGTTGCCTTATGTGCCCATAGAAAACTTTCAAAATCGCTTCTTGACCTTTATTGATGATTTATTGCCGGCACAAACTCAAGATTTTTTTTACCCAGTGATTGAAGATATTGCCACTAATCCGCGCACGGGGCTATTGTCTTTTACCTTTATATTGGCTTTGTTTCTGATGGCCAATGGGGTGAGTGCCTTATTCAGTGCTTTTGAATATTCCATACATGTGACCATCAACAGAGGATTTATTCGTCAATACGTGGTCTCTTTGATGGTGGCGGTGTTTTTAGTAGTCATTCTCATCACCACCCTGGGGGGTATTGTCTATGGTGAATATCTGATCAATATTTTAAAAACCGACACCTATATAAAAGATGACCTGACTTGGATTTTGACCATGCAGTATGTCTTTTTCGTCGTGATGCTTTATATCGTGGTCAGCACCTTATATTATTTTGGGGTCAAAAAAAGTGGCTTTGCTGGCTTTTGGTCGATCGGCGCTTTGGCTACGACGGTTTTATTGGTGGCCACAACATATGGTTTTGGGATCTACATCAATAATTTTTCGCATTATAACCAACTCTATGGTTCTATTGGAGCCCTCTTGATCATGCTCTTTTATTTGTGGCTTAATGCCAATTTACTTTTGCTTGGCTTTGAACTAGACCAATCTCTTTTGCGGCTCAAAGAACGCAATAGCCCGAGCCAAGCGTTAAAATCTAATACAGTTTAAGCCCGGTGCCTTTTATTGATGTCATATTGCCCTTACCCATAAAGCAAACCTTTACTTATCAGGTGCGTGAGGCAGAGGCTGCCTACTTATGCCCTGGTATGAGGGTGGTTGTGCCCTTCGGAAAAAACAAATTACATACCGGGGTGGTGTACGGCGTTTTGACCCATGACCCGCCCAATTACCAAACCAAGGAGATCGACCAAATTCTGGACACAAGCCCTTCGGTTACTTTGGAGCAAATCGCTTTTTGGGAGTGGATGGCCGGCTATTATATGTGCAGTCTGGGAGAGGTTATGCGGGCAGCGTTGCCTTCAGCATTATTGCTCGAGAGTGAGACCCATATTGCCATCAACACGGCATTGGATATCGCTGAGATAGACTTGAGTGATGATGAATATTTGGTGCTGCAAGCCCTGCAAGCCCAGCCTATGCTATCGATTAATGATGTGCGTTCCATATTGGACCGAACTTCTGTAATGGGCATACTGCAAGGTCTGATTAACCGTGATTTGGTTTTGCTTCAAGAGACCCTTTATGAGGCTTACAAACCACTGGTGCGCCGTTATGTTCGAATGGTTCCATCTTACTTGGAAGAGGCACAGATGCAGTTGATGCTGATACAACTCGAGCGCGCGCCCAAACAACGAGACACAATCCTTCAATTGATTATGGCCACTCAGGCCTCAGAAGAAATAGAAACGTTGGCCTTGCAAAAAAAATCAAATGCCACTTCCTCGGTCATTAACGCTTTGGCCGATAAAGGCTATGTATCTATTTATGAAAAGGAAAAGCAGCGAAATATTTATCAAGGTGATGCGGTTCATGAATTTGGTGGGCTCTCCGCGCCTCAGCAGGAGGCGTTTGACGAAATTTGTGCGGCTCATTCAAAGCTAGATGTATGCCTGCTCCATGGCGTAACCTCTAGTGGTAAAACAGAGGTGTATATTCAATTAATGGATCAATACCTGCAACAAGGACAGCAAGTCCTTTTTATGGTGCCAGAAATCGCTTTGACTACCCAACTCATCGGTCGTCTTCAGTATTATTTCGGTGCGAAAGTCGGGGTGTACCACAGTAAGTATTCTAATGCCGAACGCATTGAATTGTATCATAAGGTAGCCCAGGGTGCGGCGAGTGCACAAATCATCATCGGTGCAAGATCCGCACTGTTTTTGCCCTTCAAAAATTTGGGATTGGTCATTGTAGATGAGGCCCACGAACCATCATTCAAACAATATAACCCTTCTCCGCGATACCATGGCCGCGATGCCGCCATCATGTTGGCCCATCAGCACAAGGCTAAAGTAATCCTTGGTTCGGCCACGCCATCCTTGGAAAGTTATCAGAATGCGCTGCAAGGCAAATATGGCTTAGTCACTTTGTCTGAGCGATATGGCAAGGTCATGATGCCCGAAATAGTCTTGATTGATTTAAAAGAAAAGTATAAGAAAAAGAGGATGAATGGCCACTTTAGTGATCAGCTTATTGAAGCGATTAACGAAGTTTTGCGTGAAGGTCAACAAGTCCTCTTATTTCAGAACCGCCGTGGGTTTGCTCCTGTGGTCGAATGTTTGACTTGTGGTGTGGCGCCTCAATGTCCCGATTGTGATGTCAGTCTGACCTATCACAAACACAAAGAGCAATTGTGTTGTCATTATTGTGGTTTTCATCAAGTCATGCCATCAGACTGCCACGCTTGCGGCAGCACGACACTCGACCATAAAGGATTTGGTACCGAGCAAATAGAGACCGAGTTAATGGAATTATTTCCCGACAAGGTCATTGCGCGGATGGACCAGGATACCACACGTGGAAAACATGCCTATGCTAAATTAATGGACCGTATGGACGATCGTGAGATCGATATATTGGTAGGGACCCAGATGTTGGCTAAGGGACTAGATTTTGAGCATGTCCAATTGGTAGGGGTGCTGAATGCGGATCATTTATTAAATTTTCCAGATTTTAGAGCCCATGAGCGGGCTTATCAATTATTGTCTCAGGTTTCTGGGCGTGCGGGCCGTCGTCAAAAAAGAGGTTTAGTATTGATCCAGAGCTACGATCCGAACCACCGCATTTTACAACAAGTAAGCACCTGCGATTTTGAAGGTATGTTTTTTGAACAGAAAGAGCAGCGCCATCAATTCAAATATCCGCCTTTTTACAAGCTCATCAAGGTGACCTTAAAACACCGTGATTTTGCGGTGGTGGATAAAGCTGGATTTTGGCTAACTCAGGTTTTGAATCGGGGCTTGGCACCTCATGTTTTAGGGCCTGTAAGTCCTTCGGTGGGGCGTATCAGAAATCAATACCTCAAAACTTTGCTGATCAAAATACCTCAAGATCAGTCTCCTTCAAAGATCAAGGCATATATGCATAAAGCACTACAGCGCTTTGCTGCTCAAAAAGAGTTTGCTCGCGTTCAGGTTGTGATGGATGTAGATGCGCTGTAAGTCCTAATTACTGTTGCTTCATGGTTGCCGCCAATGCTTCAATTAGATCGGCCTTCCGGTTGCGACTCAAAGGCAATTGCTGGTTGTCCAGTTCGATTTGCTTGCTGTTGTAGCGTTCGACTTTTTCAACGTTAACAATATATGATTTGTGGATCCGCAGGAAGCGTCCTTCTGGAAGTAGGTTTTCGAAGGCCTTCATGGTGGATAAAACCACGAGCGAATCGTGTTCTGTAACCATTTTTACATAGTCTCCTAAAGCCTCGATATAACGCAATTCACTTAAGAATACTTTTCGTTTTTTGAGGTTGCTCTTGACAAAAATAAAATCTTCATCATCAAAGCCTTCTTCATTTTTGAGCTTATGATTGACAATGGCCTTATGTACGGCATTCAGGAAGCGATCTTTAGCAATTGGTTTGCGTAAATAATCTACGGCATCGTAGTCAAACGCTTTAAAGGCATATTTTGTTTTGCCCGTAACAAAAATGATCTGTGGTTTGTGCGTCAAGTCGTCTAGTAGATCGAAACCAGAGAGTACTGGCATTTCGATATCCAGAAAAGCCAAATCTATTTCATTGGCCAAAAGCCCAGCCTTGGCTTCGACGGCATTGGTGTACTGAGCCACCAGGGTTAGAGAGGGATGATTCTGTATCAACTTTACAATAGAAAGCCGTTGTAGGGTAGAATCATCCACTACAGCACATTTTAATATGGTTTTATCCATTGTATGTGAGGTTTTAGGACAAACAATATTAACTAAAAATTAGGTTTCACGCAATAAATATTGACTTTAATCTATAAAATCACACCTTTAGTCTATATTATTTAGACATTGATAATGATCAGTCAAGGCTTTGTAAATAATAAATAATGTGGTATTTTTGCACGCTCTTGGCAAGGTGCTGAGAGGATTAAAAAAATAATTATGACTCATTACGAAACTGTTTTCATCTTGAATCCCGTTTTATCTGAAGAACAGATAAAGGAAACAGTTCAGAAATTCGAAAGTTTTCTTGTTTCTAAAGGTGCCAAGATGATCGTTAAAGAAAATTGGGGGTTAAAGAAATTAGCCTATCCAATTCAACACAAAAAAAGTGGTTTTTACCACCTTTTTGAGTACACGTGTGATGGAGAGCCCATCAACGACCTTGAGGTTGAATTCCGACGTGACGAACGCATCATGCGCTATCTTACGGTAAAATTAGACAAGCACGCAGTGGCTTGGGCTGAGAAGAGACGAACCAGAAACAAACAAAACGCATAAGTTATGTCATCGATAGAACAACAAGCAAAAGGCAAGAAAGACGGAGAGATCAGATATTTGACTCCGTTAAATATTGAAACGAACAAAGCGAAAAAATACTGCCGATTCAAAAAATCGGGTATTAAATATATCGACTACAAAGACGCAGATTGGTTATTGAGATTCGTGAACGAGCAAGGTAAAATTTTACCACGTCGTTTGACTGGAACTTCTTTGAAGTACCAACGTAAAGTAGCCGTAGCAGTTAAAAGAGCACGTCATTTGGCTTTAATGCCTTATGTAGCTGATTTGTTAAAATAAAACACAGCAAACATGGAACTAATACTTAAAAAAGACGTTGAGAATCTTGGATTCACAGACGATGTCGTATCGGTAAAAAATGGATACGGAAGAAACTTCTTGATTCCTCAAGGGTTAGCTATGTTGGCAACTCCTTCTGCAAGGAAGGTTTTGGCTGAGACATTAAAGCAGCGCGCTCACAAGGAAAAGAAAATGGTTGATGATGCGCAAGCTGAAGCCAATAAATTGAACGGTTTAGAAGTGAAAATTACTGCTAAAACTGGTGAAGGCGACAAATTATTTGGCTCTGTCAGTAATGGAGATCTTTCTGAAGAGTTGGCCAAGAATGGTGTGTCTTTGGATAAAAAATTCATTTCTGTCCAAGGTGGTTTAATCAAACGCACTGGTAAATACGATGCGAAAATTCGCTTCCACCGCGATGTAGTGGTAGACTTTTCGTTTGAAGTAATTGGAGAAGCTAAATAAGACAACACTTAAATTGATTTGAAACCCTCCCTGATGTCTATCACGGAGGGTTTTTTTTAGAATATGACCTACAGAAGACTCACAAAACAACAATTTGAAGCCCTCCACGAAGATTTTGGCCACTTTTTGGCCAGTCAATCGATTGACGCAGATCAATGGGCACAAATGAAAGAAGCGTCTCCAAATCTTGTCGAACGTCAACTTGACGCCTTCAGTGATCTGGTTTGGGAAGAAGTGTTGCGCAAAGCAACCTTTTTGGATCATTTTTCAGAAGATGGATTGTTTTCTTTTCATGCTGGTCAAAAGAGCTTGCGTCTGATTGGGGTGCGTGCAACCTCTGCTGTGGATTTAAGCAATTCCGATGGGTGGGCATGGCTCGAGGTAAATTGGCAAGACGATCAAGTGAACTTTTATCACGCTCAAAAGGCTTATGCCACAAATCGGTCCACTGAACTATTTAGTCTGATAGAGCGCGGAGCCGTTGTGTCGGATGGGACTTACTTTTGGGCCCTTGAAAAGATACTGCCTCAGGGCAAATCCCTTATTTGATGCCCTCCTTATGAAGGACGCACTGATTTTGTTCTCCACAAAATAATCAGTTCTTAACAAAATGTTAATAATAACATCATCAGAACGAGATTTATGCACGCGAATACCTGACAGTAATAGATTGATTTCCAAATTCAAAAAAACCCCTACTTAATTAGTGGGGGTTTTTTTATGAAATCTGGGATCAATTATGGTCCAAATGCATTACTCGTAGCGCAGACTTTCGATAGGATCTAATCCAGCAGCTTTAGAAGCCGGATAGGAGCCAGCAATCACCGCCACAATAAGGGATATAATTACCGAGGCTATAATAGCGCTCCAGGGCAAGGTGTAGTCGAAGTCTACAGCCTTGGCGAAGATGATACCGGTGCCGATACCGAGCAGGATGCCTAATAGACAACCAATTTGTCCAATAACAATCGTTTCGATAAAAAACTGGGTCAAAATGGTACGGCGCTTAGCCCCAAGCGCTTTTCGTACACCGATCTCACGGGTGCGGTCCGTGACCGAAACCAACATGATATTCATCAAGGCAATCGATGAGCCCAGTATGGTAATGATACTGATGATCCAGGCTGCCGTTTCCAAGATGCCGGTAAGTGATGCAACACGATTAATGAGGTCTTCACTGCGCTCTATTGCAAAGTTTTGGTCCTCAACAGGACTCAAACCTCGGATGTTGCGAAAGGTAATAATTGCTTGGTCTTCGGCCTCTTTCATCCATCTTTTGTCCGTGACCATAACACTAATGGTGTAATTGATATTGGGCTGAGAAAAAATACCGCGTGCATTTTGAATGGGGATCAAGACCCGCAAATCCTTTGCATTTCCAAAGGAAGATCCTTGAGCAGCCAAAACACCAATGACTTTAAAGGAAACCCCCCGAATACTAATGGACTTATTTATAGGGTCCGTATTGTCGAATAAATTTTTTAAAAAATCAGCGCCAATGACACAGACGCGATTGTTGTTTTTGATATCAAAAAAGTTAAAAGCCCGGCCGCGATCTATTTCGCTACCCGTATTGGCTAAATAATGTTCGTTGACCCCGTATACTTGAACTTCGGGATCCGTTTTTTTGCTGCCATATTTGATTTCGGCTTGTCCTGTTCCTGAAAAGGAAATAGAGGTCTGTGTGTTGGGGTAATCATATTGGTCCTCAAAGGCGCGGATCTGATTATAATTGATGATGGGGTTGATTTTTTTTCGCTTGCCGGCACCCCGTTCATTGGTCTCAAAGTCATACCGTTGCAGATTAAAGGT
>DGAU01000016.1:161864-164839 GCA_002384055.1 Flavobacteriaceae bacterium UBA4022
CCCACCAGGGACCATATGCCAATCCCAATGATCACTATGGTAAGTATGGTGCGTAATAACTGAGCTTTGATCGAATCAAGAGCAATAAGTACGTTTTCTTTAAACAGACCGAGCATGTCTCTATAGCTTTTTTTGAACAGCAAATAAGGAAAACAAAGTTACATCTTTTATTATTGATCCTTAGAATTTGGCAGCCCTTTAGGTCGGGTGATGTCCCCAGAAACCGAAGAGATCATAAGACGATCTAGCCCCAAAGGACTAAATCTAAAAAGATAAGGGTCTTCATGTCCTTGTAATTTCAGATATTTGTATCATTCCATGATAAAAAACTAAATTTTGGCTCAAAAACCGTCCATACCAAAAGGCACTCGTGATTTCAGTCCCGAGCAAGTTGTAAAACGAAACTACATCATGGATGTGCTCAAGTCTCGTTTTACCTCCTATGGATTTCAGCCTATAGAAACGCCAAGTTTTGAAAACGCGCAGACCTTAATGGGCAAGTATGGTGAAGAGGGGGATCGATTGATTTTTAAAATTCTCAATAGCGGCGATTTTTTGAGCAAAGTTGCCCCTGAATTATTGGCTTCAAAAAACAGCGCAAAAATTACTTCTAGTATTACAGAAAAAGCATTGCGCTATGATTTGACGGTGCCTTTTGCGCGGTATGTTGTTCAAAACCAAAACGACATTACTTTTCCGTTCAAGCGTTATCAAATACAACCGGTTTGGCGGGCAGATCGACCACAGCGCGGTCGATTTAGAGAGTTTTATCAATGTGATGCCGATGTGGTAGGGAGTGATTCGTTGTGGCAAGAGGTCGAATTGATACAGCTCTATGACGATGCTTTTACAGCCCTAAACCTCAAAGGAGTTAATATTAAGCTCAATAACCGCAAAATCCTTACCGGTATTGCGCAAGTTATTGGCGCTGCAGATAAACTTATTGATTTCACGGTGGCATTAGATAAGCTCGATAAGCTCGGCCAGGAAGGGGTCAAAAATGAAATGCGCACCAAGGGAATATCAGACGCTGCGATCGACAAATTACAGCCCTTGTTTGGCTTGAGTGGCAGCGCGGAGCAGCAATTAGGTCAGCTAAGATCCTTATTGAGTGCCTCCGAACAAGGGCTCAAGGGCATTGAAGAACTGACTTTTATTGTGGACGCGATAACCGCTTTGGGACTTCAATCAGCAAAGTTATCTATAGACGTCACTCTAGCGCGTGGATTGGACTATTACACCGGAGCCATATTTGAAGTAGAAGCACCTAGCGGAGTCGCTATGGGCAGTATTGGCGGTGGCGGGCGCTACGACGATTTGACCGGTATTTTTGGGCTAAAAGGAGTCAGTGGTGTTGGCGTGTCTTTTGGACTAGACCGGATTTACTTGGTTATGGACGAGCTTGGATTGTTTCCAGTGACGGTGTCCGTGCAGCCTAGCGTTCTTTTTATAAATTTTGGTCCCGATGAGGCGCTCTATGCCTTAAAGGCCATTAAATCCTTAAGAGCATTAGGAGTGGCATCAGAACTTTATCCAGATTCGGCAAAAATGGCCAAACAGATGAGTTATGCCAACAAGCGGAATATTCCTTATGCAGCTCTTGCAGGATCAGACGAAATGACGGACCAAACCTTTACCCTAAAAAACATGGTCAGTGGCGAGCAACAAGTTGTTGGTTTAAAAGCACTGACCGATATCGTTAAGGGGTAGCCACAACAATTTATTTCGTCGGTTGTTTTGCGTTTACTAACTTGTTCCAGTGACATGCCCAACCGATGAAATCACTGATCTATACACGACCCATAGGTCCCTCTGCAATTGTTTTTGCCCAAAACATCACGAAAAATGTTCGGGGCTCAATATCTTTGAAATGTCACAGAATCACATGCCGCTTTATCCCTTGGCCTATTTTTGAACAACACACAGAAATTTAACTATATTTCCCTATGATTCAAATTACGGTATCGCGCTTGTTGGTAGGATTTAACCTTGTGTTGTTTGTTATGGCCTGTGGTAATGTGATGTCAGATACAGCGCAATCAGAAGTCTATAGTACAAAAGCACAGGCCGTTTGGGAGACAGAACTCTATATTCTGGGAACCATGCAAGATGGAGGCCTGCCTCATATTGGGTGTCAAAAATCTTGTTGTGCACAGGCGTTTAAGGAGCCGAATTTGAGGCGTTCTGTTGTGTCATTGGGTCTGTTCGATGGCCTTAGTAAAAAGCGATATTTGTTCGAAGCCACACCAGATATGCCCGAGCAGTTGGCGCATTATAATTCCTATTTGAATCAGCCTTTTGAAGGACTTATTGATGGTGTGTTTTTGACCCACGCCCACATGGGGCATTATACGGGTTTAATGTATTTTGGTAAAGAAGCCAAAGACAGTAAGAATATTAAGGTTTACGCCATGGACCGCATGAGCAGTTACCTCAAAAACAATGGTCCTTGGAGCCAGCTTGTTGCGCGCAAAAATATTGAGTTGGTCCCTATGGAAGCCGATAGGACTCAAGTCCTTTCTGACCAATTGAGCGTGACGCCATTGCTGGTGCCGCATCGCGATGAATTTTCTGAAACGGTGGGATGGCTTATAAAAGGGCCGAACAAAACGGCGCTTTTTGTCCCAGACATTGATAAGTGGCCTCTTTGGGAGCGATCGCTTGTGGATTTGCTTCAAGAGGTGGATTATGCCTTTTTGGATGCTACTTTTTTTAGTGGAGCAGAATTGGACAACCGTCCTATGGATCAGGTCCCTCATCCATCAATATCAGAAACAATGGAATTGCTATCGGCACTGCCTAAAAGCGAGCGGCAAAAAGTTCATTTCATTCACTACAATCATACCAATCCAGTACTCGACGGGAATAGTCATGCCGCTCAAAAAGTTCTTGAAGCCGGTTTTCACCTGACACAGCTTCATCAGCGTTTTCCGCTTTAGTCTCTGAACGTTTAAACGATCCATAAAAAAGGATTT
>DGAU01000016.1:165029-180843 GCA_002384055.1 Flavobacteriaceae bacterium UBA4022
GAAGTCTCAAAGCAATTTATTTAGGTTCAATGAGATCCCAAAGATTACCATACAAATCACGGAACACAAGGACCTTGCCATGACTTTGATCACTTGGGGCTCTGACGATTTCTACACCATTCTTTATCAGTAAGTCATAGTCCCGATTAAAGTCGTTAGTGTATAAAAAAAGGAACACCCTGCCGCCAGTTTGATTGCCAACAAACATTTCTTGGGTTGGATTTGACGCCTTGGCTAAAAGTAAATGACACCCTTGACCCTTCGTATGGGATGGTCTTATGACGACCCATCTTTTATCAGGTGATAAGATGGTGTCTTCCACTAATTCAAATCCAAGGACCTTGATATAAAAATCCAACGCCTGGTCATAATCTTTAACCAGAATTGAAATTTGACCTATAAATCTTTCCATAATTAAAAATAACTAACAAATAAACAAATGTTGTTTGCGGAGGGTATTTGCTGCGCTGTAAAAAACCATCAATAGCTCACGCATAAAATCAACTCGTTTTTCCTTATACCTCAACCAATAGTAAAGAATTACGAGATAAAAAAAAGGGGATAAATCAGGTGCATCCTGATTTATCCCCTTAAGTAGCGAGAGGGGGGCACGATCCCCCGACCTCCGGGTTATGAATCCGACGCTCTAACCAGCTGAGCTACCTCGCCAAGGTCACTTTTCTGAAGTGGCTGCAAATATAGAAACAAAAAAAGGGTCTGCAAATACAAAAATTAAATTTAATTAGCCCGAAAGGTAGGATGAGGAGGAACTTATTAGCCCGTCACAAACAAACTGAAACAAATAACAAAAAAATAACACTTGAGTTTTTTAACGAGGGAATTAATATATATATTGCCCCCTTGATAATCCCAAATTATGGCAGACAAAATTAAATATGAGATGGAATTTCCCATCCATGCATCACCAGCCTTACTCTATCAATATCTCTCTACACCTTCTGGCTTGAGCGAATGGTATGCAGATAATGTCAATTCACGGGGACAAATGTTTACCTTTATTTGGGAGGGAAGCGAAGAGGAAGCTACTTTGCTGGCAAAGAAAAGTGGTGAGCGCATTAAGTTTCGCTGGAATGATGATGAGGATACAGATTATTTTTTTGAATTGCGGATTCAAGTCGACGATATTACTAAGGATGTTTCTTTGATGATTACCGATTTCGCAGAAGATGATGAGGTAGAAGAAGGAAAAATGCTTTGGGAAAACATGGTCTCGAACCTGAAACAAATGTTAGGAAGCAGCTAAATTTTTTATGATTTAAAGTAACTTTGAGCCGCCGATAGGTGGCTTTTTTTATGATCAATTATAACGGATCGATACAAGAGAATAACGCGCGCATTTTCAGTCTGAACAATAGGGGACTGCATTATGGCGACGCCGTGTTTGAGACCATCAAAGTGGTCAACGGGCAGATATTATTTGCAGAGTCTCATTATTTCAGGCTCATGTCGGCCATGCGTATCATGAGGATGGTAATTCCCATGACTTTTACGCCTGAATTGGTATATGACCAGATATTAAGACTTACCCAGGCTTCGGGGCCTGCACCGGCCTACAGGATTAAGTTTTTGGTTTGGCGTAGTTGGGGAGGGACCTATGACCCAACACAAGAGGGCGTGGACTATATGATTCAATGCACCGCTCTGGCTGAGGCTCACTATAACCCGAATCATTCTGGTGACTATACAGTGGAATTGTTCAAAGACCATTATGTGCCCTCTGGATTATTGTCGACCATTAAGACCAATAACAGGGCGATTAATGTGCTAGGGAGTATTTATGCCCGTGAGAATGGTTTTGCCAACTGCTTGCTCTTGAATGAACAAAAACAAGTCATCGAGGCGCTTAACGGTAATTTATTTTTGGTCAAAGGCTACACCATAAAAACCCCACCATTGGCCGATGGGTGCATCAAAGGCATTATTAGGGGGGAGCTTATAGCCCTATTGGCAAAGCATCCTGATTTTATACTAGAACAGGCATCTATATCTCCTTTTGAATTGCAGAAGGCAGATGAACTCTTTGTCACCAACACCATTATTGGTGTTCAATCGATCAGCCAATTCCGCAAAAAACAATACGCTCATACTGTCGGACAAGCTCTTTTGTCTTTGCTTGAGGAGCAAATCAGTTAGAAACGATAAGTCTTTATTAATTAAAACTAGGGTCTTCAGGGGCGTTAAACCACAGGAGGTAGTCCCCGCCAAGGGCCTTCATCTTCGATCGCCAGTAGGTGCTGTCAGTTTTATGGATTTTATCGTGGTGTAGGTCATTTGCGCGCACTTGCCAATTATTGTTTTGCCATTCGTCGAAGAGTTGCTCAGGCCCCCAACCGGAATAGCCTAAGAAAAATTGAATTTGATCTGCAGTTAATTCACTATTATTGAGCAGCGCTACGACTTGTTCAAAATCACCACCCCAATAAACGCTCTTTTCGATCAAAACACTGCCATCAATAAGGCCTGGGGCATTATGAATAAAATATAGGCTGTCTTGTTCTACGGGCCCACCGCTATATAAGTTTATCTTCTCATTGAGCTGGGGGACCAAATCGTTGAGGTCAAAATCCAGTCGTTTGTTGAGAATAAATCCCACGGACCCTTCGTGGTTATGCTCTGTCAATAGGATGACCGAGCGATTAAAGGAAAGATCGCCAATAATAGAGGGTTCTGCAATTAATAAAAGGCCCTTTTTTGGGTTCATGGGTTATTTGGTTTGGATGATGGTGTTTTCGTTCAAGATAAGTCCTTTGAAAAGGAGTCCTCCTAAAATCACGGCAAAAAAAAACTCTGCCAGAAGCAGAGTTTTTTATCATGTGAAATGATTTCTTAGTTCACGCTGCTTGATAATTCAGAACCAGCTTTGAACTTCACAACTTTTTTAGCTGCGATTTTGATTGTTTTTCCTGTTTGAGGGTTTCTTCCTTCTCTTGCAGCTCTACTAGATACTGACCAAGATCCAAAACCTACTAAAGAGACACGGTTGCCTCCTTTAAGAGATCCTTCTACATTTCCTAGGAAAGACTCTAATGCTTTTTTAGCTGCTGCTTTAGTGATACCAGCATCCGCAGCCATTGCGTCGATTAAATCAGATTTGTTCATAAGATTGAATTTAAATTAAATATTGATTAAACTTATTTATTATTCCTTTACAAAATTAACGGGATAAAGGAGCCACGCAAGTAAACACGGGTGAAAACGGGGTTTTTGTTGATAAGTAGAGGGCTTTGTTGATAAAGTAGACCGATTTCTGAGAAGTTTTTACCAAATCAATGGCGACAAGGCTTTACAAGAATTTGTTCTCAGAATCAAAAGAAAACCCATTGAGCAGATTTTTGATGGTCATTTTTTTCTTGTTGGGGAGTTGTAATTCTAAAATATTAAGTTGCCCATTGCCTGTAGCAATCAATAATTCAGATTTCGTGGCAGTGATGCTCCCTGGAATTCCTTTATGGGCATTTTCGACGGGCGAGGCGGCATAGATTTTACAGATGATGACCGTGCCTTTGTGATGCATTTCTGACCAAGCACCTGGAGAAGGATTTAATCCACGAATCAAGGCGTCGACCACTTCCGTATCTTGATGCCAGTCTATTTGTGTGTTGGCCGCCGAAAGTTTGGGTGCCTCTATTAACTCTTCTGTGGTACTTTGTGCTTGGGGTGTGATTTGGCCTAACGCAATAATATCTAGTGTTTCTTGAGCCAAAATACTACCCAAGTCTTTTAGTTTGTCATGGAGCGAGCCAAAAGTTTCTCGTGAGTTGATCGGAATTGATTTGCTGGCAATAATGGCCCCTGTATCAATTTTTTCGTCAATAAAAAACGTTGTCACACCAGTTTGCTGCGCTCCATTAATGATCGCCCAATTGATTGGTGCTGCTCCACGGTAATGGGGCAGTAATGATGCGTGTACATTAAAGGTGCCCTTAGCCGGCAATTGCCAAACCACTTTGGGCAACATGCGAAAAGCGACGACTACAAAAACATCTGCAGCCAATTGCCTTAGGGCTTCTACAAACTCAGGCGCTTTAAGATTATTGGGCTGAAACAAGCGAAAATCGTGGGCTAGGGCAAATGTTTTGACCGCAGATGAATGCATGCGCCGGCCTCTTCCAGCGGGTTTGTCGGCTGCCGTAACGACACCGCAAATCTCGTGTGGTCCTTCTGCAATTTTTTCCAAAACCCCAACAGCAAATTCAGGGGTGCCCATAAAAACAATGCGTAACGCGGTCATAGATTCCAATAATATTGATTGATGGCATTGATGCGAACCCGATCCTTGTCTACAAGCCATGACAAGACGGTGTCAACGTCATTGGCAGCAAAGTTAAGGCTTTCTTTAAGGTCTTTGGCCTCCATGGCCGTCTCAATAAGCAACTTTTTTATCTGTTGTTCAATCTGGTGGGCACCGGTCAATTGGTGATTGCTTTTATTTCTCAGGCAATTACTGCAACGACCACAAGCCTTGGCCAGTTCTTGTCCAAAATGCTGGGCCAGTAGTTGGTTGAGACATTGGTCTTTTGCTGTCAAAAAATCAAGGACTTGGCGGCTTTGTTTCAGCCGCCGCTCTCCGGCACGATTAATAATTGCCGCATGTGGATTAATGGTGTGGCCATCCTCTCTTGGCACCAAAAAAGTTAGTGTGGTATCGGTTGCTTGGTGGGTGAAGTCAATGAGCCCCAGTTGGCTCATGCGGTCTAACTCCTTAAGGACTTTTGGGTAAGGTATTTCAGTTTTTTTGGCAATCAAGTAAAGATCGACCGGGTGTTTTGACTGGAATAGTCCGCCATAAAGCCGCAATATACTGCCACCGATAAGACCCATATCTGGTGAGGCGGCAAAGGCTTCTTGCAGGGTGGGTGAAGACACCAAAAACTGGAGTGCTGATTTGCGCCCTGAGCGCTGGTCCAGTTGTATGATACCCAATCGGTCTAATAAATTAAATCCTGCTAAGGCTTTTGGGTAGGGATATTGATAGTGATGGCAAAATTCGGCAAGACTCAAAACATGACTGGTTTGCTGGCCTTCGCCATAAGGGATCTGGCAATAATTGTTCAGACTACGGTAAAATTCCGTTACGAACTTGAGGTCTATATTCTGCTGTAGGACTTTGCTTTTGTAGGCCATAATATCTTGATCTTGATATAAAAGCCATGCTTGGGCATGTTGTCCATCACGACCGGCGCGTCCTACCTCTTGAACGTAACTCTCGATACTCTCAGGCAGGTCTAAATGTATGACAAAACGCACGCCAGGGTGGTCAATGCCCATGCCGAAGGCACTGGTGGCAATCATGATTTGCGATTCAGATTTCAGCCAATTTTGAAGCTTCTTGGACTTGTCTGCATCGGACATGCCACCGTGGTAAAACTGGGTCTGACAACCCTGGTGGGCGAGTTGCTTGGCCAATGTTTCGCTTTTTTTACGGCTTTGTAGGTAAATTATTCCGGTCGCGCCCTGCTTCTTGATTAGCCCCAAAACGCGGTCGAATAGGTCTTCGCGCTGCTCAATATAAACGGATATATTTTCCTTAATCAGCGGACTTACAAAGATTTCTGGCGCATTGAGTTGCAACTCACTAATGGTGTCATTCAAAACCTCTTGGGTTGCTGTAGCGGTGAGCGCCAGGATGGGTGCCGAAGGGGAAAGGGTTTTAAGGATCTTCAACTGCTGATAGGCTGGGCGAAAATCGTATCCCCATTTTGAGATGCAATGGGCCTCGTCGATGGCGAATAAATTGATGGTTAAACCCTTAAGAGCATCCTGTACGATGTCATTTTTAAGCCGTTCTGGGGAGAGGTATAAAAATTTATAGCCCCCAAAACGCAAATGATCCATCAGGCGCACCAAATCATCAGCACTTTGGCTTCCGGTCAGTGCAACGGCCTTAATGTTGCGTTCTTTGAGCTGATTGACCTGATCTTGCATCAAGGCTACTAAAGGGGAGATAACTACGGTAATGCCTTCGCGCATCAATCCTGGAATTTGAAAGCACAGGGATTTGCCACCACCAGTAGGCAATAGGGCGACGACATCTTTGCCGTTGAGCACAGCATCAATGATGGCCTCTTGTTGCGGTCTAAAAGCCTCATGGCCCCAATAGGTTTTCAACAAGTCTTGAGCCTGATTCAAAGCAAGTTGTTTAGGGTGTTTAAAAGGAATAATGCACGTTCTGTAATTGTTGCTTTGGGGATGCTATGCACTTGGTAGCCTAAGGCGCTGTATCGGTTGTATAAATGGGCGTGCAGTTCTATGGCGGTGTCAAAAGCTTCATAACGCTCATTATCCTGCACATATATTTCGGCCCAGGGGGGTAAGATAAAAACGGCGTCATATTGATGCTCTTCCAGTGCAGACAAAAAGTGATCTGGGCACTCGAGCTTGAGGTAATCCATGTAGGCCACCACATCAGGAAGTCCTCGGTCATAAAATTGATAGGCGCAAGCTGCGTTGGGCTGATGATTGAATTGTTCTCGACGGCCTTGAATCAACAAGTTGCTAAAGTGAAAAGGGTCTGCCAAAAAGAGTTGATCGATGCCATCTTGTTGGGCTTTGATCGTAATGGATCTCGATATTTCGGGCATACAATAGTGCCCCACTTGAGTTAAATACTCTATAAGTGCTGTTTTTCCAGAACCGGGACCTCCGGTGATGACTATTTTCTTAGTGCCCACACTTTAAATTTTGACAAAGTTAGTTATTCTTCGTGCCTTGCCCTATCTTTGTTGAAAATTCGTCGCCAAATGCCACCGCAGTTCGACAAAGCGCAAGACTTTTACAACCGGCTTACAGAACAACTCAAACAGGATACACAATGGCCAGCGCCTTATTTGTATAAGTTTATTGTGCCGTCAGATCCGGGCAAAGTTGAAGCGATCAAATCGATTTTCAAGACATTGGTTGCAAAGATTACCGTTAAGACTTCTGCAAAAGGAAAGTACACAAGTGTCTCTGTTACTGTTGTCATGGAATCGCCAGAATTAGTGGTGCAAAAATATCAGGAAGTTTCCAAGGTTGAAGGCGTCATTTCTTTATAAAATCATTATTTTGCACACGACTTCCAATACCAAAAATACCAACACCGATACTTATGGTTCAATTAATAGATGATTTAGAATACAATACCGAGCGCCCTTATTTGATGATTCCAGAGTATGGCCGACACATCCAAAAAATGGTCGATCAAGCCATCGCAATGGAGGATCGGGAGGAACGTAATAAATGCGCCAAGAGCATTATCTCGGTCATGGGTAATCTCAACCCACACCTTCGTGATGTGCCTGATTTTCAGCACAAATTATGGGATCAGTTATTCATGATTTCTGATTTTAAATTGGACGTTGATGCGCCTTTTTCTAAACCATCTCGAGAAGAGTTGGCTGAGCGCCCTGCGCCTTTAGCTTACCCACAGAATTTCCCGAAGTATCGCTTTTATGGTAACAACATCAAGCGTATGATTGATGTGGCTATTAGCTGGGAAGATGGGGATAAGAAAGAGGGCTTAGTGCTGACGATCGCCAACCATATGAAAAAAAGTTTTTTGAATTGGAACAAAGATACGGTCGAAGATGATGTCATCTTTCAGCATTTGTTTGAGTTGTCCGATGGGCAATTGAATCTTAAAGGCAGTAAAGAGAATTTGAGTCTTACTGAAGACCTGTTGAAACATAACAAGCGGTTCGAAACAAAGGAGACCAAGCCTGTCCGCGGAAGAAAACGTTACTAATAAAACATTAATACTATGGGGACCTTCCAAATTGAAGGCGGCCATCAATTGTCTGGTGCTATTCGCCCTCAGGGGGCCAAAAATGAGGCCTTACAAATTCTTTGCGCCGTATTATTGACTGCTGAGCCGGTGGTTATCGAGAATATCCCAGATATTATCGACGTCAACAAGCTCATTACAATTTTAGAGCATCTTGGCGTAAAGGTCCAGCAATTAGGTCCAGGGACTTATCAGTTCCAGTCGGATACATTGGATCTGGAATATTTAGAGTCAGAATTATTTAAGTCCGAAGGGAGTGGGTTGCGTGGTTCAATCATGCTTGTAGGACCTCTATTGGCCCGTTTTGGCAAAGGCTATATACCAAGGCCAGGAGGAGACAAGATTGGCCGCAGACGTCTCGACACACATTTTGAAGGGTTCATTAAGCTTGGTGCGACCTTTAGGTATAATAAAGAAGATCGTTTTTATGGGGTAGAGGCCCCGAACGGCTTGACCGGAACCTATATGCTTTTAGACCAGGCTTCTGTCACGGGAACCGCCAATATCCTAATGGCGGCTGTTTTAGCGGAAGGGACGACCACGATCTATAATGCAGCCTGTGAACCTTACCTGCAACAACTTTGCCGCATGCTCATTTCTATGGGGGCGAACATTCAAGGGGTTGGATCTAATTTATTGGTGGTTGAAGGGGTGCGCTCTTTGAGTGGCTGTTCCCATCGTATTTTGCCTGACATGATCGAGATTGGTAGTTGGATTGGCTTGGCCGCCATGACCAAGAGTAGCATCACTATTAAAGATGTCAGCTGGGATAATTTGGGTCTGATACCCGAAACCTTTAGAAAATTAGGCATACAGCTCGAAAGAAAAGGGGATGATATCTTTATCCCTGCACAAGAATCTTACGAAATTCAATCCGATATGGACGGTTCCATACTCACCATATCTGATGCGCCATGGCCTGGCTTTACTCCTGATCTTTTGAGTATTGTTTTGGTCACTTGTACGCAGGCCAGAGGTAGTGTCTTGATCCATCAAAAAATGTTTGAAAGTCGCTTGTTCTTTGTTGATAAATTGATTGATATGGGGGCAAAGATCATCTTATGTGATCCCCACAGAGCGACCGTTATCGGTCATGACTTTGAATCTCAGCTCAAGGCAACCAATATGGTTTCTCCCGATATTCGCGCGGGCGTGTCCCTGCTGATAGCGGCATTGTCGGCAAATGGCACCAGTACCATTCAGAATATCGAGCAAATTGATCGCGGTTATGAAAATATCGATGAGCGTTTACGCGCAATTGGCGCCAAGATCACACGTCTGCCCTAGGGCCTAAGAAGTCTTCTGCTTATTGATTTCATCTTGTAATTTGCGGCGCAAGACTTGTTCGCGTTCTAGAACACGTTGCCGGTGTTGTTCAAATTCCAAGGTTACTTCTTTTAATTTTTCTGCGGTATCTTTTGTTTTTCTAGCGCGCGAGCGTTGACGCCAAACAGACCCCAAGAGAAAACTCATCAATCCCAAAATAAGGGACCAGCTGATCACGTTGTATTGCGTTTTGGTCATGTGCCAAAACATAAATCTGATATGGTTCTCGCGTTGTTGGACCAAACTTAATTCAGTTTGTTGTTGATCCATTTTCTGGGTCAAATTATTATTGGCCAGGATCAGTGAGTCGATTTGTCGCGCATCGGCCATGCTGGAGTTGTCTTTGATCACTAAAGCTTTTTGCGTGGTAGCCCGAAAATCATCTAAGGCCTCAATAGGCACTACTTTGTGGCCTCTATAGCGATTGGCTTTTTCCAGCATGAGGTCAAAATTCGAAAGGATCGGCTGTTCGGATTTTTGGGCAGAAACCATAGGTGACAGCATGAGCATAAGTCCTAAAACAATAATATATCCTACTTTCATGGGTGTGTGATGAAGCACAAAAGTAGTCAAACTATTTTTTTGCAACGCCTTAGAGGCGGTCTAGGGCTTTTTTGTAAGCCAAAAGACAGCGTTCTCTCGCCGTTTTATGGTCCACGATAGGCTCTGGATAATGCTCTGTAAGGCGCTCTGGAACCCATTGATCCAAATACTTGTGCGCGGCATCAAACCGATCTATTTGCGTTGTTGGGTTAAAAATCCGAAAGTAAGGGGCAGCATCAACACCAGTACCAGCGGCCCATTGCCAATTGCCGATATTAGAAGACAACTCGAAATCCAGTAATTTTTTGGCAAAATAGCTTTCGCCCCAACGCCAATCGATCAATAAATGTTTGCACAAAAAACTCGCCACCACCATGCGCACACGATTGTGCATGTAGCCTGTTTCATTAAGTTCACGCATGCCCGCATCGACCATCGGATAGCCGGTTTGGCCTTTGGTCCAAAGATCAAATTCAGTTTGGTTGTTACGCCACTCAATCCGGTCATAAGCAGGCTTGAAAGCCTGGGTCACTGTGTGCGGAAAATGCCATAGAATCTGCATGAAAAACTCGCGCCAAATAAGTTCCTTTAAAAACGTCACATCCGATTGTTTGACAGCTAAACGCGCGGCATGCCGAACACTTACCGTGCCAAAGCGAAGGTGTGGAGAGAGCTTGGAGGTCCCATTTGTTTTTGCAGGGAAATTTCTTGTGCTGCTGTAATGCTGTATGGTGTAATCACTTAGATCATAGGGCAATACTGGGTGTGGACCCGGAACAAAGCCCATATCCTCTAGCGCCATCAAATCCTCAGCATCTATTTTTAAAAGATTGTCGGTATAGGGCTTGTGGTCATAGGCTTGAAGCGCACTCGCATTAAGGATATATTCCAGCCATTTTTTGCTGTAGGGCGTATAGACTACATAGGGTGTGCCGTCAGCCTTGACAATTTGATCGGTTTCACAAATCACCTGATCCTTGAATTGATAGAATCCCATTTGATGGGTGCTGCAGAACTGGCCAATTTCTAGATCTCTTACTAAGGCATAAGGTTCGTAGTCTCTATTGGTAATGATGTGCTGCAGATCGTAACTCTTTTGCAGCGCTTCAAAGACCTGTATCGGTTTGCCGTGCCTTACGATGAGGTCACTGCCTAAGGCCATTAATTGTGTTTTTAAAGCGGCAATACTTTGATGTATGAACGTTACACGGCTGTCATCCGGGCTACATTCTTCCAATATATCGTTATCGAAAATAAAAATGGGTAGGACTTTGTGTTTGCCCTGTAAGGCCTTCGAAAAACCACAGTTGTCTTCGAGACGAAGATCACGACGGAACCAAAACAAAGTCACTTTTTGTTTCATGCTAAGACAGGTTTAGCTTGGAAAGCCCACCGTCGACCCCCAGCACTTGGCCGGTCATCCAACTGGACTGTTCTCCAAGTAAAAAGGCCGTCATCTGCGCAATATCCTCGGCCGTACCGACGCGTTTTAAAGGATGACGCTGACCCATGTTCTGTATTTTTTCTTCAGAAGATAATAAACGACCTGCCAAAGGTGTTTGGGTCAGGGAAGGGGCCACGACGTTGACTCTGAGCTGCGGGGCGTATTCTGCAGCCAAGGCGCGTGCAAATCCCTCTACAGCCCCTTTGGCCATCGCCACTGAGGTATGAAAAGGCATGCCAACCCCTACCGCTACTGTGCTGTAAAACACCAAGCTGGCCTGAGGCGATGCCATTAATTTCGGTAAGATACCTTGAACCGTGTTGATCAAGCCCATTACATTAATGGCGAAATCTTTTTCGAATGTGACTGCTTTAAGCATTTTGAACGGCCTGAGGTTGATGCTTCCAGGGGCATAAACAAAACCGTCTATTTGCTCGGGTAAGACCAAGGTCTCGATGGCATCATTCAATACATCAAAGGTCTGATGTATTGCGCCTTTTAGCGCTTCGTTTTTGGTCCTGCTGGCCAAATATACGCGATGGCCTTGCGCAAGGCAAAGTTCTGCAACTGCAGCACTAATTCCTGACGATCCACCAATGATGAGTATGTTTTTCATATGCTATAGGGTGCCGAAAAGTTCGGTAAGTTTTTGTGTTCGGTAATTGAATATTTCTTTGAGTTTAGGTGTGACCAATAATGGAGTGACTAAATTACCCAAGAAGCCCATTGGGGCTTTATAATGGATCAAGTCTTCCATGTGCACTCCGCCGTCAATGGCCGTAAAAAAATGTTTGTGGTGCCATAAAGTGTAAGGGCCAAAGCGTTGTTCATCAACAAAATATTTTTGATGAGCTACATGGGTTATTTCGGTGACCCAAGAAGTTTTAATGCCTAGTAAAGGCGACACTTTATATTGTATCATTTGCCCAGGATACATCGCCTTGTCGGCTCCAGAGACAATATCGAACCCCATATAATCTGGTGTAATGGTTTTCAAATTATTAGGATTCGAAAAAAAAGTCCAGGCTTCTTCCAGCGAAATAGGTAAATTTTGCGTGCAGTGATAAGAAAATAACTTCATGTTTTGCTTTTGTCAAATATAAGTCATGTTTAATAAAAAAATCAATATGTTAAACAATTTATTCTGAGACGTTCCGCGCCATTAGGGTAAATTTTAACACAAAAAGCCGCTGGTACTCTGGGCGCAGCCGTGAAGTATTTTTAAGGTTTTGTTAACGATTTAAATGACCCTAAATATTAACTTAGCGTCAAAATTAAAACCATGAAAAAACTACTTTATTTATTAGCATTAAGCATAGGAAGTCTTCAATTAACCAGTGCACAAATTCTAACTCCTGCAGCAAGTCCCGAGCAAACCATCATACAAAAAGTGGGCCTTACAGACGTTACCGTGCGCTATGCACGTCCTTCTATGCATGGGCGTACCATTTTTGGTGATTTGGTGCCTTATGGCGCGCTATGGCGCACTGGAGCAAATCAAAACACTACCGTTAGCTTTAGTGAAGCAGTGGAAATTGGTGGTGGTGAGTTGGCTGCTGGGACTTATGCCATTTACACCAAGCCGGGAGAAACGGCATGGGAAGTTTATTTTTATACAGACACCGATAATTGGGGGAATCCAGCAGACTGGGATCCGGCAAAAGTTGCGGCCCGTTTAAAAGTGACGGTACAGCCGATCAAAAATGCAGTAGAAACCTTCACTATCTCTTTTGATCAATTGGAGAGCGACGCGGTGATGTTGAGTCTCTTCTGGGAACATGTTTATGTGGCGGTTCCGGTCAAGTTCATGACCGATAAGGCAGTTATGGCCAGTATTGAACAAACCATGGAAGGCCCTTCCTCTGGAGACTATTACAATGCCGCAGTTTATTATCTCAATGCGGACAAAGATATGAGTGTTGCCAAGCAATGGATTGACAAGTCCATCGCCATGAGAACATCCCCTGCGTTTTGGTATTACCGTCAGCAATCTTTGATTTATGCCAAGTCAGGAGACAAAAAGGGCGCTATTGCCGCCGCAAAAATGTCGTTAGATTTGGCTAGAGAAGCGGGGAATAACGACTATGTCAAAATGAATGAAAAAGCCATTAAAGAATGGGAAGGTAAATAAGTCTCATTGAATCGATTTTGAATAAAAAAAACGCGCCTTGGCGCGTTTTTTTTATATTAAGGCAGCAATACCCGTTGAATTTCATTCCGGTATTGAGATGGGCTTTTTCCCGTGGCTAATCTGAATGTTTTGTTGAAATGAGAAAAATTGTTAAATCCCGCCGCAAAGCAAATATCCGTGATACTGAGATGCCCTTCGGCGAGTAACTTACGCGCATGGACCAAACGGTATTCATTCACAAATTGAACAAAAGTTTTCCCTGTTTTTTGTTTAAAATAACGGCTAAAGGCTTGTGGGGTCATGCTGACCTTGTCTGATATTTCGTCTAGGCTAATAGGCCGCATAAAGGCGGTGCCCACAAAACTGTAAATCGTATCCAAACGATGGGTGTCTTGGGGTTTGGACTCCAAGATGAGGTGTTCTGCATTGAGCACCGCAAAATCTTTGGTAAGGGCGAGTTTTTGTAAAATATTTAAAAAGCTCAATAATCGATCGAATGTACCCAAATGGAGTAGGGCTTCTATTTTTGGACCCACGGAGGCTTTAACACCATCGCCAAAGGCCAAGCCCTGTCTGCTGCGGACCAATAATTGTTTGATATGGGTCATTTCTGGCGCATCGAAAAAATCTGTCCCTAAGAAATCTTCTCTCGCCTGAATAACGACCTCGCTCTTGTTTTGGGTCAGATGATCTGTGAATCCAAAATGCGGTAGTTGTGCCCCAATTAACAATAGATCGCCATCGGCGTAATATGACATGTGATTACCAATGTGGCGTTTTCCGCTGCCTCCGTTGACATAAACGATTTCCATTTCGGGATGGTAATGCCAGGATGCGGGATGCGTCGCATTAAAAGTTTTTAAATCATCAACAGCGAGTGAACTGCCAAAAGAGGGGGCAATGGACTCTAACAGGGGTTTCTTCTTCATCATAGCGTCACAAAGTTATTAGGGTACTCTTTGCGTCATTACGCCAAAATTAACCAATACCTGTGGTATTTTATCATTTATTACTCCATTTTGATTTCATGATGATAATATAGCACATATAATAGCTAAAAATACAGGAGCAAGCCTCTAATTTCCTGCGCATCTTTGCCTTGTATTTAACCTATAAAACAAGTTTGCTATGAATTCATTTAAATTATTTTGTTTGGGATGTATCGCCTTAGTACACTCCACCAGTTTTGCAAATACCTCACGGAATCCATTGGAAGATCTCTTTAGCGTTTCTGAAGATTCTGGTTTCGTTCAAGTCTCAGTTTTGAACCAAACACAAGAGTCTTATGAATTGATCATTTATCAAATTGATGGCACGATTGTTTATAAGGGACGCTTGGGCCATGAGATCAGCCTGGGTAAAACATTTGACTTCAGCAATGCGGTCGAAGGCACCTACAACTTCAAGTTCGTTTCTGAGAATGGGAGCAAAGTGGTGAAAAGCATTAAAATCGGTTAGTTAGGTTTTAATAATTGGTCGTTAGTTGGAGGGAGTCGTCATGCGGCTCCCTTTTTTTATGGCCTTATTGGTATTGTATATCCCAAAGCCAAATCTTACCTTTGCCTTCTCAAAAAACAAGATATGACAGAAGGAATTTACGCCCGTTTTAATACCACTAAAGGGGAAATAACGATTAAACTTACCCACGACAAAACGCCAGGTACCGTTGGAAACTTTGTAGCACTTGCCGAGGGGCAGTTAGAAAATAGCGCCAAAAAGCCAGGCCAGCCTTACTATGATGGAATGACCTTTCATCGCGTGATCGCTGATTTCATGATTCAAGGTGGAGACCCTCAAGGGACGGGTTCTGGTGGTCCAGGCTATCAATTTGAAGACGAATTTCATTCAGAATTGAGCCATGATGGTCCAGGAGTATTGTCCATGGCAAATGCAGGTCCAGGGACCAATGGAAGTCAATTCTTCATTACCCATGGTGCCACGCCATGGTTGGATCAAAAGCATACGGTATTTGGACATGTGACCGAAGGTATTGATGTCGTGAACACAGTAGCTCAAGGTGATGTAATAGAAACATTGACTATTGTACGCGTTGGATCCCAAGCGGAGCAATGGAATGCAGTTGAGGCCTTCCGTGCCTTTAATGGCGCCAAAACCGATCGTGAAGCGGCTGCCGCAAAAGCACAAGAAGAATTATTGACCGAGCTCTCGACAGGATTTTTACAGACCGATAGTGGCTTGCGTTACCAGATCCTTCAGGCCGGTAATGGTGAAATGCCTCAATCAGGTCAAACAGTGTCGGTTCATTACAAAGGTATGTTTGCCGACGGTAAAGAATTTGACAATTCTTACAAACGGGGTAATCCAATTTCCTTCCCAGTAGGTATGGGTAATGTCATAGCTGGATGGGATGAAGGCATACAATTGCTCAAAGTTGGGGACAAAGCTCGGTTTGTGATTCCGTCAGATCTAGGCTACGGAGCACGCGGAGCTGGTGGTGCGATTCCTCCTAATGCGACTTTAGTTTTTGACGTGGAACTGGTCTCTATAGACTAATATTTCTGCGCTATTTGAAAAAAAAAAGGCCGTCCTTCAGGACGGCCTTTTTTATGCTTTGATTTATGCTTTG
>DGAU01000016.1:181020-202783 GCA_002384055.1 Flavobacteriaceae bacterium UBA4022
TGCTTTGATTTATGCTTTGATTTTTATCGAGAATTGACATCCTACATCTGGTTACCAAAAAACACGGCATTCATCAATAATTTATTGGTGCCATACCAAAAGCCTCTAAAGTTGGTGTTGTCTGCAAAATAGCTTACCCTTCCACGTCCAAGGGCTTTGGTTTTGAATGCCGAAGAATTTTTCAACAAATCAAGATTGTCATTTGATATATATCCAGACAATAGGGGGCTTGCGGTATATTGTATGGGATTGTTGTAGCGTTTTTCATCGGCATCAATGAAGACCGTGGTGTTGCGAAACAGGGCCACGTGTTCATGATCATAGCCAAAGCTTATGGGATGAGAACGGTCCAATTGTGCTTCAAAAATAGCTCCGCCTATGACTTGGGCTCCGTTAAATAGTTGACGTTGCTCAAAGCTGCTGTCTTGGTCTGTTTCTGGACCTTCTTTAATTGAAAGGGGCAATAATTCTTGTTTGTTTAACCATCGGGCAGCAGTTCGGTAAGCAATTAAATGACCACCTTGTTGCACCCATTCTTTGATTTGCTTGGTCGCGGCGGCATCAAGGCCACTCCCATAAAGTGCGGGAACGATAATGGTGCTATAACGACTTAGGTCTTTTCTTCTGAGTTGATCTGAGTCCAGCTTAGTAACGGGTATATCGAATCGCGTATCAAGCAGATGCCAAATTTCACCAGCATCATACGGGCTAACCCCATTGCCGACCAAAAGGGCAATGGATTTTGGCGCGACGGTTTCGAACATTTTGCTACCCAAGTCAATGCCTGTGGTCAGTCCAGTATCGAGTGGTGTAATGGATAGGCTACCGTCGTTAAGGCTCTCGAGAAATACCGTGATATCCTCTGGAGAAAGGAGCTGATTGTGTGCCACAATCATAAGGGTGCCATAATCAAAACTTTGCCCCCCAAGTGAGAAGGGTTTCAGCGCTACTTTGACCCGAATGCCTTTTTTGTGCAGCGCAGCAAGTGCTTTTGGTGCATCGTAATCGGTCCAACGCAGGGCATAAGCATAAGCCGATCGGATTGGTTGCGCTGGAGCAAGTATTGAGCCCTGGATCAGGTCTGCTTTCTGATCTGCGTTAATGGTCCCATAGTTAAGATCAAAGGCTAGGGGTAGTGTCCAAGCACTGATGTCATAAAACAAACTATCTTGGAATGTCGTCCGTTTTTCGAACATGGCCTCAATGAGCGTCGCTTGCTTTTGCTTTTTGGGAATGACAAAGGCGGATCCAGGGGTGAAAGTATGTCCCTGTGTTTTGACTGCGCTCTTTAGTCCATAAACGGCTATTTTTTGCCGTTGCAATAAGTCGATAAAATGCTGCACCTTGCCTGGGTCATTGGCATCACCAAAAACGAAAGCGTCTTCGCGTTTGGTTTTACGGTCTCGGATCTGCGCATAAAACGAGCGTTGGTATGACAACAGTGTCGTGCGCATGGCTTGAGCGGCTTCGAGCGTTGACAAGGCAGCGGTGAGCTGATTTCTCACCGTAAAAGGAAAGGTCAAAATCCCATTGTCGCTCTCTTGCGCGTGGCCACGAGAAGATGCTTGCTCAAAAAGAATTCCCACGGCACCGTGTATGTCAGGAAAGGTCGATCCTTTGCCATAATAAAAGTCGTCGTAATCTTCTTGCGTGTAATAAAGACTCCCAAGGCCATCGAGCGCCTTAGCATGAAATTGGCCAATAGCTTCTGTCAATTCTTGGTTTTTTTTAGGGGTCAGCGGGTGGGTTCTTGAGGGAATGCCAGGTTGGAAAAAAAACGTGGCATTAGTCCCCATTTCATGGTGATCCGTGAGTATGTTGGGGTACCATTGGTGAAATGTTTTAAGGCGGGCTTGACTCTCAGGAAGTTGCCCTGGCATCCAGTCACGATTCAGATCGAACCAATAATGGTTGGTGCGCCCACCTGGCCATACCTCACTGTATTCTCGGTCATTGGGGTCGGGAGTCACATTTTGTGCCTTGTGCATGTTGGCCCAAGTCGAAAAGCGTTGCAGTCCATCTGGATTGAACGAAGGGTCCAACAGGATAATGGTATGATTCAATAAAGCCTCAATTTCTGGACCCTGTGCGGCCGCCAAATGATAAGCCAATAAAAGAGAGGCGTTGGCACCACTGGGTTCATTTCCATGAATCGAAAAACCTTGGTTCACGACAATGGGCATCTCAGAGAGATCCATTTGAGCCCCTTCAGGCTCTGTTAACGCGACATGATTTTTGCGAATGTCTTCTATGCGTTTGTGATTTTGTGGAGCGGTAATGGTCAGTAAGACCAGTGGCCTTCCTTCGTAGGTCGTTCCACGTTTTTCAATGGTTATTCGATCGCTTGCCTGGGCCAAAACTTCCATGTAGGCCACAAGCTTATCGTGGGTTATGTGCCATTGACCCACTTGGTGGCCAATAATGGCATCAGGAGTCGGTATCGCTGGGTCGTAGGTCGCGTGTTGTGGCAAATAATACCCCAAATCAATTTCTTGAGCCCAAGAATAGATCGAAAAAAAACTGAAGCATAAAATTAAAAGTGCTGTTCTCATAGTTTGCGGTTCAAGAAATTTATGTTTAAAGATAAAAAAAAAGGCCGTTTCCTTAGAAACGGCCTTAATGGAATTAACCCTAGGGTCATTAGATGTCTTCAAAGCGCACGTCCGTATAACTTGACGTTGTTTTTGAAGCTGTATCCTCATGGTCTTTGGCTGTTTCTGCTGAATAATCCGTTTGATGACGATCGCTAATCACTTCTTCGCCTTTAGCATCCAGAACGTATTGGATCATATCGTCTAAATGGTCCTTGAAATCAACAAAATCTTCTTTGTACAAATATATTTTGTGCTTTTTAAAGTGAAAGGATCCATCGTCGTTGGTGAATTTTTTACTCTCCGTAATGGTCAAGTAATAATCCCCTGCTTTGGTTTCGCGTACATCGAAAAAATAGGTGCGGCGTCCAGCGCGCATGACTTTAGAATAAATTTCTTCTTTGTCCGAGGTGTATTGCTGACTCATAATGGTTGTTATTTAGTGGTCGACTAGCTCAAAAATCTAAAAAAAAACCAAATCAGCAAAAGCAAACCTTACATTTCTTTTTCGACGAGTTGTTTTTCGTAAAGTTTTTTGTAATAGCCCGGAACGTTGAGTAGCTCATTATGAGACCCTTGCTGGATTACAGTGCCATGATCCAGCACCAATATACGGTCTGCATTTTTGACCGTTGAGACGCGGTGGCTGACGATGATCGTGGTCTTGTCTTTGCCATAGGCCAACAAATTGGAGAGTATGGCTTCTTCTGTCTCGGTATCGACGGCACTCAAACAGTCGTCAAGTAAAAGAATTTGGGCATCTTTAATCAGTGCGCGCGCTATAGAGACCCGCTGCTTTTGTCCGCCACTCAGGGTGATTCCACGCTCACCTAAGACCGTATCATAGCCCTTTTTAAAACCCATAATATTGTCGTGCACCACGGCCCGCTTGGCCACCGATTCAATTTCTTCTTGGGTGGCATCAGCTTTGCCAAATTTGATGTTATCCAAAATGGATTCACTGAAAAGAAAAGCATCTTGAGGTACGTATCCAATGGCATTACGCAGGTCATATAAATTGATGGTTTTGGCAGCTATACCATCCATAGTATAGGCACCTGAATCAATATCGTATAAGCGTGCAATGAGTTCCAGTAAAGTTGATTTTCCTGAACCCGTATGGCCAATAATCGCGAAGGTTTCCCCTGGATTTACGGTAAAAGAAACCTTGTTTAGGGCCTGTATTTTGGTATCGGGGTAGGTGAAACTGACTTGGTCAAAGTCAATAACGCCCTTGACCTGCTGCCGCTCTTGGCTATGGTTGATGATTTGGGGTTCTTGTTTGAGGAATTCATTGATGCGCCCTTGAGAGGCTTCGGCTTGTTGTACCATCGAAGAAACCCAGCCGACAATGGCTACTGGCCAGGTGAGCATATTGACATAAATTAAAAATTCGACGATTGTCCCGAAGTCAATCTCTCCTTGGATGTATTGATTGCCTCCGACATAAATGACCAAGATATTACTCAAGCCAATAAGAAGGATCATGAGTGGAAAAAAGAGGGCCTGAACCTGAGTGAGGTCAATGTTTTTGTCTTTACTGTGATTGGCCAGTGTGACAAATTCTTGTTGGCTTCGGTGCTCTAAACCATAAGCCTTGATAACGCTGATTCCGCTAAATCGCTCTTGCGTAAATGTGGTCAATTGCGACAAATATTTTTGAACAATCGCACTGCGTTTATGAATGGCAATACTCAATTTATAAATCCCAATGGATAAAAAGGGCAGGGGTCCCACAGCATATAGGGTCAGTATGGGCGCAGTATAAAGCATATAGCTTATCGCAACGACAAACAAGGTGACGGTCGTGGTACTGTACATCAATGCAGGGCCTGCATACATGCGAATCTTGGAAACGTCTTCACTGATGCGGTTCATTAAATCACCCGTGCGATTAGATTTGTAAAAATTAAGGGATAAGCGCTCGTAATGACGAAAAACTTCATTTTTTAAATCGTATTCGATATATCGCGAGACCACAATGATGGTTTGCCGCATTAAAAAAGTAAAAAACCCAGAGAGTAAGGCGGCGCCAATGATCAGGGCAATATCCATTGCTAGATCACTTTTGAGCGTGGCATAACTGCTCTCTCCAGTAATGTATTGTTTGATGCTGTCGACCGCATCTCCAATTTTGGCAGGCACTACGATACGAAATATCGTTGCGACGGCAGTAATGAGCAGGCCAACAATGAGTCGGCCACTATAGGTGACAAAATATTTATTAATGTATGCGAGTTCCTTCATGTTGCGATGACTGCTTGGATCATTGTTATTTTTGAGTCATTTTCTTTGTAGAACGTGCAATACTTAGGTATTTTTGCACTGCATTTTTAAGACTTCCACAATATGATAAAAGAAGTGATTGATTCTAAAGCACTCCGTCATCTAACTCCTGTATTCGGCCACGAGGCTTTCAGTGACCATGAGCAAGTTGTTTTTTGCCATGACAAAGATACTGGATTACGGGCAATAATTGGTATCCACAATACGGTTTTAGGCCCAGCTTTAGGCGGGACACGTATGTGGAATTACGCAACCGAATATGAAGCCTTAACGGATGTTTTGCGCTTGTCTCGAGGCATGACTTATAAGTCAGCCATTACGGGATTAAATTTAGGCGGAGGAAAGGCGGTCATCATTGGTGATGCGAAGACCCAAAAGACCCCTGAGTTGATGTTGAAGTTTGCTGAATTTGTGCATGGCTTGAGTGGACGTTATATTACGGCAGAGGATGTGGGTATGGAGACCGCTGATATGGATCTTGTGCGCACGGTAACCCCATATGTTACCGGAATTTCTGAAGATAAAGGTGGCGCAGGCAATCCTTCTCCAATAACGGCTTATGGTGTGTTTATGGGAATGAAAGCTGCCGCTAAATTCACTTATGGTTCAGAAGACTTAGAAAATAAAAAAGTACTCGTGCAAGGTGTCGGCCATGTGGGCGAAGCTCTGGTAGAGCATTTGACCAATGAAGGCGCTCAAGTGGTCATCAGCGATATCAGTCAAGAGCGTCTTGAAATCGTCCGTGACAAATACCACGCAACGATCTTTCAAGGAGCCGATTTATATGCGGCTGATGTGGATATTTATGCGCCATGTGCTTTGGGAGCGACCATCAATGACCAAACGCTAAAGGTGCTTAAAGCAAAAATCATCGCGGGTGCCGCCAATAATCAATTGGCTCAAGAACACCTCCACGGTAATGCGCTAAGGGCTAAGGGTATAGTTTATGCTCCTGATTTTTTGATAAATGCAGGTGGGATCATCAATGTATACGCTGAATTAGAGAATTATGGTCGCCAAGAAATTATGCGGAAAACCGAAAACATTTACGATACAACCTTGGAGATATTAAATTTAGCTGCCAAAGAAGGAGTGACCTCACATCATGCTGCTTTGGAGGTCGCACAGCAACGTATCGACGCCCGTAAAAGGGAAAAATAAACCTATATTTGCCGGGCATAACAGTATGCCTTAAACACAAACGTTCTTTTAATTATGCTTACCAGACGCCACATTAGAGTTAAAGTGCTACAATCCCTTTATGCTTGGTCACAAGACAAGCAACCCGATTACGCGCCACAACACAAGTTTTTAGCCCATAGTTTAGAGCATATGCAGGATCTTCAAGCCCTGATGCTTTTGGCCCTTGTTGCTATTCGGGATCATGCGCAAAAGTTTTTAGAAAAATCACAACTAAAGCATTTGGCTAGTGATTTGGAAAGAAATCCAAGCTTTAATTTACTACAAAACAAGGTTATCGAGATGTTGGCAGTCCATCCAGGCCTAAAAGTATTCGCCAAAAATAGAAAACTAACCCACTGGATCAAGGACGACGAATACATTGCGATTCTTTTTAATGCGTTGAAATCATGGGACGGATACAATGATTATCTGGCCTTAACGGACCCAAGTTTTGATCAAGACAAAGCATTCGTGATCCAAATGTATCGCGAAGTTTTGGCGCCTAATGACAAGCTTTACGAATATTTAGAAGACAAGAGTCTCACGTGGGTCGATGATTTTCCGTGGGTGAACACAGCCATAGTCAAAACCTTTAACAAGTTGAGTGAAAAAAACCCAAGCACCTTGTTTGTGCCCGGTGTTTTCAAAGACAAAGAGGATAGAGCCTTTAGTAAGATGCTGTTTCAGAAAGTATTGGACAGTACCCAGGAGTTAGACGAAGTCATGAAAGGTAAGACCCCAAATTGGGACCAAGAACGCATTGCGGACCTTGATTTGCTCATTCTTCGCATGGGTATCACCGAGTTCTTATACTTTCCATCAATTCCTGTTCGGGTCACCATCAATGAATATTTAGAGATCGCTAAGGAGTACTCGACTCCCAAGAGCAGCCTTTTTATTAATGGTATTTTGGATCACATTGTGAAGGAGTTTATGGAGCAGGGTAAATTGAATAAAAGTGGCCGCGGCCTTACATAAAAATAAAAAAATCCCTACATTAGCCCACTCAAATTCAATCATTATATATCTTTTAATCTAAAACAAAGCATCATGAAAAAGACATTATTTCTTGTCGCCTTGGTGGCAGCATTCACTTTTACTTCTTGTAAAGACAACGCGACTGACAAAGTAAGTGCAGATGGCGTAGCTGCAGCGGCAGAACGCGATACACAAGCGCAAAAATTCCCTTCAATGGCTTTCGACGAAAGTTCATTCGATTTCGGCACCATCAATCAGGGTGAGCCTCAAGAGCACATATTTCGTTTCACCAACAATGGTGATGCCGATCTTGTGATCGTTGACGCTAAAAGTTCATGTGGTTGTACGGTTCCTGAATACCCAAAAGCACCTCTTGCTCCAGGCGAATCAGGTGAGTTATTGGTGAAGTTTAACGGAAGTGGTAAAAACCAAGTCAGTAAGACAGTAACCATTACAGCAAACACGCAAAAAGGTAAAGAGATGATCAGCATCAAAGCCTTCGTGACGCCAAGAGATGGCGCTGTAGAAGGTTCGCCAATCAAGGTTCAATAAGACCAAACGCCTCATTAATTATGGAAAGTATTCAAGGCTTTGCGCCACTTATTTTAATGTTTCTTGTGGTGTATCTTTTTATGATACGCCCACAAATGAAGCGCGCCAAACAAGAAAAGAAGTTTGCCGCTGAAATGAAAAAAGGAGATAAGGTTGTTACCAAAAGTGGCCTTCATGCCAAGGTTCTCGAACTCAATGACGATGAGACATGTGTCTTAGAGTCCGGTGCAGGAAAACTTAAGTACGAGCGTTCTGCAATTTCTTTAGAGCTCAGTCAAAAGCTTAACAAAGAAAAGTCAGCGAAATAATTAAAGGTTAAATCAAAAAAAAAGCCGCTCGATAGAGCGGCTTTTTTTTGTCCTTAATTTTATTAAAATCGGAATCCGACATTAAAACTACCATTAAAGAAACCATCTGGTCCATATGTGGGGGCGAGGTAACGCCCCCCTCCAATAATGACTTCAAATAAAAATCCACTTTGGTTGACCCACTTTTTTCCTACTGAGCAACCGATACCTGCGGTGCCCCAATTAACTTTCGTTGGCTCCGGATAACTGTTAGTTTCATAGTCATAGTCATAGTCATAGTGATCAGTAGTTCCCGAAGCATATCGCAAGCAGCCTTCTACGAACACCCCACTGATGCCAAAATCCTGTTTTTGATAAAAATATTGGCGGTAATATGGTTGAAAAACAAATTTCGCCAATGCATCATTGTCTCCTTGGTTGCCGAGGTAATACTTAATAGAGGCACCGGTTCCCGAAGAATAACTCAGGGCATATTCATAAATCAAGTCAAGAGCAGGTAACGCCAGACCTTCGAGGATATCGACTTTTATTTCTTGTATATTTTCAGTTTTGTCTTTATCTGATACTATTGGGGCTTGGGCATAAATAATTGGCGCAAAAGCTAAGGTCCAGATATAGATTGCTTTTTTTATCATGAGGTGGTTAGATAGGATGTTGTTTTTAGTTTTGGTTTCTCGTCGCCAAAGTCGCAATATTGACAATGACCTCAATGGCCTTGAGCATGCTCTCTACAGGCACGTACTCATAACGGCCATGAAAATTATGTCCTCCTGCAAAAATATTGGGGCAGGGCAGGCCCATAAACGACAACTGTGAGCCATCCGTACCACCGCGAATGGGCTTGATGATAGCTTCTATTTTGGCCATCTCCATAGCTTCTTTGGCTAAGGTAACGATATGCATTTTGGGCTCAATCTTTTCACGCATATTAAAATACTCGTCATTGATGCGCACCTTAATACACTCAGAACCGATTTTTTTATTGAGTTCGGCCACAATATTTAATAAATAGGCTTTGCGCGATTCGAATTGTTTTCTGTCATGATCACGAATGATGTAATGCATGGTGGTATGCTCCACATTGCCTTTAAAATCGCTGAGGTGATAAAAGCCTTCTCGTCCTTCAGTGCACTCAGGGGTTTCTGCCGCCGGTAAAGCCTTGATGAATTCCGCAGCATAATACATGCTGTTGACCATTTTTCCTTTGGCATAGCCTGGATGGATGATCCTGCCAATGATATCAATTTGTGCCGATGCCGCATTAAAATTCTCATATTCGAGTTCCCCAATCTGACTGCCATCCATTGTATAGGCCCAATCTGCACCAAAGCTTACGACATCAAACTTGTGGGCTCCACGGCCAATTTCTTCGTCAGGTGTAAACCCGACTTTGATGGTTCCGTGCGCTATTTCTGGGTGCTGTACCAAGTATTCCATAGCAGATATAATTTCTGCAATACCGGCTTTATCATCTGCGCCCAATAGCGTGGTGCCATCAGTTACAATAAGGGTGTTCCCTTTATATTGTAGGAGGCTCTCAAAATCTTTTGGAGAAAGAATAATTTGCTGCTCTTGGTTCAAAACGATGTCCTCACCTTGATAATTATCAATAACTCTAGGTTTTACATTGGCTCCAGTGAAATCTGGAGAGGTGTCAAAATGCGCAATAAATCCTATTACCGGCACGTCATGGGCCACATTGCTTGGCAGTGTTGCCTGAATGTAAGCGTTTTGATCTATGGTGACATCGGTAAGGCCAATGGTCTTGAGTTCTTCAAAGAGTTTATGAGCCAAAACCCACTGCTTTTCTGTGCTGGGTGTACTGCGGGAGTTTGGATCACTTTCTGTGTCACAGGTGACATAACTGATAAATCGTTGAATGAGTTGGTCTTTTGGAAACATAGCTTTATTTTGCGCTCAAAATTACAGCTTACATTCAGTAAAATAATGGATTTAATAGTAATTTTACTATCCTATGTATCAAAATATTTTAAGACCGCTTCTTTTTCTATTTGATCCTGAAACCGTGCATCACGCTACGTTTCGTTTGATCAAATTGATCCATCGCCTGGGTTTTGCTAAGTTGATCCGCTCTCTTTATCAAGTGAACGATCCTTCTTTAAAGCGAAATGTTTTCGGTATTGATTTCCCCAACCCAGTGGGATTGGCCGCGGGGTTCGATAAGGACGCCAAATTATATCATGAAATGGCCAATTTTGGTTTTGGTTTCATTGAAATAGGTACCGTGACGCCCAAAGCGCAAGCAGGTAATTCCAAAAAACGCTTATTCCGCCTCAAGACCGACCAAGCCATCATTAACCGTATGGGATTCAATAATCTTGGTGTGGCCACTGCCGTTGAAGCCTTAAAACTAAATAAGGGGGTCATTATTGGTGGTAACATCGGTAAGAACAAAATGACGCCAAACCAAGATGCGGCATCCGACTACTTAGCGTGTTTTGATGCATTATTTCCCTACGTGGATTATTTTGTGGTCAATGTCAGCTCACCCAATACACCAGATTTAAGAGCACTCCAAGAAAAAGTGCCGTTGACGGCCTTACTTAATGAGCTCCAGGTGGCCAATGGTCAGCAAACCAAACCCAAGCCTATACTGTTGAAAATCGCACCAGACTTGTCGCAGCCGCAACTCCGAGATATCATCGAGATTGTAGCGGATACCAAGATCGACGGCGTTATTGCTACCAATACAACAATTGCACGAGAGGGTTTGAACAGTGCAAACCGCACCGAGGCGGGCGGGCTTAGTGGTAGGCCACTATGCGCGCGTGCCACAGAAGTCATTCGTTTTTTGTCGGTTGAAAGTAAGGGTGCCTTCCCGATCATTGGTGTTGGCGGCATACACTCTGCGCAGGATGCCCTGGATAAAATTGAAGCTGGAGCTACTTTAGTCCAGCTATACACAGGCTTTGTATACCAAGGACCCGCATTGGTTCGTGATATTAATAAAGCTTTGATTCGCGGCGTCAAAACGGCATCATGAACTTGATAAGCTTTGCTTTATTATCATTACTTCTAGCGCTTTCTCCCGGTCCGGACAATCTTTATGTTTTAAGCCAATCTATGGTTCATGGCTTTAAAACAGGCTTATGGATTACACTGGGCTTGATTTTGGGCTGTTTGATTCATACGACACTTTTGGCTTTTGGCTTCTCAGTATTGATAGATAAATGGCCGGATATTCTGATCGTATTTCGGCTTTTTGGCGGCGGGTATTTATGGTACCTGGCCTACCGCATGATCCGTAGCTCGCCGCAATTGGGGATAGATCAAGCGGGAGTGCTGAGCCATCCCTGGAAATGGTTTCAAAAGGGCTTTATGCTCAATGTGTCTAATCCCAAAGTGTTTTTGTTTTTTGTCGCCTTGTTTCCGACGTTTCTTTGGGGGGGGCAAGAGGATACAGTCCTTCAGTTTTATGCGTTGGGGGCTATATTTATGACGGCCACTGCTGTAGTCTTTGCTGGAATTGCATTTTTGGCTGCTACCTTAGGGCACTTTCTGGCGACTAAGTCTAAATTTTGGTTGCGCTTTCATTATTTTCAAATTGCTTTATTTATCGGGCTAGCGATTTATATTTTTTTGCCGTGAGGCTTTAATATTTACCACAAGCAACGCATACTGTACCTGTTGTATTTTTGTATCTTTACTTATGCTTTCGGTAAAAATTATTGAGTGCCCTAGAGATGCAATGCAAGGCATCAAAAGGTGGATTCCTACAACACAAAAAATACAATACATCCAATCTTTATTGGCATGTGGTTTTGATACTATTGACTTTGGTAGCTTTGTGTCTCCAAAGGCGATTCCGCAAATGCGTGATTCAGAGGAAGTCCTCAGAGGACTCGATCGTTCAGCAAGTCAAACCAAATTATTGGCCATTGTCGCCAACCTTAGAGGTGCCGAGCAAGCCATGAATTTTGAGGCCATTGATTATATTGGTTATCCTTTTTCTATCTCCGAAAATTTTCAAATGCGCAACACCCATAAGACCATTGCCGAATCTTTGGTGGTGTTAGATCAAATTTTGGCCTTGGCACAAAAACACCATAAAAAAGTCGTGACTTATCTGTCGATGGGCTTTGGCAATCCTTATGGCGATCCTTGGGATGCCTCAGTGGTGTCTTATTGGACGGATAAACTCTCACAAATGGGCGTGTCCATTATTTCACTGAGCGATACGGTTGGAACGGCTACCCCAGAAATCATTGGCTCCTTATTCGGCGACATCATTCCGCAGTACCCGGAAATTGAGTTTGGTGCGCATTTGCACACGCACCCAGCTCTGTGGCACGACAAAATAGAATCTGCCTTTCGCGCGGGCTGTTACCGATTCGACGGGGCAATCCAAGGCTTTGGTGGTTGCCCTATGGCAAAAGATGAGCTAACGGGCAACATGCCCACCGAAAAAATATTGAGTTATTTCACCACCCAAAAAAGCAATCATGGGGTCAAAATGACGGCATTTGAAAGTGCTTATAATCAAGCCTCTAAATTATTTCTTAATGGTATATAAAATAAAACTCAGCCTTTATATTATTGTTCTACTGCTCTTTGTGAGCTGTGGGCAAAAGCAAACGGCACAAAATGAGGCTGAAAGCGACCTTGTTACCTTAAATTTTGTGCAACTCAACGATGTCTATGAAATCGCCCCGCTTGGTGGCGGACTCTATGGGGGAATGGCAAGAGTGGCCCATGTAGTTGATTCGTTAAGAGCCATTAACCCTAATACATTCCTGTTTATGTCTGGGGATTTTTTAAATCCATCATTGCTCGGCAATGTGACCTTTCAAGGCGAGCGTATCAAGGGACGCCAAATGATTGAAGTGATGAATGCAATGGACTTCACGATGGTGACTTTTGGGAATCACGAATTTGATTTGACCTATGAGGCGTTTGCGCAGCGACTCAACGAGTCTGCCTTTGATTGGGTCAATTCTAATTGCTACCACAATGATTCAGGTGTCCAGCATTTGTTTCAGCGCATGTCGGGTCAGGGTGTCGATACGATTCCACAAACCAAAATATTGACCATTAATACGGGTGATGGTGCAGCGCTGAAAATTGGCTTTTTTGGGGTCACCATACCAAGTAATCCCAAGCCCTATGTGTATTATGCCGATATGTATCAGCAGGCTACTTGGGCAAAGAACCATCTTGAAAATGAAGGGATTGATGTTTTGGTAGGCTTGACGCATGTCGAAATTGGCATGGACTTTAAAATTGCTGAGCAGAACCCTTCCATAGATCTCATTCTAGGGGGGCATGAGCACAATCACATGCTTTTTCAGAGGGGCCAAACCATCATCGCCAAATCGGATGCTAACGCCAAAAACATCTATGTGCATCAACTGCAATACCAACGCGCTACCAAGCAACTGACAATCGATTCGAAACTCATTCCGATTAACAATCATACTCAAGAAAATCCTCATGTAGCATCGATTGTTCGCAAATGGGACAAAGTCTTACAGCAAGAATTAGGAACAGTTTTAGAAGACCCTAATGCGATCATATATTGGGCTGAGGAGCCGCTCGATGGACGCGATCAACAGAGCCGTAGGGAACAAACCAACTTGGGACAACTCATTACACAAGGAATGGCAGAAGCCTTCGATCCACCGCTAAGGGCCGCTATTGTCAATGGAGGTTCCATGCGTCTGGATGATTATTTATTTGATGGGGTCATAGGCATTGATCTTTTTCGTGTGTTGCCTTTTGGTGATGGCATCCTACAAGTGCAGCTTTCGGGAGCCTTGCTTAAGGAGGTGCTCAGTTATGGCGATAGCCATATGGGAGAAGGGGCTTATTTGCAACGTTTTGGTTTGGCCAAAGATGTATTGGGTCAATGGACCTATCAAGGCACGCCTATTCAAGATGCGCAAAAATATTGGGTCGCCACCAGTGAGTATCTGTTGCGTGGTTATGACATACCCGTATTGACCCCAGAACATCCTGAAGTCTATCAAGTTTTACGCCCAAAAATAGAGGACCTGTCGGCGGATATAAGAAAGGCCGTAATCCATTACCTAAATTCATTATCGCATGATTAAAATTTTAAAGCGTATCGGATGGGTTGCCCTTGGGGCGCTATTGTTGCTTCAGTTTATTCAGCCCGACAAAAATGAGCAGGGCTACGAATCGGTCATGGCCTTTGAACAAGAAACAGGCGTCAGTGTGGAATTGGGCAGCTTTTTGCGCACCAATTGTTATGATTGCCACAGCAATCAAACGACCTATCCCTGGTACAGTAATATTGCACCCCTTAATTATTGGCTCGAAGAACATGTTGTCGATGGAAAAAAGCATTTTAATGTATCGGAGTGGTCTGCGTATTCGGACAAGAAAAAAGACCACAAGCTGGACGAGCTTATAGAGGAGGTCGAGGCTGGAGAAATGCCCTTGCCGTCCTATCAATATGTCCATGGGTGCCTCACACAGCAAGAGCGGAAGACTTTAACAGATTGGGCGCAAATGACCCGGCTGAATTATCAAGAGGCGATTGAGGCTCTCAACCACTAAGCCTTATATTTAATTGATTACCAATAACCAGATTCACGACTTTAATTGTATCTTTACATGCAATTAAATGTCAGCGATGACCGTTGATTTTTTCTTAATTTAATTGCCATGACTGCACACCAGCACAAAATTATCGGAGAAGGCCTTACGTATGATGACGTCTTATTAGTACCTGCCTATTCAGAAGTATTACCACGCGAAGTCTCTTTAGTAACTCGTTTTTCAAGAAATATAACCCTCAATGTCCCTGTGGTTTCTGCTGCGATGGACACGGTTACAGAAAGCGCAATGGCCATAGCAATGGCGCGCGAAGGCGGTATAGGCGTCTTACACAAGAATATGACCATCGAACAACAAGCTGCTGAGGTGCGCAAAGTGAAACGCGCCGAAAGTGGTATGATACAAGACCCGGTTACCTTGCGCGCTGACCATACGGTAAAAGATGCTCAAAATACGATGCGCGAATACAGTATCGGCGGTATCCCAATTGTCGATCAGGACCAAAAACTCATTGGTATTGTAACCAATCGCGATTTGCGCTTTGAAAAAAATTATGACCGTCCCCTGTCCGAGGTAATGACCAATCAACCTTTGGTAACCGTAAGAAAGGGCACTAGTCTTGGAGAGGCTGAAATCATTCTTCAGAAAAATAAAATTGAAAAATTACCGGTTGTCTCCGATGACCAGACCCTATTGGGACTTATTACTTTTCGTGACATCACCAAGTTGACCCAAAAGCCTACTGCCAACAAAGATGAATTTGGTCGTTTGCGTGTTGCCGCCGCTTTAGGGGTCACGGCAGACGCTGTAGAGCGGGCTGAAGCCTTAGTTGCAGCACAAGTTGATGCCGTTATTATCGATACGGCACACGGCCACACCAAAGGTGTGGTAACCGTGCTAAAGCTGGTCAAAGCCAAGTTTCCAGACCTCGATGTGGTCGTGGGGAATATTGCTACAGCAGAGGCTGCTAAGTACCTGGTCGCTGCGGGCGCAGATGCTGTTAAAGTTGGTATTGGTCCAGGATCAATTTGCACCACCCGTGTTGTTGCTGGTGTTGGTTTTCCGCAGTTCAGTGCGGTGATTGAAGTCGCTGCGGCCCTAAAGGGCAGTGGTGTTCCAGTGATTGCCGACGGGGGGATCCGCTATACTGGAGATATTCCAAAAGCGATTGCTGCTGGAGCCGATTGTGTTATGCTGGGTTCTTTATTGGCAGGCACCAAGGAATCTCCGGGGGAGACCATTATCTATGAAGGCAGAAAATTCAAATCTTACCGAGGTATGGGCAGTGTTGAGGCCATGAGAGAGGGCTCAAAAGACCGTTATTTTCAGGATGTTGAAGATGACATCAAAAAATTAGTACCTGAAGGTATTGTAGGTCGGGTCCCTTATAAGGGAGATTTGGTTGAAAGCATGACCCAGTTTATTGGCGGTTTGCGCGCAGGTATGGGATATTGTGGTGCTAAAGATATTGATACACTGAAAGAAACAGGACGCTTTGTCAAGATCACGTCTTCTGGGATCCGCGAGAGCCACCCGCACGATGTGACCATTACCAAGGAAGCCCCGAACTATTCGCGATAAGTTTTATGAGCGGTTTCGGTCTCTTATTTGACTCGAACGCATCGTTATTGCTTGAGGCGTGAATTTATTCTTCCTCTTTGAGTTCGATACCTAATTCCTTAATCACTTGTAGCGTCAGGTCAAAACGGTTGTCAATATAAATGACCGTGTTGTCCCTTAATAAAACTTGGGTATACCCAGCGCTTTCTGCTACTTTCTCTAAAACCGAACCAATTTTCGTGTACAATGGCTGCATGAATTCTTCTTGTTTCAAACCCAAGAGTTGATTGCCATTCTGTTGGTATTGATTGATTTCATTCTCAAGGCCCAGAAGTGAATCTTGCTTGACCTTTTTTTGGTTGATGGTATAGGTCGATTCATTCTGGCGGTAATTAGTTACTGCCGCTTCAAGACCATTCATTTTGCCTTGGAGTTCAGATTCTAAACCTCCTTTGTATTGAGCGACTTGCTGCTGCACTTGCTCAAGTTCGGGCATCACGCTCAAAATATAATCAATATCAATAGTGCCAACTTTCGAGTTCTGAGCCTGCAGTTGGAAAGTGAAACAAATCAGTAAAAGCGTCATGTTTTTCATAGTCCGTAATTTTTGGTGAAATTAATCTAAAAATTGCATTTGCCCCAAAATCAAGGGATTTTTCTCGTGGCTTAGGGTAGAGCGTTGTTTAATCCTGCCATTTCTGACCTCGGTTTGGTTTTAGTCGTTCCCGTAAATCGTTGACTAAAATCACATTAACCAAAAGATAGACACTATGCATTTGTCCCTGTCCAGGAGTCACGTTCAGGCCTAAATGGGGGAGTGATTCATGGTCCATAAATTCTTGCAAATGGATTTTGTGGTGTGCTGCAATTTGCGCGCTAGAGGGGCCTCTAAAGTCCCAAATAAGCGCTATTGTGGTGTCTGAAGGCAACGAATCAATAGGGTCTGACATAGCGTGTTTTATAAGTGGTAAAGATATCCCTAATTAAGAAATGGGACAATATTATTTGGCCCCAACACTATGGGTGTCTTGCCGATGCCTGCGCGGCATATCAAAACGCGTTAGGATTGATATCAAAAATGTCAAAACGTTCTGTTAATACCCTTGATAAACCTTTCTAATTTCTTAATTTTGACAAAATTTAATTTTACTGAAATAATGAGAAGATTTTTATTAGCTATTTGCCTGATTTCAAGTGCTGTCGGGTTTTCACAAAGTAATGATGACAGCCTACTTACGGTAAATAATAAATCCATTAGTGTGGGTGAGTTTAAACAAGTTTATCTCAAGAATTTGGATCTCGTTCAGGAAAAAGAGCAACGCTCCATTGACGGCTATTTGGATTTATTTGTCAACTACAAACTCAAGGTTGCCGCTGCAGTGGAGCAGGGTTTAGATAAGAAACCTTCTTATCTTAAAGATTTTGCAGGCTATCAGGAGCAGCTTTCTCGCAATTATATTTACCAGGACAATGTAACCTCAGAACTCGTTGTTGAGGCCTTTGAGCGCGGTAAAGAAGAAATTGACGTCTCACATATTTTGGTGACCTGTAATTGGGATGCTTTTCCGCAAGATACCCTGGAGGCTTATAACCGGGCAATGCATCTTCGTGATTTGGCCTTGAAAGACCCCAATAGCTTCAACGCACTGGCGATCCAGTATTCTGATGAGCCTGAAGTTAAACAACGTGCCGGAAAGCTCGGTTATTTTACGGCTTTTGGCATGATTTATTCTTTCGAGACTGAGGCTTTCAATACCCCAGTTGGCGAAATTTCCAACGTGGTCCGCACCCAGTTTGGTTATCACGTCTTACAGGTGCACGATCGCCGCGCGGTATTGCCAAAAATCACTGTTGCTCATATCATGATTGGAACCCGAAATGACAGTACAGGAGCCGCAAAGGAACGTATTTTTGAAATCGAACAGCTTATTGAAAAAGGCGTCGCTTTCGAAGATCTTGCCAAGCAGTATTCTGATGATAAAAACACAGGGCAAAACGGTGGGGTTATGCGCCCTTTCACCAAAGGGGAATTAAAAGCTCCGGCTTTTGAAGATGCGGCATTTAATTTGACTGCTCCTGGAGAAATTTCCCGACCGGTCCAAACCCGATTTGGTTGGCACTTGATTCGCTTAGAAAGTCTGGGTAAGCTGCCCACTTTCGAGGAAGACAAAAAACGATTAGAAGGCCTTGTGCGCACGGGCGATCGATCTAAGATCGTCACCAGTGCTGTTACGGCAAAGATGAAGGAGAAGTTGGGTTGCAAGAGTTATCCTTATATGAATGAATTTTTGGCCGTTGTGAACGACAGCATCTTTCAAAGAAAGTGGCAATTCGTGCCTTTTGAAGCGGAGGCAAATAAACCCTTGTTTTCTGTAGGACCTAAGACCTTCTATTTTAATGATTTTGGGCCCTATATTGAAAGCCGTCAGGGCAAGGTTAGACCCTACAAGCAAATCGGAACCATGCTCAAAATCGTTTTTGAAGAATTTGAATCGTTAAAAGTCCAGGAGTATTTTAAGGCGAACCTTGAGTTGGTCAATCCTGAATATGCAGCCATCATTAACGAATACCGTGATGGGCTGCTTATTTTTGATGTGATGGAAAAGAATATTTGGACCAAAGCCAAGAAGGACACATTGGGCATTGAGAATTATTACCAAGCGCACCAGAATCAATACCAATGGGAAAAACGGGTGAAAGGAACGATATACCGGACCCTCACCCAGCAAGACATGGATCGCGTCTTAGATTTATTACGCCAAGGTGTTGGGTCCATAGAGGTGAAAGCCCAGCTCAATGATGTTGAGAAAATGGGACTCATGGTTACGGAAGGAATCTTTGAAAAAGGAGATGCTGCCCTGCCGCCAACTTATGCCCTGCAAACAGGGATTTCTCCCATATATCAATTGGGACCAAAACAATATGTTGTGGTACATGTCTCTGAGGTCATTAATGCTGGAACGAAGACTTTAGATGAGGTTTCTGGACAAGTATTTAGTGATTATCAAAATCAATTGGAATCCATTTGGATGGATGATTTAAGGGCTGCCTATCCAGTGACCATCAATAAAAAAGCTTTGAGAAAACTAAAACGCTCACTCAATAAATAGCCCTAATGAAAAGATTTTGGTGCATTGGAATCGTGTTGACTATGACTCTTGGTTCTTGCCGGTATGTGGCACCCAATGAGCAAAAAAAACCACTGGCACGGGTCAATGAATCTTATCTTTATTACGAAGATATTGGTCCGGGACTTCTTGAATCGGTGACTGCTCAAGACAGTAGCTTGATCATTCAAAATCAAATCACCCGATGGGCGACGCAGCAGTTATTAATAGATCAGGCCAAAATAAACATCGGTAAAGGGCAACAGGAGGATTTAGAGAATTTAATCCAGCAATACCGGACGGATTTGTTTACGGAGTATTACAAAAGCAGTATTGTCGCGTCACAATTGGACAGTGTCGTTTCCGATGCTGAAATGGAGCAATACTATGGCCAAAACAAAGAGAATTTTAAGCTCAACGACATCTTGATGCAGTTTCGGTACGTGCATTTGTCTGAAAATTATCTGCAAATACCAGAAGTTAAAGAAGCCTTGCAGCGATTTGATTCAGAGGATAAAGAGTTGTTGGGAGAATTGAGCCTTCAATTTAAAGGCTCCTATCTCAATGATTCGATCTGGATTCGTCAGGAAAAAATAATGGAGCGCTTACCCATTTTGAAGGAAACAAATATGGCCCGCTTAAAAAATGACAAAATTACTCAGCTGCAAGATTCATTAGGGTTATATTTACTCAAAATTGTAGCCGTTTTGGACCGAAATGACCCGGCACCATTAGCTTACGTCGCCCCAACTATTCGTCAAATTATTTTGAACCGGCGCAAACAAGAATTGACTATAAAATTAGAAAAGGATATTACTAAAGATGCAATTAGAAACAAAACATTTGAAATTTACACGCCAAAATAAGGGATTACTGTTGTTGTTTATCATGGCTCATGTGTGTCTTTTCGGCCAAGAAATTGTCATTGACAGCACCAATGTTATTGAGGACGTGACATTAACCATAGCCGTAAGCGATAGCCTTGTGCCTTTTCAACGATTTAAAGCCGAAGGCGTTTCTGCCGTGGTAGGGGAATATGTGGTCTTGGATAGCGATATCGACAAAAGTTATTTGGAATTGGAGCAACAGGGGATGAGTGTCAAGGACGTCACGCGTTGTCAGTTGCTGGGCAAGCTCATGGAAGATAAACTATATGCACATCATGCCAAAGTTGATAGCTTGGTCGTCTCTGATGATGAAATAACAGCGCGGATTGAACAACAGATCACCTATATCGTTCAGCAATTCAACGGTGATGAAAAAAAGGTAGCAGAATTTTATAAGAAGAGCAGTATCGAAGAATTGCGTCAAGATCTTTTTGAAACCAACAAGGTCATTTATTTGGCCAATCAAATGCAGCAGAAGGTTGTCGAAGACATTGAAGTAACCCCTGAGGAGGTGCGTCAGTTTTTCTACGACATTCCCGAAGAGGAGCGCCCGATATTTAGCGCAGAGGTTGAGGTAGCTCAAATTATTATTGAGCCGATCATCACCGATGATGCCAAACAAAAAGTCATCGATAAGCTCAATGAATTCAGACGCGATATTTTAGAATATGGGTCTAGTTTTGCCACTAAGGCCGTCTTGTACTCTAAGGATGGTTCTGCTTCAAAAGGAGGACTTATTGAAGGTATTCGCAAAAATTCTCCCTTTGCCAAGGAGTTCAAAGATGTTGCGTTTTCGTTACTAGAAGGAGAAGTGAGTGAGCCCTTCGAAACAGAATTTGGTTATCACATCGTTACTGTAGACAAAGTTCGCGGTCAAGAGATCGATGTAAGGCACATCATTTTATTTCCTGATGTCACCCAGCGCGCTATCGATCACGCGCGTTCCAGAATCGATTCTGTAAGAACAGAAGTCATGGAGGGTCGTTTGGCTTTTGACACAGCAGCACGACGCTTTTCTGATGAACTGGAAACCCGAAATAATGGAGGCCAATTGATCAACCCCATCTCTTTAGATACGCGTTTTGATTTAACCAAAATGGATCCAGAGATGAGTGCTCAGGTCTATAATTTAGAGAAAGGTGCGGTCTCCCAAGTATATTCTGACCGGGATTATACAGGCAAGACCTCGTTCAAGATTCTTTCCGTTACAGAGCGGCAACAAGAGCATCCTGCAGACTATGTTGAGGATTATGAAAAGATTCAAGAATTAGCGCTCAAGGAAAAGCAAATTCGCGCCATTGAAACTTGGCAAGACAAAAAGATCAAAGACACCTATATCAGTGTAAATAACGATTACATAGACTGTAGTTTTTCGAGCAATTGGCTGAAAAATTAATTTAAGCAACATATCCCATTATGTCTGACGTAGCGCAAATGAACGATTTAGTTCAAAAATATAAGGCCCTCAAACAAGAGATTGAAAAGGTTATCGTTGGACAAGAAGAAGTCGTTGATCAAATTATATGTGCCCTTTTTTCGGGGGGACATGCTTTACTTGTTGGGGTACCGGGCTTGGCAAAGACCCTTATGGTGCAAACTGTGGCTCAATCTTTAGGACTGGAATTCAGTCGCATTCAGTTCACCCCAGATTTAATGCCTAGTGATATCATTGGTTCTGAAATATTAGACGCCAACAAGACCTTTCAATTCATCAAAGGGCCGTTGTTTGGGAACATTATTCTAGCGGACGAAATCAACAGAACCCCACCAAA
>DGAU01000006.1:0-227 GCA_002384055.1 Flavobacteriaceae bacterium UBA4022
ACTTGAGTTTAAAGCAAAAAAAAGAGTAACCATTTCTGGTTACTCCTTAGTAGCGGGAACTGGACTCGAACCAGTGACCTTCGGGTTATGAGCCCGACGAGCTACCTACTGCTCTATCCCGCGATTTGAACGGCAAAAATACAACAGTTTTTAACCCTTGCAAGGTTTATTATAAGATAATTCAAAAAAAGGAAGATGTTTTTAGTTAAAACACAAAAACTGCATTT
>DGAU01000006.1:491-2457 GCA_002384055.1 Flavobacteriaceae bacterium UBA4022
CTCGATATCTATTTTTGTAAATTTCAATTAAATTTTTGATCATCACCAATTAACTCCAGGGCGTCTGTGGCCTTGATTGCTGGCATAAAAAAAGCCGCTCAATGAGCGGCTTTTCAGTATTATAAGGCGTTCTTATTTTTCGTTTTGCTTGGCAACAGCCAAACCATAAACCACTAATCCGAATCCAATTTTATTGATGGCATCTCCAATGTTATAAATAACATTCATATCCAAACCACCAAAGATACTGTCGTACCATCCTGGAGTACCAGCCATGTATCCAATTGGATAAATAGCCCATCCTACAAGTACGAACCAACATAACATTTTGTGAGCAGATAAGGTTGCACCTCCGGCGGCGACAGCCAATTTCTTAGCAGATCCCAACCATATATCATATACGATAACGAAATAAGCCGCACCTGAAATCAATCCCCAAACCTGGGCATTGTCACGGTCAATTGCTTCACCCCAGTAACCTGTAACGAGCATGACTACCGAAAGGAAAATCATACGCCACATAAGTGACTTTTTTGCTCCTGCTACTTTAAGGATAAGATAAAATTCAACACACATTAATGGCACTGTCAGAATCCAATCAACATAACGGAAAGCCGTTACATTAGTTAACTCACCAGCCATAGACGCGTCACGCATGTACCAGTAGTGCACTGCAGCAATGAACGTAATTAATCCAGAAACAAGAATCGAAGTTCTCCATTTTGAATCAAAGCTATTCATTGATAAGAAAAAGAAGGCAGAAGCTGCCATCATGGCCATACACCCTATAAAGAATGTAAAGTTCACTGGACTACCTACGTCGCCAGCAAGTAAAGGTAAAATTAAGTTTGTCATGGTAATTAGTTTTTGTTTAATAATTGAATGATAAAGTTAAACAAAATAATTGTTTAGCCAAATTAAATTTGAATTTTTTGTAATTTTATATCAATCGAATTATCAATGAACAATAATTTTAACATTATCATTACGGTATTCATAATCTGGCTATCCCTTTATATGAGCGCTCTGGTTGAGCTCATGATATCTGGTGTTTTTGTTCTGTCGCTAGGCCTGATGCATGGCTCCAATGACATCAATTTATTGCAAGGCAATAAATCAGCCAAAATACTCTTGTCGCGATGGAAGCTTATTATCAGCTATATTGGTTTTGGTATACTCATTTTTTTGGCGGTTTACTCCCTGCGCACTATTGGCTTACTCTTCTTTTTAGGCTTCAGCAGTTATCACTTTGGCGAACAACATTTACACCGTCGCCTCAAAGGTCTGAGACGGCGGGGGCTCCATTTTTTGATTTATGGACTCTTTATTTTTCTTTTGCTTTTTTCAACGCACATAGAGGAGGTCAATTATTTAGTGGGTCACATGATCGACAGGGAAATTACAGGCACCCCATTTGTCACCCTGACCCTGATCATCTTTGGGTTGATGGTTCTCTTGTGGGTCATAGACTATGGTTATTTCAAAAAAAATATTCTGCAAGAATTGTTTTACCTATTGCTCTTTGTTGTGGTTTTTTATAATACAGAATTATACCTCGCCTTTACCGTGTATTTTGTGGTTTGGCATGCAATGCCCTCCATAAAAGATCAAATTCTATTACAGCAAGACACCATCAACCAAAGTAGCTTGGTCTCCTATTTCAAACAGAGTGCCGTTTACTGGATCATTTCTTTGGTCGGGGTATTTATGCTAGCCCAGGCATTTGATGTTTTTGGCGAAGAATTACTACCTGTCCTATTTGCCGCATCGGTTGCCATAACCTTTCCTCACGTCTACTTAATAAGACAGCTCTTATCTACGGCCCCAAAGCAAGGCGTGGCAGATACCTCTAAAAAGTAACATTAAGGAGCTGACCGGTCTGCTGAAGAAATTCAAGCTCTGCCAGTTTTGCTTGATATTTTGCGCCATTCGCGCTGATTTGTGCATTAAGGAGATTGACTTGGGC
>DGAU01000006.1:2721-7814 GCA_002384055.1 Flavobacteriaceae bacterium UBA4022
CTCGTTAGGCGCGCTTTCGTCTGTTCGTAATCTTTATAAAAACCAGCGTTGGCAGTAGTTTCTTCATAATTTAGGACCAAGGCTTGATCCAACTCCTTAATGTCCTTCTCAGCCTTATTGATCTTGACCTCAAGCTTGGACAAATGACTTTGTAAGGACTTTATTTCTTTCTGGCGTTCAGGGTCATTTTCTGAACTTGATTTTTTTTGCTTTGCCATTTTAGCAGGCACTGTGCGGCGTTCTGCGTCGCGTAAGTGTGCAATATTTCTTTGCTCGAGGAAGTAATCAATGTCTCCCAAATACTGCCTTAAGGCACCATCTTTGAACTCGTAGACCACATTAGTCAAGCCTTGTAGAAAATCTCGGTCATGCGAGACAACAATAAGGGTTCCTTCAAAATTAAGCAAGGCCTCCTTTAAGACATTTTTGGATTTAATATCCAGGTGATTGGTCGGCTCATCCATGACCAAGACATTGAAGGGTTGCAACAAGAGTTTGGCCAAAGCCAGTCTATTTCGCTCACCTCCAGACAAAACTCGGACGTATTTATCGACTTCCTCACCGCGAAATAAGAAGGCGCCTAGTATATCCCTAACGCGCGGTCGGGTGCGTTCATCGGCAGCGTCTAGCATGGTTTCCTCTACCGTCTTATTCCCGTCAAGGTATTCTGCCTGGTTTTGGGCAAAATAACCAATCTCGACATTGTGGCCCATGGTGATGCTTCCTTGATAATCCACCTCACCCACAATCATTTTAGCCAACGTTGACTTGCCTTGGCCGTTTTGTCCGACAAAAGCCGTTTTACTGTCACGATCAATGCGCAGATCAATGGCATTCAAAACATTGTGCGCTCCATAACTTTTCGAAGCACCTTCGACAACAGAAACCACTTTACCCGGAGTCTTAGACAAAGGAAAGCGCAAGGTCATTACTGAATTGTCGTCTTCATCAACCTCAATACGGTCGATTTTGTCCAGTTTCTTGATCAAGGATTGCGCCATGGTAGCCTTGGAGGCCTTGGCACGGAACTTTTCAATCAATTTTGCTGTCTGGTCAATTTGCTTTTGCTGGTTCTTTTGGGCCGCCAATTGTTGTGTGCGTAATTCATTACGTGCCGTTAAGTACTTCGAGTACGATTTAGGAATGTCGTAAATACGGCCAAGAGATATTTCTATGGTTCTGTTGGTGACCTGATCCAAAAACATGCGGTCATGACTCACCAAGACCACTGCACCTGTAAAGGCTTTTAAAAATTCCTCCAACCATAATATGGACTCGATATCCAAGTGGTTGGTCGGCTCATCCAAAAGTAAAATGTCATGATTTTGCAACAAGAGTTTCGCCAATTCAATACGCATACGCCATCCCCCAGAAAAAGTATCCGTCTGCTTATCAAAATCCGAGCGTTTAAAGCCTAAGCCCAATAAAATTCGTTCGGTATCTCCTTGATAATTATAACCCCCATGAATTTCATAAAGATGCTGGGCATCACTAAGATTTTCAATTAACTCAGAGTAGGCCTCACTTTCGTAATCAGTCCTGGTTACCAATTGATGATTTATCTCATCTAATTGCTGTTCTAGCGCCTTTATTTGTCCAAAGGCCTGATATGATTCTTCCAAAACATTCCGCCCTTTGACGAAATCAATATCCTGCCGTAAAAAGCCGATAGATATTTCTTTGTCTGTCGCAATTTGGCCACCATCATACTCCTGATCACCCGAGATTATTTTCAACAAGGTTGATTTTCCTGCACCATTTTTGCCGACCAAGCCCACACGATCACCACCGCTGAGCTGAAAGGTAATGCCTTCAAACAAAAAAGAGCCTTGGAAGGCAACAGACAAATTATATATGTTTAGCATCTCAGCGGAAAATGAAATTAAGTTGTGCAAAGATGCTTAAATTTACACACGCAAAAAAATTAGAATGAACATCTTTAAAGGCACAAAATTATACAGTATTTTTAAGGGACGATGTCCCGTATGTCATAAAGGACAGCTGTATCATACCAAAAATCCTTACCGCGTATCTCAGACCCTCAAGATGCCCCAAAACTGTTCCCATTGCGGGATCAAATACAAAATTGAGCCGTCGTTTTTTATTGGAGCGATGTATGTCAGTTATGGCGTGGGAATTGTATTTGCCGCGGCAATGTTTATCGTGAGTTATGTGTTGCTTGGCTGGGATCGATTAACCACTTTTCTTATGATCTGTGGCCTTCTCGTTTTGTGCTTACCGATCATCTTAAGGCTCTCACGAAATATATGGATCAACCTGTTTTTCAAATATGATCCACAGACGAAACAGTAAAGCGATTGATCGAAACTTCCGCAGGGAGTGCTTTACCATCGATCATAAAAGCCACGAGCCAATCGCTCAAAAGGGGGGCCATGAGTAATCCTCTTGAATTCAAGCCATTAATCGTATACAATGAAGCCTCGTTGCTCATTAATCCAAGAATAGGTTTGCGGTCTTTAGTCACGGGCCTTGTCCCAGTCCAGTAGGATAAAGGCTTATAGGGCACCGTTAATAATTCGTCCAAAGCTTCTTTCATTTTCTTACGCCCTAAATCTTCACCTGCGACGTTGACATCTTGTTTATAGGTGGCGCCAACCTGGTATTTGTCTCGGCCTAAGGGAATAATAAAAAACTTACCCTTTAACACCACATCTAATTTTAATTCTGGAGATTCAATTATCATATACTCTCCTTCCTTAGCAACAATCGGGCTATAGCCCGCCTCTAAGGCTATTAAATTGTCTTTCCTGCCGCTTTTGGGCCATATTAGCTGGTTATGGCCTTGGGCCAAAACGATGTGCTTAGCATCGATTTTTAGCGTTCTAATCTCATCTCTTAATTGATCAATAGTCTGCGCAATAATCTCGGCATCAATCCAATTTTGTTCCTTTTGAAGCATTTTTTTAAACGCCATCAATAATTTTGGGGGAGAAAAACGCCAAACTTCATCCGAAGTGCCATAACCATGTGGTGTTCTTATTCCTGAAAACTTAGTGCTGCTGTCATCAAGGGGGTTTAGATAATGAGCCCAAAACGCTTCTGTTCTGCGATTCTGCCACAATATCCGCTCTTGATTAGAGTCAAAAGGTCTCATCAGCTCCTTTATCTCAATAAAGGATGTTTCTAACTGATTTTCTAATGTTGTGTAAAACCCTTTGGCATAGGCCCAAAATTCTTCTCCGAGCCAAACCTTGTTATAATACCGCAGCAAAACAGGATGTATGGTCCCACCAGATATTGAAGTAGCCGACTGTTTTCTCGAATCTATAACCACTACACTGCAGCCGCGCGAGCGAAGCTGTGCAGCTGTACAGAGACCAGCGATGCCAAAACCCACAATGATGTAGTCTACTTTTTTCATACAAAAAACCCTCCAAAATGAGGAGGGTTTCAATTATTTAACGGCCTTTATTAATAATTCCAAAGGTCGATCTCAATGTTTCTAATTTGTTCTTTAAGTCGTTCAGACTCCAAAAGCTGCATGAGGGCATTATCACTGATATAATCCGTCACTCCTCGATCACCGTGAACATTATCATCTTTATAAATCATGGCACTGAACCTTCTTGAATTCAATAAATGATCGTAGGATATCGGCTGAGAAGAGTTCTTTCGATTAAACGCTTTGGCTTCGTGCAAAATCTCACGGGCACCTGGATACCAGACCCAAAATAACTCTACTTTGGAATCTAAACCATCATCCGGGAATGCTTTAGATCGCGCTTCATTGGCTACCGGACATATACCCAGCAATCGATAACGCAACTCTCCTTGACGCTTGTCGAGGTACCATACACCACGCACACGCCACTCTTCGATATCGCCGGCATCTAGGGTAAATTTTCTGATGAATTCCGGATCAACACGACCTATAGAATTATATTGTTCCACACCTAGATCTGTCGTATCACTGTAAACCAATGATCCTTCTATATCGCTCAGCGTTCTTTTTTCAGAAAAATAAGAATCCGAATAGACATCCGTAAGATTTCCATTTTTGATGTTTTTTACCAATACATCATAAAGCGAACGTCGCTCTGCACCAATGTTATTGGTGTCGATAGGGTAATACAAAGGGAAGTTGACACGCTCATCCAAATCTATGATTTCCCAAGTCTGTCGTGACCATAGAACATCACGATCATCGACATACCCATAAGGGAGTGGAGTATCATTATCATAGGCAATTTGAGCGTCAGTCTTTTGACCGATCTCCGCTGGTGTTTTAGCATTCAATATATTGAGTTGCGCCTGCATGGGCAAACTCAAGAAACCGAACACGACAAGCAACAATAAATTTTGTAGACGCATATCTATTATGATTAGTTGGTTAATTCAATACACACTGGAGAAATCTTCTTCAGTTTGTAGGTTGAATTACCTATTAAACTTGCATTGATATCAAAAATCTGAACGGTCTCACCGCGTCGGGCTCTATTCAAGACGCTTTTAGCTTGTTCGCTTAATTTATTACCACTAACAATTACGGTTGGTTGCCCAGACACCTTGAAGCTGAATCCTGTAACCTTCAGACCTAAATCAAAATCAAAGTCTTCCAAAGCCGCACCAACACTAGCGATTTTTAAACCTTCGCGTTGCATACGTACACAAGAGCCTTCACCTGTTTCACCACGAATCGAACCGACAGGTCGTGGAATATCTTTTATTCTAAATTCTGCTGGAGTACTGATTTTTTGTCCATCAGGCAAAATTCCATTGGCAGTAAATATTACCGTTGCCCCTTTACTTGGGGTGAAATTATATTTAGAACCTGTAACCTTCGTCCAGGTTCCATTTGACGCCGATGCAGATACTTTGTTATCAGCAATACCAGGTATAGAAACCGTCATAGGATTCTCCACACCACGATACACAACGTTCATTTTATCTGCGGCAATTACAGCAGCATTAGGCTTAGCTATAGTTGCAAAGGTCACATCAACGGGGATTTCTACTTGCGTTCCATCTTGCAAGAAAATAAGATTTCCTTCGATTTTATGGTCTCCCGCTGCACCTGCACTAATGTTCAGTTTTACTTTTCCGTTCTCAATGGTGTACTGACTTGCAGTAAG
>DGAU01000006.1:8049-9358 GCA_002384055.1 Flavobacteriaceae bacterium UBA4022
CAGATTTGGACTGCTCCAAAAGCGTGTTGTATTGCGTAAAGGACATGGCCGCTTCTTGCTGTGAACCGAGCATTTTAGACAAAATTTCAGTTTCAGTGGTTTTAACATCTGACTGAATTTGACTCATTTTAGTTTTTGAGGCGATAAAAGGAGAGAGTTCATAATTAAACTGAAGCCAACCTTGCGTTTTATTGTCTTTATTCTTAACATCGGAGGTAGAGAATTTTTTATTTATTTCTGCCCCTATTTCAGGATAGTCACCACCTATAAGTGACACGACACCTTCGCGGTAAGCATCCATTTTAGCAATGAACACTTGTCCTTCATCTGATAGATTATCTCCCTTAAATAAAAGACCATCTAAAAAATCTGACTGGTCCTGTACCTCATAATCTTTTAATACTTTTAATGCGGTGGTGTCCGTTGGATCGTTTTTAGCAGGATCATATAGCTGCTTCATCATTTGCCCCTTAAGACCTTCGAGATAAGTGGTCAAATCATTTCCTAGGCTATTGACTTGGTCTGCTTTTTGCTTAACCGCTGCATATTGTTCAGGTTGTTCAGAAGCCTTAGTGGCTAAATTTTGCAAAAATGCCTCATTTCGTTCCGTCGAAGCCGCATTAGCCTCGGTTAATCTTTCTTCCATAACACCAAAAGCCCTAAGGACCTCCTTAGACATGTTCAGAGCAAGCATCGCAATGAAAACCAAATACATCAGGTTTATCATTTTTTGCCTTGCGGTTTGTTTTCCTCCTGCCATTTTAATTTGTTTTAAGTATCAATTTATTTTACAGTTGAAAACGTATTATTTATTATTCATTGCCGACAGCATTCCGCCATATACACTATTTAAAGAAGCGAGATTATTGGCCATATGCTCCATTTGCGTTTTAAGTTGTTCTGCATTCTCAGCAACCTTATCATTAAGTGCGGCCTGGCGATTAGCAGCCTCCATTTGCACTTGATAAACGCCATTGAGGGATTCCATTTGCGTCGCAGCATGTGCGATTTGTTCTCCATATTTTTTAGTTGAATCTAAAGCATCGGCAGTTGGAGACATACTTTGTGCCGCTTCACCAAAAGAACGAATACTATCACCCAAGTCAGACATTAACTTTGCGTCTAGATTAGCTTCGCGCAACATAGAATCTAACTTCTTTGACAACAAGCCTTCAGGGTCTTGATTCGTCGCATCACCACCGGATAGCTCTGGATAAACCAAAGACCAGTCAATATCTTCATCAATAGGTTCAAACGCCGCAAGAGCAAAAATTAGGGCCTCAGTAATCAAACCAACGGCTAAAAGCGT
>DGAU01000006.1:9514-67142 GCA_002384055.1 Flavobacteriaceae bacterium UBA4022
CCTAAGATAACAACAGATGCTCCAAGACCATAGGCCATATTCATGTGCTTAGGAGACAATAGTGCGCCATTTTTAGATTTAGATTTTGCTGCCATAATAAAAATTTTAAGTTTCGTTAAGTATAAGTTTGATTGAGTTTAAAAAAGTGCGCTGCCCTAAGGGTTAACGAGCATCGCCAAAGTTCTTGTTTAAAATTATATTGGTGCCCATGTAGTCCTGTACGGTTCTAAAACCGATATAACTGCGCGCTGAGTCCGCATATTCATAATCCCGCGTGCTCACTTGAAGAAAATAAGCAACATCCTTCCAAGAACCGCCGCGAACGACCTTTCTAGAATTTTTAGGATCATTGACACTCGGGTTCATCGTTGAAGAATATTCGTAAGAACCTGGATCGTACGATGAATCAACCCACTCACTGACATTACCTGACATATTAAACAGGTTATAATCATTGGGCTCATAGGCATCTGCCTCAACAGTATACAAGGCCTGATCTGCTGCATAATCTCCACGTAGCGGCTTGAAGTTGGCCATAAAACATCCGCGGTCGTTCTTAGCGTAAGGACCACCCCATGGGTAAGTCGCCGATTCTAAACCACCACGTGCCGCATATTCCCATTCTGCCTCACTTGGCAAACGGAATGTATTGACATAGGCATTGTCCTTTGATTTCTGATAAGCATTTTTGTACAAGGTTCTCCAGGCACAAAACGCTTTGGCTTGTTGCCAGTTGACACCCACTACAGGATAATCACCATAAGCCTCATGCCAGAAATAATCATTATGCATTGGCTCATTGTAAGAATAATTGAAGTCTTTAATCCACACTGTTGTGTCTGGATAAATGTTGACTTCTTCCTGAATGATAAAATCTTTACGGCGCTTTCCTTTAGCTCTTGCAGCCGCTTCAATATTCATGTAGGTGTACTGAAAATTAAGTTTACTGTTATCAATAGTTCGTTGACCATTGTAAGCTTCTTCTGCAGGGATATACATCGTATCCATGACTTCTGAATAATACTCATCTGGGTATTCACTTGTATTCCAAAGCAAATCTACATCATGATTTATTTTTCGACCAGCGTAAAAATCATCGCCCATTCCGAAATAATTATCATAGTTGTATTGCTCCCAAGGAGTCATTTCTTGATTCTCTTGATCTACAAAGGCAAATTCACCAATCCCGCCATCGCCAGGAGTGGCACCAACCTCATCAGCTAAGATGGCCAGGCGCAAGCGCACTGTAGAATCCTTGACCCAGTTCACAAACTGTCGGTACTCTGCATTGGTGATTTCTGTTTCGTCCATATAAAAAGAACGCACAGTTACCGTTTTGGTCGGGGCATCATTCACTGCGACAAAATCGTCGTCAGATTTACCCATAAGAAAAGAACCTCCAGGAATAAGGGTCATTCCATAGGGTTTCTCTGGATACCACTTTTTGCCTTTAGCGCCTACTAATTCCCCTCTATCCTTATTAGAGCTACAACTGAATAATAAGGCAATTATCGCAAAGATTGCAATGAGCTTCTTCATAGATGATTCGGTTAAGATTTTACTAGATTCAAGGGCGTAAATCTATCTTTAAATTTTAAGAAACGCAACATTTTTTATAAAAAACCCTTAAATCAAAAACATGTATTTTCGTTAAACTTCGTTCTTCAAACGGGCCTTAAGCCAGCGTTCTGGTATTTCCTGATTGGTCGCCCCTATATATTCGTCATAAGTGCAGGGTAATAACGCATGTTTGTGGGTATTATTATCCGTTTTTGAATTAAATGGTAACACCACCCACCAGCGGCCTGTTTTGTTGCTCTTTTTAAAGACCAAGACCAGGTCGTCTATAGGGACTGAATAGGTGGTGAAATCGCGGTCATTTTGAAAATCTTCGTCAGCAACACGAAACGATACTCCTTCGATGAAATACCACAAAATTTGCGCGATAAGGTTCGCCCCACTCTCACTTTGGTCAAAGGATTTGAGCTCGTATAAACCAAAAGATTTGACGCGATTGCTGATTCCTGTATATCGGGCCATGGCACAAATCTCACGGCTATCAAAACCATTAGGGCTTTTGTGGTATTTGACACTCAAATCACCACTTTTAATACAGGAAACATCCAAAGCGACTAGGGAGGCATTTCTGAGTATCGGCTCTGCCAAACTTAAGTCATTGGTCAAGACCCCTAGGCGATAGGCATCGAAATGCAATTTATCCATCAAAGCAATTTCTTCTGGCGGATTCAAATAGGATTGAAAACCCAAAACGCTGTAATTAAAAAGATTATATGGTTCGTCAACAATAATCCTGCCCACGAAGGACTTGTTGCTGATCGGCGCCTGGGCATCCCCCAAATCAAAACGATGATCGATATTCACCAAATTGAGCATTGTGGTGGTCTGATCAAAAGCGCGGTAATGCGCATATAACAAATCCTGACTCCCACCCAATATAATAGGTATAATTCCTTGCTGTAAAAGCGCAGCAACCACAGTTTTTAGCGCGAAGTATGTGTCTTCTACATCATGCCCTGGGACAATATCACCCAGATCCACTAGGGACAGAGGCCAGTTGCCAGGATACAGTCCATAAAAAGACTTTCTGACCGCATCGAAGTCCAAACTGCCGCCCATATAATCAACATCGTTCCGGTGTTCCCTAACCCCCAAAAGAACAAATTTCACCCCCTTTAAATCGGGCCAATGTGCTTCATTTTGGTAAATATTAATTTGCTTACCCAACACTCCGTTTGGCAATATTTCGCGATGAGCGACAACGGATTTAGAAACTGGTGTTAGGTATTGGATCATTTTTTAGTCGTCTTGGCTTTGGGCTTACTGGTGGTTTTTTTCTTCGTTTTTACCGCCAGCATTTCTTCTGCTTTATCAAGTGTAATTTCGTCAATATTTGTCGTTTTCGGCAATTCAATCTTGGTTTTTCCTTTGATCAAGTGAAAACGGCCCCAACGGGCTTTTTCCAATCGGATGCCTTCTTTGGTCCACTCCATCAAAAGCTTGTCGTTTTCCTTTTGCTTCTTGTCCTCTATTAAGGTGACAATGTCTTGGTCGGACAGATCGTCAAAGTCGTACTTTTTATTGACATTGATAAAAATATTGTTCCATTTCAAGAAGGGCCCAAAACGCCCCACTCCTTTTTGCACGGGCATATCTTCATAGGTATATATCGGCGCATCTGCCTTCAATTTTTCATGGATCAATTCTTCGGCATCAGCAAAGGTAACCGAGAGCGGATCCATTCCTTGAGGCAGGGAGATGAACTGCTTACCAAAACGCACATAAGGGCCAAAACGACCATTGGCGACCTCAACATCCTCACCACTAAATTGCCCTAGTGTTTTAGGCAATTGAAATAAGTCCATGGCTTCTTGAAATTCAATCAAATGAAGTTGCTGGTCAGGCCTTAGGCTGGCAAATTTTTTCTCTTCATCATCTGGAGCCCCAATTTGCACAATGGGGCCAAATTTACCGAGGCGCACCAATACCATTTTACCACTCACTGGATCGGTACCTAAGATACGCTCACCACTTTCGCGCTGGGCATGCTCGTTGACTTTTTCCACATTGGGGTGAAATTTAGCATAAAAGCTTTTCATCATGGCCTTCCATTCTTCCTTGCCCTCGGCGATCTCATCAAAATCTGCTTCGACTTTTGCTGTAAAATTGAAATCTACAATATCCTGAAAATGTTCCACCAAGAAATCATTGACTATAATGCCAATATCGGTAGGGACCAACTTACCCTTGTCACTACCCACCATTTCTTGTAATTCCTTTTTTTGAATACCGCTGGCATCCAAAATCATTTGTTGGTAGTTCCGAGCGCTGCCCTCTACAGTTCCCTTTTCAACATATTTGCGCTGAACAATAGTAGAAATAGTTGGCGCATAGGTCGAGGGTCGGCCGATACCTAATTCCTCCAATTGCTTGACCAAGGCTGCTTCGCTAAATCGATATGGCGGACGTGTAAACCTTTGGGTCGCATGGATATAGTTATTGATCAACCCATCCCCAACTGCTAGGGTTGGCAACATACCGTCCTGTTCTTCCTCGTCATAATCAGTTCCTTCGAGATAGACTTTGAGAAACCCATCAAATTTTATCATTTCACCACTGGCACTAAAGCTCTCGGCAACAGGCGTGGCGGAATTCACATCAATTTTGACCTGGGTGCGCTCAATTTGTGCATCACTCATTTGTGAGGCAATGGTACGCTTCCAAATCAACTCGTACAAACGCATTTGATCGCGCTCACCATTGACTGAATCACGGCCCATCTCCGTTGGACGGATCGCTTCGTGCGCCTCTTGAGCCCCTTTGCTTTTGCCCTTGAAGGTTCTTGGCTTACTGTAGGCACTACCATAGGTCTTGGTGATTTCATCCTGAGCTGCATTTTGCGCCTCTTTGGACAAATTCACGCTATCAGTCCTCATATAGGTAATCAGCCCAGATTCATATAGGCGCTGAGCGACAGTCATCGTTTTGCTGACCGAAAAATAGAGTTTTCGTGCGGCCTCTTGCTGCAAGGTAGAGGTTGTAAAAGGCGGGGCGGGCGACTTCTTTGCGGGCTTTTTGGTTAAATCCTCAACGCGATAAGAGGCATTTACATTGCGTTCTAAAAAATCAAGTGCTTGTTCCTGTGTTTCAAAATTTTTGGGCAACTTGGCCTTAAACCGAGCACCACTTTTGGTCGCAAATTCAGCATCAATGCGGAAAGACGCCACCGGATTAAATCCCTCAATTTCACGCTCGCGCTCTACAATAAGTCTTACCGCAACACTCTGAACACGGCCTGCGGACAGGCCTCCTTTGACTTTTTTCCAGAGTACTGGGGATAATTCATATCCCACAAGTCGATCCAAAACGCGTCGGGCTTGTTGGGCATTAACCAGGTTATAATCAATATCACGTGGGTTTTCAATTGCCTTGAGTATGGCTGTTTTCGTGATTTCATGAAAAACGATGCGCTTGGTGTTTTCTTTTTTGAGCTCTAGGGATTCGGATAAATGCCAAGCAATGGCTTCTCCTTCTCGATCCTCATCACTGGCCAACCAAACCATATCAGCCTTATTGGCCAACACTTTGAGGTCTTTTACCAATGTCTTTTTATCTTTCGATACTTGATATTTAGGACTAAAATCTCCATCAACATCAACACCTAACTCTTTCGAGGGCAAATCCGCTATGTGCCCAAAACTAGAGACAACCTTATAGTCTTTGCCGAGAAATTTTTCTATGGTTTTGGCTTTTGCCGGAGATTCCACAATCACTAAATTCTTTGCCATAACGCATCTTCTTTGGGCAACAAAAGTATGTGAATTTTTTAATTAGCAGATCATTCGGGCTTTTTTAAACGCAACAAAGACCGAATCACTGGCCGGATAACCACACTTACTGATGCTCTCTATTTCCCCATACATGAACTGCCAAATGATATGGAAAAACGTTATTTTTAGTACCATAAGGAGGTAGATTCACCTCTGACATTTTGACATATTCAGGCAATTAGTTGTACCTTTGTATGGTGATTCGCCCTCGGGGCATATTTTTTGAAATTAGCAGAAAGACCGTTTAATAAAGACTATGAATCCAAAAGTCATCGACGAAAATAAACAAGGCGCTACGCTCACCACGGCTTCCAAATCGGGCAATAACAAAAAGTTATTTATCGAGAGTTATGGTTGTCAAATGAATTTTAGTGATAGTGAGATCGTCGCCTCAATTTTAGCGGATCAAGGCTACAATACCACCAATCGGCTGGAAGAAGCCGATTTGGTTCTGGTCAACACCTGTTCGATAAGAGATAAGGCTGAGCAAACCGTCCGCAAACGTCTTGAAAAATACAATGCCGTAAAAAAAATCAATCCGGGCATGAAAGTTGGCGTCTTAGGATGCATGGCCGAAAGACTCAAAAGCAAGTTTTTGGAGGAAGAAAAGATTGTAGACCTAGTGGTGGGACCTGATGCCTACAAAGATCTACCTAACCTCTTGAGCGAAGTAAACGCGGGGCGCGATGCAGTCAATGTTCTTTTGTCTAAAGACGAAACCTATGGTGATATTTCCCCTGTAAGATTAGGGGGTAATGGTGTTTCTGCATTTGTCAGCATCACCCGTGGCTGTGACAATATGTGCACCTTTTGTGTCGTGCCTTTTACCCGAGGTCGGGAGCGCAGTAGAAATCCGCAAAGCATTGTCGCGGAGGTCAATGACTTGGGGCAAAAAGGATATAAAGAAATCACCTTATTAGGGCAGAATGTGGATAGCTATCTTTGGTACGGTGGCGGATTGAAAAAAGATTTTGAGAATGCTTCTGCAATGGAACAAGCTGCCGCTATAGACTTTGCGCAGCTCCTCGAGATGGTGGCCTTAGCACAGCCCCAAATGCGTATTCGCTTTTCGACCAGCAACCCACAAGACATGACTACTGAGGTGCTTTACGCCATGACAAAGCACGATAATATTTGTAACCACATCCATTTGCCTGTACAAAGTGGCAGCAGCCGTATTTTAAAAGAAATGAACCGCCTCCATACCCGAGAGGAATATATGGCCTTGATCGACACGGTGCGTTCTATTTTGCCCGATTGTGGTATTTCTCAAGATATGATTATTGGCTTTCCTACTGAAACCGAGCAGGACCACCAAGACACACTAAGCTTGATGGACTATGTCAAGTACGACTTTGGCTTTATGTTCATGTATTCCGAACGGCCTGGAACCATGGCGGCCCGAAAAATGGAAGATGACGTTCCCGACGCAGTTAAAAAACAACGCCTCAGCGAAATCATTCAACGACAACGTGAGCACAGCGCCTACCGCACAAAACAGTTTTTGAGCAAAACCGTTGAAGTTCTGATTGAAAAAGAAAGTAAAAAAAGCGCGCAACACTGGAGCGGCAGAACTCCGCAAAACACAGTGGTTGTCTTTCCAAAAGAGCACTACCAGCCTGGTGACTTTGTGATGGTACAAATCGATGATTGCACCAGTGCCACGCTTATTGGGACCCCCCTAAGCTTTTCAGAAACCCAAAATGCATAACCCCATGGAATCTATTCAATCCGTCAAACAGCGTTTCGAAATTATCGGTAATGACCCTAAACTCAACAGGGCCATAGAAAAAGCCATCCAAGTGGCACCGACAGATATTTCTGTTTTGGTCACTGGCGAAAGTGGCGTTGGAAAAGAAAATATTCCACGTATCATTCACGCGCTTTCCCATAGAAAACACAATAAATATATTGCCGTAAACTGCGGGGCGATCCCAGAAGGGACCATTGACAGTGAATTATTTGGCCACGAAAAAGGCGCTTTTACTGGAGCCGCAAGCGCGCGAAGTGGTTATTTTGACGTGGCCGATGGTGGTACCATATTTTTGGATGAAGTCGGCGAGCTACCCTTACCGACTCAGGTGCGATTGCTGAGAGTTTTGGAAAATGGTGAATTCATGAAAGTCGGCTCATCTCAGATCCAAAAAACCGATGTAAGGATTGTCGCCGCAACCAATGTTAATATGGCTCAGGCGATAGACAAAGGACGCTTTAGAGAAGATCTTTATTATCGTTTAAGCACAGTAGAAATTGGCCTTCCGGCCCTTCGCGAAAGGAATGAAGACATTCATTTACTCTTTAGAAAATTTGCTTCTGATTTTGCCCAAAAATACAAGATGCCTACCATTCGATTGGACCAAGATGCGGTGGCGCTTCTATTGAAATACCATTGGGGTGGTAACATTAGGCAGCTACGCAATATTACAGAACAGCTTTCGGTCTTAGAGCAAAAAAGAGATGTAGGCTACGCCAAACTCAAAGATTATTTGCCACATGTGGGCAGTCATCTTCCTGCTGTGATCAACACCAAAAGCAATAAATCGGATTTTGGCAATGAACGAGAAATCCTATATAAGGTTCTTTTTGACATGCAAAAAGACATTAACGATCTTAAAAAGCTCACCTTAGAACTGATCAATTCAGGCAACAGCTCAGATGTAAAGGCAGATAATGAACATTTGATTAAGCAATTATATGCCCACACGCCCCAAAACTCAACTTTGCGATCGATGAATGAAGGCGACATAGATTCCCAAGAAGCTGAGAAAAGTCAATCGATTGACGTTATTGACTATAAAAAACCTGAAAACACCAAGGCAGTAGACAAGTATCATTTTGCAGAGGATATTGAAGAAGAAGAAGAAGAAAGCCTTTCATTACATGACAAAGAGCTTGAACTCATTAAAAAGTCGCTGGATAAATATGAAGGAAAGCGCAAGGAGGCTGCGCAAGAACTGGGCATCAGTGAGCGAACGCTTTACCGAAAAATAAAACAATTCAATTTATAACCAAATGGCAGCACGACTCCATAAAATTCTCGCTATTGCCCTTTTAGGTCTTTCGACAGCGGCCTGTGGTATTTATTCATTTACTGGAGCAGATATTGATTATGCAACGACCAAAACGTTTCAGGTCAATAATTTTGTTAATAATGCGCCCATTGTAGAACCCAAAGTCGCTAGAAATTTCACCTTAGAATTACAAGATATATTACTCAATCAAACAAGCCTAAGCTTAGTCAATAATAACGGTGACCTGGTATATGAAGGAGAAATTGTCGATTATTATGTCGCTCCGATAACGGCAACGTCAAAGAGTACTGCTGCGCAAAACAGATTAACCATAGGCATTAATGTGCGCTTCAGCAATACAAAAGCGCCCGAGAAAGATTTTGAACAAAAGTTTACCTTTTACTTTGATTATTCTGGCTCATCACAACTCATTGGTAGCCAGCTCGACACCGCCTTAGAGGTTATTTTTGAGCGAGTCACACAAGATATTTTTAATAAATCTTTGGCCAATTGGTAAGATGAATATAAATACGTTCAATACCCTTTTGGCCCATCCGCAAGATATTAGCGCAGGGCATGATCATGCCCTGGCACAAATCATCAAGGACTATCCTTTTTTTCAGAGTGCCCGGGCCTTGCAGCTGAAAGGTTTAAAGCAAGCCGATAGTTACCATTACAATAAGGCACTAAAGACTACAGCCGTTTACACCACGGATCGTGATGTCTTGTTTGATTATATCACCGCAACTGAATTTTCCCAAGAATCCTTGGCCGATGCGCTGGTTGGTCATCAAGAATCGATCAAGTCCCTTGAGGTTGATCATCAGGTTGTAGGTCATCAGCAGACCCTTACTGATACAGAACCCACAAATACATCTTCTGAGACACCGGAATTGACCCATCGCCCACTGGAATTCCAGAAAGAGGAGCGCCATACTTTTGAACAATGGTTGCAACTTACGCAACTCAAGCCGATTGATCGCCAAAAACAAAACAAGGGAGATCAAAACAACCCTAATGCCCAGTTGGATCATCCATTAGCACATAAAATTGACCGCATCAATAAGTTTATTGCTAACCGGCCTAAACTTGACCCCAATAGCCATTATTCAAGCACCACTGATCTATCACAACCCTTCACCAATAGCCCCGAAGAGATCATGACCGAAACTTTAGCTCGGGTATATGTGGCACAAAAAAACTATCCCAAGGCCATCGAGGCTTACAAAATATTAATTTTGAAATATCCCGAAAAAAGTGGTTTCTTTGCAGACCAAATTCGAGGAATAGAACAACTGATAAACGCAGCACAATGAGTACATTTTCTATATTTCTGATCTTGATTATTTTTATCGCCTTCCTACTGGTGGTCGTCATTATGGTTCAAAATCCAAAAGGAGGCGGACTTTCTTCGTCTTTTGGTGGAGGTGGAACCCAGCAATTAGGTGGCGTCAAAAAGACAACAGACTTTTTGGACCGCAGTACGTGGACCCTTTCTGCTATTTTACTTGGACTCATTCTTTTATCAAATATGTCCCTGTTTGAAGGAACCACCAATGGCAACTTCTTACAAGACGAACTAGAGAATGTTGCTCTTCCTGATGCTACAGCGTTGCCTGAGGCAGGAAACACTTCAGAGAGCAGTCCAGAATAAAACAAACATCTTTAAGGTTGATTGACAACCGATAATATATAAATCCCATGTAGTACATGGGATTTTTTATTTGCAACACATCTTAAAAGTCGTTCGATCACGTTAATATTGAGAACCAAACACAAGGAGGCATGAGCATGCTTTCTTTATTTATGAACTCAATAAAACACGATCAATTATGACACAAATCAAACTGTTGCTATTCGCGCTGATATTTTCACATAGCGCATACAGTCAATTAAATACCCCGCACAACACCACTTCAGAAAATGAAAACTGGAGGCTATATTCCATAGGAACCCACCTAGGGCAAGGCCCCGTTAACAACGGACCCCATACACTCAACTATGGGGCAGACCTTATAGGGCAAAAAGGAAAACATCTTTTGATGCTCGAGACCACACATGGTGTTGCCTGGGATTTTTCTATCGGAGATTCCAGTAATAAAAGAGGCAATTATCAATCCTGGACCTTGAGTTATGGCCGATCTTTCCCGCTATTGGATCGGTGGGACACAGACCTATTTATAGGGATCAGTCATTTAACGTACCGCAAGCCACATCTCGACCCCTTAAATCAGACAAAGACCAAAGGATTTGGCTTGCCGTTCACCGCAATGATGCGTTACCGAATCTACAAGAACATCCATCTAGGGCTGCGCGGACAAGTACACCCTAGCAATGCTGTTTCTACGGCCAATTTAGGCGCTTTAATCTCCTGGTCTTTTTAAAAGAAAAAGGGTGCCACGGCAATGGCACCCTAAACGTAAATACATAAAACCTTTTTGCAACTGTTTCACCTATTAACACATCTAAATTATGAGAAAATTATGTCTCTCCCTAACGCTATGCTTTGTATTTAATCAATTAATCGGTCAGGGCCAGCCTTACCGCAGTATCGATAGCCTACTCAAACCACTTATTGGGCTGGTAGATCCCGCCTTAATCCTGTACGATCGTGTAACCCCTTTAGCCCATCTATCCGGATTTAATCAGGGGAACAACTCGGGACACCCACAATTATTTGAGCAGGCCATTTCCGAATTATATCATGCCTCCAACGGACAGCAATTACTGAGTCACAAAACATTACGCAACTATTACACGCCTGATTCCTTGACCTCCCGCACCAAAGTTGGCATACTGAATGCCTCTTTCCAGGAATTGAATCTTACCAAAGACGGTCAGCCAGAGGCCGCTTTCAATTTGGCAGACACACTCCTTATTCCCAACAATAACGGACAATCCTCTTTTCGACAAAAACACGTCTTTATGGCGACCCCGATGAAGCGGTTTGTTGTAGGGCCCGAAGTGGTTTTTGACTGGGACCCTTCTTTATTGGTCGAAACAACACAAGGCAAACGCATCGCCAGTTTATGGAGCGATTTAGGAGGCAATACTCCGGTACTGATCTATGATCAAGACACCTTTATACAAAATCAATTGACACAATATTTTGGGCAAAGCGGGGCACATACGATGCATTTTACAGCGGAATTCACCGATGGATCTCTCCAAAATACAGAAGCGATTATACATGTAAAAATCCCGAATAACAACACAGATCCATTAATTGACAATGGGCGTATTTGGGGACAGATTCCTTGGCAAGGATTCAATGAAAGCACGCCCTATTATGGCAAGCTAGATTATAGAATATTTTACCGTACCAATAACAACAACACAACCAAAACACTCATCAAACCCATTGTGATTATCGATGGTTTTGATCCAGAAGACAGAAGAAAAATTCAGGATAGTGATCCACATCCTTGGTCTTCAGATGCGGAGCATCGCTCAATCGAAGACATGATGAGCTACACCAATAACCAGGGAGAACAAACGGCCGTAATACCGATGCTGCGTTCTTTGGGCTATGATGTCGTTGTGGTGAACCACCCAACGCATTGGCACAATGGAGTCCGCATTGATGGTGGCGCAGACTATATTGAACGCAATGCCTTAACTCATGTACAACTCTACCAGCGCCTACAGACCCTGTTAGATCAAAATAACAGCACCGAATCTTTAGTGATTATTGGCCCGAGTATGGGCGGACAAATTTCACGTTATGCCTTGGCTTATATGGAGAAACATCAAATAGAACACCGCACCAGGTTGTGGGTCAGTATCGACAGCCCTCATTTAGGCGCCAATATCCCCATAGGGGTTCAAACCTTATTACAGCTTCTATTTGATACCACAGGTAGTATTGCAGCTCAAGATTTTATTGAACAGCAATTGGGCTCTGCCGCTGCAAGACAACAACTCATAGAACAATACTCGAGTGCGCACAATGGCCACTTGAGCAATCAATGGCTCGATGGGCGAACCATAAGTCAAGGGTTTGCCGATAACCGGGGCCGTCCCATTTTTATTAATTATTACAACAATCTCTTCAGTAACGGCCTTCCAAATAGTCTGGGCTACCCTATGAATCTGCGCAAGATTGCTCTTGTGAATGGATCCCTAACCGGCAATAAAACATACAAAAACCCCTATAGCACATTAAGTACTGAATACTCCGGGCAACTCACTTCAGATCAATTCGGTATTGCCGGTGGGCAGAGCCTGAAGCTCAAAGGGATTGCCAATGATATCGGACAACTTCTAGGCATGGAAACCTATTTTGCGCCTGAACCCCAGGAAACACATAAGATTGCCTTTTTTAAGAAGAAATCTCTGTGGTGGTCCTATTACGAGCGCTACCTCACCAACAACAATAGCCGCGGCATATTGGATATCAGTCCTGGAGGATGGTTTCCGACCCAGACCATTTTGGCCAAGGACCTCACCGAAAGCACACCATGCGAGTGGTTCATTGGTCAAATATGCATCAATGACTGGATCATTAATTCTCTAGACCATGTGAATTCATTTATTCCAAGCGTCAGTGCTCTAGGACTGTTGCATCCAGATATTGTCTGGGACACCCCATTGGACAAAAATCTATTGTGCCAAGACGCCATCCCTTTTGATAATTATTTTGGACCAAAAGACAATGAATTACATACCTCATTTACAACAGAGAGCATCGCATGGCTCTTGGATGAACTCAATGAAAGTCCCACGCCACCAAGTGTTTATTTAGAGCCTCATGACTTAACAGGGCCCAATGCCGTCTGTTATGACACCCCTGCAAGTTTTTCGTTCGACACCTGCGTCGCGCCTGAGGTCATTCAATGGCAAACCTCTCCCAATTTGACTGTGGTCACCTCCGACACCCACAACATAACCATAGAACCCAATACAACGTCTAGCACCACAGGTTATATTGAGGCACATTTCACTAGTCAAGTCATCAGAAAATCAGTGTGGATTGGATCGCCCCTAACACCAGAATCCATAGAAGGCCCCACAGAGGTCGCCACAGGCTCTGTCGTCACCTATAATGGTGGCGTCGCTCAAGGAGCCGCGTCGTATGAGTGGTGGCTCCCCTATCCGTTTGATGTGCAAGCGCCCTTCGATCCTGAAAGTGATCGTTGGCAGCTGCCACCTGGAGCAGGCAGAACAACAACGGTTTTCACGGGCAATGGACAAAACAACGGACTCGTTCAATTGATGGGCAAAAACAACTGCGGGCTTGGTGATGCGGCTATTTTATCTGTAATTCATGATCCCTCTGGATCGGGACAACAACAACTACCCATATACCCATACCCCAACACATCAGACAACGGGTTTCGTTTGGATTTTAGATCACTCCCGCCAGGGGTTTATCATATGTCCATTTACGACCCTTACGGCAATATAGTCTATCAAGGGCAAAGTGGTAATATTGAGAAAACCATTGATACCATAGGCATGTCCAACGGGACTTATTTCCTCCATATTGAAGTAAATCAAGAAATGCTTTATTTTCAGTTGATTATCCAGCATAACTAGACGGAACCTCATGCAATGTTCCTTATGCCATCTTGACATCTTTTAACCACAAAGTATGACACTAAAGAGCATGGCATAGTTTCTGAAATGAATAAACAAAATCAATTAGTTTAACTTAAAATGAAAATCATATGGCTTTAAAAATTCAACCACTATCAGATCGCGTGGTCGTCGCGCCCCAAGCGGCCGAAACAAAAACGGCCTCAGGACTTTATATTCCAGATTCTGCGAAAGAGAAACCACAACAAGGCAAAGTCGTCGCAGTTGGTAAGGGCAAAAAAGATCATGAAATGACGGTTTGTGTTGGCGATACGGTTTTGTATGGCAAATACGCTGGAAATGAATTAAAGTTGGACGGACAAGATTACCTCATCATGCGTGAGGATGATATCTTGGCCATCATTTAATAAATCTAATACATAAAACATAACATTATGGCAAAAGACATAAAATTTGATATTGAAGCTCGTGATGCGATTAAACGAGGCGTTGACAAATTGGCCAATGCAGTAAAAGTAACCTTAGGCCCAAAAGGTCGGAACGTGATCATCAGCAAATCATATGGTGGACCACAAGTAACCAAAGATGGTGTTACGGTAGCCAAAGAAATTGAACTGTCAGATCCATTAGAAAATATGGGTGCACAGATGGTCAAAGAGGTTGCCTCTAAAACCAACGACTTGGCAGGTGATGGAACAACAACTGCAACTGTACTAGCACAAGCCATCGTCAAAGAAGGGCTAAAGAACGTCGCCGCTGGAGCTAATCCAATGGACCTCAAACGCGGGATTGACAAAGCCGTAGCGGCTATTGTTAAGGACCTCGAAAGACAATCTACTAAAGTGGGGAATTCTTCTGAAATGGTTAAGCAAATCGCTTCGATCTCTGCCAACAATGACGAAACTATTGGAAGCCTGATTGCCCTAGCATTTGAAAAGGTAGGCAAAGAAGGAGTCATCACAGTGGAGGAAGCAAAAGGCACAGAGACCTATGTCGACGTTGTAGAAGGAATGCAGTTTGATCGCGGTTATTTATCACCCTATTTCGTGACCAACAGCGAAAAAATGAATACCGAACTAGAGAACCCAATGATCTTGCTTTTCGACAAAAAGATCAGCAATATGAAAGACCTTCTCCCCATATTGGAGCCGGTCGCTCAGCAAGGAAAATCCCTATTGATCATTGCCGAAGATGTTGAGGGGGAGGCTTTGGCAACATTAGTGGTCAACAAACTCCGCGGTTCACTAAAAATTGCCGCAGTTAAGGCGCCTGGATTTGGTGATCGAAGAAAAGCCATGCTCGAAGATATAGCCATTCTCACCGGTGGTACCGTTATCGCAGAGGAACGCGGATTTACTTTAGAAAATGCCACAATCGATATGCTCGGTACGGCTGAAACCGTCACGATTGATAAAGACAATACAACCATTGTTAATGGTGCGGGCAAGAAAGTGGACATTAATGCTAGAATCGGCCAAATAAAATCTCAAATAGAAACCACTACAAGTGATTACGACAAAGAAAAGTTACAAGAACGTTTGGCTAAATTAGCCGGTGGTGTTGCTGTGCTATATGTCGGTGCTGCAAGTGAAGTGGAAATGAAAGAGAAAAAAGACCGTGTAGACGACGCCTTACATGCCACGCGTGCAGCCGTTGAAGAAGGTATTGTTGCCGGTGGGGGTGTTGCTCTTGTTCGCGCCAAAGCAGTTCTGTCAAAGATCACAAGTGATTCACTGGACGAAACTACAGGTATTCAAATTGTCGCTCGTGCGATTGAAGCTCCTCTTAGAACAATTGTAGAGAACGCCGGAGGCGAAGGATCTGTGGTCATTAACAAGGTAATGGAAGGCACCAAAGCGTTTGGTTATGACGCAAAAAACGACTGCTACGTAGATATGCTCAAAGCAGGGATTATTGATCCCAAGAAGGTGACCCGAGTGGCCTTAGAAAATGCAGCCTCAGTCGCCGGAATGATTTTAACGACCGAATGTGCGTTGGTCGACATCAAAGAAGACACCCCAGTAATGCCCCCAATGGGCGGTGGTGGTATGCCCGGGATGATGTAATTAACAAGCAAAAAAAAACCTCGCCAAATGGCGAGGTTTTTTTTTGCTTATTGATGCGCTTTGATCACCTCATCATCGCGGTATTTACAACAAGGGCTGACCTTGTCGTACGCCTGGTCTGGCGCGGTAAATTCGGGGCTATCATGTCCCACATCTGCTACTTTCTTTGCAATTGAATCCAAGCTTGTTTTGTTTTCATCAAAAATTAAAGCCAATTCGTGTGTAGCAACGCTCCATTGAGCCGACTTCACACCTGGAACTTTAATTGCTGCCTTTTCAATACGGGCCTTACACATACCACAAACGCCATCAACTTCAATAGAGGCTTTTGCACTTTTACTTTGGGCCATTAGCGCACCTGACGCTAAAATAGTGGCCATAATTAATAGTTTTTTCATCGTTTTAGATTTTATACCTTACTCCAGTGTAAACCATACGTCCAAAAATTGGACCATAAACCATCGTGGTGTCAAAATTCGATCCAAATGGTTCGGTTGCATTAAGCACCGGATTCGGCTGTTGCACATTTGTTATATTCTCTACACCAACATACCAATCGATTTTTGGCGTGAAGACTTTTGTGATCTGGGTATTAACGGTTACCAAACTCGGTGTTTGTGTCGTTCCGAACAAATCAGACCCTGAATCAAATTTTGGATAACGCTGCTGGCCTAACCAGTTTAAGGTCGCGTCAAATTTCCATTGCTGACCTTTAGATTTTTCTTGTGTCTGGTAAGCTACATTGGCAAACACACGATGCTTGGGGGTCAAGGGCGGGCGATCGTCTCCGCTGTTATATGCTGTGTTAATGTCAAAATACTTATAAGCAAAGCGAAGATCAAATCGCTCCATAGGACTGTAAGAGGCTTCAAGTTGATAACTCTGTGTCCAACTTTCGTTTCTTTTATTGTAAAAACGAATCATCTGTGGCACTTCCCAATCCACAACAACGTGGTTGACAAAATCGGTGCGATAGACATCAAAACTCAATTCCAAAGGTCGATTGGCTAAGCGGAATTTTTGGACTATAGAAAGTCCATAGTTCCAAGCGATTTCTGGATCTAAACCATAAAAGTCTCCACCCGCATCGGTAATTTCGATGGCACGTGATGAGGCAAACAAATTGAGGTTTTCAGAAAATATATTTGGAATTCGCTTGCCTCTTCCTGCCGAAAAACGCAATGTGGTTTGCTCCCAAGGGAGATACTTGACATGCAAACGTGGCGTGACAAAAACACCCATAAGGTTATGGACATCCGTGCGCAATCCAAAGGTCAGGCTCAGTTGGTCCAAATTGTCGTAAGCATACTCAAAAAATACACCAGCAGCGCGCTCCTGACGGTCATAAACATCGGTAACGACCAACTCCTGGTATCGGTCGTAGGTGGCGTTAACACCTGTTTTAATTTTATGTCTGGTGTCAGAGATGATCGAGTTATAAAGCACGTTGAGGTAGGCGCTTTGGTGTTTTATATTGTAGGTTCTGAGGCCAAAAATTGAACGTTGGTCATGATAACTATAGGCGCTCTGAACCCCCAAGCTTTGGTAAGTTAACTCTGGATTGACATGGCCCAATTTAGAAGAGAAATCAATCCGATCGGTGTCGATGATACTCCCCCACGGATTGGCTGCAGTGATCTCCTGATCTCGCTCAAAAGAAGTTTCTCCAGCGACTTTTCGATCGCGTAATACGCGGGCATTAATGAAACTGATCCAACCGTTAGTGGGGTCACTATATTGCCAGCGATTCATGACATTAATTTGATTGCCTTTGGGTGTGTCTAAAAAGCCGTCATCATTGCGGTCTACAGTCTTGGTGCGCTGATTTCCGTGGACATAAAGACCGGTGCTCCAGCGGTCTGTGACCCGACTATTCAGGTGTACATTCATTTCTTGACGGCCATTAGCCGCTGTAAACAAATTCAAGAACACAGGAGCGTCTGTTGCTGGTTTCTGCAATTCGGCATTGATCTGACCCGCGATACTCTCATAACCATTGATGACACTACCGGCCCCTTTGGTCATCTGGATGCTCTCTACCCAAGTACCTGGAACATAGCTGAGTCCAAGACTTTGGGCGGCGCCGCGCACCACAGGAATATTTTCGGCAGTAATCAATATATAAGGACTGGTTAATCCCAACATCTTAATTTGTTTCGTTCCGGTGATGGCATCCGAAAAATTAACATCGATCGACGGATTGGTTTCAAAACTCTCCGAAAGATTACAACAAGCAGCCTTGAGTAATTCGTCGCTACTGATTTGAATCACGTTTTGAGTCGAAAAAGAAGAACGAAATTGAGAGGTCCTTTTTTTGACCAAAGTAACCTGGTCTAGGGTACTGGCAGAGCGCAATACATGACGAATCTCTTTATTAGAAGAAACTGTAATAGTATCTGTGGCATAACCCACAAAACTGAACACCAGATCAGCCGGAAGCGTTCTCGTGAGCAATCTAAAATTGCCTTCAAAATCTGTTATGGTACCGTCTTTTCCATCCACCCAATACACATTAGCCCCTGGCAAACCAGTATTACTTTCGGAGTTACCCTCCAGCACTACACCAGAAATACTGCCTTGGCCAAAGCCCGCTGTAGCCCAAAGTAAAACACTAAATAAAAGAAGTCGTTTCATATCAGGAGTATAAGGTAAAAGACGCCATGGCAAGCATGATCAAGTTTTCGATAAGGGTGGCTTCGGTCATCGGCAAGTTGAGCGTTGTTCCCAAACAGGCACATTCTATGGTTTGTTTGGTCCGCAACTTCGCAATAACCCCAATAGTGGTGATGCCCAAAACAATTGTCGTAATGATCAGTGCAATGGCTACATTGAAACGCAGCAGCAAAACAACCGCGAGTAATAATTCGATAAATGGATAAATCCAAGCATAAAAAGCCAAACGCTTAGCTAATGGATCATAATTTCTGAAGGCCTGCACAAAACCAGGCACGTCCAATAATTTGAAAAAGCTAAAAATCAAAAAGAAACCCGCCATCGCATCAAGCATTGCTTCCGCACTATTCCATTGACTTGCATGGATCAAAAACACAGTGCCAAAAAGAAAGGCAAAAATGAGAAACAAAGGCCTAAGCTGTCTCCATTTGTTAGGTGGCATGGTCTGCGCATCATGAGCCAAAACAGGGTAGTCAGCAGGTACAACTTCTTTGATTTGTGATAAACTCATTGGCGTATTTGAGGCAAAGGAAAGACGCCCACTGGCAAGATCTATCACGACTGCGCTGACGCCTTCGATAGATTCAACAGCTTTTTTGACTTTATTCAGACAACCGTTGCAGGTCATTCCTTGTACCATAAATCGTTGGGTCATAGCAGTCTCATGTTTGATTCATTTGTTGTTCTGCAAGAGTACAAAATTAATCAAACCAATTAAGGTATTAGGTCTATTTAACAAAACCTATATTATAACTCAGCCAGTACGGCCTTTCCTTGATCAATGGCTGAGATCATTTGGACTTTGAGTTCCTGCGCAGACAATTCAAACTGGGCTACCTGCGTTTTCATTTCGCTAGGAATAGTGGATTGACCCATAATTTGATCGCCCGTAAATACCTCACTAAGATCGATCATCCATGTCGTCATACGCTCGTTGGCCGCTATTAAATCGCCAATAACAGCAAGGTGTGCGGTCTGAGCAGAATCCCCCTGGTATTGATCCTCAAGCTGGCCAATCAATTGGCCAATGGTGCCCATCATAGGCATTAATTCATCGTGTACCGCAACGATTTGCGCCATCTGTGCGGCCAAGGCTTCCTGTGTAGGTTCAGTCTTGTTTTGACAGGCCAATAAAAGTCCTATGGCACTCAGGATTAAAATTGATTTTTTCATTTTTCTGGCATTTGGTCTTTATACATTGTTATTGAACTACTTAGGCTTGTAAAAATAAAATCCAGGGATCAGAATCAATAATATGATCGGATGGATCAAGAAGCGACGGACATAAAAAAGTTGATGGTAATAACCCGCTTGATACATAGCCATTAATCCAAACAAAGCTAAGGAAAGAAAGGCAAAAAACATAAGGTACAGAACCCATGTAAAGCGAATTGTCTGAGGATCTATAAAAAGCCCTTTAAGCAGCATGAGGCCAAAAATAAGGTTGAGTAAAAATCTAAAAATCAAAGAAGGCCAAAAAAACAAAGGGTCGATAAGAGGTAGTTCGCGCGTCAAATAATCGCCTTGAAAAAAAAGATCCAAGGGATCATAAAACAAATTCGTTTCAAAATAGCGCACCAAGACCAGGCCCATAACGCCGATTACGACCATCAAATAGCGCGCTAGTCTAGGCATGATCCTGACGTTTTATCATCCAAATCCAAAAAAGCCAAAGCAGCAATACAAAACCATAAATCAGGCCAGGAAATATAATATCATGGAGCAAAACTCTATAGGTATCAAAGTGTGCCAAGGCAATACTAATGAACGCAACACGCAAAATATTAACTGAATAAATTAAGACCATCCCCGCCAGGATATACCCTATGGTTTGCTGTAATCCTCTGGCAAAAGCCAATATAAAGGCGCAAAATAAGATCATCACACTCATGGCATTACACCCTTCTACCAAACGGGCGACTCCTATTCCATCGACCCATATACCGAGGGTTGCCTCCCCCGAAATCATGGCCACATCTCCGCCAAATCCAAAAGCCCGAATGACCGATTGTGTTTGCTGCCCAACAAGCCGTGTGATACCATCGGGCTCCACCGGCGGACCAACAAAAAAGGATAAATACCAAAAATAAAGCATGCTTAAAACCGTATAGCTCCCCAAGAACAGGAAGATAAATCGGAGCACTGGACGATACTGTCGAAATAAGGCTAACATGAGGTCAAAGTTAACCCAATTATTTTTTTTGAATTTTGATTTTTGAAATACCTTTAGAAAAAAATACTGCAAATGAATTTCGAGGCCCTCAAACCACAAATTGACGTCATTATCCATGGCAATGCCTCTTCGCGTGAAGAGCGACTCAACCAGATTTGTGCCCTGCTGCAAAACGCAATTCCCTACTATAACTGGGTCGGTTTTTATTTTGCAGATTTTGAGACCAAGACTTTGCACTTAAAAGCTTTTGCTGGCGCACCTACAGACCACACAGTCATACCCTTTGGCAAAGGTATTTGTGGCCAAGTAGCCGAGAGTAATGCCAACTTTGTCGTGCCTGACGTACAAGCACAGGACAATTATATTGCCTGCAGCATCACCGTAAAATCGGAGATCGTCGTCCCTTTATTTGTTCGGGATAAAAACATTGGGCAAATCGATGTTGACTCGCACTCGATAGATCCATTTGACCAAAAAGACGAGCGTTTTTTAGAATGGGTCAACGCACAAGTCGCTGTTTTGTTCTAACCCATTGATGACCTTAGAGCCCATTGAGCCATAACCGGATTGGCGATCTTCAGGTTTCACAGCGCACTACTGGACGCTCACAAAACATAAAATTGGGATTATAGACATTCCTCATCCTTATTTTTTTGGCTAACTTTGACATGCTATCAGGCCATGGCGCACTGGTCTGTTTATCATCATCATTTATGTCCGAATCTCTAATTGATCTCACAAATCCAAACGAATTACTGAGCGGTGTGATGCTCAATGCCTATCCCGATAGCATGGGCGCCAATGTAAAGGATCTGGTTTCCATATTAGAGGGATCATCAATGGCTCATGCCTTTTCACAGCTTTATTTACTGCCAACTTTTTTCAATAGCGATCTCGACCGCGGTTTCTCTATTATCGATTATGACCTCAACCAAGATCTGGTTAACCGCAGAGACCTTGACCAATTAAAACAGGCAGGGATCACCCTTAAACTCGATATCGTCCTCAATCATTTATCGGTGGCTTCACCTCAATTTAAGGACTTATTGCGTCACGGAGCAAAATCTAAATTCAAGGACTTTTTTATCGACTGGAATGTATTTTGGGAAGGTAAAGGCAGCAAAGATCACCGGGGTGTAATCGTTCCTGAACAACGCTATCTGGATCATCTTTTTATGCGCAAACCAGGGCTTCCTGTTCTGAAAGTGCCTTTTGACCAAGGCGATGACCGTTATTACTGGAATACCTTTTATCAGCAAGTGAGCCTTAGTCCATCTATCATAGACGACTTAAAGCAGCGCAGAGCGGCCAATCATGATCTATGCACCCGTCTATTTAATGACTTAACACAAGCCGTATTAGGCCATGAAGACCTGACAAAAATTGATTTGACTGGCTATGCCATAAATCACGACGCACTGGTTTCCTTGGTAAGAAAACATGTCTCTTTTTTGGGGCAAATGGATGTGAATGCACAATCACCAGAGGTGTGGGTATTTTACCAAGACACCCTGAACAAACTCCAGGAGTACGGCTGTAAAATTTTGCGCTTAGATGCCTTTGCTTATTTGCACAAAGAAATGGGCCAAACCAATTTTTTTAATAAACCGGGTACTTGGCATTATTTGGATCGCCTCAAGACAATGGCAGAGCAAAACAACCTCTGGGTTCTGCCGGAAATTCATGCCGAATACGGGCAGCATCTTCATGACCAGGTCGCTGCGCAAGGCTACGGTATTTACGATTTTTTCTTGCCTGGGCTGGTGATACACACCATTGAAAACGCTGACCATACGCCACTTTTAAAATGGGCCACAGAAATTATTGACAAAAAATTTAAGGTCGTCAATATGTTGGGCTGCCATGACGGGATACCGGTATTGGATCTAAAAGGGAAAGAAATCGATGGACACTTTCACAAAGGTTTGTTAAGCGACCCGCAAATAGACCGTTTGGTGGATTTAATCTTGACACGTGGCGGACGCATCAAGAACTTATTTGGCCCAGATGGCTCAAAGATTTCTTATTACCAAGTCAACGCAACCTATTACAGTGCCTTAGGGGCCGACGATCAAAAATTACTCTTGGCCCGGGCCATTCAATTATTTATGCCCGGTCTTCCCCAAATATGGTATTTGGATTTATTTGCTGGCGAAAACGACCATCAAGCGGCCGATCGTGCCGGAAAAGAGGGGCACAAGGAGATCAACCGAACAAATCTTTCCGTGGCCGAAATCAATAAACGTCTTGAGACGGAAGTGGTTCAAAAACAACTCAAAATGATCCGTTTCAGAAACACGGCAAACGCATTCAAAGGAGTACTAGAGCTCCCGTCTACGTATCACAATACCCTACATATGATTTGGCGTAACGGTGATGAATGTGCTGAATTTAAGGCTGATTTACTGACCCATGCCTTCACGATAAAGTCTAGCGAAAATGGCCGTTTTCAAGATATTGTTTGATTCTTAAGATTTATATCCCTGTGCGGATCGCTTCAACCGGGTCTAATTTGGATGCCTTTATCGCAGGAAGAATTCCGCTAATTAATCCAATTAATGCGGCTATTGTCGTTCCAATCAACATATTGATTCCTGACAACACAAACTCAAAATCGCCGGAGAACTGTGAAGCGATTACCGAAACAATAAAAACCAAGATAATTCCAAAGAGTCCGCCAATCAAGGCCAAGATCATGGCTTCAAAAAGGAATTGATATAGTATAAATCGACGTTTTGCACCTAATGATTTTTGAATACCAATCAAGTTAGTGCGCTCTTTGACACTCACAAACATGATGTTGGCAATGCCAAAGCCTCCGACCAGCAGTGAAAACCCACTAATGATGATCCCGATAATATTCATGGTACCGGTAATATTGTTGATGGCATCAGTGAATCCTTGTAATTGATTGACAAAGAAATCATCCTCCTGATCCGGGCTGAGCCCATGCTTCATCCTCATCTTTTGTTTCAATTCGGCAATGAAGGCATCATTGTCTACCCCTTCTTTTGGCTTAAGTATCACAAAGGGAAAGAGGCTACGGTTATTTGCGCCAAAGATATTCCGGACCACATTGACCGGTAAAAAAATAATCGTGTCCTTCGAATCACTGAACGCAGAACCCTGCTTCTTCAGAACCCCTATAACGGTGAATTTCTTACCATAGAGCCTCACTTTTTTGCCGATGGCTTGTTCTGGACTACCGAAAAGCGCATTGCCAATCTCATGCCCTAAAACCAATACTTGAGCGCCATTATTAGACTCCAGAGCATTATAAAAACGACCGGCTTCCAACTTTAACGATTCAATGTCATAATACTCATGTGAATACGCACCAATGTTGGCATTTTCAACTGATTTATCTTCGTATTTAATGGTCTCATTTCGGACGTTCAAATTAAAGGCCACCGCCGCAGCCGAAGGCATGGTTCGCTTGAGGTATTGATAATCGTCATAGGAAGCTACAGGCCATTGTTTCCATTTCCAACGGGGTATTTCTGTGGGGCCAAAAGAAAAATTCCCCAAATAAATGGTGCTGTTATCTAAACCATCCAGACTGTCTGTAATTTCGGATTTTAAAGAGTCTACAGCAGCCAAGACGGCAATGATCGAAAAGATCCCTATAGTCACTCCAAGTAAGGACAAAAATGTCCGTAACTTATTGTTTACCAATGCACTGATGGCAAAAATAATGCTTTCTTTAAGGACCCGTAAATAGATGATCATAGGCAAGGTTTGAATCACTAATCGACCCCTTAAAGATAGCTCTTTTTATACCAATTTAAGTCGTCCATTTCAGCCATATTTATGTATTTTTGTGGCTTCACAATATCAATTTATTCCAATGATGCAATCGATAAAAATCAAATCGGCTCTTATTTCTGTTTTCCACAAAGAAGGACTTGCACCAATTGTTCAAAAACTGAACGCACTAGGCGTTACTATTTACTCCACTGGAGGCACCGAAAAATTCATCAAAGACTTAGGGATTTCAGTGATTCCCGCAGAGGAAGTTACCCAATATCCTTCGATTTTGGGTGGTCGTGTCAAAACACTTCATCCTAAGATTTTTGGCGGTATTTTGAACCGACAAAACCACCCGGGTGATGCAAAAGAAATGGAAGAATTTGATATTCCACAATTGGATTTGGTCATTGTCGATCTCTACCCTTTTGAACAAACGGTTGCCTCTGATGCAGATGCGCAAGCCATTATTGAAAAAATTGATATCGGTGGCATTTCACTGATTCGTGCTGGAGCGAAGAATTTTGCTGACACCCTATGTATTTCATCCGTGAACGATTATGCCGGTCTTTTAGAAATCCTGACAAGCCAAGAAGGGCAAAGTAGTTTAGCGCAACGAAAATTTTACGCCACACGAAGCTTTCAGGTTTCTTCGCATTACGACACGGCTATTTTCAATTATTTCAATGATCAGGGCAGTGTCCCCGGGCTGAAAATTAGCCAACCCAATGGACAGTCCCTGCGTTATGGTGAAAACCCGCATCAAAAAGGGTCCTTTTATGGCGATTTCGATGCGATATTTAAAAAATTACACGGCAAGGAATTGAGCTACAACAACTTACTTGATGTCGATGCTGCAGTATCCTTGATGAGTGAATTTCAAGGCGCAGACGAGCCCCCAACATTTGCCATTTTAAAGCACAATAATGCTTGCGGTGTGGCACAGTGCAGCACCTTGTCGTCGGCTTACACCAAAGCCTTGGCGGGTGACCCCGTATCGGCTTTTGGCGGTGTTCTTATTGCCAATAAAACTATAGATACCGCTACTGCCGAAAAAATTCACGAGCTGTTTTGCGAGGTAGTCATTGCCCCAGGCTTCAGTCCAGAGGCACATGAGATTCTGGTACAAAAGAAAAACCGAATCCTTATGGTACAGCAAATTTTTTCTTTGCCTGACAACACAGTACGAACTTGTCTTAATGGATTCTTGACTCAAGAGCGAGACAACATTACCGACGCCCTAGAGCATTTAGCCACTGCCACAAAAAAAGAACCTACCGACAAACAGATTAACGATTTATTGTTCGCGTCCAAGATATGCAAGCATACCAAATCCAACACCATTGTTTTGGTCAAAGACAATCAATTGTGCGCCAGTGGAACCGGACAGACTTCCCGGGTTGATGCCCTGAGACAGGCCATCAATAAAGCACAATCATTTGGATTTGACTTACAAGGTTCGGTTATGGCAAGTGATGCATTTTTTCCTTTTCCCGATTGCGTAGAGATTGCCGATAAAGCTGGAATAAGCGCGGTAATTCAACCTGGAGGATCGATAAAAGATCAGCTCAGTATTGACTATTGTAATGCCCATAATTTGTCAATGGTATTTACCGGAATTCGTCATTTTAAGCATTAATTTTTTGTTACATTTGTAAGAAGCACTTCTATTCATCATTTCAACCAAAAGCGCCATGGGATTTTTTGATTTCCTTACAGAAGAAATAGCCATTGATCTTGGTACGGCCAATACACTAATCATTCATAATGGCAAGGTGGTGGTCGATGCGCCAAGCATCGTCGCTCGTGATCGCATCACCAACAAAATCATTGCTGTGGGCCGCGAGGCTGCACTTATGCAAGGAAAGACCCACGAAAACATCAAAACCATTCGCCCACTAAAGGATGGTGTAATCGCTGACTTTGACGCCAGTGAGAAAATGATCAATATGTTCATCAAGGACATTCCTGCCCTCAAAAAGAAATGGTTCGCGCCATCATTACGTATGGTCATTTGCATCCCAAGTGGCATTACTGAAGTTGAAATGCGTGCGGTTAAAGAAAGTGCCGAGCGGGTTAACGGCAAAGAAGTATACCTGATCCACGAACCCATGGCCGCAGCCATAGGTATTGGTATCGACATCATGCAGCCCAAGGGTAATATGATCATAGATATAGGCGGAGGGACAACCGAAATTGCAGTTTTAGCCTTAGGCGGTATTGTATGTGACAAATCTGTGAAGATTGCCGGCGACGTCTTTACCAACGATATTGTTTATTATATGCGCACTCAACACAACTTGTATGTTGGTGAGCGCACTGCCGAAAAAATAAAAATACAAATTGGTGCAGCGACAGAAGACTTAGAAGTGCCCCCAGAGGAAATGCCCGTTCAAGGACGCGACCTTCTGACAGGAAAACCCAAACAAGTCCTTACCTCTTACCGAGAAATTGCCAAGGCCCTAGACAAATCGATCTTACGCATTGAAGATGCGGTTATGGAGACACTCTCACAAACCCCACCAGAACTCGCTGCAGACATCTATAACACCGGGATTTATCTTGCTGGCGGAGGATCTATGTTGCGCGGCTTAGACAAGCGCTTGTCTCAAAAAACTGATTTACCTGTATATATCGCCGAAGATCCATTAAGAGCAGTAGTGCGCGGAACAGGAATCTGTCTTAAAAACTTGGCTAAATACAAAAGCGTCTTGATCAAATAAAGAGAAACCTCGAGCTACGATGCAGCAGATTATTGATTTTTTTATTCGGAATAAAAATTTCTTGCTTTTCGCTCTACTCTTTGTCATCGCCCTTCAGCGTACCAGAAGCGCTCACAGCTTTCACCAAACCCGATATTTCGGATCAACTCATGCCATAAGTGGTGCTTTCTTGAACTGGAAAGCTTCGCTAACCAATTATTTGGACCTCATGGAGCAAAATGAGCTCCTTGCCCAAGAGAATAAAACCTTACGGGCACAATTACTCAACCCAATAAACACTTTGGGCAAGGGATCCGTTTCAGAGCCTTATCATTTTGATCACGTGGCCCTGCACAGCGCCAAGGTGATCAATAACAACTTCCACAAAACAAAAAACCAATTGACCTTAGACCAAGGCCGCTTGGACGGCATTACTTTAGACATGGGTGTTTTATCACCTCAAGGGGTCATCGGCATTGTGACCCATGTTTCAGACCACTATGCTTTAGTTCAGTCTATCCTTAATACGCAAAGTAGGATTGTAGCCAAATTTCAGAAATCTCAGCATTTCGGCACACTGGTCTGGGAAGGCCGTGACCCCGGTGCTATGCAGCTTTTAGAAATTCCTAAAATTGCCCCTATCGCTATTGGCGACACCTTAGTGACTGACGGCAGGTCTACTATATTCCCCGAAGGCCTACCCATTGGCCGTGTGGTGGCCTTAACCCAGGAAACCTCTAACGACTATTATACCATTACCGTAGCTCCATTTACTGACATGACCAGCATCAAACATGTCTATACCGTGCAGCGCAATGATGCATTGGAGATATTAACCCTCGAACAAACAGGCGAAGATGGGACAAACTAATTGGCTGAGCGAGTTGGGTCGTTTCTTTCTGGTGTTACTGCTTCAAGTTCTGCTGCTTAACCATATCCGTCTATTTGGCTATATCAACCCTTATTTTTACATCTATTTTATTATACTATATCCTTTGACCGGCAACAGAACCCTTTTGATTTTGCTGTCATTTTTACTGGGTTTTGGCGTCGATTTATTCAGCGATACGGGAGGAGTTCATGCTGCTGCGGCAGTTTTCATTGGCTGGGCCCGCCCGCTTTTTTTAAAGTTTTCTTTTGGGGTAAGTTATCAATACAACACCATAAAAGTGCCTTCAGCACCACTGCAACAGCAATTGATTTATGTCGTTTCGATAGTCTTTACCCATCACCTTTTACTCTTTTCGTTGGAGGCCTTTGCCAGCAGACATTGGGCCCTGATCTTAAGTAATACATTGTCTTCTAGCCTTTTCACATCAGTACTGATCATGGGGGCCTTTTATTTGTTTAGCACCAAAAACAAATGAGAAAAAACCTGCTTTTCCTGGTTGTCATTGGTATTGGTTTGTTGTTTATCGGTCGCCTCTTTTATTTACAGATTTACGAATCAAGTTATGCAACATTATCGGACAACAATGCGATAAGAGTGATCTATGACTTTCCGCAAAGAGGATATATCTACGATCGTAACGGGATTCTTCTGGTGGCCAACCAGCCGTCTTATGATGTGATGGTGGTCCCAAAAGACACCAAAAAACTAGACACCATAGAATTTTGTCAACTACTCAGTATCACACATATTGATTTCAAAAAAGCCATGGGTCGTGCCCGCCGCTATTCTCCTCAACTCCCCTCTGTGGTGGTTGCACAGCTCACCAAAAGTGAATTTGCAGGGCTTTCGGAGAAGCTGCATAAATATCCTGGTTTTTATATTCAAAAACGATCTCTGAGAGATTATCAAGTGCATCACTCAGCCAATGTCTTAGGCTATATCTCGGAAGTTAATGATTATACCATCAAAGAAAATCCCGAATATGAAATGGGCGAACTTATCGGAACTGCTGGAATTGAAAAACAATATGAGCAAATTCTCAGAGGAACCAAAGGGACCAAATACATTCAGAAAGACAACTACAATAGAGATATTGGCCCTTACAAAGACGGTGAGTTTGATGTCTTGCCCCAACGAGGAAAAGACATCACCTTGACCATTGATGCGATCTTGCAAGCCTATGGAGAAGCCCTGATGGTCAATAAACGTGGTGGTATTGTAGCCCTCGAGCCCAAAACTGGAGAAATTCTTTCGTTGGTCGCCGCACCTAATTACGATCCTGCGCTTTTGGTTGGTCGGCAGCGCTCTAAAAACTTTACAAAGCTCTATTACGACACCATTGCCAAACCACTGTTTGACCGAGTGCTGCAAGGAGAATACCCTCCGGGATCACCTTTTAAGACCCTTACTGCCTTGATCGGGCTAGAAGAGGGGGTGATTGATACCAATGAATCCATCAGTTGTTACGGGGGCTATAATTATGGGGGATCCAAACCAATGGGCTGTCACGACCATAAGACACCACTGTCCATGATCGGAGGCATCGCATACTCTTGCAATTCTTATTTCGCCACGGTTTACCGCAGAACTATTGACAAATACAATACACCACAGGAAGGAATTGAACGCTGGCGACAGCATCTCAGAAGTTTTGGGCTTGGGGATTACCTGGGCTATGATTTGCCGGCGGGCAACAAAGGGCTGATTCCAGATGCTGAATTCTATAACCGTTATTACCATTACCCCAAATATAAATGGTACACACCGGCAACAATTTCGAATGCGATTGGTCAAGGGGAGGTCTTGCTTACCCCGATGCAAATGGTTCATTTTACTAGTGTGATTGCTAATCGTGGTTATTTTTATAAACCGCACATCATTAAGTCTATTGCTGAGACCGATACCATCCCAGAGCAATACACAACGCGATACGACACCACGATTGATTCGACCCATTTTGAACCCGTGATTCAAGGCATGGCCGATGTCTATAAATATGGTACCGCATCCGCTCCAGATATTGGCATCAAAGGCATCGAGATATGCGGTAAAACAGGGACCGCCGAAAACTATATGCGCATTGATGGCCAGCGGGTACAACTGACAGACCACTCCGTCTTTATTGCTTTTGCACCCAAAGACGATCCAAAAATTGCGATTGCAGTTTTTGTAGAGAACGGCTACTGGGGGTCTCGATGGGCGGGACGCATTGCCGGACTAATGATTGAAAAATATTTGACAGGAACCATCACAAGAACCGATATGGAGTCTTATGTGCTGAACGGTAATTTAATGCCCGAATACGAAAAACCATATTCGGGCAAACCATTTAAGATCAACCAATAATGGGCTACGCAGGAAGCAGAATGAAAATTGATTGGTGGACCATACTCCTGTATGGCTTACTGGTCGGTTTTGGTTGGCTCAATATCTATTCGGCATCGCTAAGGGAACCCGCAGAAGGGCTTTTCAATATGACCCAAATCTATGGCAAACAATTGCTCTGGATCATGCTTAGTTTTGGCCTGATTATTTTTGTGCTGGCACTGGATACCAAATTTTATGAGCGTTTTTCTAGTTTGATTTATATTGCAGCGTTAATGAGCCTTCTGGGCCTTTTTGTTTTTGGCCAAACCATAAACGGGGCCAATTCTTGGTATCACTTCGGCACCTTCAGTTTGCAACCGAGTGAATTCGCTAAAGCTGCTACAGCATTGGCATTGGGCAAGTATATGGGAGACATCCAAACCAATATGCGTGAACTAAAACACCAATGGCGTGCTCTTTTAATTATTCTAATACCGGCAATGATCATTATACCCCAGCCTGATCCAGGCAGTGCCTTGGTTTATGCTGCCTTTATTTTTCCCTTATACAGAGAGGGACTCAACTACCTGTTTTTAATTTTAGCCTTAAGTGTTGCTGCCTTATTTATTGGCACACTTTTGATCGGTCCAGAAGGCATGATTGTCGTGATTGTCCTGCTCGCATTAGCCTTGTTCTTGTGGCAAAAAAGAAACCGACAGCGCATCGTTTGGCCACGCTATATAATGGGTATATTACTCACTATAGGTCTTACATTTTGCGTGAATTATGTCTTTAACTCTGTTTTTGAACAACGCCACAGAGATCGATTCAATTTGGTTTTAGGCAAAACTGTTGACCATGTTTCTATTGGTTACAACACCCATCAAAGTGAAATTGCTATTGGCAGCGGTCGGTGGTTTGGCAAAGGATGGCTTCAAGGTACCCAGACCAAAGGAAACTTTGTTCCCGAGCAACATACCGATTATATCTTCAGTACCATCGGAGAAGAGTGGGGTTTTGTAGGTTCTGTGTTTTTGGTGATCGTGTTCATGAGCTTGGTGCTGAGAATATTATTTTTGGCAGAACGTCAAAAATCTGTATTCGGTCGGGTTTATGGATATAGCGTGGCCTCTATTATTTTCTTTCACTTTATGGTCAATATCGGAATGGTCGTTGGGCTTTTTCCAACCGTGGGGATTCCCTTGCCGTTTTTGAGTTATGGCGGTTCAGGTTTATGGGGCTTTACCCTACTGCTGTTTATTTTTATCAAAATGGATAGTGTCAACTATATCAATCGATAGGCTGCCCAAGTCATGAATCATTTTTATTTAACGTCCAAGACATCGCGCAAGGCATTGCCCAACAACATAAACGCCATGACTACCGCCATAATGGCGAAGCCTGGGATTAGGGCCAAATAAGGTTTCCCCATTATGATATAGGCATAATGATCCTTAATGATACTACCCCAACTTGGCGTAGGCGGTTGTGCGCCAATACCTAAGAAACTCAACCCGCTTTCTATCAAGATCGCCGAAGCAAAATTTGCCGCCGATATAATAATGACCGGAGCAAGACTGTTCGGCAAAACATGACGGGTTATGATACGCCAGTGACTATAACCCAAAGCCTTGGCGGCGGTGACAAACTGAAGTTGCTTGACCCCCATCACCTGCCCTCGAACGACACGAGCCACTTCGACCCACATGGTTAGGCCAACGGCAATAAATACTTGCCAAAATCCTTTACCCAATGCCAAGGTAATAGCAATGACCAGCAAAAGGGTCGGGATAGACCAGGTAACATTAATAAGCCACATAATGACCGTGTCCCAGCGTCCACCAAAATAACCAGCAACGGCGCCTAAGGTGACACCAATTAATAATGAAATAAACACGGCAATAAAGCCTATGGCTAAGGAAACTCTGAGGCCAATGAGCATTCTACTCAATAAATCACGCCCGTATTTATCGGTGCCCAGCCAAAACGTATGCTCTTGAATGGTCTGATCCAAGACAAAAGTACCGTCAGCATCAGTCAATGCATTTAAAGGCCATTTTTTTAATAAACCAGCGATGTCATCGCCTTGGTAGGTTGTCACCCTTAGCGTGTCTTGTCCCACGGCATATTGACTAATGGGAAGTGTTGTTCCTTGTGAGACCTTGCCCATCCAAAAAGCCGTCCAATTGTTCTTCACGGGGTTATCCGAAGGAATGTGAATCATTGATATTTTAAACCCTGGAGGTTTCGATCCAATTGCCAAATGCATTTGATTGGCATTTTTCGTGTCATCGGGCGCTAAAGCGTAAGCAAATAAAGCCATTAGAATCAGCACCAAAAGAAAGCCCATACTGACCATCCCCAAAATATTTCGGCGGAATTTTTCTTGCCAGCTTAGGGAACGCAACATGGATTTTTCTTTTTTTTACTTAATGATTCAATTTGGCCACTTTACGTGGCTTGATATTATTACGTTTCAGATCAGCCAAAATATTGACTGCTTCTTCTAAATAAACATCCTTGGCCAAGCTTTCGTGCCAGCGCTTCCGCTTTTCTCGTAGCGTGGTGTCTTGCGCCATTTTCGTAAGATCCGTATCTAAGGAGCGGTAATTAAGGTGATTGTCGTACGACTTGATCTGGTCAAATTTTTTGCTTTCCAGCAGACGCTCGGCCATCTCTCTTTGGTAGGCCTCAATATTTAAGGTCACCTGCGTTTGGTCTTGGCTCTGCTTGATCCATTGAGCATTCTGATCGATCAGGGCTACTTGTGTATTCTGATTCATGCGCTGCTTGCTTTGTTCTATGGTGGTCTCGTAATCAATGTAGCCCGACCAAAGTTCAAATTCCGCGGCAGAGATCTTGTCGTAAGGCAACGGATTGTCGTAATCGCGCTCCCCTATTTCGATATAACTATAACGGTCTGGCATCACGACATCGCTCTTGACTCCTTCTAACTGGGTTGAGCCTCCTGTGACGCGATAAAACTTTTGAGTGGTCAACTTAAGAGCGCCCATATCCCCCATATCGTTATTCCTCAGCCATTGATTCAAATCTACCATATTCTGAACCGTACCCTTACCATAAGATTGTGTGCTGCCCAAAATAATAGCCCGCTTGTAGTCTTGCATGGCTGCTGCGAGTATTTCAGAGGCAGAGGCCGATAATTCATTCATTAAGATCACCAGAGGCCCATCCCATTCTATAACTTCATCACGATCCTTGAGCACTTCCTTTTTGGCCCCATTGGACGCTACTTGAACGACGGGGCCTTCTTTGATAAAAAGTCCTGCGATGTCCACAGCGGTGCGCAAAGATCCACCACCATTACCGCGCAAATCCAAAACCAAGCCTTCGATATTGGCCTGTTTGAGCGCCTGAATTTCAAGCGCAACATCAGTTGCGGCATTGCGCTCTTCGTAGTTCTTCATATCAAAATAAAAAGCCGGTAAATGTATCATGCCAAAACGCTTTCCATCACGTTCGATGATGGTGGATTTGGCATAGGTCTCTTCTAATTCTACCACGTCGCGTTCTATGGTCTCTTGATCGATAGATCCATCAACACGCTTTACAGTCAAGGTCACCTTGGTGCCCTTAGGCCCCTTGATGAGCTTTACCGCATCGTCGACGCGCATCCCTACCACACTCACCGCTTCGGCTTCATCCTCTTGCTGTACTTTTAAAATAGCGTCACCCACCTCAAGGTGCTCTCCACGCCATACAGGACCACCGCTAATGACCTCAACAATGGTAATGTAATCACTTTTCTTTTGTAAACGTGCGCCAATACCTTCGAGTTTACCACTCATCCGGAGATCAAAACGATCCCGGTCTGGAGGTGCAAAATAATTCGTGTGTGGATCAAACTCACCGACAATGGCGTTAAGGAACAGAGCAAAATAATCCTTACGCTCCAAATCATCCGTAAACTCATAACTTTCATCCAACATGGTTTTGGTCGCTAATCGCGCATTGGCCTCCATGTCTTGATCGGTCATGGACAGTGTTTCAATCAAAAGCTCCTTATTGGTTGCGGCAGTATCTAGTAATTTTTCTTGTGCCTTGTCCTTATCTTGGATTAAATCGTAGTAGTTCGAAAGGGTGCTGTACTTGAGTTGTTTGCGCCATCGTTCCTTGAGTTCAGTGTCATTATTGGGATAGACCGCAGTTTCATAATCGGTAGAAATTGTCTCTGTTTGCGCAAAATCAAAAGGGGCTTCAAGCAACTGGCCATAAAATGACCGAACCCCTTCGGATCGTTCGATAAAACGAGTATAAACCAAGTCAAAAAAGGTAAAGTCTTTGGATTTAATCTGATCATCTATTAATAATTCATAAGCACGAAACTCTTCAAGATCCGTAGCCAAAAAATAACGTTTTATAGGGTCTAAGGATTCGATAAAATTTTGAAAGACATTTTTTGAAAAGTCGTCATTCATGTCCTTTGGATCGTAATGTCCTTTTTCTAAAACATAATTAATGAGATCTAACAATAACTTATCCTTGTTGGGATCATTAAATTCTTTACTGGTGAAACCACAGGATGCTACAGCAATGAAGACCCCGAGCAGAAACACCTTCCAATTCTTTTTCACAAATCGCATTCTCTATGTTTTAGCCTTCTAAAATAGGTAAAAAAACAAGGGAACATGGGCTGTGACGCTGCTAATTTTATGTTAAATCGATTTACAGAAAATTTGAATTGAAAATTGAATTTTCCGTAGATATAACCTTATTTTTATAAAAATTATAGTCCGGTACTATGGCCACGAAACGTCCTTTAATATTAATCACCAACGATGATGGCATCACAGCGCCCGGCATCAGGGCTTTAATCAACGCCATGCTGCCTATTGGCGAGGTGGTTGTGGTCGCTCCTGACGCTCCACAAAGCGGTATGGGGCATGCCATTACCGTCAATGACACCCTATATTGTGATCAGATTACTGTAGATGCCGACTTGACCATTCAAGAATTTAGTTGCAGTGGGACACCTGCCGATTGTATTAAAATAGCCGTTAACGAAGTTTTGGACCGACGCCCTGACCTTGTGGTCAGTGGTATCAACCATGGGAGTAACGCATCGATCAATGTGATTTATAGCGGAACGATGAGCGCTGCAGTAGAAGCAGGTACGATGGGTATTCCAGCGATTGGTTTTTCACTGTTAGACTTCGGGTACAATGCCGATTTTTCGCATGTGATAGAGCCGATACAAAAACTGACGCGGCAATGCCTCGAGCAAGGTTTGCCAAAAGGCGTTGTCCTGAATGTGAATTTTCCAAAAATTGACAAAACCCCCTTAAAGGGAATCAAGGTTTGTCGCCAGGCGAATGCGCACTGGGTCGAAAAATTTGATAAAAGAACCAGCCCGATGGGACGCTCTTATTATTGGCTTTCTGGAGAATTTGTTAATTTAGATAAAGGCGAAGATACCGATCAATGGGCTTTAGATCATGGCTATATTTCTGTGGTCCCCGTACAATATGATCTGACGGCTCACCATGCCATCTCCCTGATTAATCAATGGCCCTTATAATATGAGAAAAAAGATATTTGTGGGTTTTGTTGTCGCCCTGATCAGTAATGCCATCGGCGTATTGCTGTGCATGAGCCTTATTGCCCTGGCCAAAAACACCTCAATTGAGGACACTTGGTTCCGATTTGCCCAGACAGATGGTTTATGGATGCTGCTTACATTAGGGGCGTTACCCAACCTCCCTGTATTTTTTGAATTCCTGCGCCGCAGACAAGAATATCAAGCACGCGGGGTACTGATGGGAACCATTTTAACGGCACTTGCGGCTTATATTTTGTATTTTATTTAAATGAAGTATTACATCATTTCCGGAGAAGCTTCTGGTGACTTGCACGGGTCTAACCTCATCAATGCCCTCAAAACAGAAGACAACGATGCCGCATTTAGAGGCTGGGGTGGTGAACTGATGCAGGCACAAGGCATGACGCTGGTCAAACATTACCGCGACTTAGCCTTTATGGGTTTTATTGAGGTTCTGTTTCATTTAAGGACGATCTTGAGCAATATCTCGTTTTGTCAAAAAGATATAGAAGCATATCAGCCGGATGCCCTTATCCTAATTGATTATCCCGGATTTAATCTCCGTATTGCCAAATGGGCACGCAAAAAAGGTATCCCGGTACATTATTATATTTCACCGCAAATATGGGCGTGGAAAGAAAACCGCATCAAGGCTATCAATCGCGATGTTGATGCGCTTTATGTCATTTTACCATTTGAATCCGAATTCTATGCCCGCCACAAGCGCGCCGTACATTTCGTCGGCCACCCCTTACTTGATGCTTTGAGCAAAAGACCACAGGTCGACCCCAAGGATTTCATCAAAAAACATGATCTCAACGAATTACCGATCATTGCCCTATTGCCTGGCAGCAGAAAACAAGAAATAAAAGCAATGCTCAAGGTGATGCTTCAAATGGTAAATCGATTCCCAGATCACCAGTTCATTATCGCAGGAGCCCCCAGTATTGACCCCAGTACCTATGCCCCCTTTATAGGCAATAAACGTGTAGACATCTGCTTCGGGCAGACTTATGACTTATTGGATGTTGCTGAAGCTGCCCTGGTGACTTCAGGCACAGCTACTCTGGAAACCGCTTTACTAAACGTTCCTCAAGTCGTATGTTATCGCGGTAATTGGCTGTCTTATCAAATTGCCAAACGCATCGTTAATTTAAAATACATCTCCTTAGTGAATCTTATTTTGGATCGTGCCGCTGTCAAAGAATTGATTCAAGGCGAGCTCAATCCAAAATCATTAGAGATATCCTTAAGTCAAATCTTGAGCCCGGAGGGACGTAAAAAAGTGTTTGTCGATTATTCAGAACTGATAAATCGCTTAGGTGGTCCGGGGGCCAGCAGAAATACAGCGCAATTGATTTACAAACACCTCCAAAAATAAGCCGTATGGCCCAGACAAACCGCGCGAACTATCTGGCATGGCTTTTCTTCGCCCTTTTGCTATCGAGTTGTGGCACATCCAAAATACAGGTGAAACAAAAAGTTAAACCGCCCAATACTATTGCTGTAGAAGACCTTATTGATCACGCCCAAAGTTTTCTTGGCACCCCTTATAAATGGGGCGGCCAATCAAAAAAAGGCATAGATTGTTCGGGACTCATCTACAGCTGCTTTGATGCTATTAACCTTCCCGTGCCCAGAGTCACTTCCGAATTGGTCAAAACGGGCAGTAAGGTGGCGCCCAGGGACCTTGTTCCAGGAGATTTGGTTTTTTTCAAAACGGGTAAATCTAGAAAAAAGGTCAATCATGTTGGTCTGGTCATTGGCCAAAAAGATCGAGGGGCTTTGTTCATACATGCGTCAACATCAAAAGGAGTGATGATTTCTAAATTAGATGAACCCTATTGGCATTCGACTTTCATTACGGCCCGACGCCTGATTAAATAAATTATCTTTCCGAGACTCCCCTGAGACATGACACCACATGGTCAACTCAAGTGGAACCCCTGTTAATATTCGCCTTGTTGAATTTGCCACATGCCTTACCATGGGATGTCTTTTAGCGCAGCAGCAAATCACAACTCTTGGAGAAATCTATGTTGGGCTAGGGATTTTTGCAGGACTTATTTTGAGCAACACCCTAAGCAAGAGGTCCCTTTATCCGAACCGGTTTTTTGGGCCCATCAGCTGGCTTTTTATGATATGGTTTGGCGTGAGCAATTTCCAAAATAATCGGCCTATAAGTCAGGAGCAGGCACAAAAACTAATAACCGAAAATAGCCTGCAGCGGCCCTATCCCATCATCCTGCAGCGCCAATTAAATAGCCCAGAGCATCAGCAGCGCTTTCAAGGACTGGTCTTTGACAAAAAACATCAAAAACAAGCTCGCGTTTTGGTGACATACACTCCCGACGCTCTAAACCATTCTCTTAACAACGACCAAGTCATATGGACAAGTACCCCTTTAGCGTTAATCCCTGGGCCAAGAAACCCTGGTAGTTTTGATTATCAGCGTTACCAATACCACCAAGGAATCATCTTGCAAACGAGCATCACAAACCCATCACAAATCTTGCATCAAGAACAAAGCAAAAGAACCTTCATCGGTGTGGCGCAACAAATCAACAAAGCCCTTGGCGAACAATTGAATCACCCCTTATTAGCGCCCAGACAAAGAGCAATTATTAAGGCTTTATTGCTCGGGGACAAAACAGAATTGACACCGGAGATAAAAGATCATTTTTCTGCTTCTGGCGCCATGCATATTTTGGCCCTATCCGGGCTACATGTTGGAATCATTTTGTGGCTACTTAATCTGCTGACCTGGCCCTTACGGCGTTTTGTCTGGGGTCAGCACCTCGCTACCTTGGCCATATTGATCGTCCTTTGGATTTATGCACTGATTTCGGGTCTATCACCCTCAATGGTGCGTGCCGTAACCATGGTGACATTTTGGGCCGTTGGTGTATTTTTGCATCGGCCTCTGGGCGCCATAAATGCGGTGATGCTGACCTATGTAGTCCTGCTGATCTCCAATCCCATGTGGCTTTTTAGTGTAGGCTTTCAACTGAGCTTTTTGGCCATCTTGGCCATTCTTACACTCACACCAAAAATGGCGTTGCTTTGGAAGCCTAAGAATAGAATACTGGGTTACTTCTGGTCAATGACTCAATTGAGCTTTGCTGCTCAATTTGGTGTGGCGCCAATTTCCATCTATTATTTTCATCAATTTCCTGGACTGTTTTGGCTATCCAATTTGATACTCCTACCAATTTTGGCGCCTATTATAGGCCTAGGTGCCCTTATTATAATGGGTGAGGCTCTCATTGAAGTTCCCGACACCATCTATCTATTTTTTAACAATTTTCTTGCCCTTGTCAACCATATTATTGATTGGATTGCCTTGCAAGAAAATTTTATTTTCAGGTCGCTTTACATCAGTGGGGCTCATGTCTTGGGGATCTATATTGGGCTGACCCTCTTGCTCTTCCAGAAGGTGGTACATCTGAAATCCATCGCTTTGACCATCCTGAAGTCCCTTAGCTTGACCCTTATGTTCAAGATGTTTTTCATGACCAAACCCGTCAGTGACCTCACCCTATTCCATCTATCCAAGACGACACTCATGGCACTGAACACCAAACAAGGCATCCAATTATTCAGCTCGGAGTGGCCATTGGAAGATAGGGCAGATAAAGTCCAAAAAGCATTCGAAAATCATTACCAGGTCAGCACCTTGAACATACAAAATCTTCCGCCAATGCTCAATTATAATAACCAGCCAATCCTAGTGATCGACCAATCCGGGCACTACCCCAAATTAGACCAACCCATCGTTATTCTGACCCAGAATCCACCAATACATCTTGGGCGGCTCATCGAGGAATTGGCGCCCTGTTTGATCTTGGCTGACGGTTCAAATTACCGAAGTCAGGTCGCATTTTGGCGGGCATACTGCGCCCAAAGAAATATTGCCTTTAGTGATACTTATCAAGGCGGTGCCATCGAAAAGATGCTACACCGAACTAGAATTTCCCTTTAAAATTATTCCGGTAAGTTTCCCAAGCTTTCTCTGTGGTGAGCGCTTTAAAGTCGTCGGTTGCGATCATCTTTAAGAATATTTCTAAATCTTGAGGTGATTTATATCCAGGAAGGGCCTGAATGACGCCCCCTGTCTCGTTAAAAAAGACCAGACTTGGATAGGCGGTGATTTTTAGAGCATCGGCAAAAAAATGCTGGGCATTACGGCCTTTACGCTCGGGCTGATAATTGGGATTGGTATAAGTAAAATTATTATAGGTCACAGACTCCGTCCCCTCGCCATTGAACTTTACGGCATAATAATGTTGATTGATATAGCGGATGACTTTCTTGTTGCTAAAGGTCTTCTTATCCAATAATTTACAGGGACCACACCAATCGGTATAGACATCCATAAAAATTTTCTTAGGCTCCAGCTTTTGAGCTGCGAGCGCCTGATCCATGGTCATCCAATCTATTTGAGCATGGCTCATGTTAGATACCAATACCACAAAAACCAGTGCTATAACCTGTACTACTTTCATTCGCTAAACATGGGTTTGAAATTATCGATATAAGCCTGATACTCTTCTTGAGTCCTGATGGTTTGCCACAAATCCGTTCCAAAAAACTTTAAAAACACCTCGAGCTGCTGTGGTTTTCGGTATCCACGAACACGCTTAATCAGTTCGGCCTGTTCGTCCAAGAAAAGGACCGTAGGATATGCAGAAATGTCAAATAATCGGCTTAATTCATGGACTGAATTACGTTTTTTGGCTTTTTTTGGATCATAACCTACATTGCGGTAAAGGCGATTTTTATAAATAATTTCTGCGTCACCCTCTGCATTAAATTTTACTGGATAGAAGTTTGCATTGATAAAAGCCGCGACATCTTTATTGGCAAATGTATTGCGGTCATATAATTTACACGGACCACACCACACGGTATACATATCGACAAATATCTTTTTGGGCGCCTTTTTTTGGGCCTCAAGAGCCTGATTAAAGGTCATCCAATTGACCTCTTGTGCGCTAAGCACAAAGGAAAAAAATAAGGCCGTAAAGATAAAGATCTGTTTCATGGATTGTCTTTCTGTTATTAAAGCAAAGAACGTTCCAAAAGAGCAACGTTCTTTGCTTTAATCAAACCTGGTTTAATGCACCCCATGCATCAGGCGCTTAATGACAGGAGATAACGCCATAGCCAAAACTGAGAAGCCTACGGCAACAGCCGTCAAAATCCAGAAAAAACTACTAAGTCCCGCCGTCTGAGAAATTTGCTCAGATGCTTCTCCGAATACCCCAGCTAATTTCATTCCGATGGCGACTGCCAAATACCAAATACCAAACATCATCGCAATCATGCGTCCCGGCACCAACTTACTGACGTAAGAAAGCGCTACTGGCGAAATACACAACTCGCCCATAGTATGGAAGAAATAGACTAAAATCAGCCAAATAATACTTACTGAGGCGGTCTTCGCTCCAATAGGAATGTCCGAAGCCCCAACGGCTACGCAAGCCATACCGATACCCAACAAGAGCATCCCAATGGCGTATTTCATGTTGGCGCTTGGATTGTACTTACTTTCCCACCACTTAGAAAATAGTGGTGCAAAGGTGATAATATAGAGTGAATTTAAAATCCCAAACCACGAGGCATCAATTTCGGCGACATCCTGATTAAATTTATCATAAAGGCGGAAAAGAGCAATCGCCCATATAATGACAAAGCTCAAGGCCAAAATTAAATTAGACGCGGTATATTTTGTAAAGGTTTTTCCAAATAGCTTCAATAACACATAAGTAATCACCAACAGGGGTACAATCGTGACTAAAGCATCTACAACTTTAAATATAATGGCCGCATTGCCCTCCAAAATACGGTCGGTATAATCCCGTGCAAAGATGGTTAAAGAGCTTGGTGCCTGCTCAAATATCGCCCAAAAGAAAATGGTGATGAGCGCAAAAAAGATGACGGCAATCATGCGGTGCATCGTGATCTTATCGTAGCGAGGCAAACGAATCCCCAACAAAAGTAAAAACAAGCCCAATGCGGTAATGATCATTAGGGTTGATCCATCGATACCCATCAAGGTGAAATCAAATAAATTATAAACGCCTTCTGAAATTTTAGACACTGGATCATTCAGTATCCAGGCCAAACCTATACCAGCAGAAAGAAAAATAAGGCCCATCTGAAAAGAGGTGAAGGGATTGAGTTTTGGCTCATTAGGATCCATCGTGGCTGTGGTATCGTCCTTTTTCTTAGGCTTTAGTCCAATCGATCCAAAGATATCTTTGGCCCACCAAAACTGGAGTAATCCAAAGAGCATAAAAATTCCAGCCAAACCAAAGCCCCATGACCAACCCACGCGCTCGCCTAGATAGCCACAAAGAAGAATTCCCAAAAAGGCTCCAGCATTGACCCCCATATAAAAAATAGTGTAAGCACCATCCTTTTTTTCTGGTCGTTGGGCATACATTTCAGAAATAATTGAGGTCATGTTCGGTTTAAAAAAACCACTACCAAAGACCAAGAAAACCAAACCTGAATAAATAAAAAATGGTGATTCTAGCGCCATACATGCATGTCCGATCGTCATCAATAAAGCCCCTATAAGAACCGCATAACGATAGCCAATTTTCTTGTCGGCCATATAGCCCCCCACAAGGGTAGATAAATAAACTAAAGAGGTGTAAGTCCCAAAAATAGCAAAGGCATGTTCTCTGGGCCATCCCCAGCCATTATCCAATAACGAAGCCGTAAAGAACATCACCAACAAGGCACGCATTCCGTAATAAGAGAAACGCTCCCACATTTCGGTAAAGAACAAAACAAACAAACCGGCAGGATGCCCAAGCACTTTATCCTTGAACAATAATTCTACGTCTGAATTCATAATCGATTATTTAATAGGTTAGTTATATGATTTATTGTTCTTGATCTTCAGCTCCATGAGTCAAGTTTTCAAGTTTTTTGCGGAATAATAAAACGACAAATCCAAAGACCACACAGAAAATAGCAATACCGGTAAATATAGTGAGTTCGCCATAAGACGAGGCTGATTCTCCAAGAAGGCCCGCCACTTTATTACCAAATCCTGTCATGGCAAAATAGACCCCCATCATCAAGGATCCGTATTTCAATGGCGCTAATTTTGTAATGTAAGACAAGGCTACTGGAGAGATACAGAGCTCTCCGACAGTATGAAATAAATACGCCAAGACTAACCAGTACATCGCAGAAGAACCTGTTGACTCAAACTGAGTTGCCGCTGCGGACATAAAGAAAAACCCGGTACCCATAATGATCAAACCGATGATCATTTTGAAGAGTGCTGTAGAGAGTAATCCTTTTAACTTACGTTTAGCCCAGTAGCCTGCAACCGCTGTACCTAAGAAAATAATGAACATCGCATTGAGCGACTGAAACCATGAAGCCGGTATCTCGTAACCCATCAACATGCGGTTGGTATTTTCTTTGGCATAGATATTCATTAATCCCCCAGCCTGTTCGAAGGCACCCCAAAACACAATCACCAAAATAAAAGAAAGGAATAAGACTACAACACGGTCTTTTTCGACTTTGTTCAAAGGCCGATTGATGGCTTCTTTTTCTTCTGCATTTTGAGAGTTTCCTAAGAAATTGCCCACGTTAGCCAAATACTTTTGACCCAAAACATACTGAACAAGACCTAATGTCATACCAATACCGGCGAGACCGAAGCCATAATGCCAGCCGTGTACCTCACCGACATAACCGACAATGATACTGGCCAAAAATGCCCCTAAATTAATGCCGATATAAAACACCGTAAATCCTTTATCACGGCGGATATCTCCCATTTTATAGAGTCCGCCAACCATAGATGAAATATTAGGCTTGAGCATGCCAACTCCTGCGATAATTAATGAAAGACCCGTGTAAAAAGCCCACATCTGTTCAATGGCGAGGATACTGTGGCCAAAAACCAATAAGATTCCTCCATAAAGAACGGACTTTTTCTGACCCAAAAATTTATCGGCAATCCATCCTCCAGGTATAGAAGCTACATAAACCAACATGGTGTACCATCCATAAAGAGCCAGCGCGCTTTCGTTGGTCCAACCCAAACCAGCATTCTCTGGATCGGTCGTCTGAGCTACTAAATAAAGGACCAAAATGGCGCGCATCCCATAATAGGAAAATCGCTCCCACATCTCGGTAAAAAAGAGGACAAATAGACCTTTAGGGTGGCCGAATATTTCTTCATTGGTTGTTGCTGTCATAAGAGTGTCTTAAAAATTAAACTATTGATTATTTGATTGTTTGTTTGCATTAAGTAAGGTTGCGGACACAAAATCCGTCATGGCTCGGTATAGATTCAAACTCGTCTTACCGCCACGAATCCCATGGTTTTTATCGGGGTAAATACGCCATTGAAAATCCTTGCCGGACTCAATGAGTGCTTCGGTAAGGCGCATGGTGTTTTGTACATGTACATTATCGTCGGCACTTCCATGAATCAAAAGGAAGTCTCCTTCCATCTGGTCCACATGAGACAAAGGCGAATTATCGTCATAACCTGATGGATTATCTTGAGGCAAGCCCATATAACGCTCCGTATAAATGGTGTCATAATAACGCCATGAAGTTACAGGAGCCACCGAAATGGCCATAGAAAAAATGCCCGCGCCTTGGAACAGCGCATTGGCGGACATAAAACCACCATAACTCCATCCCCATATACCGATACGATCCGCAGCGATATAAGGCAATTTTGACAATTCCAGAGCAACCGAAATTTGGTCTTGAACTTCATATTTTCCGAGCTGGTATTGCGTCATTTTTTTAAAATCGCGGCCCTTGTAACCGGTTCCACGGCCATCGACACAGACGACGATAACCCCTTTTTGGACCAAAATCTGGTGCCAATAATCGCGTTGCCCCATCCAATTATCTGCCACACTTTGTGATCCCGGTCCACTGTATTGGAATAACATAACTGGATAAGTTTGTGAGGGATCAAAATCTGTTGGCTTGATCATATACATATTGAGCAACTCCTGGTTGATCTCAATAACGGAAAATTCTTTTGGCGCAATGTCATAAGCCTTCAATCTATTTTTCAAGTCTTGGTTGGTCACTAAAGTGCGCAAAACTTCGCCGTCTAAGGCACGGTGTAATGTATAAAGATTGGGCTGGGCACTGCTGCTATGGGTCTGGATAAAATATTGATGGGTTTTACTGAAAGCAGCGCTGTTGGTCCCGAAGTCTTGAGATAATCTGACTTTGTTTTTTCCAGAAACACTGACTGAATAGAGGTCACGGTATATACTGCCGCGTTCCGTACTTTGAAAATAAAGACGTCCTGTCAGGGGATCAAAACCATAAAATGCCGTGACTTCCCATGGGCCTTTGGTAATCTGTCTGATCAATTCGCCATCACGCGTATAATGAAATAAGTGCCGCCAACCGTCCATTTCGCTGGACCAAATAAAACTGTTGTCCTTCAGAAAAGTAAGGTCGTCTCTCACCGAGACATAAGCCAAATCATCCTCGGTATGGACTAAATTTGCCGCCTTATTCTGCGCGTTGACAAATATCAAATCTAGTTTGTTTTGCGCTCTATTCGACAATTGTATGCTCCACACCTCGGGATCCTTGGTCCATTTCAGGCGTGGAATATAAGCATATTCAAATGCCGATAGATCGATTTGACTATTGGCAGAAGCTGTAACGTCATAGAGATATAAATCTACAATAGCATTGGGAGTGCCCGCTTTGGGATATTTAAAAACCTCTTGTGTAGGATAAAGTTCATCTCCATAGACATCCATGGAAAACTCCATTACTGCTGTCTCATCAAATTTGAGGTAGGCGATATATTTTCCATCAAGGGACCATTCAAAAGCACGGACAAAGGCAAATTCCTCTTCGTAGACCCAATCCGTAAGTCCATTGATTATTTTGTTTTTTTGGCCATCATGGGTCACACGAACCGTTTGATTGCTTTGGAGGTCCTGGTAATAAATATCATTATCCTTGACAAAAGCCACCTTTGTACCATCCGGACTGAAAGTCGGTTCTTGAACCCATTGCGCACTCAGCAAAGTCAATGTGCCTAGGGAACGGTTAAATATATAATAGCGCCCCAATGCTGAGTGGCGGTAAACCGGCTTAAGTTCGGCCGCGATCAAAATATGCGCTTCATCATGACTGAATTCGTAGCCCGAAATACTCGTTAATTCAGGGAAATCACTGCAATGCATCAAAGCCCCAATCTTATTGCCCGTCGCATAATCGTATTGGGTCAGAGCCGTATTATAGCCCGAAGCATCCGATTCAAGCAAAGTGAAATAGCCGCCATCAGCCATAGAACGTATCTCCTGCATACCGTCGGGATAGAATGTCCCACTCATGAGCTCCTCTAGGGTAAGTTCCTTGTTTTGAGCACTGATAAGGGAAGTCCCGAATATAAAGATCCCTAAAAATAAGCGCATCCAAAAGGAGGTTGTTGGCATTCGAATGATTTTGATGTTAAAATAGATATGAAATATAAGCTTTTTATCACAATTTTATAGCGGTCAAGGCAGGGAAACATGGACATATGCCTGCCAAATACATTATATTTGTCTGATAAGGAATTGTAATTATGTCTTCAAAAACTATTTCGGGTTTTTCAAAAAAATCAAAATCAGAAAAAATCGATTGGCTCGTGGCCCAGTATCTGGGCAACGCCCCTGAGGCCAAAGATCTTTTAACTACCTATTGGCATCCAGACCATGATCGCCAGCAAAAGCACGACGAGTTTATTGAGAACACCTTGTCTAACTTTTACATGCCCTATGCCGTTGCCCCAAATTTCATGATTAATGGTGCTGTTTTGGCTTTACCCATGGTCATTGAAGAAAGCTCAGTCGTTGCGGCAGCGAGCTACGCGGCAAAATTTTGGATGCAGCGTGGTGGTTTTTCTGCAGCGGTCATCTCTACCACCAAATCAGGGCAGATTCACCTGATCTATAGCGGCGCAGCAAAAGATCTAATGGCTTATTTTGAGCGCATTCGCCCGGCTTTGATAGACAGCATAGAACCGCTCTCGAAAAGCATGAAAGCCCGCGGAGGAGGACTAAAAGACCTTATGTTTGAATCCCGCACCAAAGACTTAGATCACTATTATCTGATTGAGGCTACCTTCGATACTAAAGACGCCATGGGCGCAAATTTCATCAATAGCTGTCTGGAGCAAATGGCCGCCACTTTTACGGCTGGCACCCAGGGCGCTGCAGAATTTTTGGAAGCTCAAGTGGTCCCCGAAGTGGTCATGAGTATCCTATCCAATTACGTCCCTGAATGTTTGGTGCGCGCTCAAGTATCTTGCCCGGTTACAGCGCTTGCGCAAGAGGGCCTTACTGGTCAGGAATTTGCTGAAAAATTCGTTCAAGCCATACGTATTGCCGAAACCGAGCCCAGACGCGCAGTCACGCATAATAAAGGTATTATGAATGGTGTAGATGCACTCGTTTTGGCCACGGGCAACGATTTTAGAGCTGTTGAAGCCGGAGTTCACGCCTATGCCGCCCACCGCGGACATTACCAAAGTTTGAGCCATGCTTCTATCCAAGACGGTCAATTTACCTTTTGGCTAGAGCTCCCATTGGCCCTTGGAACCGTCGGCGGACTGACCAAATTACACCCCTTAGTTCAAGTCTCTATGGCTTTACTGGGGCATCCAGACGCCCCGCAGCTCATGCGCATTGTCGCTGTTGCTGGATTGGCGCAAAATTTTGCAGCCATTCGGTCCTTGGTGACCACAGGCATTCAAAAAGGTCATATGAAAATGCATTTATTGAATTTACTCAATCAAGCAGAAGCGACCGATTCAGAAAAAGAAAGCGCCACGGCCCATTTCAAAGACCATGAAATTTCCAATAGGACCGTAGTAGACTATATAGATTCCCTCAGAAAATAAATGGATCAGTACTACAGCCACGGAAAACTATTACTCGCCGGTGAATATGCTGTGCTAGATGGCGTATTAGCCCTTGCCATACCAACAACCTTTGGTCAATCCTTAAACATCATGGATCATGACAAACCCGGTCAATTGCATTGGGAAAGTTACCTTCCAGATGGTAATCTTTGGTTTTCTGGGCAATTTGAGACGGCCTCATTGACCCTACAACAATGTTCGGATCAACCCATAGGTGAAAACTTACAAAAGCTCCTAAGTAGTGCACGATCGCTTAACCCAGAGTTCTTGACAAACGCCCTTGGTCAAAAGGCCATCAGCCGTTTAGAATTTCCAAGCGACTGGGGCTTGGGCAGTTCCTCAACCTTGATCAATAATGTGGCTCAATGGGCCCATATCAATCCTTTTACGCTCTCTGAATTGAGCTTTGGCGGTAGCGGATATGATATTGCTGCAGCACAAAGTAAAGCCGTATTTACCTATCAAAGATTGGGGACCACCCAAAAGGTGCATCCCATAAAATTGCCATGGACTTTTACCCAAAACATTTACTTTGTGTACCTCAACAAGAAACAAGACAGCAGAAAAGCTATTGAGCGTTACCGAAGCACCGTTGTTAGCCCTATGTGGCATGAACAAATGCAAAGTTGTGTTGAGGCCATGTTACAAGTCCGCAGCATGGAGGAAATTATCCCGCTCATTGAACATCACGAAAGGCTCATAGGAAAAGCCATTGGTATGACGCCAGTTAAAAAACGCTTGTTTGCCGCATACGAAGGGGTCGTTAAAAGTTTAGGGGGCTGGGGTGGTGACTTTGTTATGGCAATCGGCCCAGACACGACACCAGATTACTTCAAGAATTTAGGTTACCACACCGTCATCTCATTTGACGACATGACGCAAAAAAAATAGGGACACACTTATGTGCATCCCTATCTGATCTATCCTGAAATTATTTTGCTTAATAAAATTCAGCGCGATTATCTTCTATATCTGCTGCATTCTTCAAAGCATTAAACAGACGCGTATTCACACTCGATTTACTGAGTGTCGCTTTGATTTGATTTACATAAGAGGCATAGTTATCTAAAACTGGTGCAGGCGACTCTGCCAATACACGTACTTTAAAGACACCTGTTTCTCCATCGATCAGTCCCGTTGTGTTAAAAGCTCCGACACCAAAAGCTTGCCCTACAACCACAGCTTCGGTTCCTGCTCCGGCAATGGTAGGTGTTGCACGGGTTAAGGCACTCGCCGTCTTCACGGTAACGTTTTGGCTTGTGGCTACTTCTTGAAGGGTCGTTCCGCTGATGCCTTGACGGATCATTTTGGCTTTTTTCTCTTTACGAAGAATAGGCATGACCAGTGACGAAGCTTCCGCAACGCTCATTAATGATTTTTCACTGCTTTTACGGGTAACTTGAGCCACAACATAAGTCTCATTCAAATTAAATCGCTTGACATCACCAACGCCAACCTCTTCTCCAAAGGACCAATTAATGATACTTCTATTATTGCCGATACCAGGAATACTTGCGTCAAGGGCACCAATTCGGTTGACTGGCCTTGGCGTTAAACCTTTTTCGGTAGCCGCTGCTGCAAAACCATCAGCGCGTGATGCTTCTTCAAATTTGGCTGACTCAGAAAAAACCAATGACAAGGTTGCCTCTGAAGGCTCAATTTCTTTAGAGACTGTTGCTATATTGTAAGCTGTTGATTTATTTTTTTGACCTTCTATTTCAATGATATGGTAACCAAATTGAGATTCAACCACACCAATATCCCCTTTATTTCCTTCGAAACAAAAATCTCTAAAAGAAGGTACCATGGTATTGTAACCAAACCAATCATAATGACCTCCATTTGCAACACTACCCGCATCACTTGAGTAAGCACTCACGAATGATTTGAATTTTCCTTTGTTGTTTTTCAAAACAGTATAAAGGCTATCGGCAAAAGCGCGTGCCTGAGAAGGATTACGTGTGATACTATCGGCACGACTGAGCCCTAAAGGGATCAAGATATGGCGAGCTTCTACCGAGTCAGGCAACTGTATTGTGCCCACCACTTTAGAAATCTTAAAGCTATTAGCGTCCTTATAAGGTCCATAAACAGACCCTTGAGGCATCGTGATTAAGGAATCTTGGAGCACTTGGCTTAAGGCTGATTTTACTGTCCAGTTCGCTACAAAATTCTCGTCAGAATGATCGTTAACGAAAAAGGCAAAATCGGCCTCATCGGTAAATCCTTGTATTAGGTCAGCCATATCTTCCTTAGCTGCAGCGATATCTTCGTTCGATGCCGATTCTTCAAAAACCACATATTCTAAGTCAACCATCGGATCAACTTCAAAGCGCTTTGGATTACTGCGCACATAAGCCGCAATTTCCTCATCGCTTACCGCAACATCTTCATCGGCAATACTTGAATAAGGCACTTGAACATATTCGATATCAATTTTATCGTTTTCAAAACGGTATAAGTCTTCTCCATCAGCCATGGTCACTTCTAAACCTCCCAACACCAAATTGGTGTAGGCGTTTTGAACGAGACTCTCACGGATCCCTTCGATATAATCATCCCATTGCTGCTTGGCACGGGCGTTGTTTTGGATGGCAGACACATACTCGATGAGTCGCGCTTCACTGTACATCCCGGTTTCATCCTGGAAGGTTGGGTTGTTGGCCAAGGCCAAACGCAATTGATCATTCAACTCCTCTTCAGAAATCGTGATGCTCAGGTTTTGACCCTGTTGCTTGAAGAGTAAAGCCTTCAATTCGCGATCCCATATCAGATTGATGGCCTGAGATTCTGGGGTATTGGGGCCCAAACTTCTCTGGTAATCATCGACCTGGGACATGAACTCCTCGCGCAGGATATCAACGCCGTTTACAGTAGCTACCACGTTTTGAACGCTGGAGGCACTGCTGCCGTTGCCGATAACATCACTAAGAATGAATGAAAACAAGGCAAGTGCAATGATTATAATCAAAAACACGCCTCTTTTACGGATACTATTTAAAACTGCCATTTGCTGTAAAATTAATAGGGGGCGAAAATACCATTTAATAACGATTTATAAAAAATCTAATCGAAAAAAATGCCGCCATTATTCAAAATCAGTCCTCAGCGTTTTTCTTGAGGGCCACTAATTCTATTTTTGTGTTGGTCACCTCCAAAATTGTTATAGTAAAATCCTCTATATCAACTACTTCTCCTTTTTCAGGGATTTCTTCAGTGACATGGACGATCAAACCACCTAATGTTTCATATTGATCATTTTCAGGTAAATTCAATTTGAAGGTTTCGTTGAGATAATCGACCTCTAATCGTGCTGAAAAACGATAATGGTTTTCACCTATTTCTTCTTCAATAAGTTCTAGAGAATCATGCTCATCTTCTATTTCACCGAATAACTCTTCGATAATGTCTTCAACGGTAATAATCCCTGCGGTACCGCCATATTCGTCCACAACGACCGCAATACTTTTGCGTTTATGGGTCAAGATCTGCAATATATCTTTGGCCAACATCGTTTCGGGCACAAACACAACGGGCATGATCACCTGTTTGATGTCTGAGGGCTTTTTGAAGAGCTCAAAGGAATGTACATACCCCACGATATCATCCATGTTTTCGCGGTAAACCAGAACCTTTGACAATCCTGTTTCGGTAAAACGTTTCCCTAGTTCTTTTGGGCTAATATCATCTTCCACGCCAATCACTTCAGTTCTTGGAACCATGACTTCACGCGCTTTGACTTCCGAAAACTCTAAAGCATTCTGAAAGATTTGAATTTCACTGTCTATAGCATCTTCCTGTTCTACACTTTCCATCTGCTGATTAATGTAATGACCGAGTTCAACTTTACTAAAGGTCAACTGAACCGCATCACCTTGGGTCCGAAACACATACTTTAGGATAAAATCTGATATCCATATCACGAATTCCGAAACCACCGAAAACAGCAAATAAAACAGATAGGCGGGCAAGGCCAAGACCGTAACAAGTTGATTGGCGTAAATCCGAAAAAATACTTTGGGCAAAAATTCGGCAGTAAGCAAAATCACTAAAGTAGACACCAGAGTCTGCACAAGGAGCCCCGAAAGACCCGCCAAAGGGATTATAGTCATCAGCAAATCGCCCATAAACAATCCATAAACCACTAGAGCGATATTATTACCCACCAACATGGTGGCGATAAATTTTGAAGGTCTTTTGGTAATGCGTTTTAAAATCGATGAGAAAAAGTTATTTTTCATCTTCTCGATTTCGAGATGGATCTTGTTCGCTGAAACATAGGCGATCTCCATTCCTGAGAAAAAAGCAGAACAAAGCAGAGATAAAACAATAATGAGTATGGAATAGTCTTGGATCACTTCGATCTATTTTCGACGCCTTTACGGAACCAACGCTTAAAGAAAAACATGCCGGTAGCTACCACGGCAAAAATGATAAACATATAAGATCGTTCTCGATTCAGATCCCAATTGGTCACGACCAGATAGAGCGAAAACAAGGCCATCAATATATAGGCGTATTCAAAAATTTTATAAAGACTGTTTCTCATTTTTATTGGGTTGATGATTCGGGGCTAATGCGCTGCATGCCCTGATTGTTACGTGACAGAAAGATAGTGAAATCCTCATTAGCATCAAATCGACCACCATCATTATAGGATCCATCGCCAAAGGTGATGCGGTAAGGTAAATCCGTAAATACCCATTTTTGACGTTGGTCCCAATACAATTGCTGGGCCTCTAAAACATTGCCGTCGGCAGTGGTCAAAACCACATCTTCTCGCAGATCAACCAGCTGGGTTTTACTGTATCGTATGGCATACTTTGCCGTAATGGTGCTTTCTTTTTCTTTGTCAAAAAAATGAATTTCTAAACCCTCAGGAAATTCCTGATAAGGAAATTCAAAATTTGAATAATCCAGTAATCTAGGGGTCAATAGGTTGGTGACCAGTTGGCCAGAATCGGTATATTTCAAATTGACCTGGAGGCCCTCTGCTAATGGCATATCATCTTGGAGATTCAATTTTTGAACCTTATCATAGGTGCCTTCACACGAAAAAAGCGTGAGGACCAAGAACAAGGTCATCACGCTTTTCGAAATCAATTGATTTGTTTTCATTTAGAGGTTGGGCACTTTGACACTGCCGCCAATCCAGCAATTAATGGGGATGGTTTTTCCGGCCATTCCCTCTGAAAAAATATCCGCCTTACTCGGCGCTCTTTGTCTGTAACTGTCTGCAGATGCTCGTGCATTGCTGGCTATAGTAGCATCGACTCGCGCTGCTTTTTCGGCCATCTCAGCTGCCTTCCAGTTAATGGCTCTCTTTTCAAATACATTATTCCCACAATCGTCAGAGCTTTTTGAATACATCTCAGCGATCCGCAGGTAGCAAATTCCCTTGGCAGGCTTTTGCTCTAAAACGCGCAAATAATTAGTACGGGCGCTACTATAAATTCCACGCTTTCGGTAATTCTCTGCAATGACAAATAAGTAATCAGCACTCTTGTTAAGATTTGATTCCAACTCCACCGCCTGATTGTAATAATTGATGGCATCTGTATTGTTGGCGGCGCGGTCAGCCAATCGCCCTAAGTAAAATGCTGAGGCAGCAGAAGGCTGAAGCGTATGTAATTGCTGTACCAATTGATAAAACAATGGCGTCTCACAATCCTTGGCATTGAGGCGCCCTGCAGCACTCTTGAGCCAGTTAATGTCTTCTTTCTTATCTTCGAAGTTCTTTTCGTAAAGTGGAATTAAATTCTCACAATCTGCAATGGATCCTAATTTTGTGTCTACGCTTCCTTTGATTTTTCCGTAGTAGCCCAAATACTTCTCATAACCCTCTAATTGCTTTAATTCCTTGGATGAAAGTTTCTGACCAACATCTTGCTTGTTGCCCAGGACATTAACCCGCGTGGCATAATTACCTTCTTCCTTCTCAATTTTTTCAGTAATTGTATCGTATAAGTCAAAAACCTCTTGGATATCCTTCTGGCCTTCCAGATACAAATCCATCGCTAATGAAAAATAGGTGTAGATGCTCTTTGGACTCTTGAAGTTAGGCTCATCGATCTTGTAAGCCTTATCAAAAGCATTGAATTGACCTTGCTTATCGCCAATTCCATTGTCGTATCTAATTTGAGCAATATCGGCCAATATCTCTCCATTTTTGGATTTTTCAGGGAAATACTTCAAGCGCATTTGGTAGGCATTTTCCAATTCAGTGATCTTGGATTTGTCTCCATTTTCGATATAATACTCAAACATTTTTACGGCATACTGATATACCGCAATGCTGTATTTTGGACAATCTGTAACGACCTTCTCATAGTGGGTCAAGGCCACATCGTAATTCTTGATTTTAGCAGGTTCCGAAAATAACGACACCGCTATAGTACAGGCATCTTGAGCGATAACCTGACCAGAAAACATAAGCGTCAAAAACGCAATAAAAAAAGCAACTTTACTATTCATAACCCCGTATTTATTGAATTTAATCATATAATCTCTTTTCGAACCATTTGTCATTAAGGGAGAGTCCCATAAAAATATTAACGAATGATTCTTCTACCAATCCATTATTTTTTGTTCCCCGTTTGCCTAACTCGACGCCTAGGTTTAAATTCGAAAATGAACGCCCCAGGTTAAAGCCTAATCCAAAAGATATGCCAAACTCCTTAATACTGTTGCCGTTGATATTGATACCCGTTTCCTCAAAACGGAATCCACCACGATAAACCACACGATTCAAAACATTATTGAACGAGTTGTAGTCTGGAATAAAAAAGCCGCCAACACGATATTTGGTAGCGTCTTCAAAAAAGACATTGTCCAAAGTCACCGTTCTATTCGATAGATTACTGGTCTTTTGAGTTGTGATCTCTCCACCCAAAAACCAAGAACGTTCCTTACCAAGACCCGCTCCAACGGTAAGCTGCGATGGATAAGTAAAATCGGTATTGGCCAATGTAATGTCACGCGAATCTACCGGAGAGGTATTACCGTTGGGCAATAGCAAGACCGTCGCTATGGTCCGCTGATTCTCAGAAACAAAGTTCGTTTCTGGCGTATAATGTAACCCAAGGGTTCCTTTAAGTTTGTTAGCGAAGAAATATTGGTACTGTGCCCCTAAATTGAGACTAAAGCCCAATAGATCACTTTGATTCATCTCTTGGGTACCCAGCTGAATCTCCTCTTGAAAAGAAACTGCATTGTTTTCTATTTTTCCAAAGTTATAATTGGCATCGAAACCAATACTTAAATTTTTATTTACCTCATAGCCTAAGCCCAAAAATACTTTGTTCATACCACCACTCCCTGTATATTGAGTCGTGCTGATGCCATCAACATTTTCTAGCTTATAGCCCGATGTAGTCAAAGGCAAAAGACCAAAAGCACCGCCAAATTTACCCATAGGTATTCCGATAGCCAAGTAGTCTAGTGTTGTGGTTGTAGCTCTTTGACTCTCTTGGGTTGTGGTAAGGGTATTAAATTTATGACTCCCCGCAATGGAATAATTGACAAGTTTTAGCTGCGCCAAACCCGCCGGGTTTTGGAGATTTAAGTGTATACTATCCGAATACGTGCTCATACCTCCCATGGAACGATTTTCTATGGTCCCTCTGAAGTTCAGGGTGCCGATCCCAAAAAAGGAATAAGGCGATGTAGTCCCCTGAGCAAAACCCGATTGGGTGAGTGCTAAAGCGAGGAGGATGAGGATTTTCCTGAGCATGAATCTAAATTAAGGTCTAAAATAAAATTGAGTCCTTCTAATAAAAAATTAGAATGGGCAAAGATGTCATTTTTTATGCGAACTCGCAAAAATTCAGCATCGCCACCTGTTAAAATTACCGTTAATTCACGGTATTGAGCCCGATATGATTCTATAAAACCGTCTAGTTCGCTCGCCAAACCAATTACGGCACCGATATGCATGGCGTTTTGCGTTCCAGTTCCGGTGAGGGTATCAGGATCAATCGGTGTTAATTGAGGTAAGTTTGCTGTGAATTCATGCATGGCCCTATAGCGCATCGATAAACCGGGACTGATGACACCGCCCAGATGCGTTTTTTGACTATCCATAATATCGTAGGTCACACAAGTCCCTGCATCGATTACCAAAACAGGATGTTTGTCATTTTTTACCGCAGCGGCCATAAGACCAATTCGGTCAAGCCCTAATGAGGTAAATGGGGTGCATACCGATCCAAAAGGCAGGCGCGAAGTATGTGATAGCCTGTGGGTCGGGATGATGGCCTGCAATTCTGTTAATACTAAATAATCTCCTGCTCCTACTTGGCAATAAAGTGCGTGTGTTACATTATATGATTTCTTTAAGAGCGAAACTCTAGAAATGATTTCTTGAGATGGAAAAGCGTCAAAATGAATCAGCCTTTCAGCATCGAAGATACCAACCTTAGTACGCGTATTGCCGATATCGAGAATCAGTTTCATGAGTCAAAAATACAATTTGATTTTGCTTTTAGCGGGAAATAAACACGATTTAATTAAGTTGTTAAACCGTTTTATTAAACACAAGACACTAAAAATCAGTGTCATATATTTGTTTAAGTAATTTAACAAAACATTAGACAAAAAATTATTTATATTGAGTTTCTTTGTCGTGATAAATTAAACCTTAATTATTATTAAACATGATGAATTACATTTCAAAACTAAGTCTTTTAGCCCTTTTTTCGGGAATTTTACTCACGAGCTGCGGAAGCGATGATGACAACACCCCAGTGTTGGAAGTCACTCCATCGATAGTAGAGACAGCACAAGCAACTCCAGACCTCAGCATTTTGGTCGAAGCACTTCAGGCTGCTGACGGTAACCTTATTGATGTCATTAATGCAGGAGAATACACAGTGCTCGCGCCAACAAATGAAGCATTCGCTGCATTCTTAACAGCTAATGGCTTTAACAGTCTTGCCGACGTACCAACCGATGTTTTGTCGAATATTCTACTCAATCATGTGATCACAGGCACAATCACGTCGACGGATTTGATGACTGCAGGTGCAGGATACACGAAAACGAATGCGACAAATGCAGATGGTGATCTTTTGGATGCGTATTTCAGCACAAGTAATGGCGTTACCTTTAATGGAGTTTCTTCCGTCGCTACAGCAGACGTCGAAGCCAGTAATGGCGTAGTACATATCGTAGATGCGGTAATTGGTTTGCCAACTGTCGTGACTTTCGCAGTTGCAGATCCAACATTCGAAACTTTGGTTGCGGCGCTAACACGTGCTGACCACACGACAGATTACGTCGGGACGCTTTCAACAGGAACACAGCCTTCACCGTTCACTGTTTTTGCGCCAACAAATGATGCTTTTGGTGCCTTGTTAATCGAAACAGGAATCCCAACACTTGGAGACATTCCATTAGAATTACTTGAAAACACACTGAATACGCACGTCATTGGATTTTTGAACGCACGTGCTGAAGACCTTGTGCAAGATCAAGTTTTAGCAACTTTAGGGAGCACCTTAACGGTCTCCTTAACTGATGGCCCGCAACTTACCGATGAGAACGGTCGTGTAGCCAATATCATTGTAACAAATGTGCAGGCTTATAATGGTGTTGTTCATGTCATCGACAAAGTACTTTTACCGCTTTTATAAGCTTTTTTTGATTACGTTATTATAAAAATAAAAGGCTAACC
>DGAU01000006.1:67297-68082 GCA_002384055.1 Flavobacteriaceae bacterium UBA4022
TTTTTGCTTTAGTTAAACGTGAAAGTTAAGCTATTTCCAATTATGTCCTTTTAAAGCAAGAACAGCTTTTAGGATATCTTTCTGGCTAATTTGTCCTACCAATTTACCATTTTCAACTATTGGGAATCGCCTGTATTTAGATTGTAAAAATTGATTGGCCGCATCAAAAATATTCATGTTTCCATCAATAGTTTCAACATTTTTAACCATATGTTTTTCAACGGTGCTGCCATCCAAAGGCATATTATAGTAGCGGCTTTCGCTTATTTGCTTAATGCAGTCACCTTCAGAAATAACACCAATTAATTCATGTTTATCATTAATTACAGGAGCTCCGGATATTCTATACTTTATTAAAGCGTCTATAACCTTCTCCATTTTTTCGTCGGCCCGAAAGGTGATTAATTTTCGAGTCATATAATCACTAACCTTAAAGGGTATATCATCTCCAGCTTTTTGCTGCTTTTTTCTCGAGGCCAAAAAACTTTTAATTCCCATGATTTCTAATTTTTAGCTAAAAATAAAAATACTTATTTTAAATGAATATGCCTAAAATTAAATCTTAAGAAAATAATAAATATTTAACCCTGAACAAAATAATAGCTTTCATTTTAGAGATTTGAATTTTTTAGTTTGCAGACTAAAATATAAATGATGAAAAAGTTAATTGGATTAATGATTTTTGCTTTTGCATTGCAAATAAATGCACAAGATAATAACGCATTATTAAAGCATTATGAGGCGTATTTCAGTGATCACACTTTCGAGAAGACCGTTCATACACA
>DGAU01000006.1:68327-68573 GCA_002384055.1 Flavobacteriaceae bacterium UBA4022
TCAAAGCTAATGGTGTCAATCTACTTTGCAAATGGCACAATGTTTAATTCGTTGTTTCATACTTTACTTAAGTAACCAGCCAGTAACTTAACTTTAGGTGTTTAATATAACAGTATAATTGTTATGTAATGTTACAAACTGCGCACACCTTTGCGCACACTCTAAAAACCAAAAAACCCGTAAATCATTGTTTATAAATGAGTTACGGGATAATTTTGTGGTACCTCCAGGAAGTTTTAGGTTTTA
>DGAU01000006.1:68892-69030 GCA_002384055.1 Flavobacteriaceae bacterium UBA4022
CGGTATTCTCGCCATATCTTAGCTTAGATTATTAAATTTAAGAAATATGTATAAGGTTCTAAAATCCTCAAAGGCAGCAATTCGATTTAGTCTAAAACATTCCAAGAAGCATTTGTCATCAAATTTGTATAAAGAAAG
>DGAU01000020.1 GCA_002384055.1 Flavobacteriaceae bacterium UBA4022
AATTTAATCCAATTCAGCGAATGGAGTCAAAACCACGCTTTAACAGACCCCTAGTTCGATTTGCCTACCACTTTCCAAATGAAATTACCCCCTTCATTAACGATGCCCCAATAGTCAAAGGCACCATTGGCCCGGTCGCCATTTACATCAAGGAATACGGGACCGGAGAGGCCATTATAACGATTGGCCTGCTCATAGAAGCGGGCTTTCAGTGAATTAAAGTTGGTGGTTGTTTCGGGAAAATCAGCAATAGTGGTTGCGAGGATCCAAACAGCATCGTATACAGAGATTGCATAAGCATCCGGATCGATACCCGTAGTGGTGTGCACCTCTGAAACGAGACTGCTTAGCTCTGGGTGCTCCTGTGTGGGTAATCCGAAATTTGGCGCGAAGAAAGAAACCGCGACCGCAAATTCTTTGGCCTCTGAATCAGCTAATAAGGCAGCGCTGAGCACCACCCCATCACCCCCATACCAGTTGACACTGCTAAGGATTGGATCATTATAGGCTTGATTGAATAATTGAGTGCACTCATCAAATGAGGCCAAATAGACTCCCACACCCAAATTGCCATAAGTGGCAACATGCTGCTGGATCTTTGTCCGCAATTCCTGAAGAATGGCGGTGAAATCCATTTGTGTTGTTGCGTAAGGCGGCAATGCATCGATCTGTCCACCGAGGGCAGTAAAACTACTTGTCACGCTCGATTGTAATCCCAAATTGCCGGCATCATTGCGCGCCAGGGTGATCAGCATGCGCTTGCCTAATTGGTAGGCTGTGCGACTGATGGCTTGTCCCTCTGGACCATCACCCGGACAAAAACGAAAAACTGCGTCCTCCTGAAGCGCCAGACTAGAAGCAGTACTCCCCTGGCTGATGAGCAATATATCATTACTATTGGCCATTTCAAGAAGCGCGCCGACCTCGGCACTGGATTGCGGACCGATGATAAATTTGGCCTGTAGCGTATTGATTGCCGTATTAAAATGAGTTTTGGCAAGGGAAGTGTCCAACTGGGTGTCATACACCGTTGAAGAAAAGCGGATTAAGGATCCACGGTCCTCCAGATAAGTATTTACATCTTTTACGGCAATGCTCAGCACTTCCTTAGAAGTTACCCCGAGAGAAGACCAGTTTCCTGTTAATGAGAATAGTCCTGCTATCGGATAAGTTGTAATTTCTCCGGGAAGATCAGTATCATCATTATTACACCCCGAAACAAAAAGTAACATGAGTGCAAACGCATAAAGGAGAATTCTATTCATATAATTATATTTTACAATTAGGTTCCACGCAAAATTTTGGTTTGTGTCGCATCTGCAAAAATAAGCATTACGTTTTAGGCTAGTTTGTTTTTATCGTCCTGATAAATTTTTATTTTCAATATTTTAGTTGGCGTATTTCATATCGGTAGTGGCCACTGCCTCAATATTTCCGTCAATGTAGACAGGGACCGAATAGGTCTGCATCCAGATATCCCCGCCGCCGGCATCAAAATAGGGCTCAGTCCAAAAAGGATCTCCTTGGTCAATGGCGATGCGCAGCCAGTCCTGATCATCAATTTGATAGGTGATGTCGGCCAGATCCTTTTCAATAAGTGTTCCGTTTTCGTGATACCAATATGGGCTGTAAAACGCCTCGCCACTGGTGTTTAGTAAAGCAACAGTAGCACCAAAGAAACTATCAGGCTGATTGACAATGTAGTCATGAACACGGTCAGAAATGGTGATTGAATCGGGTGGATTAATCATCAAATCTGCCACAAAAGCATCTAGGGCAAGTTCAATGGCCACCATATTATCGGTATTGGTGGTGTCGGTTTTACTGCAAGAGGAAATCATAAAAAGAGTGATTGTTACAAGAATAACAGGCAAATAAGCAAGGGTAAATTTCAATTTTTTATTCATGATTTAAGAGTTTATTGGTTAAGGTGTAACGTTAGTGAAGTTAGGTTTAGGTTGTGTCCAGCTGCGGGGGGGGCGTCATCATGAGGCCCCTTTTTATGGGCTTTTTTTAGTTAGTATTATTAAAGATTAATCGGGTCTTTCAGGAATATAAACAACATCAACTGCTATATTATTTCCATATTTTACGATGATAGAACATAATACAGAAACACTTGCGCCATTGTGGGTAGCAGGTTTCATCACAGGCATTTTTCTAAGCACTCTTAAGATTTCTGCCTGAACGGTTACTTCTGAATCTCTCACTTTCATGCCAGTTAAATTTCCGTTTTCGTTGATTATAAAAAATGCTTCTACCAGTTTTAGTTCTGAAAGATTTAAATCATTAGATACATTCAAGTTAAACTCTCGCTTAATAAATGTCGATATTTTATTATTAAAACATTCTCTCGTTTCTGCTCTTGAGAGTTCTTCACAACCATGATACACTGGGGCAATTTCCACATCTTTTAATATCATACTATTGTCAGTAGTATAAGTTGCTAAACCGTCATCATGCGACACAATGCTGCATAAACTTAATAAAGCCTGTTCCTCTACTTCTGTCATATTTCCTTGTGCCATCACTTGTTCTTGAACAGCATTTATCTTCTTGATTAAATCACTTTCTGTGTTTTTTAACGCGTTGGATTCTTCGTTACAAGAAAAGCATAATAGACCAATAAAAATGGTTGAAATGACTCTTAAATTTTGGAATTCAAATTTTGTTTTGCGATTAAATTTGTATTTCATAAGTTTTGATTTTTTCAGCTTGTTGCCAACGGTTTGGCTAAACTGCGTTTTAATGCCGGATATACCTTGTTATCACCATTATTAGTTTCTCAACTCTTCCATATCATTTATTAACTCTTCAAGTTTTTTCATGATCCCACTATAAACGAGATTGAGATCCCAAGTGCCAATTTTACCACCAAAGAAGGCCAATATAAATATAATAAAGGTCGCTCCTAATATCCCGATTAAGGGTAATCCAAGGACCAACTGCATATCTGGATAGGATATGATTAGTTTGCTTACAATTTCTTTTCCTGGTATGTTCCCACCGATATCCCCAAACCAAAATCCCTGTT
>DGAU01000021.1:0-8852 GCA_002384055.1 Flavobacteriaceae bacterium UBA4022
ACACTAGTTAATGCGAGAGCGAAAAGCGCTACTAAAAAATAATTTTTTTTCATAATAAGTTGAGTTTTTAAGTTTAATAAAACCAAAGTTACAAAATTATTCTAGAAGTACCCAAAAACTATGGAAATAAAAAGAGGGCCGCAAGGCCCTCTTTTTCATCTATTTTCGTTACAAGCAACCTCTTAGATCGGTAAGAAGATGACTTTAAATAAGAATGGAGAGTTAAAATAAATACCTCCTGAAATAGTAACTCCTACAGATTCGTTGGAAAATGTTCTGCCATCGTTCATTACGATTTCGAAACGAAGCGCCATGAAACTTGGTATACCTGGAGAGGCAGATTGTGCTGCGTACATGTCAGCAACATCTTGTACAACCACGCTTAGATCCGTTCTTGGCAAACCGTTGCTGGATATCGCAAACTGACTGGCGTCAAAAGTCTGTAAAAACAATTCGCCAATTTCAGCGCCTGCATCAGTTAATAAAGGATCCTGGAGGTCTTGATCGTTGAATACCTGTACGTAAAGGTTGACCTCTTTAAAGTCGGGTACAAAACTTCCGTTACCTTGTTGTACTTCTACGGTCGTATTGATCACGTTATTCGCTGGGTTAGTTACGGTTACTAAGTCCGGTAAATCGACTAACGTGCGCAATATCGCGCCAGATTCAGTATCTACAGTTTCGAGTACTTGATTGATCGTGGCATCAGATTCGCTGCAGGCACTAAAGCTTATAGCGATTCCTAACATAAATATTTTTGCTAAAGTTTTCATATCTTTTTGTTTAGTTAGTTAGCAACAGGAAATCCTGGTGATGCTGGGTTAGTATCCCAGAATACTTGGGAATCAACACCTGGTTTTTGAACAATGTTGCTGTTTACGTTAGCTTCATTTGAAGGATAGAAATAAGAACGAACAAAGGCTCCTGGATTAGGGTCAATATTCAATTGTAATTTTTTCGGATATCCTGTTCTACGGTAGAAATTGTAAGAATCCAGACCATTACCATAATGAGCAATAAATTGTTGCTCAGCTAGAACTTCCCACTTAACTTCTGCACCACCGTTGTTGAATTCGTTGATGACACCACTTACGTAGTTGCTTACATCTGTAGCGGTAGCAAAGAAATCTGAGTTAGCCTCAGGATCTAAACTGCCGAATGACAAGACTTTGGTCATATGCTTGTTAATGGCACTGCTCAAGAGCGTTGAGGCAGCTCCAGCACTACCAGAGGCAAGTGCCACTTCGGCACGCATTAAGTCTGTCCATGCAGCAAGCATGATAGGGGCAATTCCACGACCACCAGCACCACCACCAACGGTGACAGAGGTAAAGCGGTCATCATCGAAGCTACCACCGATGGGATAAACACCACCTGATGTTTTTTGGAAACTATCTGGTGGAATACCTTCGGCATTACCGTGATCACGACCCCAATAACCATCTTCTAATGAACAGAAGAGCATATTGGATGGGAAATGATTTGGTCTTGGCGCAACAGAACAGGTTAGTGTTGTTTGGCTTCCTCCTGGGTTACAGGACGCACCTGGTGTACAGGGCGTTTGACGATAGAAAAAATAACGTAATCTTGGATCATCTAATTCTAGCATAGTACCCATAAGCCATACAGATTGATAAGGACCTGTACCGGTTACGTTGTAATTACCGTTGTAACTTGGATGTCTTGTGTCAGGATTCGTTTCGTTAGTTCCATATTGGAATTGAAAGTCGTCTGCACTGGTATTAATGAAATTACCATTGTTGACCACATTATTGAACGCTGTGTTATTCCCGGTGTTAAGATAAGCAACCATTTTGACGGTATTAGCTAATTTAACCCACTTGCCGTAGTCATTGTTGTAAAAGAAATCGTACTCCAAAATATCACCAGGCTGGTTCAACAAGTCGATACCTTCGTTAAGCATATCTAGAGCTGCGGCATAAACCTCTTCTCCCGAATCTACAACAGGTGCAGGATAGACAGAAGGCTGCGTTGCTTGGCTATAAGGAACATCACCAAAACTATCTACCAAGGTAATCAAGGTATAAGCTTTAAGAATCTTCATAATTCCTAAGTGCTTGTTGGATGCTGAGCTATTCGCCAAAATTGTAGCAGAGGCCATGTCTGAAAACATTCCGCGGTAAGCGGTGCTCCACTCACCATCTAAGGCGACTGGTTGAAAATTGTTAACATAGGTACGTCCAAACATGTAGTTGATACGTGTTAGGCGAGCACCATTGTCTCCCATTTGTCTCATAAAACTGGTGAAATCCAGTTGAATAGATGTCATAAAGCGGTCTAAACTCGCCTTATCTTGAGTTACGCTGTTAGGATCGTCTAACAAATCTAGTTCTGTAGTTTCACACGAAGTGAATACTAAGCCAGTGGCTAGAAGAACGTAGGTAAAAAGTTTACTTATATTTTTCATTTTGTGAATGTTTTATCGGTTAAAATGAGGCATTAACGCTTAATCCATATCTTCTGCTACTTGGACCCGTTAAGAAATCAAATCCAGCTCCGTTACCAGCACCTAAACCGGTTGTATTAGGATCGAAGTGAATTCCTTCTGGAGTATTGTAGGCGTTATACCAGAGGTTGAAACCACTGAATTTAACACTTACTGAACCAAATGGTGTTTTTTCGAGCAGTTTTGAGCTTATCGTATAAGCTAAAGATACTTCCTGTAAACGCACTACTGACGCATCGTATACTTGTAATTCATCTGCTGGACTTGCAAAACCATTAGAGAAATAGAAGTCAGAGTTGTTGATCTGAACTGTGTTAGGAAGACCAGTATCTTGGTTAGTACCCTCAAGGATATAAGTTCCAAGACGATCTTCTGTATCGGTCGTTAAACCACGACCAAGCAGTGAACCTACTGTTGTAGAATAAATATCACCTCCAGCTACATGGCTGAATTGAACCCCGAAGTTAAGTCCTTTATAAGACATGGTATTAATGAAGTTCATCACGTAGTCAGGATTAGCATTTCCAATCATTGGAACCAAACCGTCCTCTGTTGTAGTTTGACTAACATAGTTACCTGCAGAATCAACAACAAGGTTTCCTTGTGCATCACGCAATACAGCTGAGCCGTACATGGCCCCTAGAGGATCTCCGACCGTTGCAAAGTTACCGAGGTTTGTGAAACCGGCATATACAACTTGCTCTGTGTCTTGACCTAAGTCAAGAACTTCACTTTCAAATGTCGTGAAGTTCACATTAAGTTTCCAGTCCAAACCGTTGTTTTGTGATTTGATTAAATTCAAACCTAAATCAACCTCTACACCTTTTGATGCAATCTCACCAATGTTGTTGTCAATGAAAGACGCACCCGTACTGGTTGGAATTGGTTGATTCTGTACGATTAGGTCATTGGTCGTTCTCTCAAAATAAGAGAAGTCAAAGGTTAAGCGACCGAATAAGTTTCCTTCGGCTCCAACTTCGAATTCTTCGAATAATTCTGGTTTGATTGCACGGTTACCAATACTACTGCTGGTCGTGTTCGAAGTAATATCTGAATTACCGTCGTTCCAAGCTTGCGTATTTAAGTTTACCAAAGTAACGGTTGGGTAGCCTGTAGCGAAGTTAGCGGATGTACCATATCCCGCACGAAGCTTAAGATATTTGATACCGTTGTCTGAGGCTAAACCTTCAAAAGCACTGGTCGGTACAAATGACACACTAGCAGAAGGATAGAATAATGAATTGTCTATAGAGTTAGAAACCCAGTCATTACGTCCAGATAGGTTGACAAAAAGATAGTTGTCATAATCCAGTAGCACCTGTCCAAAGACACCAACGATATTACGTTTTTGGTGGTATTCAGATTGGAATCTTTCTACAAATCCAGAATGATTAAAGAAGCCGAAGACCTGCTGGTCTGTACTTCTGAGCCCAAAACTGTTATAGTCGACACTGTTTGAAGTTGCTCCAACAGTAAAACTCATACTGCCTTTGTCATTTAACATAGAAAAGTTGTTTCCTGAAAAAAGCAAACGGTGGTCATATATAGTATTTGTTGTCGCTGTAGTCGAGTAGAAACCACGATCGGTATTAATGTCTCCTGTAACACCACCACGGTTTTGACGGTTTGTAGCGTTTTCGGTATAGTTGTCAATACTTGCTTGATAAAACAAATTGAAGTGATCAGAAAGCTCATAGTCCAGTGCTGTGTAACCGTTAACACGGTTCACTAATTGGCCAAAACGAGCGTTCTTAACTGTCCATAAAGGATGTTGGATCGCATTGTCTTGACGATAGTAAATGCTACCTCCGTCGGGAAGTTCGAAAGGCAATTCGTATAGATCAACGTTTCTTGGTGTATACATTAAATCACCAAAAATAGAAGAACCAGATCCAAAAGTACTGCTACCAAAACTCGCCGCAATTGGTGGCGTTTTTAGGTCTGTTTTCGTGTATGTCATGGAACCTCTAACGCTGAACTTATTGGTTAGTTTGGCATCACCAGAAATTGTTAAGTTACTACGCTTAACATTGTTTCCAGGCGTGAAACCATCTTCGTCTAGGTTACTGAATACAGTACCATAACCGAATTTACCGTCTTCGCTACGTCCTCGTGCACTCACAGAGATGGTACGAGAAATTCCCTTACGGAAAAATTCACTGACACTATTACGTGGTTTCCAATCATAACGCTCTCCGGCATATTGCGCTTGGAAATCTGGATAATTGGTGGCTAAGAAGTTTGAAGTTGAATAAGGGTGCGCTACAGTTCCGTTGGCGTCAAAAGAAGGGTCAGCTCCCCAGCCTCCAAGACCGTCTCTGTAGAAACCTGGCCCCCAGTTACTGTAGAACCATCCGAATGCCTGGTCAAAACCACCACCGAATTGGTTTTGGTAATCGGGAAGTATACCTACTTCATTAACAAATACAGAAGAGGTAACTGTGATTTCTTGTTTTGTGTTCGTTTTTGCAGAACTACCGGTTTTAGTCGTAATAAGAATAACACCATTACGTCCTTGCGTACCATATAAGGTAGTCGCCGCTAAACCCTTAAGTATATCGACACGCTCGATGTTGTTTGGGTCGATATCGAAAGAACGACTTGATCCCATGTTTCCATCTACGAAGTTTCCTGACTGATTGGTGTCATTACTGATGGGCACACCATCAATTACGTACAGCGCGTTGTTGTCGCCAGTAAATGAATTGGTACCACGAATCACAACTTTGTTCGCAGATCCAGACATACCATTTTGTGAGGTAATTTGAATTCCTGCGGCTTTACCGCTGAGAACACGAGTTAAATCCGATTGTGGACTTTCTTGTATCGCTTCCGATTGAATCGAAGAAACCGAATAACCCAATGCTTTCTTATCTTTTTTTACAGCAAAACCAGTTACAACGACCTCATTAAGGATGGAGGCATCTGGTTCCATTGCAAATGAAATGTCGGACGATGCTGCTGTAACAGGCATCTCTACTTTTTTGTAACCAACATAACTGAACACTAATGTCTCTCCTACAGAAACGTCGATAGAATAATTTCCATCAAAATCTGTTTGAACTCCATTGGTTGTTCCATTTACAATAACATTGACTCCAGGTAAGGGTAGATTGGTTTCATCTAAAACCGAACCAGAGACTGTTTTTTGTTGTGCGAACGTAAGTTGCACTACAAACGCTAGTAAAAGCGTCAAAAATCCACTATACTTTGTTCTCATTTTGTAATTTATTTGAATTAGCTAACGCCAAAAATCACAATAAAAAGTTAAATACGCAACTTTTTTGGGCTAAAGTTTAATATTAATTTAACACTGATTTAAGCAATAGTGGTGCTTAGGCGCATTTTCTCTATCGGGGATGATCGGCTATGAATTACATTAGTCTGATGCTGAATCTGTTGCCGAAGACATTTATACTTATATATAATGATGGTGCAGTTCTATTATGGCAGTGGATATGCTACAACTAAAAACGAGTCGCAAAGGCAATGTGCACTTTTGATTGGCTGATATCAAATCGATTGTTTTGGTCGAACCCCTGTGCTATTTGTAACTTAAATAGGCCGGCTTTTGTGAGGCTTGCCATGCCAAAGCCCAGTCCGAGTAGCCAATGATTGGATGTGCTATTTGGTGGACGGAAAAACGCTACATCTGAGATGTGATGGAGATAAAATTGATCATTAAACGCCAAGCGGTATTCGATGTTAATTAAAGTCATAGCACTGGCTTCAATGGTGTTTTCATTAAAACCGCGAAGGCTTTGAATACCACCAAAACGATAGGCTTCGTTGGTTTTGATGTCGTTGCCCGAAATATAATCTGTTGTGTTTTTGACATAAAGGAGATGGTGCTTGGATAGCGCGAATGTGTACATACCCTCTAAATGAAATCGCATTTGATTCTTTTCTATCAAATTAATGGTCCTTTGGCCAAATGCGCCCTGAATGCCTAGGCTATATTTATGGGGGAATAAAGCGACATCTTGTTTTTCGTAAATTTGGAGTCCTGCCAACCATAATCGCGTCTTGAAGTTTTCGAAGTCTGGAATGTTAACGGTATTTTGAAGACCCGAATTTGATTCTATGGTTTTGTGGCCGATACTCCAAGAGACGTTTGATTTTTGCTGGTAGTCTATTTGTAATGCTTTTTGGGTCGTGGTAAATGAGGAGTCTTTGCGAAATAACTGTAGTTCAGCACTTATGCCAAAAGGAGCTTCAAATAAATAGGGCCACTTTGCCTTAAGGCCTAAACGCTGCTGCTCCTGTCCATCGCCTTTAAAATCGATGTTCAGTTCTTCGCCATAGTCGAGATTATTGGATAGGTCTATGGTTAAATAACCATTAAAGCTGAGCTGTTGGGTTTCTGGATCAGTAGCAAAACCAAGAAGTCCGTCAAACGAATTGTTATTTTTTTTTTCGAGATAGAGGTATAATGTGGTTGCTTCTTCTTCAAAAAGAGTTTCAGTCGGTTTTGTAATATTAAAATAAGGAATTTGGTTCAGTTTCTTGTCGAGAGGCGCGAGTGCGTCAGGGCCAAAATTCATCGGGAGTTTTAATCCGCCTTGATGGGTTAAAATGGCTTTGGATACTTCGGGATAACCAATGATAACCAAATGTCGCATGATTCTTTTGGGATAAAGTTTGGCATGAATACTTCCTTTAAGTTGGGGAAACGTATCTTTTTCGAGGAGCCGCAAGGCGATTTCAGAAAATGGATCATATTCCTGGGCTACCTTATAGCTGAGCTGCTCCATAAATTCAGCTGCGTATTTAACAGGGATCATCATTAAAGTGTCTTTGGCGGGGCTCTTGTTTTCTGATTGAACAAATGGAGTGAGAGCAGCAGGTATGGTAACTGCGATTGTTTGCCATTGTTCACCCATGCGAATCAATACCTCATATCGCTCTTTATTAATATTTTGTGGCAGACCACTTACGGCATCGATATAGCCCAACATCTGAAGTTGTTCTATAATGGCTTTCGTTTCGTTGTTAATGTCCCGAATTGAGGCGTATGCCCTTTTCGTTTCAATCGCATTTAATATTTCCTGGTTTTTAGTGCTCGAAGCGCTATAGGTCACCGTCAAATTTTGACCAAATGAAATGGTCTGAATGCAGAGCACAAGGCCTAAAAAAAGATATGGTTTAAAGAAGGTCATGAAATTGTTGCAGTGTGCCAAATGTAACGTAGAAACTCAATTTTTCTTGTGTATTGCCTTAATTTTTGAGTTTGGTGCAAATTAATCATATGCCCTGTTGTTATTATTCATTTTTATTTTTACCTTTGCCGCCCTTTTACAGGGGAAATTATATCATTTAATTAAGTATAACAAGGATTTTTATATGCCAACTATTTCACAATTAGTACGAAAAGGAAGAGCCAAAATAACCAAGAAGAGTAAATCGGCTGCTTTGGATTCGTGTCCGCAACGTCGCGGAGTGTGTACGCGTGTATATACGACTACTCCTAAGAAACCAAACTCAGCGATGCGTAAAGTAGCGCGTGTTCGGTTAACTAACGGAAAGGAAGTAAATGCGTACATCGGAGGCGAAGGACACAATTTACAAGAGCACTCGATAGTATTGGTTAGAGGTGGAAGGGTGAAAGATTTGCCAGGAGTACGTTACCACATTGTAAGGGGTGCTTTGGATACCGCAGGTGTCCAGGGTCGTTTACAAAGAAGGTCTAAGTACGGTGCAAAACGCCCTAAGAAGTAATTAAAAAACTTTTAAAGAGAAGACATGAGAAAAAGACAAGCGAAAAAGAGACCGCTTTTGCCAGATCCTAAGTTTAACGATCAATTGGTGACAAGATTTGTCAACAACATGATGTGGGACGGTAAGAAATCAGTCGCTTTCAAAGTATTTTACGATGCAATCGATATCGTAGAGAGTAAAAAGCCAGACGATGAGAAATCAGCACTAGAAGTGTGGAAAGATGCGTTGTCTAACGTAATGCCTCACGTAGAGGTGCGCAGCCGACGTGTCGGTGGAGCAACATTCCAGATTCCACATCAGATCAGACCGGACCGAAAGATAGCTACGGCTATGAAATGGTTGATCGGGTATGCTAGAAAGCGTAACGAAAAATCCATGGCCCAAAAGTTAGCAGCAGAAGTACTGGCTGCGGCGAAAGAAGAAGGTGCCGCGGTTAAAAAACGTATGGATACGCATAAAATGGCAGAGGCTAACAAAGCATTTTCACATTTTAGATTCTAATTGGGATGGCTAGAGATTTAAGATTAACGCGAAATATTGGAATTGCAGCGCATATTGATGCGGGTAAGACCACGACAACAGAACGCGTGTTATATTATACCGGAGTTAGTCACAAAATCGGTGAAGTTCATGATGGCGCAGCCACTATGGACTGGATGGAGCAAGA
>DGAU01000021.1:8999-34115 GCA_002384055.1 Flavobacteriaceae bacterium UBA4022
ACTGGATGGAGCAAGAGCAAGAACGTGGTATTACCATTACTTCTGCGGCCACAACCTGTACCTGGAAATTTCCTATGGAAAATGGTGAGGCAACTCCTGATACCCAAGGCTACCACTTCAATATTATAGATACCCCAGGTCACGTTGATTTTACCGTAGAGGTAAACCGATCATTGCGTGTCTTGGATGGCCTTGTCTTTCTTTTTAGTGCTGTTGATGGTGTAGAGCCTCAAAGTGAAACGAACTGGAGGCTTGCCGATAATTACAAGGTGCCGCGTATTGGCTTCGTCAATAAAATGGATCGTCAAGGATCTAATTTTATGATGGTATGTCAGCAGGTTAAAGACATGTTAGGGTCGAATGCTGTGCCAATTGTATTACCAATTGGTGATGAATTGGACTTTAGAGGTGTGATTGATTTGGTTAAAAACAGAGCGATCATATGGCATGAGGAAACTCTAGGAGCTACTTTTGACGTCATTGAGATACCAGAAGAACTTAGGGCAGAAGCCAAAGAGTACCGTGGTAAATTGATTGAAGAGGTTGCTGCCTACGACGAAAATCTTCTCGAAAAATACATGGAAGATGAGAATTCTATTACCGAAGACGAAGTGCATGCTGCATTACGTGCTGCAGTTATGGATATGTCCATCATTCCAATGATTTGTGGGTCGGCTTTTAAAAACAAAGGGGTTCAGTTTTTACTTGATGCCGTTTGCCGTTATTTGCCATCTCCGATGGACAAAGAAGGTATTGTCGGTACAAACCCAGATACAGAAGAACCTGAAATTCGCAAACCAAGCGTATCAGAGCCATTTGCGGCCTTAGCTTTTAAAATCGCGACAGATCCTTTTGTAGGGCGCTTAGCGTTCTTTAGAGCATACTCTGGTCGTTTAGATGCAGGTTCTTATGTCTTGAACAATCGTTCGGGCAATAAAGAGCGTATCTCACGTATCTATCAGATGCACGCCAACAAACAAAATGCCATCGATTATATCGAGGCAGGTGATATTGGTGCTGCGGTTGGATTTAAGGATATCAAAACAGGTGATACATTATCTGCAGAGAAGCATCCTATTGTCTTGGAAAGCATGAATTTCCCAGATCCGGTAATTGGTATTGCCATTGAGCCTAAAACTAAAGCAGATGTTGATAAGCTTGGAATGTCTTTATCAAAGCTCGCTGAAGAGGATCCTACTTTTCAAGTCCGTACGGACGAGGCGAGTGGGCAGACCATCATTTCAGGGATGGGAGAGTTACACTTAGATATCATTGTTGATCGCCTAAGACGTGAGTTTAAGGTTGAAGTAAACCAAGGGAAACCTCAGGTCGAGTACAAAGAGGCAGTGACAAAAAGCGCTGACCATCGTGAGACCTATAAGAAACAAACGGGTGGACGTGGTAAATTTGCGGACATCGTATTTACACTTTCGCCAGCAACCGACGATAAAGTTGTAGGCTTAGAGTTTGTTAATGCAGTAAAGGGAGGGAATATTCCAAAAGAATTTATCCCTTCTGTTGAAAAAGGCTTCAAAGAGGCAATGAAAAATGGGCCTTTGGCTGGTTTCGAAATCGATCGTATGAAAGTCACACTTAAGGATGGATCGTTCCACCCTGTGGATTCGGATCAGTTGTCTTTTGAATTGGCGGCTAAGATAGGATTTAGATCGGCGGCTAAAGCTGCTGGTGCTGTGATCCTTGAGCCAATCATGAAACTTGAAGTATTGACCCCAGAAGAGAATATGGGTGATATCGTTGGTGATTTGAACCGTCGACGAGGTCAGGTCAATGATATGAGTGATCGTGCAGGGGCCAAAGTAATCAAAGGAGAAGTGCCGTTATCCGAAATGTTCGGATATGTCACAACACTGAGAACTTTGTCTTCAGGTCGCGCAACATCAACTATGGAATTTTCACATTATGCAGAAACGCCATCAAATATCTCCACAGAGGTGATTGCAGAGGCTAAGGGTACTGCTAACCATTAATATATTCAGCAATGAGTCAAAAAATAAGAATTAAACTAAAATCTTACGACTACAATTTGGTAGACAAATCTGCTGATAAAATCGTTAAGACGGTAAAAAGTACTGGGGCAGTCGTTACTGGACCAATACCATTGCCAACACACAAAAAGATTTTTACGGTTTTGCGTTCACCTCACGTGAATAAGAAAAGCCGCGAGCAGTTTCAATTAAGCTCATATAAGCGCTTATTAGACATTTATAGCTCGTCTTCAAAGACCATTGATGCACTCATGAAATTGGAGCTGCCAAGTGGTGTAGAAGTAGAAATAAAGGTGTAACGACCACTCACTTTAGTGAGGACATGTCCTAAGCTTCGGGCGAGGGAAAAACGGAAACAAAATAAGATTCAGGACTGGATATATTTTGGTCCTGTTTTTATAAACAAGAATTAATAACTAATAATTAAAAATTATGTCTGGGTTAATTGGAAAAAAGATAGGGATGACCAGCATCTTTGACGAGAAAGGTAAGAATATGCCTTGTACCGTTATAGAAGTGGGTCCTTGTGTTGTCACCCAAGTCAGAACTGAGGAAGTTGACGGGTATGAAGCTCTTCAACTTGGTTTCGATGACAAGAAGACGGTCAATAAAGCTGCGGCGGGTCACGCCAAAAAAGCAGGTACTGTTGCCAAACGCAAAGTCGTCGAATTCCAGGGATTTGGAAAAAGTTACAAATTAGGAGATACGCTAACGGTAGATCTATTTGCAGAAGGTGAATTTGTAGATGTCACAGGGATATCTAAAGGTAAAGGATTTCAGGGTGTTGTAAAGCGCCATGGATTCGCTGGTGTGGGTCAAGCGACACACGGTCAGCACAACCGATTAAGAGCTCCTGGATCTATTGGTGCCGCCTCTTATCCTGCACGTGTATTCAAAGGAATGCGCATGGCGGGACAAATGGGGAATGAAACAGTAAAAGTTGAAAACCTACGAGTGTTGAAGGTAGTTTCTGAAAAGAACCTATTGGTGGTTAAAGGTTGTGTACCTGGCCACATAAACGCTTATCTAACGATTACAAAGTAATGAAGGTAGCAGTATTAGATAGAAACGGAAAAGATACGGGAAGAAAGGTTGAACTTTCTCAAGACGTATTTGGTATTGAGCCAAACAACCATGCGGTTTATTTGGATGTCAAACAATACTTAGCGAACCAAAGACAGGGAACTCATAAGGCTAAAGAAAAAGCTGAGATCACTGGAAGTACGCGTAAAATCAAGAAGCAAAAAGGAACTGGTACAGCCCGTGCGGGTAGTATTAAGTCTGGTGTTTTTAGAGGTGGGGGTCGTTTTTTCGGTCCACGTCCTAGAAGTTATAGTTTCAAATTAAATAAGAACCTAAAGCGTTTAGCACGACGTTCGGCTTTAAGTATGAAAGCGCAACAAAACGCAATTGTCGTTTTGGAAGACTTTACTATGGAAAGCCCAAAGACAAAGGAGTTTACAAACATGTTGAACTTACTCGGTTTAGACAACAAAAAATCTTTGTTCGTCTTGGGTGACTCAAATAATAATGTATATTTGTCGTCGCGTAATTTGAAGGGCACTGAAGTTCTAATGGACTCAGAAATAAGCACTTACAAAATTATGAATGCAAACAGCCTTGTGTTGTTTGAAGGTTCTTTGGAAAGTATTCAAGAAAACTTAAGTAAATAGAAACAAGATGAATATCTTAATCAAACCTATTATAACAGAAAAAGCGACAAAGGACGCGGAAGATTTTAACCGCTTCACTTTTGTTGTGAATCCGAAGGCGAATAAGATTGAAATAAAAAAGGCAGTTGAAGCTGCATATACTGTTTCAGTTACTGCAGTTCGCACAATAAATGTCCGCCCAGATCGTCGTGTTCGTCAAACGAAAACGGGGGTTCAAACTGGTAAAACAAATGCAATTAAAAAGGCAATTGTACAGTTGGCGGAAGGTGATACAATAGATTTTTATGCTAATATCTAAATTTTTTAGATTAAAAGAAAGACAAAAATGTCAGTAAGAAAATTAAAGCCTATCACCCCAGGACAGCGTTTTAGAGTAGTGAATGGATTTGACGCCATCACCACTGATAAGCCGGAGAAGAGCTTGCTCGTTCCGAATAAACGTTCTGGTGGTAGAAATAGTCAAGGAAAAATGACCATGCGCTACATAGGTGGTGGTCACAAGAAGCGCTATCGAATTATCGATTTTAAGCGCGACAAGCACGGTATTCCTGCAACGGTTGCTTCTATAGAATATGATCCAAACAGAACGGCATTTATAGCCTTGTTAAATTATCAAGACGGAGAAAAGCGTTACGTTATTGCTCAGAATGGCCTACAAGTAGGTCAGAATGTAGTATCTGGTGACGGCGCGGCTCCTGAGATTGGTAACACATTGGCGTTGTCTCAGATCCCTTTGGGAACCATCATATCCTGTATCGAATTGCATCCTGGTCAAGGCGCGGTACTCGCGCGTAGTGCCGGTGCATTTGCACAGTTGATGGCTCGTGATGGTAAGTATGCAACCGTGAAATTACCTTCGGGTGAATCACGTATGATCCTCGTTACATGTGCGGCCACTATTGGAGTTGTTTCCAACAGTGATCATCAATTGTTGGTTTCTGGTAAAGCTGGACGCTCACGTTGGTTGGGTCGTCGTCCAAGAACAAGACCAGTAGTTATGAACCCTGTCGATCACCCAATGGGTGGTGGGGAAGGTAAATCTTCTGGTGGACACCCAAGATCGAGAAATGGTATCCCTGCAAAAGGATTCAGAACTCGTTCTAAGACCAAAGCGAGTAATAAATACATTATAGAACGTAGAAAGAAATAAGCTATGCCAAGATCACTAAAAAAAGGACCTTACGTTCACTATAAGTTGGAGCTAAAAGTTCAGGCTAATGTGGAGTCGAATAAGAAAACCGTCATCAAGACTTGGTCACGGGCTTCTATGATCACTCCAGACTTTGTTGGTCAAACTATAGGGGTGCATAACGGAAGACAATTTATTCCGGTATACGTCACTGAGAACATGGTAGGACATAAATTAGGAGAATTTTCACCAACACGTACATTCCGTGGACATGGTGGGAATAAAAATAAAGGAAAAAAATAAGCCATGGGAGTTCGTAAAAGAGAAAGAGCAGAACAGATCAAGGAAGCGAAGAAGACTCAGTATTTCGCTAAGTTGAACAATTGCCCTACATCGCCAAGAAAAATGCGTTTAGTCGCAGATATAGTGCGCGGTGAAAAGGTAGACCGAGCGCTTAATATTTTGAGATTTAATCCAAAAGAAGCATCACGTCGTCTTGAAAAATTATTGTTATCGGCTATAGCCAACTGGCAATTTAAAAATGAAAACGCTTCTTTAGAAGATGCTGATTTATTTGTCAAAGAGATCCGTGTAGACGGAGGAACTATGTTGAAGCGTTTACGCCCAGCACCTCAAGGTCGTGCGCACAGAATTAGAAAACGTTCCAACCACGTCACACTGGTATTAGGAGCTAACGATAACACACAAAGCTAAGAAGTAAATGGGACAGAAAACAAATCCAATCGGAATTCGCTTAGGTATCATTAGAGGTTGGGAATCCAACTGGTACGGAGGCAAGGACTACGGCGATCGTTTGGCCGAAGACGACAAGATTAGAAAATACATCCATGCACGTCTGAGTAAAGCGAGTGTGTCTCGAGTAATTATCGAGAGAACTTTGAAACTTGTAACCGTTACTATCACAACAGCCCGTCCTGGTATTATTATCGGTAAAGGTGGCCAAGAGGTAGACAAGCTAAAAGAAGAACTCAAAAAAATTACTGGAAAGGAAGTTCAGATCAACATTCATGAGATCAAACGTCCAGAACTTGATGCGTTTTTAGTAGCCTCAAGTATTGCCCGTCAAATTGAAAATAGAATTTCTTATCGACGTGCGATTAAAATGGCTATCCAAGCAACAATGCGCATGAATTCTGAGGGCATTAAAGTCCAGATTTCAGGACGATTGAATGGAGCAGAAATGGCCCGATCAGAGTCATATAAGGATGGGCGTATTCCATTATCGACCTTTAGAGCTGACATCGATTATGCTTTGGTTGAAGCACATACGACTTATGGTCGTTTGGGCATCAAAGTATGGATCATGAAAGGTGAAGTCTATGGCAAAAGAGAACTTTCGCCACTAGTAGGTCTGGAAAAGAAGTCCGGAGGTAAATCAAATTCTGCTCGTGGTGCGAATAGTCCACGACGTAACAGAAAGTAATTTTTTAAAGAGGAACAAAAATGTTACAACCGAAAAGAACCAAATACCGTAAAATGCAAAAAGGCCGCATGAAAGGAAATGCAGGTCGCGGCAACCAGCTATCATACGGTACATTTGGTATAAAATCCCTAGATTCTAATTTCTTGACATCACGTCAAATTGAAGCTGCACGTATTGCCGCAACCCGTTACATGAAAAGAGAAGGTTCCCTCTGGATTATGATTTTTCCAGACAAACCGATCACTAAAAAGCCTCTTGAAGTACGTATGGGTAAAGGTAAAGGTGCCGTTGAATATTGGGCAGCTGTAGTCAAGCCAGGACGAGTCTTGTTTGAAGTTTCAGGGGTGTCCTTGGATATAGCAAAAGAAGCCTTACGCCTAGCGGCTCAAAAGCTTCCCGTAAAAACCAGGTTTGTCATGTCTCGAGATTATCAGGCTTAATTTTTTGAAATTGTCATTATGAAACAATCAGAAATAACAGAAACATCCACAGCGGAACTATATGAGAAGCTGGCAGAAATTAAGAAGGCTCATACCGATCTTAAAATCGCCCATGCCATATCACCGTTGGAAAATCCAATTCAGCTTCGTGGTCATAGAAGAGCCATAGCAAGAATTGCGACCGAACTAACTAAAAGAGAAGTACAATAATTGTGCGCAGCTGAAAGATGGAAAATAGAAACTTAAGAAAAGAACGAATCGGGGTAGTGACCAGTAACAAAATGGAGAAATCTATTGTTGTTAGTGAGACTAAAAAAGTCAAACATCCGATGTACGGCAAGTACGTGTTGAAAACGAAGAAATACGTTGCGCACGACGAGAAAAATGATTGCAACGAGGGCGATACAGTACGGATCATGGAAACACGGCCGCTTAGTAAAACCAAATGTTGGAGAGTAATAGAAATAATCGAAAGAGCTAAGTAATCATGATACAACAAGAATCAAGACTTAAAGTGGCAGATAATACAGGAGCGAAGGAAGTACTTTGTATCCGCGTGTTAGGTGGTACCAAAAGACGTTATGCCTCGATAGGGGATAAAATCGTGGTTACGGTTAAAGAATCTACGCCAAACGGAACGGTAAAAAAAGGTAGTATATCCACGGCAGTTGTGGTGCGTACTGTTAAAGAAGTAAGACGTCCTGATGGATCGTACATTCGCTTTGATGACAATGCCTGTGTTTTGTTAGGAACAACTGGAGAAATGCGTGGAACGCGTGTTTTTGGGCCTGTAGCTAGAGAACTTCGTGATCGTCAGTTCATGAAAATTGTTTCATTAGCGCCAGAGGTGCTTTAAAGCGAAACCAAAAATGGAAAAGATAAAAATAAAATCAGGAGATCTTGTTTTAGTCACATCAGGTGATCACAAAGGCAGCGAAGGTAAAGTTTTGCGTATCCTTAGAGAAAAAAACAAGGCCATAGTAGAAGGTGTAAATTTGGTAAAGAAGCATCAGAAGCCTAGCGCAGCTAGTCCTCAAGGCGGAATTACCGAAAAAGAAGCACCAATTCATATATCAAATCTATCCTTGAAGGATCCAAAAACAGGTGAAGCAACCCGTGTGGGATTCAGAATGGAAGGGGACAAAAAAGTCCGATTTGCTAAAAAATCGAATCAAGTATTATAGTTATGGGATATACACCAAGACTTAAGGATGAATATAGAAGTAGAATAGTTTCTGCTTTGGTCGAAGAATTCGGCTACAAGAATGTAATGCAGGTACCTAAATTAGAGAAGATTGTTATCTCACGAGGTGTCGGAAATGCTGTTGCAGATAAGAAACTAATCGAATACTCTATTGACGAATTGACCAAAATAACTGGTCAAAAGGCTGTGCCAACGATTTCAAAAAAGGATGTCGCTACGTTTAAGTTGCGTAAAGGCATGCCGATTGGAACCAAAGTAACACTAAGAGGAGAGCGCATGTTTGAATTCTTAGATCGTTTGATTACTTCAGCATTGCCTCGTGTTAGAGATTTCAATGGGATTAAAGCAACCGGTTTTGACGGTCGTGGGAACTACTCTTTAGGAATTACAGAGCAGATCATTTTTCCAGAAATCGATATTGATAAGGTGAAGAAAATTGAAGGAATGAACGTTACGTTTATTACTTCTGCAGATACCGATCAAGAAGCAAAATCATTACTTGCCCAAATGGGCTTACCCTTTAAAAAGAACTAAGATGGCTAAAGAATCAATGAAAGCCCGTGAGGTAAAAAGAGCAAAAGTAGTGGCGAAATATGCTACCAGACGTAAAGCGCTTAAAGAAGCTGGTGATTACGAAGCTTTGCAGAAATTACCTAAAAATGCCTCGCCCATCAGAATGCATAACCGCTGTAAGATTACAGGAAGACCTAAGGGTTATATGAGAACGTTTGGACTCTCACGTGTTATGTTTCGTGAAATGGCTAACCAAGGATTAATTCCAGGAGTGCGTAAAGCCAGCTGGTAATCATATTTATAAACCGGGTGAAGGTTTCGTTAAAAAACGAAAAACCACATCCACAATAAATCATAAATGAATACAGATCCAATCGCAGATTTTCTAACACGCGTTAGAAATGCAAGTTTAGCAGGACACCGGGTTGTTGAAGTACCCGCTTCAAACATCAAGAAAGAAATCACTAAGATTCTTTTTGACCAAGGTTTTGTTTTAAGTTACAAGTTCGAAGAGGGTAAGAACCCTCAGGGAACGATCAAAATCGCATTAAAATATGATAAGGTAACCAAAGAACCGGTTATCCGACGTATCGAAAGAATAAGTAAACCAGGTTTGCGTAAATATGTAGGCTCAAGCGAAGTTCCGCGTGTATTGAATGGTTTGGGAATTGCTATTGTTTCGACTTCTTCAGGAGTCATGACAGGCAAACAAGCTAAAGCGCAGAATGTCGGTGGAGAAGTTTTATGTCGCGTATACTAATAACAAAATAAGGACAAAGAAATGTCAAGAATAGGTAATAACCCAGTAGCAATTCCAGACGGTGTCACCGTAGAAGTGAATGACCAAGTCATCACCGTCAAAGGAAAATTAGGCGAGTTAACTCAGAATTTCGATTCGGTTAGCGTAAAAATAGAAGAAGGCAATGTTTTTGTAGAACGACCTTCTGATGCAAAAGATCACAGAGCAAAACACGGTTTGTACCGCTCTTTAATCAATAACATGGTCAAAGGAGTATCCATAGGGTGGTCCAAAGATCTTGAGTTGGTCGGAGTAGGGTATCGTGCGAGCAATCAGGGCCAAAAATTAGAATTGGCTGTTGGTTTTTCTCACAACATCATTTTGGACATTGCTCCAGAGGTGAAAGTAGAAACGGTCTCAGATAAAGGGAAAAACCCTATCATTAAACTCACGTCATTCGACAAACAATTGGTGGGGCAAGTTGCGGCAAAGATCCGTGGTTTCCGTAGACCAGAACCTTACAAAGGAAAAGGAATCAAGTTTGTTGGTGAAATCATTAGAAGAAAAGCAGGTAAATCTGCATAAGACTATAAGTTATGGCATTATCTAAAATGGAAAGAAGAGAGCGTATTCGCTTTCGTATCAGAAAAACAGTTTCAGGGAGCGCACAGCGACCAAGATTGGCTGTTTTTAGAAGTAATAAAGAAATTTATGCTCAGCTGATTGACGATGTTAGTGGTAAAACTATTGGCGCTGCATCTTCAAGAGACAAAGCAATAGACACAGCCAAATTATCAAAGATTGATACGGCTAAATTAGTGGGTAAAACCCTAGCAGAAGCAGCACTCAAAGCTGGTGTTTCAGAAGTAACTTTCGATCGCGGAGGTTATTTATATCACGGAAGAGTTAAATCATTGGCAGAAGGAGCTCGCGAGGGCGGTTTAAAATTCTAATTATATGTATCAAGATTATAAAAATGTAGAAATAGTAAAGCCTGGTGGTCTGGAATTAAAGGACCGCTTGGTAGGCGTACAACGTGTGACCAAGGTGACTAAAGGAGGGCGAACATTCGGTTTTTCTGCTATAGTTGTTGTTGGTGATGAAAATGGCGTTGTAGGACATGGTCTAGGAAAATCTAAGGATGTTGCAAGCGCTATTGCCAAGGCTATCGAGGACGCCAAGAAGAACTTGGTTAGAATTCCACTTAATAAAGCGTCCTTGCCTCACGAGCAAAAAGGCAAATATGGTGGTGCCCGTGTTAACTTATTACCGGCATCAGCGGGTACGGGAGTTATTGCTGGTGGTGCTGTTCGTGCAGTATTAGAAGCCGTTGGGGTACATGATGTATTATCTAAGTCTCAAGGATCATCTAATCCGCACAATGTAGTTAAGGCAACTTTTGATGCTTTATTGCAACTCAGAAGCGCACATACTGTGGCCAAACAACGTGGTATTTCGTTGGAGAAATTATATAAAGGTTAATTCAAGAAGCTATGGCAAAAATTAAAATCACTAAGGTACGCAGTGACATTAAACGTCCTGAAAGCCAGAAGAGAACGCTTAAAGCGCTTGGTCTTAAGAAGATTGGGCAGACTGTAGAGCATGACGATACGCCAAATATTCTTGGTATGGTAAAAAAAGTTAATCACCTAGTTTCGGTTGAAACTAATTAAGACATACAGAAATGGATTTAAGTAGTTTAAAACCAGCTGAAGGATCAGTAAAAAAAGAAGGGAAGCGCGTAGGCCGTGGCCAGGGATCTGGTAAAGGTGGTACAGCGACTCGTGGACATAAAGGGGCAAAGTCACGCTCTGGATATTCAAAAAAATTAGGATTCGAGGGTGGTCAAATGCCATTACAACGTCGGGTGCCTAAATTTGGATTTACGAACATCAATCGTAAAGATTACCAAGGAATAAACTTGGATAAACTTCAGGAATTGGTGGACAATAAGAAAATTAATGACTCAGTAGATTTAAACACATTGATTGCTTTAGGCTTGTGTGGCAAAAATGAACTGGTCAAAATATTGGGTAGAGGTGAGTTGAAAGCCAAATTGACGGTTACAGCTCATAAATTTACAGCAACTGCTAAAGCCGCGATTGAAGCTGCTGGAGGTACTGCCGAAACCGTATAACAACATCTAGGATGAAATTTATTGAAACCTTAAAAAACGCCTACAAAATTGAAGAGTTGCGCAACCGCGTGGCACTGACCTTAGGGCTTCTACTCGTATATCGATTTGGGGCTCAAGTGGTATTGCCTGGAATTGATGCAGCGATGTTGAGTGATTTTGCTGGTAGATTTGACGATGGTGGTATTGGTGGATTGCTTAATGCCTTTACAGGTGGAGCTTTTGCTAATGCTTCAATTTTCGCCTTAGGTATTATGCCCTACATCTCAGCATCTATTGTTGTTCAGTTGATGCAAATCGCGATACCTTATTTGCAGAAATTGCAAAAAGAAGGCGAAAGTGGCCGCAAAAAGATCAATCAAATTACGCGATGGTTGACCATTGGTATTTGTTTGGTGCAGGCACCTAGTTATTTAGCAGGACTACCCGCTTTAGGGGTTCCGGCCGAGGCATTTGTTATGGGACAATCAGCCCTGTTTTATATTTCCTCTATCTCTATTTTAGTTACGGGTTGTGTTTTTGCAATGTGGCTTGGTGAAAAAATCACAGATCGGGGTATTGGTAATGGGATATCAATCCTCATTATGGTGGGTATTATTGCACGACTTCCCTTGACTTTTGCGCAAGAATTTGCCTCTAGAGTCTTCGAATCGAATGGTGGAATGATCATGATCTTGATTGAACTAGTCATTTGGTTTGTCATCATTTTACTTTCTATTTTGTTGGTAATGGCCATGCGCAAGATTCCAGTGCAGTACGCGCGTCGTACCGCCTCTGGAGCCTACGAAAAGAATATTTTTGGAGCACGTCAGTTTATTCCCCTTAAGCTAAATGCTTCCGGAGTCATGCCGATCATCTTCGCTCAGGCGATCATGTTTGTGCCTTCTGCGGTCGCAAGTTTGTCGGATAGTAATTTCGCCCAAACCATACAAGCCAACTTTAGTGATATTTTTGGCCTTTGGTACAATTTAGTATTTTGTTTATTGATCATTGTGTTTACCTATTTCTATACGGCGATTACTGTGCCCACTAATAAGATGGCGGACGATTTGAAACGTAGTGGCGGATTTATACCGGGCATCAAACCAGGCACAGATACTGCAGAATATTTGGATCGGATCATGTCTCAAATCACATTACCAGGCTCGGTGTTTTTAGCGCTTATTGCTATATTTCCAGCTTTTGTAGTGAAGCTAATAGGCATCCAACAAGGATGGGCTTTGTTCTACGGTGGAACCTCCCTGCTGATTATGGTAGGTGTGGCTATAGACACCATGCAACAAGTAAATTCATACTTATTGAATCGTCATTACGATGGTTTGATGAAGAGTGGCAAAAATCGTAAAACCGTCGAATAATGGCTAAACAATCAGCAATTGAACAAGATGGTGGTATTATTGAAGCATTGTCCAACGCAATGTTTCGTGTTGAGTTAGAGAACGGACATATTGTGACCGCTCATATATCGGGAAAGATGCGTATGCATTACATTAAATTGCTTCCTGGAGATAAAGTTAAATTAGAAATGAGTCCATATGATTTATCAAAGGCTCGCATAACCTATAGATATTAAAAAGAGATGAAAGTAAGGACATCGATAAAGAAGAGAAGTGCCGACTGCAAGATTGTACGCAGAAAAGGACGTTTGTATGTTATTAACAAAAAGAACCCTAGGTTCAAACAAAGACAAGGATAATTATGGCAAGAATCGCAGGTGTAGATATCCCAAAGAATAAAAGGGGTGTAATCGCGTTAACGTATATCTTTGGAGTAGGAAGAACTCGTGCTCAAGATATCTTAAAGAAAGCTGGAGTCAGTGAAGACAAAAAAGTAACCGAATGGAACGATGATGAAATCGGCGCCATTCGTGAAGCTGTTTCGTTTTTCAAGATCGAAGGTGAATTACGTAGTGAAATCCAATTAAACATTAAGCGATTAATGGATATTGGTTGTTACAGAGGTATTCGTCACAGAGCTGGTTTACCATTACGTGGTCAGCGCACAAAGAATAACTCAAGAACGAGAAAAGGAAAACGTAAAACCGTCGCCAACAAGAAAAAGGCAACTAAATAATTTCTAGGGATATGGCAAAGACTAGTGCAAAAAACACGAAAAAACGGAAGGTTATTATTGAAGCCACAGGTGAAGCACACATTACTGCTTCGTTCAATAACATCATCATTTCGTTGACCAACAAAGGCGGAGACGTTATTTCATGGTCATCAGCTGGAAAAATGGGTTTTCGAGGCTCTAAAAAGAACACACCTTATGCTGCTCAATTGGCGGCGGAAGATGCTTCTAAAGTAGCTCACGAGGCAGGATTACGTAAAGTAAAAGTATACGTTAAAGGACCGGGTAATGGTAGAGAATCTGCTATACGTACCATCCATAATGCAGGTATTGAAGTGTCAGAGATCATTGACGTCACGCCAATGCCTCATAACGGATGTCGTCCACCAAAACGTCGAAGAGTATAATTTATTAATAAACTAAGTATAAACCAGAAGGAAAACGAAAACTAAAGGATGACCTTAATTTAGATTTTCCCTTCAAAAACAAAAATAGAATGGCAAGATATACTGGTCCTAAAACGAAAATAGCCCGAAAGTTCGGTGAAGCTATTTTTGGAGAAGATAAATCGTTTGAAAAGCGTAATTATCCTCCAGGACAACATGGAAACAACCGCAGAAGAGGGAAGAAGTCGGAATATGCAATTCAGCTTGCTGAAAAGCAAAAAGCGAAATATACCTATGGTATTTTGGAGCGTCAATTCCGTAACCTGTTCAAAAAAGCTACCGCTGCACCTGGAATTACGGGTGCTGTATTACTTCAGTTGTGTGAATCACGTTTGGACAATGTAGTTTACCGAATGGGGATCGCACCGAGCAGAAGTGGCGCAAGACAACTCGTATCACACAGACACATTACAGTTAATGGAGAAAAGGTCAATATACCTTCTTATCAGTTGAAGCCAAATGATGTCGTTGCTGTGCGTGAAAAATCAAAATCTTTGGAAGCGATTAACAATTCATTGGCCAACGCAAGCCATGTTTATGAATGGATCACTTGGAATGCAGATAAAAAGGAGGGAACATACGTTTCTATACCGCAAAGACTGCAAATTCCAGAGAACATCAACGAGCAATTCATCGTCGAATTGTATTCTAAATAATCTTAAACACGAGATAAGTTATGGCAGTATTTAGTTTTCAAAAGCCTGATAAAGTTATCATGATTAATTCTACAGATTTCGAAGGAAAATTTGAATTTCGTCCTTTGGAACCTGGTTATGGATTGACCGTGGGTAACGCCCTAAGACGTGTCCTTTTATCTTCTTTAGAGGGATTTGCAATTACTTCGATACGTATCGAAGGAGTCGATCACGAATTCTCTACAGTTCCTGGCGTTGTCGAAGATGTCACCGAAATGGTCTTGAACTTAAAACAAGTTCGTTTCAAAAGACAAATCGAGGAGATAGATAATGAAACAGTAACGATAGCCGTTTCTGGTGGTAATAAATTAACCGCTGGTGACTTCCAAAAGTTCATTTCAGGATTTCAAGTACTGAATCCAGATTTAGTCATTTGTAATATGGACAGCAAAGTGAATTTGAATTTCGAAATCACTATTGAGAAAGGCCGAGGATATGTTCCTGCTGAAGAGAACAAAAAAGCAAATGCGCCTTTAGGGACTATTTTTACCGATTCGATCTACACCCCGATAAAAAATGTGAAGTATAGCATTGAAAACTTCAGGGTAGAGCAAAAAACAGATTACGAAAAGTTAGTTTTCGAAATCATGACGGACGGTTCGATCAATCCTAAGGATGCCTTGACTGAAGCGGCAAAGACATTGATTCACCACTTTATGTTGTTTAGTGACGAGCGCATCACCCTAGAGGCTGATGAAATCGCCCAAACAGAAACATACGATGAAGAGTCATTGCATATGCGTCAGTTGTTGAAGACAAAATTGATCGACATGGATCTTTCAGTGCGCGCTTTAAACTGCCTTAAGGCAGCCGAAGTAGACACTTTAGGCGACTTGGTATCTTTCAACAAAAACGACTTAATGAAGTTCCGTAATTTCGGAAAGAAATCCTTAACTGAGCTTGAAGAACTCGTCAATATTAAGGGATTGAATTTCGGAATGGATCTTTCAAAATATAAATTAGATAAAGACTAGTTTCTTTAGAAACGTCTAAAAGAAGTACAAATGAGACACGGAAAAAAAATTAATCACTTAGGTAGAAAGACCGCCCACAGAAAATCGATGTTGGCAAACATGGCCTGTTCCCTAATTGAGCACAAACGCATCAACACAACAGTAGCTAAGGCCAAAGCGTTGAAGCAATTTGTTGAGCCATTATTAACCAAGTCAAAAGAAGACACCACCCACAACCGACGTATCGTATATAGCCGATTACGTCAAACGGAAGCTGTTACAGAACTTTTCAATGCAGTCGCTGTTAAGGTTGGCGATCGTCCAGGAGGTTATACACGGATCATCAAATTGGGCAACCGATTAGGAGATAACGCTGATATGGCAATGATTGAATTGGTTGATTACAATGAGATTTATAACGTAGTTAAGACCACGAAAAAGAAATCAACCCGTAGAGGCCGAAGTGGAGGCGCCGCTGCTGCAGCACCAGCCGCTGTGGTTCAAGAAACAAACAAAGAAGAAGAATAGATAGATGACTATTCAAATCAAAATAAAGGGACTAGCTGTTTTAAGTTAGTCCCTTTTTTTATATTATTTTTGTAAAACTCTTTTTTAGAAATGAAATATCAGACACGCAAAGAAGCATTAATTTTATTAGAAGACGGCACCATCTTTTTTGGTAAATCTGTTGGAGACAAAGACGGAACGGCCTTTGGAGAAGTATGTTTTAATACTGGGATGACTGGTTATCAAGAAATTTTTACAGATCCTTCATATTACGGGCAACTCATGGTGACCACCAATGCACATATTGGCAATTATGGAACCCATCCCGATGAAACGGAATCTAAAGGGGTTAAAATTGCAGGCCTGATATGCCGCAACTTCAGTTATCCTTTTTCAAGAGTATCGGCGGAACAATCACTAGAAGACTTCTTGGATGACCATAGCCTCTTTGCCATAAGTGATGTGGATACGCGTGCATTAGTGGCCTATATAAGAGATAACGGAGCAATGAATGCGGTGATCACAACACGTGTTGATGAAATTGATCAATTAAAAAAAGAATTGACCCAAGTCCCGAGTATGAAGGGCTTGGAGTTGGCTTCTAAAGTCTCCACTACTGAGCCATATGTTTATGGTGAGGATGATGCAACCTATCGAGTAGCGGCCTTAGATCTGGGCATCAAAAGAAATATATTACGGCACTTGGCGCAACGCGATTGTCAGATAAAGGTATTTCCGTATAACACGCCCTTTGAGACCTTGAAGGCTTATAATCCAAACGGCTATTTTTTGAGTAATGGGCCTGGAGATCCAGAGCCCTTGGCAGAAGCCATTCAGACCACACGTGACATCTTAGCGCAGGACAAGCCATTGTTCGGGATCTGTTTAGGACATCAAGTGCTGGCATTGGCCCATGGGGTTTCTACCTTTAAAATGCATAATGGACACAGAGGGATCAATCATCCCATCAAAAATTTAGTGACAGGTAAAGGCGAAATAACCTCTCAGAATCACGGATTTGCCATCAATAGAAAAGAGACTGAAGATCATCCAGATATAGATATCACCCACTTGCACCTGAACGATCATACCGTTGCCGGTATCAAGGTCAAAGGAAAGCCAGTTTTTTCTGTGCAGTATCATCCAGAGGCGGGGCCAGGACCAAATGATGCCGCTTATTTATTTGACCAATTTGTGGCTTCTTTAGGGAAACAATAGTCAATAAGACCTGAAGGCTATCAAAATTGAGGTTATCGAAAACGTTAAAGCCCGGCTTTAACACTGAAATAAAAGGGTATCATTTAGGGAACTATGATTCTTTTGTATCTTCACTCACCAATCAAAAAAACTAATTATGAGTATAATTATTGATATCCATGCCCGTCAAATATTTGATTCGCGCGGAAACCCTACAGTAGAAGTTGATGTGACCACAGAACATGGTTTCGTTGGCCGTGCGGCAGTCCCTTCAGGGGCATCTACTGGAGAACACGAAGCCGTTGAGCTCCGTGATGGTGGGAATCATTATATGGGGAAAGCCGTTTTAAAGGCCGTGGGTCATGTCAATAATGAAATTAGTGATGCACTGATCGGTTGGTCTGTTTTTGAACAAGAAGCCATAGATCAATTGATGATTGACTTGGATGGCACAAAAAACAAATCAAAGTTAGGGGCCAATGCTATATTGGGTGTATCCTTAGCGGTGGCCAAAGCCGCTGCTCAAGAGTTAGGATTGCCTTTGTATCGATATATTGGTGGGGTGAATGCCAAAACTTTGCCAGTCCCTATGATGAACATCATTAACGGTGGCTCACATAGTGATGCGCCCATCGCTTTTCAAGAATTTATGGTGATGCCAGTAAAAGCCGAAAGCTTTACTCATGCCATGCAGATCGGATCGGAAATCTTCCATCACCTAAAAAAGGTGTTACACGACCGCGGTTTAAGTACCGCTGTTGGTGATGAAGGCGGATTTGCGCCCACTTTGGACGGCACCGAGGATGCCTTAGAAACGATAGCAAAAGCCACGGCCAATGCAGGATACACTTTGGGTGATCAGGTCATGATTGCATTGGACTGCGCCGCAGCGGAGTTTTATGAAAACGGTGTTTACGACTACACCAAATTTGAAGGAGTCAATGGAAAAATCCGTAGCTCTAAAGAACAGGCAGAATATCTTGCGGCCTTGTGTGCTCAATACCCAATTATCTCGGTAGAGGATGGGATGGATGAAAATGATTGGGATGGTTGGCAGTACCTGACCGAATTGGTCGGCGATAAAGTACAATTGGTTGGTGACGATTTGTTTGTGACTAATGTCGAACGACTTTCTAAGGGAATCAAACGCAAAATCGCTAATTCTATCTTGATCAAAGTGAATCAAATTGGGACCCTAAGTGAAACTATTGCAGCGGTTCAGATGGCGCAAAATGCGGGATATACTTGCGTGATGTCACACCGCAGTGGTGAAACTGAAGACACCACCATTGCCGATTTGGCTGTTGCCTTGCATACCGGACAAATCAAAACTGGCTCGGCATCGCGCAGTGATCGAATGGCCAAATACAATCAATTATTGCGTATTGAAGAGGCCCTGGGAGACACGGCTTATTTTCCAAAAATGAATGCATTCAAAATCTAATCCAATACGACCAAACAACTGCGCCCGCTATAAGCGGGCGTAGTTGTTTATAGCCGGTTTTATTTAAGAAGATTTTAACCCTAATGCGTAATGGATTTATTTAAAAATTCGCGCATTATTTTGTAAATTCGCGAGGCACAAATCACTCCTTAAACATCACCATAATGGCTACATCCGCTAAGATTCAAATCGATAATGAGACTTTCGAATTCCCGATATTTAAGGGAACCGAGAACGAATTGGCCATCGATATTTCGAAATTAAGAGCCGTGACCCAAGGGGTTACGACTATTGATGCTGGGTTTAAAAACACGGCGAGTTGTGAGAGTGCGATAACCTTCTTAGATGGAGAGCAGGGTATCTTGCGTTATCGGGGTTATTCGATTGAAGAATTAGCAGAAAAGGCCGATTTCCTTGAAGTCGCTTACCTATTGATTTTTGGTGAGCTGCCCACGCGGGACGCCTTGCAAAAGTTTCATAGGGACATCAAAGAGGAATCTCTTGTCGCTGATGACATGAAAAAAATACTGGATGGGTTTCCTCAAGCCGCCCATCCCATGGGTGTGCTTTCGGCGCTAACAAGCGCCTTGATTGCCTTTAACCCTTCTTCTGTCAATGTTGATAGTGAAGATGAAATGTATGCGGCCATTGTCAAAATCATGGGAAAATTCCCTGTATTGACGGCTTGGACCTATCGCAAGATTGCCGGTTTGCCATTAGATTATGGAGACGATTCGCTTGGCTATGTAGATAATTTTCTCAAAATGATGTTTAAAAAACCGCATAGCCAATACGTCAGTAATCCTGTTGTGAAGCAGGCAATGACCAAATTGCTGATACTTCATGCTGATCACGAGCAGAACTGTTCGACTTCTACCGTGCGCATGGTCGGATCTTCGCACGCAGGTTTGTTTGCCTCTATATCTGCAGGGATAAGTGCCTTATGGGGCCCGTTGCATGGTGGTGCTAATCAGGCAGTTATTGAAATGCTCGAAGCCATCAAGAAAGATGGAGGCGACACTAAAAAATATATGGCCAAAGCCAAAGACAAGTCGGATCCTTTCCGCCTGATGGGCTTCGGTCATCGCGTTTACAAAAACTTCGATCCCCGTGCCAGCATCATCAAACTTGCCGCCGATGATGTTTTGACTGACTTGGGTATTAACGATCCCGTATTGGATATTGCTAAAGGCCTGGAGCAAGAAGCCCTTAACGATCCTTACTTCGTAGAACGTAAGTTGTACCCCAATGTTGATTTCTATTCAGGAATCATCTATCGTGCTTTAGGCATTCCTGTGCAGATGTTCACCCCAATGTTTGCTCTAGGGCGTTTGCCTGGGTGGATAGCGCAATGGCGTGAGATGCGCCTCAGAAAAGAGCCTATTGGTCGTCCGAGACAACTTTATATTGGTGAGCCGGCCCGCGCATTTAAAGATATTGACCACCGGTAAATCATTACCTTTGAGGGAAACCCTTTCCTGAAGTCGAATATTATAGGATCTTATGCCACTGAAACTAAACATTAACGATGAAATAGGTCGCTTGCGATCGGTTGTATTAGGTTCAGCACTAAGTAATGGCCCAACACCTAAGCTTCAGGATGCATATGACCCCAAGTCTGCAGAACACATCAAGTCCGGTACCTACCCTTTAGAAAAAGACATGATCCTGGAGATGGAAGCTCTAGCCAATGTTTTTGAGCGACATCAGGTCGCGGTTTTTCGTCCAGAAATTATCGAAAATTATAACCAAATATTTGCTCGCGATATTGCATTCGTCATCGAAAACAAGCTCATTATTGCCAATATTCTTGAGGATCGTTCAAACGAAATTGACGCCTTGGATTATGTCTTACAACAAGTCCCAAAAGAAGATATTTTATATTTCCCGGAAGACGCCCATATAGAGGGGGGCGATGTTATGCCCTGGGGCGATTATATATTCGTGGGTACCTTCAAGGATCGCGATTACCGTAAATACATAACGGCGCGTACCAATATGATCGCCGTGGATTACTTACAATCCCTATTTCCGCACAAAAAAGTTGTTTCCTTTTCCCTCAAAAAGTCCAATTTTGACCCTTACGAAAATGCATTACATCTGGATTGTTGCTTTCAGCCTTTAGGTTTGGGCAAGGCACTGATCCATAAAGAGGGCTTTCTTATAGAACAGGAGTACCAGTGGCTAAGGGACTTATTCGGTCAGGAAAATGTGTTTCACTTGAGTAAAGAAGAGATGCATGCCATGAACTGCAATGTTTTTTCTATTGCGCCCGATGTGGTAATCTCCGAACAGCATTTTACGCGCCTCAATACCTGGTTAAGGGACCAAGGCTTTACCGTCGAGGAAGTACCTTATGCAGAAATTGCGAAGCAAGGAGGTTTGTTGCGCTGCAGTACAATGCCGCTATATCGTGATTAAGACAAAAATTACACCGGCAAATTACTGAATCGCCCTAGCGCCTTTAGCGGCCCTCTTCATCTAGGACTGATGTCTTTTTCTTGAGGAATTTCAAAATAATATAAGCGACGCCCGTAGCAATACAGCCATAGACCAAGAACATATTATAGTCAGTGGTGCCGTGTACATATTCTCCCGACATGTCAAAAAGAGCAAAGAGTAAAAACATAGCAAACAGCCCATTTTTTTCTTTTTTCATCACCTTTTTCCAGCTAAAACGCAGGCTAGGTTTTTTGAAGTTTTTGAATGAAGGAATAAAAGGAGGCACTCCTTCAGCCCAATCCGTATAGGTTTGGCCAAATTTTCTGGTCAGAAACTGCTCCTCAGCGTACATGATCCGCTCGTAATATAACCAGTAAAAAAGAATGAACGCGACAATGAACCATATATGTCCTGTCAGCATTCCTACACCAAGCCACATCAGAAAATTGCCCAGATACAACGGGTGTCTTAGGATCGAATAAAGTCCCGTAGAATTAAGGGTTTCGGCGACCTGCTCGTCTGTGTTTCGCCCTGAGGTAAATCGCGGTGTGTGTCCTACGGTATAGGCGCGGATCACTAGCCCTGAAAAGCAAATAGCCAGGCAGAGCCATTCATAACATGCTTCCATTGCGAGATCATCGCCTTGCAAGAAATAGGCTTCAGGATAGTATTCTTTGTATATGTAAAGGGCGTAACCCAGAACTAAAATAATGATTGGAAGGTTGCCCCGGTATTTAAAAAGCCATACCCCTTGTTTTTCAAATTCTTCTCTTAGTGCCATGTTTGGTTCGGTTCGTTATTTTGTTTAATGATCTGAATAGTGGTCACTTTTTCAAAATCAAGGAAAAGCTTTGGCCTGCATGAGCTTTATGCCCGGTTAGTGGCCTTCAATTTGCTATAAATGAGTCACGTATTCATAATAAAGCAGCCGCTCACTCATTGCTCGGGCCGAATTTCGGAAAAATATATGTATAAACAAGGAGATTTAGTCCTTGTGTTATGTATTTGTAACATTTTCACGGATAATAATGATGGGTTATGAGCTGCTTGAGCTTTATTTTTTAAAGTCAAATTATTATCTGGCAAGCGCGATAATTTCAAATGCGTTTACCGCTAAATGCCGGCAAAACCTTTATTTTTGTCCTCTTGAACTTATACTATGGATCAGATCACCAATACCTTATTAATGATTCGCCCAGCGGTTTTTCGTATGAACGAAGAAACAGCGGTCAATAATTATTTTCAAGAAGCTATTAAAGCAGGCCCCTTAGAGATTACCCGACGGGCACAATCTGAGTTTGATGCTATGGTTGCTTTGCTGCGCGAAAGAGGTGTTGTGGTTATCGTGGTTCAAGACGAACCTAAATTTGATACGCCTGACGCTGTATTTCCTAATAACTGGGTGAGTTTTCATGATGACGGTCAAGCGGTACTCTATCCGATGTTTGCCAAAAATCGCCGCCGTGAGCGCCGCGAATCAGTGCTAGAAGCTATCGAAGCACAAGGTTATCAAATAAATAATGTCATGGACTATACCTCGGCCGAAGATGCCGAAGTATATCTAGAAGGTACGGGAAGTATGATTTTGGACCGCGCCAATAGCAAGGCTTATTGCGCTTTGTCTTCTCGCGCTGATGAGGATATATTCATTGAGTTCTGTGAAGATTTTGAAATGGATCCGGTGCTTTTCTATGCTTATCAAAATGTCGGAAAACAGCGTTTGCCCATTTATCACACCAATGTATTGATGTGCATAGGAGAAAGGTTTTGTGTGGTGTGTTTGGAGGCTATTGATGCCCCTACCGAACGCAAGAATGTATTGCGTCACCTGCGGGAAAGCAAAAAAGAAATCATCGCCATTAGCGAAGAACAACTGCATCAGTTCGCTGGGAATATGCTCCAAGTCATTGGGGCCGATGGACAACGACTGATTGTCATGAGTGCTTCGGCAAAAGCGGCCTTGTCGCCAGACCAGATAGAGGCTCTGGAAAAACACGGTGCTATTTTGGATGTCGATTTATCGACCATCGAAACCTGTGGCGGGGGAAGTGCGCGCTGCATGATGGCTGAAGTGTTCTTACCCAAGGCTTAGAGGGCTTATGCCTTATGGCGCCGATAATGCGTCAATATATAAACCATAATTCGCGTATCTTTGCGCTTCAATTTTTGATGAAATGTCCATAGAAGATACTTTAAAACACCAGATTATACTGGCCGCACAAAAACGCTATGGCCAAACCTTAGATGCGGTTGAATTCCAGACCACACGCAAGGATTTTGTCGGTGATCTAACGGTCGTGATCTTTCCCCTGTTGCGAGTAATCAAAGGAAACCCTGTGGAAATAGGTACGGCAATCGGTGATTTTTTGACACAAAACGTCCCGGAAATCAAGGGGTTCAATGTGGTAAAGGGCTTTCTTAATTTGTCTTTTGAAGATGCATATTTCATCAATACTTTTGATGCAGTAGCGGACTATAGCCATTATGGATGGGCCGAGCCCAATGGAGAGACCGTAATGGTTGAGTATTCATCGCCGAACACCAATAAGCCGCTTCATCTGGGGCATATCCGGAATAATTTATTGGGTTTTTCTGTATCCGAAATACTCAAGGCTTCGGGTAAGACGGTCTATAAGACACAGATCATTAATGACCGAGGCATCCATATTTGTAAAAGTATGTGGGCTTGGCAGCATTTTGGCAATGGCCAGACGCCGCTAAGCACAGGACTCAAAGGGGATAAGTTAGTAGGAAATTACTACGTTATCTTTGACCAAAAATATAAAGAACAGGTGCGTGAGCTTGTCGCTCAAGGGCATTCTGAAGAAGATGCGGCTAAACAGGCCCCATCACTGCAGCAGGCGCAGGAATTATTGCGTTTGTGGGAAGCTGGTGATGCCGAAGTTGTTGCGCTTTGGTCAGAAATGAATCAATGGGTATATGATGGCTTTGAGACCACCTATCGCAAATTGGGGGTGGATTTTGATCAAAATTATTATGAAAGCAACACTTATTTGCTGGGCAAAGAGCATATCCAAGAAGGTTTAGAAAAAGGAGTGTTTTACCAGAAAGAGGACGGTTCGGTTTGGTGTGATTTGACACAAGACGGCCTGGATCATAAATTGGTCCTGCGCAGCGACGGCACCTCCGTATATATGACACAAGATATTGGCACAGCCATACAGCGGTCTATAGATTATCCTAAAGTTACAGGGATGACTTATACCGTCGGTAATGAGCAAGATTACCATTTCAAGGTGCTGTTTTTGATCTTAGGCAAATTGGGTTATCCATGGGCCAAACATTTGTACCATCTGAGTTATGGTATGGTTGATTTGCCTTCGGGCAAAATGAAGTCACGAGAAGGTACCGTGGTGGACGCCGATGATCTGATTCATGAGATGCAAGAAACGGCAAGAGAAATTGCTCAAGGTTTAGGCAAGATAGATGATCTCGCTCCAGAGGAAAAAACAAAATTGTTCGAGCAGATTGGTTTGGGTGCCCTCAAATATTATATTCTTAAAGTCGACCCAAAGAAGCGGATCTTATTTGATCCTGAAGAAAGTGTCGACTTTCAAGGCAATACAGGTCCATTCATACAGTACACTTACGCACGAATCCAATCCATAGGCCGCAAAGCACAAGGCTTGGTGTTGCCAGATTATGACCAGACCCTCGATCTGCACGATAAGGAGAGGTCTGTATTGAAACTCTTAAAAGGCTTTCCCGAAAAGATACAGGAAGCGGCCCTCCATTATAGTCCCGCGTTGATCGCCAACTACACTTATGAACTGGTCAAAGAGTTCAATTCCTTTTACCAAAACGTGCCCATCTTGACTGCTGAAATCGGCCCAGAAACCACTTTTAGAGTGGCTTTGAGTCAGGCGGTGGCCGATGTCATTAAGACCAGTTGTTCGTTGTTGGGTATGGAGGTTCCTGAGCGGATGTAACCTCAATGGCAATAGTCCACCATATCTGTAGTAAAAAAAGCGCCTTTCTATGGTCCTTTCGTCTACCAAGCGATCATGAAGGCGATATTGGGGGTGAAGCCTAAACCGTAGGTATTAATTGTGCTGATTT
>DGAU01000026.1:0-3066 GCA_002384055.1 Flavobacteriaceae bacterium UBA4022
CACCAAAAAAGAATTTTGGCGCCTTATTTAGCGCAAATTTTGCGATTTCGGTCAGGAGTAAGACAAATGGCTTAATAAAGTTGTGTAGATCCCTTAAACATCACGCCCCATAATCTCCAAGAAATACTTATTTTTGGCTTCTAGAAAACCCACCCATGAGCAAGCTTGTTATTGTAGGTACTATTGCCTTCGACGCTATTGAAACCCCATTTGGACAAACCGACAAAATTTTGGGTGGCGCCGCAACCTATATTGGTCTTGCCGCATCGCATTACTCAGTAGACGCCGCTCTGGTATCGGTCGTCGGCGGAGATTTCCCACAAAACCACTTAGATCTTTTGACGGATAAAGGACTCAACACCCAAGGTGTCGAGATCAAGGCCGAAGGCAAAACCTTCTTTTGGAAAGGGCGCTACCACAACGATATGAACACGCGCGACACACTCGCTACCGAGCTCAATGTTTTGGCTGACTTTAAACCAGTCGTTCCAGAGTCTTATCGATCGGCCGAAGTGGTGCTCTTGGGCAATTTGCACCCTCTAGTCCAGCTTGAGGTCATTGCCCAAATGACAGACCCCAAGATACTCATGCTCGACACCATGAACTTTTGGATGGAGCACGCCTGGGAGGATTTGTTAAAAGTCATGGCTAAGGTAAACGTCATCAGTATAAATGACGAGGAGGCCCGCCAACTCACCGGAGAATACTCATTGGTACGTGCCGCAAAACGCATATACGAAATGGGGCCTCAGTATGTGATCATCAAAAAAGGGGAGCACGGGGCCTTGCTTTTTCATAAGCACGATATGTTTTACGCTCCGGCCCTGCCTTTAGAGGAGGTTTTTGACCCCACAGGGGCAGGAGATACTTTCGCAGGAGGATTTGCTGGTTACCTGGCACAAAACAAGAATTATAGTTTCGAAAACATGAAAACAGCCGTTATTCATGGATCGGCTTTGGCCTCGTTTTGTGTTGAAGAATTTGGGACCAAGCGGTTAGAGCGGATCGAAAGTGCTTCACTTGCCGAGCGCCTCAAACAATTTAAACAATTGACCCAATTCGATATCTAATTGAACTAACCATAGGTGCGTTATGAGTGACCCGTTAAAACATGAATGTGGTATTGCCTTGATCAGGTTGTTGAAGCCTTTGTCATATTACAAAGAAAAATACGGCTCATCCTTTTATGGAGTCAACAAGATGTACCTCCTGATGGAAAAGCAGCACAACCGCGGACAAGACGGCGCTGGTCTGGCAGGCATCAAGATGGATGTTTCTCCTGGGGAGCGCTACATCAGCAGGATCCGATCCAATGCGGCGCAGCCCATTCAGGATATTTTCGACCAAATCAACAACCGTATCAACACGGAATTTGCCCTAAACCCCGGGCTATCAGACGATATTGAATTGCAAAAAAAGATCATTCCCTACCAAGGCGAGCTGTTCTTAGGCCATGTGCGCTATGGCACATTTGGCGGCAATAGCATCGAAACGGTACACCCATTTTTGCGTCAAAACAATTGGATGCACCGCAACCTGATCATCGCCGGGAACTTCAACATGACCAATACAAACGAGCTATTTCAAAACCTGATCAAACTCGGGATGCACCCGAAAGGAAAAGCCGACACGGTAACCGTTATGGAAAATATCGGGCATTTCTTGGACGATGCCGTACGCAAACTATACAAACAAGCCAAGGCCCAGGGGCTGAGCAAAATGGATGCCTCTACGCATATTGTCGACCACCTCAACCTAGAAAAAATTCTACGCAAGGCCTCCAAATATTGGGATGGAGGTTATGCCATGGCTGGGTTATTAGGCCATGGAGACGCTTTTGTTTTGCGTGATCCTGCTGGTATTCGGCCCGCCTATTATTATAAAGACGACGAAGTGGTCGTTGTGGCCAGTGAACGGCCAGTGATCCAAACCGTATTTAACGTGCCTTTCGAACAGATTAAGGAACTCGACCCCGGCCATGCTTTGATCATCAAAAAGTCCGGCGAGACCAAGCTCAGCAAAATTCACGAGCCGCTACCAAGGCGTTCCTGCTCTTTTGAACGCATCTACTTCTCGCGCGGCAGTGACGCCGAAATTTATCAGGAACGTAAATCCCTGGGGCGCCTATTGATGCCTAAAGTACTCAGTGCCATCGGCAACGACACCCAAAACACGGTCTTCTCTTTTATTCCTAATACGGCAGAGACCTCATTTTATGGAATGATGGAAGCCGCCCAAGAATATTTAGACCAGAAAAAAACTCAGGCCATACTTGACGAAAAAGACGGCTTGACCGCAGAACGTCTCGAAACGATTCAAGGCCAAAAAATCCGAACCGAAAAGCTGGCCATCAAAGACGTCAAGCTCAGAACATTCATTACCGAAGACAGCAGTCGCGACGACCTGGTGGCACATGTTTACGATGTGACCTACGGGGTCGTTAATCCCGAGGACAATATTGTGATTATTGACGACAGTATTGTGCGGGGCACCACGCTTAAGATGAGCATCCTCAAAATGCTCGATCGCCTTGGGCCCAAACAAATCGTGGTGGTGTCTTCGGCACCTCAGATTCGTTACCCCGACTGTTACGGTATCGATATGGCCCGTTTGGAGCAGCTTGTTGCATTCAATGCCGCCATCGCCCTCCACAAAGAACGGGGCACAGAAAGCATCATTACAGCGGTTTACCACAGCTGTAAAGCTGCGATTGCCTCGGCAGAACAAGGATTGGCTATTGAAAATCACGTTCAGGCACTTTACGCGCCATTTAGCAACGAAGAAATTTCGGATAAAATCGCGAGTATCATCTCTAGTGATCAGCTCAGCAGTAAGGTCAAAGTCATCTTTCAATCCGTTGATGATTTGCATCAGGCTTGCCCAGAGCACCTCGGCGATTGGTACTTTACCGGGAACTATCCCACCAAAGGGGGCGTTGTCGTGGTGAACCGGGCCTTTGTCCATTTTTACGAAGGCAACCCAGCACGCGCCTACTAAATCCCAGCACAAAAGGCGTTTCTGTCGTTTGTCGCGTATTCCGTTCGTTTGAACGAAAAGTTGATTCAA
>DGAU01000026.1:3285-7851 GCA_002384055.1 Flavobacteriaceae bacterium UBA4022
TTTTTTTTGTTTATACCCCACATACAAAGCCGTCGTCCTCAAAACAAAAAAGGCAGCCTCAATGGGCTGCCTTTGTCAATTCTGATATTGTTGGTGCCTACTTGTTTGCTTCGAAGCGCTGTGCTACGGCATCCCAATTAATGACATTAAAAAATGCCGACACGTAATCTGGACGACGGTTTTGGTAATTGAGGTAATAGGCGTGTTCCCAAACATCAAGTCCCAAGATCGGTGTGCCACCGCAGGTGATCCCCGGCATCAGCGGATTGTCTTGATTGGCCGTAGAACACACGTCCAATTTTCCGCCCTTGTGGACGCACAACCAAGCCCAGCCTGATCCAAATTGTGTTTTGGCTGCTGCAGAGAACAGCTCTTTAAATTGGTCGAACCCACCAAATGAATCGTCAATCGCTTGGGCTAATGCGCCTTGAGGGTTGCCGCCGCCATTTGGCTGCATCACGCTCCAAAACAATGAGTGGTTGTAAAAGCCACCAGCATTATTGCGCAATCCTTTGTTGTTCATATCACAATTGGCCAAAATAGCCTCGATATTGTGTCCTTCTAAATCGGTTCCTGCGATGGCCGCATTGAGGTTCGCGGTATAGCCTGCATGGTGCTTGCCGTGGTGGATTTCCATAGTGCGCGCATCAATGTGCGGCTCTAATGCATCATGTGCGTAGGGTAGTGTGGGTAATTCAAAAGCCATAAGTCTTAATTTTTAGTGATCACTCTTTGTGAGTCAAATTTAAGCATTTAAAAACCATTGGACTGTTATAGAAATTATAACTTTTACCTAAGGGCAGGCATTCTTAAAATAGTATCTTAGTGGAGTCACATCATCTATTGTATTTTGCCTAAAAACGTGCCCTTTGTCGTCTATAATGCCTCCGCGGGGAGCGGGAAAACTTTTGCCCTTGTCTGTTCTTTTCTCCAGAAAATGCTCGAGACCCCTCAGGCCGACCGCTACAAAAAACTCTTGGCGATCACCTTCACCAACAAGGCTGTAGCTGAGATGAAAACCCGGATCTTGTCATTGCTGCAGGAGTTCGCCAAAGGTCATTACACCAAGAGCAACGCCTCTATGGCCCAAGCCCTTCAAGACGCAACAGGGCTTTCTGCCGAGCAACTGACCCGGCGCAGCACAGATGTGCTCAAGCACCTACTCAACCATTATGCGCTGTTTCATGTTGAGACCATCGACCGATTCAACCACCGACTACTGCGCACTTTTGCTCGTGACCTCAAGCTCAGCAGCAATTTCGATGTGAGTCTCGAAGCCCCGCTATTGCTCTCGGAAGCGGTGGACCAACTTATTGATAAAGCAGGTACTGATCGCGAGATTACAGACCTCCTGATTGACTTTGCCCTTCAGAAAACAGAGGACAACAAATCATGGGACATCAGTTTTGACCTCAACAAGGTCGCCGAACTTCTGATCCAAGAAAACGACCAGCCCTATCTCAAGACCATACAAGAAAAGCCCATTAGCGATTATTTAGCTCTGGAAAAAGACTTCCGCAAGCAGCAAAAAATATTTCGTGCGCGCATTGAGCAGTATGCTGTCAATACCCTCAAAACATGCCACGACCACGAATTGGGCCAGGCCGAATTTAAGAGTGGTTCTTTTTTTAAGTTCCTCTTGACCGCCAAAAACGCGCCCGAATTGCTGAAGTTTAATACAGTTTGGCAAGCAAAATTTCGGCAAGAGGATTTGTACACCAAAACCGCCCCTGCCAGTACTAAGGAATGCATTGATAGACTTATGCCTGTGTTTGTGACGGCCTACGAAGGCATCAAGCAGGCCTTTATTCAGGATCATTTTGCACGCAACGTGATCAAAAATTTGATTCCATTGGCTACCCTCGCGTCGATCAGCAGAGAATTCGAAGCGGTTAAGACGGCGCAAAACACTGTCGTGGTTAGTGATTTTAACCGGCTATTGGCTGCTGAAATCAAGGACCAACCGGCGCCTTTTATTTATGAGCGCCTTGGTGAACGCTACCGCCATTTTTTTATTGACGAATTTCAAGACACCTCAGCCATGCAATGGAACAACCTCCTGCCTCTGGTTGGGGACACCCTATCGCAATCGGACCCTGATACTCAAGCAGGAACGATTATGCTGGTGGGGGACCCGAAACAATCGATCTACCGCTGGCGTGGTGGACACCCTGAGCAATTTATGGCCCTTGCTCGAGGAGAAGGCGACCTCCCCCATATCGCCAAAGCAACAGAAACTTTAGACACGAACTACCGCAGCAAGGCCGATATAGTCGCCTTCAATAACGCATTTTTTAGCTTCGCTGCCGATATTTTAATTGACCCCGCACACCAAACACTTTATCAAAAAGGTAGTCAGCAAAAAAACAACCAACGACAACAGGGCTATGTGCAGATCGACTTTTTGGATATGGCCGACCAAGAAAGTGAAAGTGCCTGCTACCAAGATGCCATTTTGCAACAAATAAAGGATATAGAAGCCCGCCAGGTGGCTTTGGAGGATGTGTGTATCTTGACCCGCAACAACAAACAATGCAGCATGTTGGGCGCTTACCTCAGCGCCCATGGTTTTGCAGTGGTTTCCGAAGAAGCCCTCCTGATCAAGCACGACCCGGTTGTCTCGGCCCTGATGCATGTTGCCGCCCTGAGCATTTCTTATGACGATGTGATGGCCCGGGTAGAACTTGCAAGATACCTCCATGATACCCAAGGGGTCTCAGAAGCGCTTTTCGATTATTTGCAACAATACCGTGATGCGACGCCCCGAGTTTTTGAGCAACAATTGAATGTTCTGGGCATTGATTTTAGTCTAGAAACCCTATCAACTCTTGGTCTTTATGAGCGATTTGAGTATGCCATAAAGCAGTTTGGATGGGCCCCGAAAGCAGATGGTTTTGTGACCGCCTTTATGGATTGGGTTTTTCAGTTTTCCAAACGGCCTCAAGCCAGTATTTGGTCTCTTATGGCCTATTGGGAGCAGCAAAAAGAACGCCTAAGCCTGAGCAGCAGTAAGGGGTTGGGTGCCATCACCCTAATGACCATTCATAAGGCCAAGGGGTTGGAATTTCCGGTGGTCATTTTCCCTTTTGCCGATATGGCGTTTTCGGACACCAAGGCCCGTAAGGTTTGGTATCCGCATCGGGAGCACGAATTGGACTACCTGCGCCTGAATTATGACAAGGATCACATGAAGCTTTACGGGACAGAAGGAGAACAGATCCACCAAGAAAAAAAAGCAACAGAGGTCTTCGACACACTCAATCTTTTATATGTCGCCCTCACACGAGCTGAAAACGAACTTTATATCTTTTGCAAAAAGCCTTCAGAAACAGGACAAGCCTTGACCGCCAATAAAATATTTTGGCAGTTTCTTGAAGCCAAAAACTTGTGGTCCGACAGTCAGCTGCGTTATCATTTTGGAGCATTGGCACTGGAGGCTAGCGAACATATCGCAACAGAAGATATTTCTGATCTAGATGGGGCATTTACTTACCAAGTGATTTTGCCGGAATCCCACCCCATAAGTTTTGTTGGCGCCCAACGCCGTCCAGAATTATGGTCCCCTGCGGCAGATGGTTTTGGCTCATTATTTCATGAATTTATGGCTTTGATCAAAACACCAGAAGACCAGGCGGAGGCACTGCATAAAATCACGACGCATTATTATTTAGACAAAGACCTCGCTGAAGCGCTAGAAGCCTCGGTTCAGTCTGTTCTATTGGACCCTCAACTAAGCGCCCTTTTTGATGGGACAGACCGGGTGCATTGCGAACAAAGCATCATCACCCCAGAAGGCGTTTTGCGCCCCGACCGCATCAACTACCACCAAGACGGGAGTTATAGCCTGATTGATTACAAAACAGGCGCACCAAAACCCCAAGACGAAGCACAAATTAGTCAATATGCACAGGCCCTTACCGCGATGGGTTTTAGCCTCAGACAAAAACTCCTGGTTTACCTCAAAGATTCGCCCATTGTGGTCAAAAATCTTTAATTTAGACGCCGAAAACGACACACTATGTATACCAAATTCAAAGACCATTTGACACAGGAGCTTCAAGCCATTGAAGACCAGGGTCTCTTCAAAAAAGAACGCATCATTACGTCCGCTCAAGACGCCGTGATCAAGATCTCTACTGGCCAAGAAGTCATCAACTTTTGCGCCAATAACTATTTGGGGCTTTCGTCCCATCCTGCAGTAGTGCAGGCGGCTAAAGACACCCTGGATTCCCATGGTTTTGGTATGTCCTCCGTCCGATTTATTTGCGGCACACAAGATATCCACAAGCAACTAGAAGCAGAGATTGCTTCGTTTTATCAAACCGAAGATACCATTCTTTATGCCGCGGCTTTTGATGCCAATGGAGGGGTTTTTGAGCCCTTGCTAGGACCCGAAGACGCCATCATTTCGGACAGTCTGAATCACGCTTCCATCATTGACGGGGTAAGGCTTTGTAAAGCCCAGCGCTACCGCTATCAAAACAGTGATATGGCCGATTTGGAGACGCAGCTCAAACAAGCGCAAGCCGATGGTGTGCGTTTCAAACTTATTGTAACCGATGGCGT
>DGAU01000019.1:0-3193 GCA_002384055.1 Flavobacteriaceae bacterium UBA4022
CCAGGGACTGGAGGGGCAATAAGAAAGATGTTGAAACTTTCACTGCTATCAAAACAACTCGGATCATTTCGATTCACTAGGCGCACAAAAATTTCTGTTGAGGCACCTGTAACAATATAAGGGTTTGGCAAATCATTTTGCCCTAAGTCGGCATCGATTTGCGTTTCGTGATATGTAATGAAATAGTCTCCTAAAAGCTGACCATCCAAGACTTCGGTATTAAAGGTGACTGCCAAGTCAATGGCTTCATTGCCCGTATTGTCTGTATCACAAAGATTAAAATCGGTAACCTCACCAGACAAGGCCTGAGTGTAGATGATATCAAAAACATCTTCAACAAAGCAAATACCCTGCAAGTCCTCAATACGAATCGTAATGGTCTCCAATTCGCCTGTAATCACATAGCCTCCAGGATTCACAATTAGAGAGCCAATGGCATCTATAAAAGAAATATTAAAATCAGCTGGATCCTGACCTCCGAGAACAACTGCCTCGTTCTGGGTCAGATCGAAAATACCAGGAACCGTAACATCTGCCGAGCATTGGAATAAATCAGGCGCTGGTGAAGCGATCAGCGGTGGTGTCGCCACAATAATGGCAAAACTCTGTGTTGTATCGCTGCAGGAAGGGTCAATATTGCTGGTAAACCGAACAAAAATAATTTCGGATGGCGCACTGACCAAATAGGGAGAGATCAATGCCCCCAAGCCATTATCTGCATCACCTTGGCTCGAGTGATAGGAAATAGTATACGCGCTGGCAGGCGCTCCATTCAGCACTTGGTCGTCAAACAATAATTCAAGCTGAACAAGCTCAGAACCTGTAAGATCTTGATCACAGATTTCGAAATTCGCCACTGGACCAGCAAGGACTGTCGTGTAAATGATATCAAAAGTCTCTTCCGCAAAGCACAATCCTGTGAGTTCTTCGAGTCTTATCGTGATCGTTTCGGTGGTCCCCGTTATGGTATGCGCTGTTGGATCGGCAATTGGGTTTCCTGCGCCATCAAGGTAAGTCACGACCAATTCTGCAGGGTCTTGACTGCCAATAACCTGAGACCCATTGATTGTAAGATCAAACTCACCCAGGATCGTCCCTGTATTGTTACAAACAAACAAATCATCTGGTGCCATATCTACAAAAGGCTGCGGCAAAAAGGTTGCCTCGAAAAAGAGTATTTCGGGCTGACCGACGGACACAACGACTTCGCATCGATAACTCCCTGTGAGTGTCACATCTAAGGTCGGGTTATTTTCAGCAGGCACAAATGGTATATAAGATCCCGAACCCACTGGAGACTCATATGTCCATGTATAAGTGAGTCCGTCCGCTTGGGTAGCATCGAAGGTTATAGTATCCCCATCACATGCCGTTTCATTGGCCAAAATAGAACAGTCGGTACTCCCTGCGCCTCCTGAACCAACATTGGTTTGTTCTAATTTAATATAACCAGGCGATTGATTAAAATTTGTAATGACCAAAACGTAAATGTCACCGCTATTGCCCCCATTGATAGAGAAACTCTCTACCGGAAGCGCCGAATAGCTACAATCAATCTGATTGGCTGATTGCAGTTGTGAATAGTCACATAGGTCAGATCCTTGAGCAAACGGCCCCCAGCAAATGAAATCGACATCCAGACCCGTACCCGTAGGATTTCCATTGACATCAAAACTTGTGTTTTGCGTGATGGTGAAATCTAGATTTCCGGACTGGTCTATTTGTAAATAAAACCAAGCTGGATATGGTTGCGAAAATAAACAAGCATAATCAGGCCCTACTTCTGCTGTGGTGACACAGTCTGGGTCTTGGTTATTACAGTTTGGGAAAATTAGCGCTTGATTACCCGCGCAAAAAGGCTCGATACTCTCACAGGTCCCTCCTTGCGCCCATCCTTGAAAAGAACAAAGGACTGCGACCAGCAAAAAGGTCCAAATACGTTTATGACTAGTTGTTTTCATAAGCTAAAAATACCAAGGTTGAAAAGTAAGAATTTTTTTGCGAATAGGCCATAATAAACGGTCTTGTAATGGGCATTTTCTTTAGAAAAATTTGATTTGTCGAGGCTTTTTGGTTCATCAGTTTATAGGGGTTGCTTTCGGCCTAAGACCGGAACAAAACAGACAACAGTTGGCCAGGTTACTTTTCGGGTCTATTAAAATCACTAATCCCCTCTCGGGTTGTTTAAGTTTCTTTATTTTTGCGGGACAATTCCCAAACAAAATTGACACCCATGAGTGAGCCGATAAAGATTACTATTAAACCGACCAGTCAACCCGCCATTGTTAAATTTCAGGCAGACGCGTTCCTGGTCCAAGGCGAAGCCTATGAATTTGGCAATATCGACCAAGCCAAACCAAGTCCTTTGGCGCAAGAGCTCTTTTATCTGCCGTTTGTCAAAACGATTTATTTGGCACAAAATTTTATCGCCATCGAAAAATTTGACATTGTTGCCTGGGAAGATGTGCAAAATGAAGTGGCCCAATCGATAGAAAACTACCTCAACAGTGGCAAACCCATCTTGACAGAGGCGGCACCCAAGTCCAAAATCCCGGTCACGATATATGCCGAAAGCACCCCCAATCCAGAAACAGTTAAGTTCGTTGCCAACAAGTCTTTGGTGACCAGACGCTTTGAATTTACTTCTGCTGCTTCCGCTACCGAAGCACCTTTGGTCGCTGCCTTATTTGATTTAGGTTATGTCAAAGAAGTCTTTTTGAGCCAGAATTATATTTCTATTACCAAGACAGCCACCGAAAGTTGGGATAACATCATGCATCCTGCAAAAGACTTTATTGCAGACTATCTGCAAAACGGCGGGCATGTGTTGACCGATGCAGCGCTTAAAGAGGATCCAAACGAAGGCGCTGAACAAAAAGCACAGCAGCAAAACAGCCCACAGACCGATCAAGAAAAAGAAATCGTGGCCATTTTAGAAGAATTTGTCACCCCCGCGGTGGCTGGGGATGGCGGCTATATTGCCTTTGACTCTTTTGACCCAGAGACCAAGACGCTTCGTGTCTTGTTGCAAGGGGCGTGCAGTGGATGTCCTTCGTCTACAGTGACCCTGAAAAATGGAATTCAAACGATGCTCAAAGAAATGACTCAAGGGCGCGTCGCATTAGTTGAAGCCATTAATGATTAATGCCCAGCAATTCGCTTTAGTCCAAAACCAAAAGAAAGGCATTTCCTT
>DGAU01000019.1:3394-4152 GCA_002384055.1 Flavobacteriaceae bacterium UBA4022
GCATCTTACAAAATTATTTAAAAAAAATTCTATGTCTAAGTTCTTATTGCTCATTTGTTTTGTCATTCCAAGTATTGTTTTAAGCCAAGCTATTAGACCGAGCGGAACCATGTCTACCACCTTGAGAAATGGAGCACAGGTGAATATGCTTGGTGTTGCACCAGGAGGCCGCTTAGTAACAGACGAAAATACCAAAGGCTCTCCTTTTCTCGAAGAAGATTATGCTCCTGGCTCGCTTTACCTCAGCGAAGATTTGGCAGTAGCCAAAATCTATCTCAAATACAATGCGCATAGAGATTATTTTTTGGCAAAAATTGACCCGTTGCATAGCGACGACCAGGCCCAAGGGGTCACCAAAACACTCAATATGAAGGTCATCATGAATAACGATGTTTATGTAGCTCTGCCTAATGCCGAAAACCGCTATGACCTACAGTATTATCAGGTCATGTCTGAAGGGCCTAAGATGAGTTTGCTTAAGAAAAATACAAAGTTGTTTAAGGAAGGTTTTCGCGCCTCAACGCACTTGACCCGCGATGTGCCTTCGACTTACAGCGATCGTTCTGTATATTATTTGAGAGATACAGAAGGGAATTTCTTTGAAATTCCTAAATCAAGTAAAAAGACCTTTGCCCTTTTTAAGGACCACAGTAAGGAAGTCGCGTCTACAGCCAAAAAGTACAAGCTAAACCTTAAGAATGAGGCGGATTTGGTCCGTTTGGTGAGTTATTACAATCGCCTATAACTGGCCTTCTTTT
>DGAU01000019.1:4328-33815 GCA_002384055.1 Flavobacteriaceae bacterium UBA4022
TTTTAGGCAACCTATAATTATTATTTGCTCTTGTGTCCCGCGAGATCAAACAAGATCAAAACGACTTAAAGTCCTTTAAGTAGAAGGGTTCAAAGTAGGCGACATCTTCAAATACTTCTTGATCATACGCCTGTTGCGCAAGTAAACTCATGTCTTTGGCCGAAGGAAGTGTATTTACAGCAAAAGATGCATTAGGGTGACTACAAAGGCTGGCCCATTTCTCGGCGCCGTTGCCATAAAACAGAACAGAACCACTGGCGAGTACCTCTTTATAGCTATCGCTATCTAGAATCTCTGCTTGGGTTGCACGAACCTGCTTTTTGTCCGAATCATATATACCCGCATAAACCTCCATACGCCGGGCATCGAGCATCGGAATAATGATATCTGCTTTTTGATCTGCTGCCTGAACCATTATGTCAAGAGTTGGCAAGGCAATCAACGGTAAGTCCAAAGAATAGCAAAGGCCCTTGGCTGCGGAAACACCTATTCGCAATCCCGTATAAGATCCCGGTCCTTTGCTCACAGCAACAGCATCTAGCTGATCGAGCGTTTTTCCAGCGCCCAACAAAACTTGATCAATAAAGGTGTGTAATTGTTCTCCGTGAGAATACCCCTGACTGGCATCTTCGACAAGGTGAAGTAATTTGCCATTATCAGCAATCGCCACAGAACAGTTTGTTGTGGCACTCTCAATAGATAATATTAAGGCCATGCTACTGCTCGCTTTCTTCTTCTGTTTCGATAGCCACTTTGTCTCCCGGATCAAGAAGTTTGGTCACCACATTATAGGGACCAATAATGACTTGGTCTTCTTCGGACAGCCCACTTAGGACTTCGATGCGGCTGTCATCTTGGATGCCCGTTTTGATGATCCGCAACTCTGCTTTGTCGCCAATCATGACAAAAACACATTCGAATTTGTCATCACTTATTTCATTGGCCTTCGGTGTCGCACCAATCTTCTTGGGCAAGGTGTCGGACTTAATGACCACCGCACTAATCGGAATGGCCACAACATTTTTTCTTTCCTCTGTTTCTATTTCGACCGTTGCCGTCATCCCTGGGCGAAAAGGAGAATAAGTCTCGGGTTTTCCTTGGGTTAAATCTTCATAAGACCCTGCCAGAATGCGCACCTTGACTTTAAAATTGGTCACCTGGTCCACGGACAAAGATGATTCTGCAGAATTAGCAATCTCCGTCACAATACCATTAAATGTGCGCTTGAGATAGGCATCAACTTCGACAGCTACCTCATCCCCTATAGCAACTTTGACAATGTCATTTTCGTTGACATCGACCTCAACCTCCATATTGGCGAGATTCGCTACCCGCAAGATTTCTGTACCGGCCATCTGAGCCGTTCCTACTACCCGTTCTCCTAATTCTACAGAGAGCTTTGAAATGGTTCCCGACATTGGGGCAAAAATTGAGGTTCTATTGAGATTGTCGCGCCCTTGCTTGACATTAGACTTGGCACTCTCCACGGTATAATATGCCGACGATCTTGAGGCTTCGGCCATCTCGTAATCAGCCAAAACACGATCCCATTCACTTTTTGAAATCACCCCTTTATCAAATAAGGTTGCATTGCGCTGGTAATTGTTTAAGGCATTTTTAAGTGAGGCTTCGGCTTGAGCCAAGCCAGCTTTAGCATTTTGCAGTCCCGCCTGAGCCTGCGTCAAGGCCGATTGAATCAAATCAGGATTGATTTTGACCAATAAATCGCCTTTTTGGACTTGATCTCCTTCGTTTATTGGTAGCTCTATGATCTCCCCAGAGACCTCAGAAGACAGCATCACTTCGGTTTCGGGCTGAATTTTTCCAGTGGCCGCCACCGTCTGCATAATGTCACGCAAGACTACTTTTTCGACGGCAACATTACGGATATTCTGGTCTTTACCGAACATCTTCTTACCAACCACTAGGGCAACGATAAGGACTATGGTCCCTGCGATAATCCAAATTCGTTTATTCGATTTCATAGTTTAAAATTTTAATTCAGCTGCGGGAATCCCAAAATAGAGCTCCAACACCTTTAGCTTAAAAATATAATCATATTTGGCGCGATTCAAGTCGATAATTGAATTGTCGTATCGTGTTTTAGATTGACTAAAATCAAACGCATTGATCAAGCCAACGTCATAACGCTGTTGGGCATAGTTGAAGGCGAGTTCCTGTGAACTACTGGCTTTTTGGGCGGCTTCATAAGCCTTTAAAGCCCCTTTGGCATCAACTAAAGCTTGATACACCGTGCTTTCGAGATCCATTTTGGCCTGCTCCAGCATAAGCTCTCTATTCAGCAAATTGATTCTGCTTCTCTTGACGTTGTTGCGTGTTGCATTCCCATTAAAAATAGGAATATTCATTTGCACCCCATAGGACACCCCATCATTGAGATACAATTGCTCTTCCCAAGGTTTTGCAGGGATTTCTTGGAGCCCTATAATGTTTGGCGAAAACCCGTAAACGGCTGCACCACTGCTGTCCACAAAACCGATAGGATCTGTCGTGCTCAAAAAAGGTGTCTCGGGATCCAGTAAGGTTTGCACGCCACTAAAACGATCAGATTCCCTTGTATTATAATTCAAATATGCCCCTAAACTTGGCAAGTAAGAGGAGCGCGCAATCTGCACATCCTTTTGTGCCAGGGCCACGTTCATTTCGGCAATTCTCACTTCATTGCGGTTCTCTTGTGCCGCATCAAGAAGTTCGGCGACACTTTTGTCTAGAATACCTGTATCGACTATTTCATAGCCCTTATCTTCGATATCGAATGATGCATAGTCGCGAATCAAAAGTAATTGGGCGAGATTAATGAGCGATAGCTTGACCCCGTTTTCGGCACTGACCAAGCTTTGTTTTTCTGTGGCATCGGCGGCGCGAATTTCTAGCAAGTCGCCCTGAGGCAAAACCCCAGCATCAACCAAATCTTCGGTACGTGTTATTTGGTCTATGGTAACCTGATTTTGCGCTTGAAGAACGGCGACATTGGCCTTGTTGGTCAGAACTTGCAAAAAGGCATTGGCAACAAACAACGAAATATCATCCTGCATTTTATCCAAACCATACTGCGCTGCCAGTGTATTGAGCTTGGCCCTTTGCAAACCGCGCAAATTACGCAAGCCTTGAAATAAATTCATACTGGCCGTAACACTATAGGACGAGTTTCTTGATATTTGGTTTTCTAATACGCCAGTGGTGATGTTTTGCGTGAGTCCTGTATTCCAAGAATTGGACACAGAACTATTAAGACTTGGCAAATAAGCGCCTATGGCATCGGACTGATCAATACGAGCCAATTCCTGATCTAAAGCACTTTGCTTTAGAGAAATATTATTGCTCAAGGCATAAGCAACGCACTCTTTCAGCGTCCATTTTTTGGTCTGTGCCTGGCCGCTCATAAGTGTGCCAAGGAAGAAAAGAATAACTATATGTTTCATAATTCAATTAACTGACCCGAAGGTCTTTTTATATTCAATTCATTACAAAGGTAATGCAACCAAATTAGATTAATAAGCTTGTTTTGGTTCTTTGAGTTGATTCCAAACTTTTATCTGGTCGCCTTCTTTCAATCCTGAAAGAACTTCTACAATAAGACCGTCACTGATCCCCAAAGTCACCTCACGGCGTTCAAAGTTCTGATCCCCTGTTTCAATTTCAACAAACGGCATGAGGGTCTCGGCGTCGTATTGAATCAAAGCCTCCTTGACCGTCAAAACATCATCAGCTCGCGCCAAAATAATCGATGCATTAGCACTCAGCCCCGCACGGATAAACGTGGTGTCTTTTTTGCTCAATGTCCCTTTAATTTCGAACTGCACGGCTCCATTTTCTTCTATCCCTTTGGGCGCAATGTAATCCAAAACGGCGTCAAAGGTTTTGTTTTCGATGGCGCCGACAGTGATTTCAAGTGCCAAATTTTCGGATATTTTACCCACTTCGCTCTCATCGACTTTTCCTTCAAAAATCATTTTATTCACATCCGCTAATATAGCAATAGTGGTTCCGTCGTTAAAATTATTCGATTCAATCACTTGATTACCCACTTTGACCGGGACATCCAAAACCATGCCCGAAACCGTGGCACGAATTTCTGTATTGGCTGAGGCCCCCATACCCTGTGTGGAACCTGTCTTGACAATATCATAGGTTTGCTCGGCCGCCAATAAGTTGACCTGTTCTTGGTTGTAGCGTTGTGTGGCCTGATCAAAAGCCAATTGGGCGTTATCAAATTCATTGGCCGAGACAACCCCTTTGTCAAACAAAACCCGTTGCCGTTCAAAAATGCTCTTTTGGCCCTCCAAGGTCAGACGTGCAGTTTCCACCTGATTTTTTGCCGATTTTATATTGTTTTGAGCGCTGTTCAAAGCGCTAATATTGGGCACCACACGAACTTTGGCGATAAGATCCCCAGAGACAATGGTTGCACCTGCTTCGACAAAAATCGCGTCAATAATCCCCGATATATTCGGTTTGATGAGCACTTCCTCTTTCGGCACAATACTTCCCGTGGCGACCGTTTTTTTGACCACAGAATTTATCGCCGGCATTTCGTATTGATAAACAATGGGATCTTGCTGGTCCTTAAGCCAAATGTAGCGGACGCCAAGGGCAAACAATAAGATAATGACAATGAGCGTGATGAGGGTTCCTTTTCTTTTCATAATAAATTAATTCTAAAGATTTAATCTGTTCTTAATGCGTCTACAGGTTTCATTTGTGTTGCTCGATTCGCCGGAATGAGTCCCGCTAACAAGCCTGAAACTACTAATATGGTCATGGCGACAAAGAGCACCCCAACACTAACAGAAGGGTTGGCAAAATTTTCTACTTCGCCTATCGAATCCAAAAGAGTGTTCAACAACCAGATCACTCCAGCTGCAAAGCTGATACCAACCATCCCACTGATGATCGTCAAGACCAAGGACTCTTGTAAGACTTGTCCGCGTATTTCACGAGGCGTGGCGCCTAGAGCCCGTCTGATTCCAATTTCTTTGGTGCGTTCTTTGACGACAATCAGCATGATGTTGCTGATCCCAATGACACCAGACATCAGCACCAAGGCACCAACAAAATAACCCACAAAAGTCAGTATGGAGAATAGTCCGGTGACTTTTGAGAACTGCTCTGCCAGGTCAAAATGACCAATGGCCCGCTCATCATCTGGATGAACCTTATGCGCTGCACGCATTTCTTTCATGATCTTTGGTTTGAGTTCAGTAATCGGCACCTCATCTATGGCTGTTAAAGCCATCCATCCGACGATATCGCCAAAATTGAAGGCTTTTCCAAATGTGGTAAATGGAATGAAAATCGTACTGGCATCTTCTTGATCATTGCCTTGACTAGAGGCCTTTTTGACCACGCCGATGACCATAAAATTGATTCCATTGACTTTGATATAGGTCCCGATAGGGTCTTCACTAAAATCATAAAGGCTATTGACCACGTCCGCTCCAATGACGGCAACCTTGCGTTCTTCTTTGATATCAGAATGAGAAAGAAATCGACCCTTAGTCACGTTCCATGGCTCTTGCTTGATGTAGTCCGGATAATCCCCATAAATAGTAAAAGCACCTGTCTTATTGTTGCGCGTGACGTTATTGGATCCATTATATCCCCCCAGCTGATTGCGTGGTGAGATATATTTTAACTCCGGAAAATTACTCTTGAGCGTCGCTACATCAGCCTGTTTAAAATTAAATCCACGATTTTTACTGAAGCCTTGGTACGGGATTGAGGTACGCTGGGTCCACATGAAAATCGTGTTGGTTGCAAAGTCTCCAAAATCGGCTTGAACACCGTTTTTTAACCCATTGGTCAGGGCCAGTAAAATGACCAAAATAAAAATGCCCCAAAATACCCCAAATGCCGTCAATAAGGTTCTGAACCTATTGGCATTCAGTGCCTCGAGAATTTCGTTCCAACGCTCCTTATTCCAAATACTACTCATCTCTAAGGGCTATTATTGGTTTGATATTTGCCGCCCGTCGTGCTGGCACAAAACCAGCCAATGCACCTGCCACGATAAGCAACAACACGGTAGTCATTGCAGTATTAAAATCAACTTGTGGGTGTTTGATGAAGTCGGAATCCACCATTGGACTGATCAGCTCCAGTAAGCCAACACCTAAGAATAACCCAACAAACCCCGCAAGGCTGGTGACAAATATGGCCTCTTGCAAGATCATCGCAATGATGCTCCACGGCAAGGCTCCTAGTGCCTTTCTAATACCAATTTCTTTGGTGCGCTCCTTGACAACGATCAGCATGATATTACTCACGCCGACTATTCCAGCAATTATGGTTCCAATCCCAACAAACCAAAAAACACCACGAATGGTGGCAATGAGACTATAAATCTTTTTGGCCTCTTCGAGTGTATTATTTACTCTAACTGCCGATCGATCATCGGGGGCGACATTATGCCGTTGGCGCAGATCTTGATCCATGCGGTTACTCACAAGCCCTGATAAGGCGACAGCTTGGTCAAAATCATCACTCATTTTGACCGTATAGGCAATCGACCGCAGCTTGTCTTGGCCATTAAAAACCTTTTGAGCGGCCGTCAGGGGTATAAAAATTCGATTTTCTTCGCGTGCACCACCAGGATCGCTATAGACCCCTACCACCAAAAAGTTGATGCCTTGAATTTCAATAGTCGTGCCGATAGCAGGGGCACTTTTAAACAAATCCTTTTGAACTTGATGTCCAATTATGGCCACTTTAGATGCCGTTTCGACATCACTAAGATTCAAAAAACGGCCCGAAACAAGGGTTTCATTTTCGATGAATTGTTGATCGGGATAAACCCCTTCAATGCGGTAATTCCCCGACTGCGTCTTAAAATTTACCGAGCCGCCCCAAATATGGAAGATGGGCGAACGGTACTCCAAATAATCATCGTAAGTGTTGGCCAGTAAATTATAGTCCGCATTCTTCAATTGGATATAACGCCCTGGATTGAGCCCTTTAAATTCTTTGGTAGTGGTACCGGTCCAAATTGAAATACGATTGGTCGCATCTTCCTCAAATTGGGATTCCACCCCTTTTTGAATCCCGGCGCTGATGCCCAACAAGATGACCAAAATAAAGATCCCAGAAGACACAGAGAGTGCGGTCAACAAGGTCCTTAACCGATTCTTATTGAGGGTTTCAAAGATTTCTTGCCAGCGCTCTAAACTAAACATCGGTAGCGGTATCTGCTAAGACTTGTTTGACCAACACGTCATTGACAATAAGTCCATCGCGCAAATGCACGATACGCTTACACATATGGGCGATGTCTAATTCGTGGGTGACGCAAAGTATTGTTTTTCCCTCGTTGTTAATGGTTTGAATCAGTTCCATGACCTCGTATGAAGTTTTTGAATCCAACGCCCCAGTAGGCTCATCAGCCAAGAGGACTTTTGGCTCACTGGCCAATGCCCGAGCAATGGCGACACGCTGCTTTTGTCCTCCCGAGAGTTCACTGGGCAAATGCTGGGCCCAATCTGCCAATCCTACCTTTTCGAGATAATGCATGGCCTTTTCCGTCCTTTGTTGGCGTTTCATGCCTTGATAATACAAAGGCATCGCCACATTATCCAAAGCTGTTTTGTAGTTGATCAAATTAAACGATTGGAAGACAAACCCTAAAAATTTATTGCGGTAATTCGCAGCCAAAGTTTCGTTGAGGTCCTTGATCGGATGGCCATCTAAGGCATATGATCCTTGGTCTGCTTCATCCAGCATCCCTAGTATATTGAGAAAAGTTGATTTTCCTGACCCAGAAGACCCCATGATCGCTACCATTTCACCTTCAGCCGCCGAGAAATTAATTCCTTTGAGGACGTTGAGTTGATTTTGTCCTATAGTATAGGATTTGTGTAGGTCGCGGATGTCAATCATATCAGTTGTTCTGATCACAAAAATAACGGGTTATGCCCAATTTTATGTGAAAACTATGTTAATACAACAGAGTACTTTTCAAGCCTATAATCAGGGCCAAAATAGAGCCCCTATAGCTTCGCTTTGTTATGCCTTTGCGCGGCGCATTTTATATACCACATAACCCACACCTCCTACCAACAAGTAAGGAAATAGCATCAGGTATACAATCCCATTGTTTATACCCTCGGCAGCGGCTGTCGTCTCTTGACTCTCCAGCACGGCACGGCACATGGCACATTGAGCCTGAGCAGCCTCCCCAAAAAGAAAACTCAATAAAATTATTGATATGTTCCTTAAATACTTAGGCATAATAGGGGGCAATCATCAAATATACAATGACACCAGTCACCGCAACATAAAGCCAAATAGGAAAGGTGATTTTTGCCAGTTTTTTGTGTTTGTCAAAAGCTTCTATTGAGGCATAGTGATAGGTAAACAGCACCAAAGGAATGACGGTAACCGACAGGAGGATATGACTGATCAATATAAAGTAATAAAGGATTGCCACGAAACCTTCACCCCCATAAGGGGTCGGGTCGGAGGTCATGTGATATGCGACATACATCACCAAGAAAGCGATCGAGCAGAGTATGGCCAACTTCATGAGCCGCTCGTGGCTTGCTCTATTGCCTCGCTTGATTTGGCGCACAGCCAATAGGAGCAATAACGCTGTAAGACCATTGATGGTCGCATAAATCGGGGGCAAGAACATCAGCGCTGCCACATTAGGGATGCGGACTTGGAATAAAATAACCACCACCACCGGAATCACAATGGAGAGAGACCAAATAATAAATTTATAGCGTCTTTGTATTGCCTTTTTCATGATTTATCTTCTAAAAGTGTCTGAATATCAAATATTAATTTTTCAATTTGTTTTTGCTCCAATCCGTCATAATAGATAATGGGATTGTCAAAATTATCTCTTCTGGAGCGGATTTGGCCATCTCCGTCAACCAAGGCAAAAAAGCCCGAATGCTCAAAGCCTCCATCCACTTCAGAACCAGGACCAACATAAAGATTAAATCCGGAATTCGCAAGTGCGGAAATCGTCTTTGAATTACCCGTTAATAAATGCCAATTGGGATGCGTCATTCCATATTGCTGGGCATAAGCCAACAATACCTCAGGCCGATCATAGTCAGGATTGATGGAGATCGAAATAACCCCCACGTCTTGATGGTCATAAAATGCATCTTGCACTTGTAATAAGTTCTGGCTCATGATCGGGCATATCGATGGGCAGGTCGTAAAGAAAAATTCTAGAACATAAACCTTACCCCTCATGTCTTGGGCCGTAATGGTGTCACCGTGCTGATTCATTAAGGCAAAATAAGGCGCCGGGCCAATAACCGCAAGATCTTCGGTGATTTGCGTGCCATGATCGAGTTGGTGGCGGTCCTTATCCACAATATAATTGCCTGTGATACGGTTGACTATTTTTGGGACAAATAATATGCCAAAAACCAAAATAACAAAGGAAATCCCAACGTAAGAATAATTCTGTTTTTTCATGTTAGTTAGCGCGCTCGTGCACTTTTATATTTTTTTAAAGCCAGACGATACTCGGCCAAAACGATCTTAATATCATCATTCATTTCATTGTTTACTACAGCATAATCGTTGGCATCGTAACCATAGACTAAGGTCATTTCACCATCCGAGGTTCGCCCTCTGAGTTGCCCTTCTTTATCGATAATATAGACATAGGAGGTTGCGTTTGAGGTGTCGAGCGCCCCTAAGGTACCCAAACTTTCATAAACTGAATTGATACGGTCAGCGCTACCAAAAGCAAATTTAAAATGAACGGGGTCGGCTATTTGCTTCAATAAATTTATGACTTCAGCGACTTCCTCTTGTTGCCCCTCTTGGGTCAACATCACAAATTGAAAGTCGTCGAATTGATAGTTTTTTTTGTAGATCTTATGAGCCAAGTTAAATGCTCCCGCCTTTTGACCCGCCACATTAGCCCCATAAAAACCCAAAACCGTAATGTGGTCTTTAAAGGTAACCTCCGTACTGTCCATGGTCCGAAAGCCCTCTAAGTCTGATACGGCCTGATTCAAAACAGGTAGTTTTGCGAAGTTATTGACCCCAGAGGCAAAAAAAAGGTAAACCGTAATCGGCAAAACAAAAAGAACCCCCAAAACAATATACTTTCGATAATCCATAATCATCTTTTAAGCAAAAATACCCTGACGTTTGGCCAAGGTATTTGATTAGTACAACAACAACGCGTTAAAAGTTAAATTTAATAAAGCTGTTTTTATAAATCTCATAAATATAATCCGCCTCAACCAATAAGATAGCGATCAGATAGCAGATCAAAAAGACGGCAGTCCAAACCACAGCGCGACGAAGACCACTCGGCTCATCACGCATGTGCATGAAATCCCACGTGATATAATAAGCCTTAACCAAGGTCAGTATGATAAAGATCCAATTCAGGTACTTCATGGTCAAAAAACGACCTGAAGTCAATGAATCTGGCTTAATGATACCTAGAGCGACCTCAACACCAGTAACCAAACACAAGAAGAAAAATACGCCCCATATTTTACTGATGTTCGATTTAAACTTAACTAAACCCCTAAAAATTTCTAATTGATGATCGTGTGCCATAATAATGTTCTAATGCCGTTTTTTTAAACCAAATAAAAGAAAGTGAAGACAAATACCCACACCAAATCTACAAAGTGCCAGTATAAACCGACTTTTTCAACCATCTCGTAACTCTTGCGGCGCTCGTAAGTCCCTATAATCACATTAAAAAAGATGATGATGTTAATCATGACTCCAGAAAAAACGTGGAATCCGTGGAATCCTGTAATAAAGAAAAAGAAATCGGCAAAAAGCGGATGGCCATATTCATTATGTCTCAAATTCGCTCCTTCGACAACCATTTTACCATCGTTAAGGATTTTGTCAACTGAAGCCTCTCGACTTAAGATGATTTGGTGACCGTGGTCGTCCAAATATTGGGTACGCATGACCAAGTCTTCTTGAGCCAAAAAGCCCTTTTGTACTTCGGCCAAATTGTAGGTAGTGCGTGTTTCGGCTTCGGTCTGATACCAGACGCCATTCTTAGACTCTTGAGTGACCCGCTCGGTTGGAATATGCTGGGCAAAATCTGCAATAGCCACGCGTTCTCCTTCGGTATTCAAAAACTGGAGGATACGGCCCCCTTTGGTTTCAATTGCACCATAATCTCCTTTGATAAAAGTGGCCCATTCCCATGCTTGAGAACCTACAAATATCCCTCCACCGATAATCGTAAAGAACATATACCAAGCGACTTTAGATTGTTGCATTTTATGCCCTGCATCAACAGCCAGAACCATCGTTACCGATGAAAAGATCAAGACTAAGGTCATGAAGGCTACGTAGTACATTGGCGCTGGCACACCATGTAAAAAAGGAACGTGGGTAAATACTTCATCCGCAATAGGCCATGCGTCAATAAATTTAAAGCGCGAAAAACCATAAGCGGCAATAAAGCCCGAAAAGGTTAGGGCATCAGAGACAATGAAAAACCACATCATCATCTTGCCATAACTGGCATCGAGCGGTCGGTTACCTCCGCCCCATGTTTTTCCTTCGGTACCTGTTTTCGAAACAGTAGCTTCCATAGAGAGTAATTGGTTTATTTAGAGTGCAAAAATAGGGATATTTTTTATCTCACGAAATAGAAAAACAAAAAGAGGTATATCCACAAAACGTCCACAAAATGCCAGAACAGTATGGCCAGTTCTAAACCGAGCGCATTCCCAGCAGAATAGCGCTGTTTAAAATGATTATAAATTACCACAGTCAAGGCAATCAAAGCGCCAAAAATGTGTGCCAAATGGACCACGACGATCAGAAATATGAACGTATAGGAGATGTTGCTGGTCGGGCCTGTAAAGGCATAGCCAAAATCATTATATATTTGGCTGAAACCCAGGTACTGTGTCGCTACAAAGCCCAGTCCTAAAATCCATGTCGTCACCAGGGCTACCATTGCATTCTGGCTAGCACTCTGTCGCATACTCTTTTTGGCCCACTCCAAAGTGAGGCTGCTGGCGATAATCAGCACTAAACTCATGAAAAAGGCCGGAGGAATCTGAAGGTCCTCTAACCAATCTGCCCGCTCTTTGCTCACCACATAGGCACTTGTTAGTCCGGCGAAGCTCATGCCCAAGCTTACCATAGAAAACCATAGCAACATTTTCTTGGCACGACTTTTCTGTTCAAATTCATTCATTAATGGCGTATTCATAGACTTAAAAATTTATCGGCAACAAAGATGATTTGTAATAAGGTAATGTAGCTCACGCTGACCAACATCAGACGACGGGCCACGGTCTCTGAAGGATTACGGTATAGCCGAATTGCGGCCCAAATAAACCATAAGCCCAGGAGTCCTATCAAGAGTGCGGCCGGCAAACTCAACTCTAGAGTACCCGTGACATGAAAGGCAGGGATTAGCGAGGCTAAAACGGTCCAAATACTATATAAAACAATCTGAGTGGCGGTCCCTTTATCACGCTTACCAGTGGGTAACATAAAAAATCCAGCCTTTTGATAATCTGAATAAAGAAACCAGCCAATGGCCCAAAAATGAGGAAATTGCCAAAAAAATTGAATCATAAATAGAGTGCCCGACTCAATACCAAAGCTCCCCGTGGCGGCTACCCAGCCCAACATAAAAGGAATGGCTCCGGGAAAAGCACCAACAAAGACAGATAATGAGGTCTTAGTTTTTAGTGGGGTATAAAGGCTTACGTACATGAAAATTGAAATCGCGCCAAACATCGCTGTTTTGGGATTGATCATATACAACACTGTCAGACCAATAAGGGTCAAGATGACGCCCAGCCAAAGTGCCTGAGACAAACTCATCAGTCCCGCAGGCAGCGGACGGCGGCGAGTACGGTCCATCAGGGCATCCAAATCTTTTTCTATAATTTGATTGAATACATTCGACGCGCCAACCATGCAATACCCCCCTAAGGCAAGAAGCAAAAACGTAGTTAGTTGCCATTGTTCGGCACCCAAAGCGTAACCCGCCAACGAAGAAAATAAGACACTAACAGACAACCGAAACTTGGTGATTTCTTTAAAAAGAACCCATGGGGAACTCGAAGAAGATGTTGCAACTAAGTCAGACAAGTGTGACAGGGTTTTAGAGGGCAAATATAAGGGACTAAGGCCTTTTTTCACAACATATAATTCATAATATTGGGCGGTACATTATCTTTTATTAACTTCACGGACTCTAAACACCATTCTAATGAAAAGACTCTTATTTTCCTTCATTATTGCCCTACTTATAAACCCTATTTTGGTTCAAGGTCAAGACAGCCAAGCCGGCGACCAATCTGCTAGAATTATGCATAAGAAAATTGCGGATAGCTTGTTTGTCCTCTCACACGGAAACACGAATGCCGTTTTATTTATCGACAGTGATTACGCTCTGATGATTGACGCGCACAATGAAGAGGCAGGGTCGGCTGCATATCGATACGCTGGGCGATTATCGCCACTCCAACCTGTTAAGTTCGTGATCAACACCCATTATCACGCTGACCATACCGGCGGCAACAAGTTTTTCTTTGATTCAGGAGCTACCATTATAGCTAATATGGGAACTTATTCCAATCTGTTGACCTCCATGAATGAAGACCAAATCGAAGAGGCCAAAAAACAACGCGCCGAACTCAAAACTGCCTTAAAATTAGAAGGAAAAACCGAAAAAGGCCAGAAACTCGCTAAGCTATTAAGTCAAAGTCTTTTAAAGGACCTAGAAAAAGATGCCGACTATCCCATATTAACCTTCTCGAACAATCTTAATTGGGAGCTGGCCAATGAAACCATTGATATCGCAACAGTATCAAATGGACACACCTCGGAGGATAGCTATGTTTACTTTCAAAACAAAAATGTTATCGCTACTGGTGATTTGTTTTTTAATGGATCTTACCCATTTATTGATCTCAAATATGGAGGAACTATAGAGGGATATTTGAAAAATATTGACGCTCTGTTAGGTCTTTGTGATGACAATACCATTGTTGTTCCTGGACATGGCCCTATCGCTTCAATAAACGATTTAATACAATATAAGAGGATGATCGAATATACTTGGAAAGGTGTCAGCATGGATTTCTTGCTCAATAAAACCCTCGATCAGGTCAAGGCCAATAAGTCAATTACAGCCCAATTTGACGCACAAGGTTTTGGTAAAGGGTATATGTCCACAAGTAAATATGTCGAAATGCTGTATCAAGAAGCTTCGAAGAAATATACTAAAAGCAAGAAATAATCACCTTCTAAAAATCCCGATACCAGTTAAATATATCGGTACGGATCCCCAGATTAATCCAAGTCGTGGTTTGTTTCTGTGTTAATGCATCCTCGATTTGGGGGGTGAGTTGTCGTCGGAGCACACTGGCATAGACCTTTAATTGTGACGCAGGGTTAATTAAATAGCCTGCAGTGACTTCGATATGCGAAAAGTCGGCAGTATTGCCTTGACCCAACTCATGATTCAAATCGCCGTCCCGGAAATCTTCGGATCCATAGATCGATCCTCCATTAAAGACAAGAGGGTCCGTCGCTTCGAACTCCAAACCTCTAGTGGCTATAATCCATTTGCCCATAGCATAAAATCGCCCTTTACGGTAGCGCGCAATCGCCAAGAACTCTGAAAAATTGGTCCCTAGGGTGTGTGCCATTGATTGATTATTGTGTCCATAATTAAGCACCACTGTATTGTGGGAATAGGTAAATGGTCTCACCCGATTGTATTCCGCCTGAAGATTAAGGTCTGCTACCCCAAAGGCATCGTAGTATTTGGCGCCTATTTGGTAGGCCGTTTTGTTTTTGTAGCTGCCATTCTTGGCCAAAACATCCGACGAAGAAAACTCATCTACCAATAGTTGACCGTAAATATTGAGTCGATCACTCCATTTGTATTTGTAGGTCAATCCTAATAAGGCGTTACCCCCTCGTGATCCGGTTGAAAATTCAATCGCACGATAAAACACAATGGGATTGAGGTAATTCAAATCAAAGCCGCGATCGTTGTCATTTTCCCAAATCACTGTTTCAAAAAAGCCTAGATTTAAGCGCTTGCTCACGTTATAACTCAAATAATGATTGGCCATATATTTGGTCCTGAAGGACCCATCTTGGGTCACTTCCGGGCGCACATCCCTGAGCGACATCCAGGTATTGGTGTATTTGAGTTTCCAAACGGTCGTATTGAGCTGCAAATAAGGATAAGGGCTCGCATTGTCACTCAAGAGTAAAGATCGATACCCATCGCCAATAAACTGTTTGCCATGCCCCAACTGTATATTAAAAAATTGCGAAGGCGTATACGAGAGATAACCTGTAGCAATAGGATAATCATAACTATCTGTCCTGAATTCCTTAGCGATTCCCATACCGGGTATGATTGCTGGATTCCCTCCATCGGGTCGAATTGACACTGCGTATTGATTGTAATAGTCGGCGAACCGGCCTTGACTTTCATACACCACCGCGCTTAAACTGAGTCCCGATCCGATCCCTCCCTGCAAATGCACTAATCGTGTGTTATTGTAGGTCGCCAAATCGCCATCGCGGCCTGTTTGGAGATCCACTCCGGGGTCGAGCGTGAACCAATAATCATCGCTGCTAAAAGCGACCATGTGTTCATCCCACCACTTGCGTCCAAGCCCTGTGGATTTGTTTTTGGACATGGCCTGTTTGGCCGCGTCCAAATCATAATATTTGTTTACTTCTTGAAAACGATACGGTTTCTGTGCCGTATGACTGTTGTTGCCCATACGGTTCATCGCGGCATCAAACGCATCATAGCGCATATGGGATAATGGAATGAGTACGCCGCTGCGATACACTTCATTCTTGAAGGAATCTTGAACAATCTGATCATACTCCTGTGTCGTCGGTTTTACAAAATCAGACATTTGGGTAAGGTCTTTGATTTCTTTCGAAACCGGTCCATTTTCAAGACCCGCTTGAGCCGCCAGGGTGAGCGTAAATTGCTTATAAATTGTTGTGCCATTATAGGCCGCTGGAATCACTACCGGCAGCTGCGAAAAGACAGCTTTGAGCGCCTCGCGCAAAGCTTCAGAAACCGTGTCGATGAACAGTACGCGGAACTGCCCCTGGCGATCTACTTCAAAGAGCAGTTGCGCGCCAGAGCCCCGATCCTCATCACTAAGATCCGTTATCGCAAGCCCATTTTTGACCTGAACATCGAGCTGCTCATGAAAACATATTTTTATTTCTACCGGAAGCCCTTGTGTGCACGCTGCGAACTGCGGATAGATCAACAAAGGGTCGTCGGTATGCTGCGCCCAAGCCTGGGTCATGGCTAAACCGCACAACACACAAACCAACTGCTTTAAATTTTTATAGCCCATTGTTATAAAATTAGGGAAAGATATCAAATATGTGCTCTTTGTATAAAAAAAATCGCCTCTTGAAAACAAGAAGCGATTCATTCTATAGCGACTAGCGCATTTTTAGTTTTCTACTTGGAAAAGTATCGGTAGTGCATAAAGCACCCCTACAGCCTGCCCTCTTTGCTTACCAGGAATCATCTTAGGCAGGGCTTTAATAACATCAATGGCTTCTTGCTCCAACCGAGGGTGCGGGGCGCGGGCACGGACATTAGAAACATTACCGTTTTTATCAATTTTGAATTGAACGGAAATTCTTTGACGGCCTTCAAGACCTAAATCATTAGCCAAATCAGTATCAAACTTGCGTTGTACAAATTTCATGACCTTTTCACTCATGCATTGCTTTTTCGCCTCATTATTCCCTGCATTTTCGCATCCAGGGTAAACCGGCACATTTTCAATAACCGCAAAGGGAACATCGTCAATCTCTTCTTCAATCTCGTCGATTTCGTCGATTTCAATGACATCTTCTTGATTGGTTTCTGTTGACTCAATTATGGTCTCTTCCACCTCTTCGTCATCTTCGACCACTTCAATTACTTCAGGAGCAGGTGGCGGTGGTGGCGGTGGTGGCGGTGGTGTAATATTCTGTGTCACAGGTACATCCTCGAGCAAATCATCACCAACATTTAAAGTCTGTCGCGCCGAATCATCACGGTCATAAGTCTTCCACTCCACGGCTTGCCATGCAATGAATAACATAAAGACCAGACCAGCGAGCAAATACGTCGCACTCCATTGATTAAGATCCGCTTTTGGGTTTTTTTTCGGTTCCATAATTGTGTTTTAATAGTGTTGCTAAAATAGCTAAAAAAGTGGTGTTTAAAAAAGTAAAATCAATTTTTACTTTCCATTTGCCGTTGCCGCCAAGAGTATATCAAAAGTCCTGCCAAAAGGCCAATGAGATTCGCCAATACATCAGCCAAATCACCCGTGCGGTTTAGAACAAAAGTCTCTTGTATATATTCAATCGCGATGCCATAGGCCGTCAAGGATACTATTAGGAGCATAGCCCTACGTCCTGTTTGCGCAGGTAATTGAAAGGCCCTTGCCCATAGTACAAAAATAAGCGCATACACAATGATATGTGCCCCCTTGTCTGATAAGGGCAGATCGATTTCAGGCAAACCAGATGCAGGAGTTAACATCAGCCAGGTCAACACAAGATGCCCAGCCGATGCGGCCCATACATTCAATCTAAGCCCCAATAAGTGCCTTGTATTGTTCCTCATTCATCAAGTCATCCCATTGACTGGAATCTGAAATTTTTATCCGAATCATCCAACCTTCACCGTAAGGATCCGAGTTAACCTTTTCAGGTTCTGACTCGAGGGCCTCATTAAATTCAATTATTTCACCCGATAGAGGTAAAAGCAAGTCAGAAACGGTTTTTACCGCTTCGACAGTGCCAAAAACTTCCTCCTGGTCAAGGGTTTCATCGAGTGTTTCCACTTCTACATAAACAATATCACCTAGCTCACTTTGAGCAAAATCTGTGATGCCCACTGTGGCCACATCACCATCCAATTGAACCCACTCGTGGTCTTTGGTATACTTCAAATTTGAAGGAACATTCATAGCCGTTTGTTATTTAAATTAATTTCCAAAATTATAGCGTAAGGTAAATCCGCTCCTGATTGTTGTTTGCGGAAATGCGGTTGATATGGCATACTCCGAGAAGGTATGATCATAAAAGAACAATGCCGTTAAGTTCTTGCTCAAGGCATAATCACTCGAAAACTGCAGTCCATATATGGTCTGACCTGCCGTGGTTTGATTATTGTCTACATCCAAGTACCGAATGACTGTTTTGTTGTCGCGGATTGATAAGTCGATCTTAAAGTTAAGGTCGCTTTTCATGACGGTCTTCTTGCCACCAAAGTTAGTGCCAATTCGTAAGTCTTTGATCCGATAGCCCAGACCCAAAATAAGTTCATCACCCTTAATTTCAGTCAATAAGTTATTGGCAAAGCTCAGTGACAAAGCCCGGTCCTTTCTTACCTCGGCCAATATCTTTATCGAATTCTGCATTTCGAAGTCAATCTTGACCAGCGGCGAAAATTGCTCGGTAAGGTTAACATTGTTCAGCAGGATTTCACTTTTAAAGTTTCCTGACTGATCCTGCTCAGTAGGGTTATTCCGGTTGTAATCCAAATTGGTCTGGAACTGATTGACCGTATAAGCCGCGCGATAACCATGCTGGATAGAAAAACGCTTAAATCGTTTTTTAAACCAGGGCATACGCATGAAACCAGTATATTTTAGATCCCAGTTAGGAAGCGGCACATCACGGAATATTCCCGAGCGCTCAGTACTGGCGTCGTTGCCTTGATAAGCCGCCAAAAATGAAGGCAGCAGTACGCGCTGACTATTCTTGCCAAACCCAATCGGATAACCTTCTTCATCCACTTCATAAGCTGCACTGCCATAGAAATTTTGTGCTAATCGATCAGCAATGGTGCGTCGATTGGTGCGGAAGGCATCAAAGGCGTCAGAACCGAATTCATCACTTTGGCTAAACGCCGTTTTGATCAAAAGTGTTGAGATATTAAAGTTTCCAAACGTATTTGGGGTCAATGATTGATAGCGGCCCTCTTCAACAATAAAGTTTTCTGCAAAATTCTCTGAATATTGCCTCGAGGCATTAAAATCAATTTTTAAATCAGAGAGTAATTCCATATTCATTTGAACATCCAATTGACGGCTTTCAACTTCGGTATACTGCTGATTAAATTCAGGATAAAGCGTAAGCCAACCCTTTCTTGCAGCCATGTCTCTGACTTCGGCTTGTGAACCGAAGATGAACCCCGTTGAGGGTTTAAGTGATCCGCCGAAGCTAATGCCCGGCAAATAACCTGGTAAGAAAATTCCATTATTTTCCTGATAATTGACTTGAATCTTTCTGATCGATGTGGCCAAACCAATAATAGCGTTCATCACATTTTGTCCGCCCGATAGATTTCCAGTACTGGTGGTATTGGCATTACTTTCTTGACTCATGTTCCTTATTTTGTCACGCTTGCTTTCGGGTTCGCCACTGCCTTTTTCCGCACCGCCCATAATCGAACCACCACGCTCCTGTTCCTCTTCTGGTGAGCCTGTGCCTCGCAATTTGCGTAGCCCCACATAACGGTATAAGCTGGTCATGTCAAAACTTGAATTGATACGGTGTGTGCTGGCATTTTGTACCGAATTCCCTAAATCATAAAATACCGACGGACCGTTGTCTGAAGGGATTTCTACATTACTGAACAAATCACTACCGTCCTGCCATTGGTAATCACCTTGATAAGAATACGTCGCGCGGATCCACTTTAAAAATGGAAATTTGGCCGTAGGCAAATCATAATTCATCTGCAGAGATTGGACGTGTTGGTTGGGGTCGCCAATGTCAAAAAAGCCATCCCATAGGCCAATACTGTTGTCGACGACACCTTGATCAATATAGTTATTGACGATACGGTTATTTGCCGCGTTGAAATTGAAGCGCAGGGAATTTGTCAGATTATAATTGAGGGTATATTGCCAATCGAACATGAAATTTCTCTGGTAGAGTGTCGGTAGACCAATTTGGTCGGGCAACAAATTCAATTCTCTAAATTTCTGCTGATTGAATTGACGCGTGATGTTGCTACTCACGCTGATATTACTCGGCAATGGATTAAAATTCAAATCCTTAAGAAATTGCCAATATTTACCCATAAATAGACTGTCGTTCTTCTTGAAGGGCTCTATTGGCTTGCTGTTGAAGCTAAAGTCATAAGTCCCTCCCAAACGCACATTTTGGTCCAATGCGGCCTCGACCTCGAAATCATGATGGTCCTCTTCGTTGTATGTATAAGAAAAGGTAAAGTTTTCAATGTCATAAGGCATTGGCTTACTTTCCTGGGCTTTATTCTTGCGGACTCCAATAAAGTTAATGCTCTGACGCTTGGTGTAATTGATGGCTTGGTTTTCTATGACCCCTCTTTGCGTGGCATCAGTTGCACCGTCAAGGCGCTCTTGCAACTCAATATCATCATACTCAGGGTCATACTTAGGGGTGATGAGCTCTTCACCTACACCATAATTAAAGGGTAATTGTACGCCCCAATCCTTGGGTAATAGCTGACCCAAATTTACATTAGTCACGATGTCGTATTGCTCCAAGTCTTCGAGACTTCTTTGATTCGGTCCTTGTTCAATTGAACCAAAACCAATGGTACTGGTTCGACCCGTAGCACTGATATTGGCAAAATCCGCAATATTTGCATCCATATTGGCTACAGCCGCCCAGCCACCTTTGTTCTCGAGCTCGCTCATGCGGAGTTCGTTAAACCAGACTTCACCGCAGACGTCGGTATTGTTTTTATTGCGCAAACCAACCATGATGACCCGAACATTCCCGAAGCTTGGGTTTCCTTTAATTCCGATACGCAACGGATTGGAATCCACAGAAACACTCGGATCGAGCTCCTCTTGTGAGAAATACGTCACCTGTGTTGGATCTATATTGGACTCAGACAGGACGCGTGTCTTTAATTTTTGCAAAAGCGCCAGGGGCAAATTCAGCCGGTTCTCCATCGGCCAAACCAACGAAGCATCTGAATCAGTTGGGTTCTCTAAATCAGGTGAAACATTTAGAGGCAACTCTATTTCATAAAAACTCGTGTTTAAATCATTTCCTAGGCGAATGAATGCCGCTATATCGCCATCGGCCAACAATGTCGCCGGAGCGGGTAATGCCTCAGCATGTATGAACATTTCTAAGTTCTTGTACTGTCGCATGTCGACATTAAAGTTCTTGTAAACTGCCCTTGCATCATCGGGAGCCAAATCACAAACGCGCAAGGCCAATGACTGCTCATCCTGGCGTATGATATTATTATTGTTGTTCAATTGCTCGCGATAAACCCCTGGAGGAATCACATAATTACTGTTTTGTATGATCCCAACGGCCTCATTTTCGAAGGTTGTATCGTCCATGTCGTTCGGGCTTCCATCCCCGTCTAAAGACTCTGTATAACGGCGGTAATCTCCACGGAAAAGTTCCATCGTCCCAAAACGCAATACAGTCTCTTGAGAAAATTCGGAGAGATACATCCGCATGAACCGAATCGATCGGAAATCTGAAATACCATTAACGGCCTCTGTGTATTCACTGAGTGGAATGCGGAATTGAATCCAGCGTACCGGTAATTCTTGATTGGATTGCGTAGTGACATTGATTTCACGAATATCAGATACATAAGGCGTTTCAAGGGTCATCCCTGGGCGAATGTCCAATTCGTAAGCAAAATAACTGTCGACCGTATTCATGGTATTGTCTCGGTTGATGTCTTCAACATCCGGCTGTGCGGTCGAACCTCGATTAGTGTTGCTCAGGGTTTCAGGAGAATTTCCTTGAGTCCCATTATACTGGTCATAACGATCCAAAAGTGATCCTTCGGCCTGCAGAAAGTAGGTGTAATTATCCCGCGCTGGATCTTCTTGACCTGCAAAGTTTGTATATCTGGCCGCCTCACCGGCATCATTGAGTCCATCGAGTCCTACATCCTGATTAATTCGGTCGTTTCCGGCACTACTAAAGGTATACACCAGCGATTGATTGCTCGGCACGACACCCCAATTGGTTTCAATGGTGTTGAGGGTTGATCCGTCTTCGGGTAAACCATTTTCATATTGCTTGCGCCCGTCTTTAAGGACGTCTTCAGAAATATTCCCTAAGTTAAAGGTCACTTTCCCTCCTTGGTTGCTGGCATATTCTTCGTAGATAAAAGGATCCATTAACCAAAACTGAATATACTCCACATTCGAGCGTTCGAAATCTGTTGTGGTTAATTGGCGTGAAATACCCCCGAATCTTGCTTCTGGATTAGCCAGGCTGTTGTCTGTCGCCGCTGGATTAAAGTTATAAGGCCCACGCTCAGAAGGCTTGTAATTTAAATCCAAGGAGAACAAGGCTTGGGTCTGTCCTTGAACAATATCCTGATCAGGGAAGATCTCGTTCCGGAATAAACGCCGTGTGAATGGTGATGAAAGATCCTGTTCGCCAATTCCCTCAGGACGTTGTGAGCTATAAAAAATGGGGTCAATCGTATACCAATTGAGCTTAGCACGATTGTAGTTGGAGGATAAGTTGTCGTTTTCTAGTTCACCACCCAGGCCAATGGGCACGCTAGATAGAGACCAGGTCAATGGCGCAGAAATATCAATAGCCGTTTGTGCGGCTTCGAAGTCGTCGATATAGGCTGTGGCTTTACCTCCAAAGTCTGAAACCTTAGGTGCTCCAGGCAAAAGATACGCAAACTCACCACGAAGAGATACTTGTGACGGGACGTCCGTGTCTACGTTCGGCAACTTATTGACCATGCGTGTCAAAAATGGTACTTCGGTAGAATAATTGACATTGACTCCGAACATGGTGTTATTGATCGGCTCATTCTGAAAGGCCGCCTTCTGGGTCATGGGGCGCTCATTCAAATTCAAGAAGGTTCCCCCTAGTTGGAATTCGTCACTAAATTTATGTTGGATATCCAGGCCTGTAAAGCGTTTGTTTTGCTGGCCAAATAGTGAATTATTCTCAACACTAATATTGATTGGTGTGTTGGAGTTTTGCAAGGAAGGATCCAAAATCTGGACGCGCCCCAGCTGATAGTTTACCGTATAATCAACCCCTTCCACCAATGTGCGCCCACCTGCAGTAACGGTAACAGACCCTTGCGGAATATTAAAGGCCCCAATCGGAATACCATCAGATCCGGTTGATTTGTAGGTCCCTTTGAGTTGGAACTTATTTTTCTGGCTTTCTTGTTGCTCTGCTTGCGTTTTGGTACTGCGGTATAGGGTTCTAAAAACGTACTTCTTCTGGTTAGCGTTGTAGGTCTCTGGGATGTCGTAATATTCTTGACTGTCATTGGCGAGCTTGTCAAAGAGATAGTCCCCAAATGGTTCTACACTGGTGAAGATGATGCTCCCATTTTGAGTGTCCACAGTAAGTCCTGGATAGAAGTCAAAAAAGCCGTCTCCACCTTGCTGGGGATCATTATTGAAATTGAGTCGGTCTAGATTAAATACCCGCAATAAGGTCGCATCGTTGAGATCGACTGCATTGACGTCAGAAATATCCGGCTCAGGAAAAGTGCTGCCCTCTACTGGCTTGATGTAATTAAGCGGCGAGGGGTCTAGGTATAGAATGTTCATTCTAAAATCTTCCCGCTCCAACTGGTAGGCCCCAATCGGATAGATGTTTTTCATCATCAAATCCCATACGGGTTCGTTCACATTGGTGATATTACTTTTAAGAAGCTTAACGACTAAGTTTTGTGGAATAGCTTGAGTGGGGTTGTTCGGCTCTTCAGGTCCCACAACAACGCCACCTCCTTCTTGTCCGGTGGCTTCGATACCATCGGTTGAAAACTCTCCAACTTGATAGACCTTACCATTGACCGTAAATTGAAAGGCGACGGCCAACACTTCGTCATTATTCAGACGTTGATTTAACGATATGTATCCCAGTTGGTTATTTAGTTTGAATTCGTTAGGCTGCAGCTTTCTTGCGTTTTCAAGACTCACATAATCTATTCCGTCATTGACCGGCACCCCGCCAAAACCATTGGAGGCCGTCGCCACATCACGAATCGAAGCATTCAATACGCTCTGTTCCGCAGGGTTATTGATCCCGAATGGGTTAAAATCGTTATTACCATTGTCTGGGAATGCGTTTCTCGGAACGTTCAAGAATCCGCCAGGCACCGTATTGAGCCCGATATTGTCCACATTAGCCTCTCCAATATCTTGCAAAGCGATGATATTTCTGACATCGTTCGTTGTGGTGTTTCTGTTCGTAATCCAAACTTCCGAACGGGTAATCTGAACGTTTGAGTTGATAAACGGATAGTTTTTTAACACCCGATCATAATTGTCTCTAAAATAATGCCCCAGGAAAAAGTGACGGTTTTCGTCATAATCCAAAGCAAATAATTCAAACTCGGTGACGGTCGCCCCTCCTTCTGCAACTACCGATCGGGTTTCTGAGCGCTGCTCAGAGAACACACCTGTAATAGAGGTTTTACCAAACTGCAATTGAGTTTTGACCCCAAAAAGACTCTGTGCGCCCTGAATCAAACTACTGTTCAATGGCATGCTAACATTACCCACTTCAATTTTCTGGATGATGTCGTCTTCGGTCGGGGTATATTCTAACTTGATGGCATTTTGGAAGTCGAAGGTCGACTGGGTGTCGTAATTGGCCGCAATCTGGAGACGCTCCCCAATCTTACCCAACAGGCTCAGACTAATACGCTGATCAAAATCAAAAGACAGATTGCTCCGGTTGCGGGGCGAAAATTGTGGATTATCTTGTTTTGTATAAAGCAATCCCATATCCATCTCAACGGATCCCTGAGGAATTATCTCTATAGTGTTGCCTCCAAAAACAGACTCAAAGAAATTAGAGTTGACATAAAAAGTCGGCAACAGATTACGTTGGGCTTCTTCTGAACCTTCTTTACGGCCGTCGGCGGCATCAATTTTTTCATGGAAATACGCTTTAATCTCCTCGTTCAAAACGCGTTCTTGATATTCCTGTGGGGTTAAAACTACTGGATAGGACAAGTTGAAATCCCCTAAAATTCGGCTTAAAATATAGCGATCGGTAATCGGATCGTAGGAATACATATTTTCGATACTTGATGGGTCAGGTAAATCCATCCGCCCCATGACGGATCCTGTCGCCGTAGAATCCTGCCCAAAACTTAGTTGAGTACAGAGCACCACAGCCATAAATATTGCCGTGCGTAATAAAAAACAGGAAGGTGTTTTAATACTCAATGCTATAAATGTTTAAAGGCCTTTTTAATGATCTCCTCAACCGAGGCCAGGGGCTCATCTTTTAGGGCCGCATCACAGGCTTTTTCTGCTATTTTTCTGGCAAAACCTAAAGTCTCCAAAGCTGATAACGCTTCATTTCTGTTGGTATTGCTCGACCCCACTGAATGGGTGTCCGTTCCATATAATTTAATGATCTTGTCCTTTAAATCCAAGATAACCCGTTGTGCTGTTTTGGCGCCAATTCCCTTGACCCCTTGAATGGTAGCGATGTCTTCACTCACCACAGCATCGCGCACCTGGTCTGGCGTCAGAGACGACAACATCGTCCGAGCCGTACTCGCCCCAACACCCGAAACAGACAATAACAAATTAAACACCGCGCGCTCTTGCTTTGTTGAAAAACCATAAAGTATGTGTGCATCTTCACGCACGAGCATTTGGGTAAATAGCGTGACGTTTTCTGTTTGGGGAAGCTGAGAATAGGTGTATAAGGAAATGTTCAAAAAATAGCCCACACCGTGGCAATCGATAATGACATCAGTTGGATTTTTTTCTACTAATCGTCCCTGTATTTGAGCAATCATTTCTCAGTGGAGGTTAAGGAACCAAATATAGCATAAATATTTGCATTCATAAGACTAGACTGGGGGAAAAAACCGCGCCTAAACCTTAGGCTTTTTGCGCTTTTGCTGCTTTTCAGCTTGTTCCTTTTGTTGTGCATCCACCACCGCAATAGCCGTCATATTAACCATCTCATCCACACTGGCACCCAATTGAAAAATATGCACTGCTTTGCGCAAACCGAGCATGATCGGACCAATCGAATCGACATCCTTTTGCTCCTTGAGCATCTTGTAGTTGCTGTTGGCTGCATCAAGATTTGGAAACACTAAGGCATTGACCTTACGCCCGGCTAGTTTCGAAAAGGGAAATTTATTTTTGAGCATTTCACTGTTCAGGGCAAAATCGACCTGTAGTTCACCATCCACCACCATATCTGGGTTGGATTCGTGCAATAGCCTAACCGCTTCGCGCACCTTGGCCGCGTGCGGATCATCCGAGGAGCCAAAGTTGGCATAAGAAATCATGGCGATCACTGGATTAACGCCAAACATCTTCATGGTGTAGTTGGTCATCTGAGCAATATTGGCCAACTCCTTGGCGGTAGGATCGATATTGATCGAAGTATCCGAAATAAAAATGGGTCCTTTTGGCGTGAGCATTAGGTTGGTCGCTGCCACCTTGTCCACACCATCAAAACGCCCAACCGTTTCTAAAATAGGCCGTAAGGCTGTAGGATAGGCCCGTGCGTAACCCGAAACCATGGCATCGGCATCACCCAGGTTGATCATCATTGAGCCAAAATAACTGCGTTCGCGCATCAGACGATTGGCATCATTTAGGGTAACTCCTTTTCTTTTGCGTAGCTGCCAAAACGCTTGAGCATAGGCCGTACGACGTTCGTCTTGATCGTCCGACTTTGGATCAATAATTTCAACGTCTTCGTCAAAATCAATTTCCTGCATCAGTTCCAAAATAACTTCTTTACGCCCCAGAAGAATTGGTTTAGCGACGCCCTCTTCAAAAACAATTTGGGCTGCCTTGATTACATCCAAATGGTCTGCCTCGGCGAAAATCACCCGCTTGGGCTTCGAACGCGCTCGATCAAAGAGCAACCGGAGCATTTTATGGTCATTACCCATCCGATCCAAAAGCTCTTCTTCGTAACGCTCCCAGTCTTTTATGGGGGCCAACGCCACCCCGCTTTCCATCGCCGCCTTTGCCACCGCTGGCGGAACAGCAATAATCAATCGGGGATCGAATGGTTTGGGAATGATATAATCACGACCAAACTGCAATTTTGTTTCGTCATAGGCCACATTGACTTGCTCGGGCACGGGCTCTTTGGCTAGGTCGGCCAAAGCCTTAACCGCTGCCATTTTCATCGCCTCATTGATTTTTGTGGCCCGGACATCAAGGGCACCTCTAAAAATAAATGGAAAACCTAGAACATTATTGACTTGATTTGGATGGTCGCTTCTTCCGGTGGCCATGATGATGTCGGCTCGTGACTTTATAGCCAGGTCGTATTTTATTTCTGGATCCGGATTGGCCATGGCAAAAACTATGGGGTTGGCCGCCATGCTTTTGAGCATTTTTGGGGTCACAATATCCGCAATCGATAGCCCTACAAATACATCCGCATCGACCATCGCCTCTTCCAAGGTCTTGATATCTCTGTGGGTGGCAAATTCGTTTTTTTCGGCCGTCAGATTCGGATGATCTTTCCGGATGACGCCCTTGCTGTCGATCATCACTATTTTGGATGAATCAGCACCAAAGGCTTTATAAAGGCGGGTACATGAAATGGCCGCGGCTCCCGCACCGTTAATGACTATTCTGACCGCGTCGATAGACTTCTCGGCAAGTTCCAAGGCATTGAGCAAGGCCGCAGCAGAAATAATGGCCGTACCATGCTGATCATCGTGCATGACGGGGATATCCAATTCTTCTTTGAGGCGCCGTTCTATTTCAAAGGCCTCGGGGGCCTTAATATCCTCGAGATTAATCCCGCCAAATGTCGGAGCAATGTGTTTGACTGTAGCTACAAAAGCATCAATATCATTGGTGTCTATTTCAATATCAAAGACGTCGATATCGGCAAATATTTTGAACAGTAAGGCCTTTCCTTCCATGACGGGTTTAGAGGCTTCCGGTCCAATATTACCCAAACCCAACACAGCCGTTCCGTTGCTGATTACTGCGACAAGATTACCCTTGTTGGTGTACTTATAAACGTTATCTATGGATTTCTCGATCTCTAAGCAGGGCTCGGCTACCCCAGGAGAATAAGCCAAAGAAAGATCTCGTTGACTTGCATATTTTTTTGTCGGCACAACCTGGATCTTACCGGGGCGTGGTTTGGCGTGATATAAAAGGGCTTCTCTGCGTTTACTTTGCTTGCTCATAGTCTATTAATACTGCTCTTACAAAGTTAGCAGACTCGGTGAGACCAAAAAATTTTAGTCCTTAATCTTTTAAAAATTTGATGGTCTGTATCAGGCCTGAGTAACCTGCTCGCTGGACTGCGCTTTTTTTGAATATTTCATGAAATACCTCCTCTGTGAGCTCTGCCCATTGGGCTTTGCTATACTGCAAAAGTTCTGCATTGGGCTGGAATAAAGGCTCGTTGTGGGCCTGTGAAAATCTATTCCAAGGGCAGACGTCTTGGCACACATCACAGCCAAACATCCAATCGTCCAAGGCCCCTGAAAAAGCATTGGGAATTTGATCCTTCAATTCTATGGTCAAGTGTGAAATACATTTATTGCCATCCACGACATATGGCCCGATAATGGCCTCCGTTGGACAGGCATCGATACAAGCGGTACAGCTCCCGCAGTGATCCGTTGCTAAGCCATCTTCGGCCAGGTCCAAATCGATGATGAGCTCTGCGATAAAAAAAAAAGAGCCCACTTGTTTGGATAAAAGGTTACTATGCTTGCCTACCCATCCAAGTCCGCTTTTGGCCGCCCATGCCTTTTCTAATATAGGGGCAGAATCTACAAAGACGCGTCCCTCGACCGCACCAATCTGGTCTCGGATGGTCGTCATCAAGTCCTTCAATTTATCCTTGATCACATAGTGGTAATCTTCGCCATAAGCATACTTTGATATTTTGTAAGTCCCTGTTTCTTGCTCTTGAGAAGGAAAATAATTATACAGCAATGAGACCACACTTTTGGCCCCGGGAACAAGCTTGGTAGGATCCAAACGCTTATCGAAATTTCGCTCCATATAAGTCATGGAGCCCTGCATTTGGCCTTTAAGCCAAGACTCCAGCCGGGGTGCTTCTTCTGCCAAAAATCCAGCTTTGCTTATCCCACATGAGATAAACCCTAAGCGCTTGGCTTCGGTTTTGATCAAGGCCGCATGATCCGTTCGCGCATTCATTTGGCAGTAACCTTTAAGATGAGAATAATCCGCCCTTGGCAGGCCCTTCACCCAGTCCCAGATGACGGTAGGCAAAATCAGTCACTTCGCGTCCACGCGGTGTGCGCATAATGAAACCTTGCTGGATTAAAAATGGTTCGTAGACTTCCTCGATGGTTTCGGCGCTTTCAGAAACAGCCGTCGCTAAGGTAGTGATCCCGACTGGGCCGCCTTTGAACTTTTGAATGATGGTGGTCAATATTTTATGATCCATATCATCAAGCCCATACGCATCGACATTGAGCTGTTTTAAAGCGAATTGAGCAATAGCAATATCGATCGACCCATTGCC
>DGAU01000019.1:33972-48621 GCA_002384055.1 Flavobacteriaceae bacterium UBA4022
GGCGTTCCACGGCTGCGTCCTGCAATTTCAATAGCGGCTTCCATAGAGGTCGGCACACCTAAAATAGCGGCACTGCGCTCTACAATCGTGGTGAGTAATTCGGTACTATAATATTCCAAGCGTGAAGTAATCCCAAATCGTGCACGCATGGGTGCGGTCAACAATCCGGATCGCGTTGTTGCCCCTACCAGGGTAAATGGGTTTAAATTGATTTGTACCGTGCGGGCATTGGGCCCTGACTCAATCATGATATCGATTTTATAGTCCTCCATGGCACTATACAAATATTCTTCAACAATTGGGCTTAGACGATGGATCTCGTCGATAAATAAAACGTCGCGATCTTCTAAGTTGGTCAACAGGCCAGCCAAATCTCCAGGCTTATCCAATACGGGCCCTGAGGTTACTTTGATGCCTACTTGCAGCTCTTGTGCTAAGATGTGTGCCAATGTCGTCTTTCCTAATCCAGGAGGACCATGAAAAAGCGTGTGGTCTAATGCCTCTTCACGTTGATTCGCCGCCGCAACAAAAATCTTTAGGTTTTCTAATGCCCGGTCCTGTCCGGTAAAATCTTCAAAACTCAGTGGACGCAACTTGCGTTCTAGATCTAGATCTTGGGGCGTTAGGTTTTGTTCTGTAGGGTCCAAATGCTCGTTCATCTAACAAATATACAAAGTTGACACATGCCAACGGGATAAAAAAATCCCCCGATAAAATACCATCTTATCGGGGGATCTTGTTTTCAAAAAACAAACCGTTTAGTGATGCATTTCCTCTTCGTTGTCCTGAAGTGGAAGGGTCTGCGGGGTGTAATCTTGCCCAGCAACGACATAATCGCTTTCGTCTTTGTTCAATTTACTATAATCATAGGCCCAACGATGCACTTCAGGAATCGGCCCATCCCAGTTACCGTGGATGTGTTTGACTTCTGCAGTCCATTCTAAGGTATTAGAATCCCATGGATTCTTTGGTCCTTTTTTACCATAGAACATGGAATGGATAAAGTTGTATAAGAACACCAACTGCCCTGCTGCCGTAAAAAAGGCGAAAAGGGTAATGATGATATTGACATCTGCTAAGTCATCAAAATAGGGGAACGCCGTGTTGGTGTAATACCTTCTTGGTAAGCCGGCCATCCCAATAAAGTGCATGGGGAAAAATACCCCGTAAGCGCCAATTGCGGTGACCCAAAAGTGGACATATCCAAGATTTTTGTTCATCATTTTACCCTCAAACATTTTCGGGAACCAATGATACACTCCGGCAAAAAACCCATAAAGTGCAGAAATTCCCATCACCAGGTGGAAGTGAGCAACCACAAAATAGGTGTCGTGTACGTTGATATCCAAGGCGCTGTCACCCAAAATAATTCCCGTCAAACCACCGGTAATAAAGGTCGATACCAAACCAATAGAAAACAACATGGCCGGGTTGAGTTGGAGGTTACCCTTCCATAGCGTGGTGATATAGTTAAAGGCCTTAACCGCCGATGGAATCGCAATCAACAAGGTTGTAAATGTAAAGACAGAACCCAAAAATGGATTCATTCCCGATATAAACATATGGTGACCCCAAACGATAGTCGACAAGAAGGCAATCGCCAAAATCGACACCACCATGGCACGGTATCCAAAAATCGGTTTACGTGCATTGGTGGCGATCACCTCAGAGGTAATCCCTAATGCTGGTAATAAAACGATGTATACTTCTGGGTGGCCTAAAAACCAAAAAAGGTGCTCGTATAATACGGGTGAACCTCCCTGATGGTGCAAGACTTCTCCAGCAATATAGATGTCACTCAAAAAGAAAGACGTCCCGAAACCACGGTCCATAATCAACATAAGGGCAGCCGACAATAAGACTGGGAAAGAAACTACCCCAATAATCGCTGTCACGAAAAAGGCCCAGATCGTTAGCGGCAAGCGCGTCATAGACATCCCTTTAGTTCTGAGGTTGATTACGGTAACAATATAATTCAAAGATCCCAATAGAGAGGAGGCTATAAAAATCGCCATAGAGACTAGCCACAAGGTCATTCCTGCTCCAGAACCAGGTATCGCTTGAGGTAAGGCACTTAGTGGTGGATAAATCGTCCAACCTGCCGATGCCGGTCCAGCTTCAACAAACAAAGACAACACCATGATGACACTAGACAGGAAAAACATCCAATAGGATATCATATTCAAAAATCCAGAGGCCATATCTCGTGCACCAATCTGCAGGGGAATCAATAAGTTGCTAAAGGTTCCGCTAAGACCCGCAGTCAACACAAAGAAAACCATGATGGTTCCATGTATGGTGACCAAAGCCAAATAAACACTTGGATCCATGATCCCGTCCGCACCCCATTTACCAAGCAATGCTTCATAAATCGGGAATTGCTTATCGGGCCATGCCAACTGCATTCTAAAAATCAAAGACATTGCGATCCCAATAATTCCCATAAACAAACCTGTAATGAGGTATTGCTTCGAGATCATTTTGTGATCCTGACTAAAAATATATTTAGTGACAAACGTCTCCTTATGATGATGCCCGTGGTCGTCGTGTTGATCTGCTGCCGTATCGTGTGCGTGTGCTGACATATCTTTTAACTAAGAGTTTTAATTACTTATTAAGCGTTTCCGCAACTGAACCTTGCTCAGCGAGCCAAGCATTAAATTCAGCTTCAGTTTCAACAATTATTTTCATTTGCATATTGTAGTGATTGTTCCCACAAATCTTATTACACAACAACAAATAATCAAATTCGTAAGGTTCTAAGGCTTCATCACCTTTGGCTTCCAACGCCTTGCTTTTTTCGCGACGTATTGAATTAATATCCTTAACCTTAGCCACCATCTCATCATTGAGGCGCATCTCTTCGGTGGTGATTGTTGGCGTAAAAGCAAACTGAGTCACCATCCCTGGCACACAATTCATTTGTGCACGGAAGTGGGGCATATATGCCGAGTGCAGTACGTCTTGAGATCGCATCTTGAACAATACTTTTCTTCCTAAAGGCAAATGCAATTCTGAAACAACTTTGTCATCTTGCGCATTGGGATCTGCCACATCTACTCCTAAGGTATTAGACCCTTCGATTAGGCGTACATTGGCTTCGCCAAGTACATTATCATCACCACTATAACGGGCGCGCCAGTCAAATTGATAGGCGTAGAGTTCGACCACCATAGGATCTTCGTCTGGATCTACATTCATGATGTCCGTCCAGGTAAATAGTCCATATAAAATAAGGGCTGCCAAAACAATCACGGGGATGATGGTCCAAATGAATTCTAACTTATCATTGTCGGCATAAAATGTCGCTCTCTGATCTTTTCTGCCGCGGTATTTAAAGGCAAAGTAGTGTAAAAGCCATTGGGTAATGATTCCTACTACAAAGATCAAAACCATAGAAATCAACCATAATTGGTCAATATCCACGCCATGCTCCGATGCGGCATCAGGAAGGAACACCTTACTCCACTTGTAAAAGCATACAATCGACAATACATAGATGAACACGACAAACATAAGCATCAACCAACCATTGATGTCATTGTCCTTGTCATTGGCGATCTGTTCACTGCTGTCGGTGGTGTTTGACTTCGAGAGTTCAAATATTTTCCCCAACTGCCATAGGGCGACACCAAAAAGAACTATTACTAAAACAACTAAAAATGCGGTCATCGTTATCTAACTTTCTTCGATTAATTAATAGTGAAAATGCTTACTCTCCTTAATAAATGGGTTTTTCTTTGGGACAAGCGGTGCCTTGGTTAAGGTATTAAAAACCACATAGACAAATAAACCAAAGAAGAAACACACAGAACTCAATTCTGGAACACCAATCATCCATGTATCACCTACTGTTGCCGGCATCACCATATTAAATACATCAAGATAATGTCCTGATAAAATAACGATCCCAGCCATAACCACAAACCAATTGACACGTTTGTAATCGCTGTTCATTAGCAGTAATAGTGGGAAAACGAAGTTCATGGCAATCATCCCAAAAAATGGCATTTTATAATCTTCAATTCTGGTAATGAAATACGTCACCTCTTCAGGAATGTTTGCATACCAGATCAACATAAATTGTGAAAACCATAGATAGGTCCAAAAAATACTGAAGGCAAACATGAATTTGGCCAAATCATGAATATGACTATCATTGACTTCTTCTAAGTAGCCTTGAGATTTTAAGAAAATTGTAACCAATGCAATGACCGTGATGGCACAAACCATCATTCCGGCAAAAACATACCAACCAAATAGGGTGCTGAACCAGTGTGGGTCGAAACTCATGATCCAGTCCCAAGACATGATCGATTCGGTAACAATAAAAAACACTAGAAAACCAGCAGAAAGCTTAAAATTCTTCTTGAAAAAGCTTTGATCCTCTGCCGTATCATCGGCAATTGAATTTTTGCGAGAGATCCAACGGTAAAGATTCCAACCTAACAAAAAGATCACCGCGCGAATCATAAAGAACGGTATGTTGAGGTAACCGCTTTTTGCGGCAATAATCTTGTCAAAATGCGGACTGTCAGGATTGACTAAATCGGCATCCATCCAGTGAAAAATATGATTGATCCCTAATGCAGAACATAACAAAAGGATCAGGATTCCAATAGAAGCCACGGGCAAGTACCCTGTTACACCTTCCATAACGCGGAAGAGAACCGGTGACCAACCTGCTTGAGCGGCGTATTGTATGGCATAAAAGGCTAATGCACCTAATGCGATCATGAAAAAGAAAAAGGAAGCGATATACAAAGCAGACCAAGGTCGGTTTTGCATCTGTTGCATGACGTGCTCCATATGCTCTTGGTGCGCATCTTGATCCATGTGATCACTGGCAACCATCTGGTGTCCCTCTTGAGCGATTTGATGCCCGCTGTGGTCCATTTCTTGACTTGCTTCATGCGCCACCGCTTGATGCATTTCTGGCGCAGCAGTATCATGGTCATTTGTGGCATGCCCCCCGTCGTGGTTTGCTTCAGCCATAATGGCCTCAACCTCTTCTAGGGTTTTGGGCGTGGAAAGAAATCCTGCAACAATCCCTATGGCACCAACTACCATAAAAACTAGGGCGAAAACTTTTAACTTATTGGGTAGCGTATACATATCTCTAGCTATTGTCTTTAGTCCTATTAATGACCAGCAACGGACGTGCTCGTACTTTTATCTTCTGATTTATCTACTGCCTTAATCTCTGGCACCAATAATGGCGTCCCTTCTAGGGTTGCTTTCAAATTCATGACGTGCTGGGTAATGGCCCAACGCTCTTCTTGATTGGTCTGTGAGGCATAAGAGCCCATCGAATTCAATCCATACATCTGTACATGGTAGACCCCTCCTGGCGTGATCAAACGTCCTGGATCGGCATAACTCGGAATCCCCAATATCTTTTCGCGCTTGACCAAAATACCTTGGCCATCTCCATTACCACCATGGCACACCGCACAATAAATATCGTACAGTTTTTTGCCTTGCGCCAAACGCTCTTGAGTCACTGACAGCGGACTGGACAAATTGGCTTTTGCATCATTAAGTCCTTCCGTTGTATTTGGATAATCGTAAGGTTCCCATCCCCGTGGAATAGTCCCATCAACGGGCAGCATGGCCTCTTGTCCCGAAGGAAATATTTCGTAATCGCCATAAGTTTCATAACCTACAGGGACATACATATTAGGCATGTATTGATAATTCCGCTTAGCGCTATCAAAACATGAAATCATGACTAAAGAGACCAAAGCCATCATCGCTATTTTCATCGTGTTTTTCATATTAATGCTCTCCCTCATTTTCGATTAAACTTAGTTCAATAGCACCGGTCGATTTGAGCATCTTCATCATCTCATCTATATCATGATGCCCGGCATCGACTGCCATTAAAAAATGATCGTCGGTGGTCCGTGGATCGGGATTTTCTGCTTTCTTAAAAGGCCATAGCTTGCTGCGCATATAGAAAGTAATCACCATCAAGTGCGCGGCAAAAAAGACCGTCATTTCAAACATAATAGGGACAAATGCCGGCATATTCTCCAAATAACTAAAGCTGGGCTTCCCGCCAATATCTTGTGGCCAGTCTTCGATCATAATAAAATTCATCATTATGGTGGCTACAGCAAGTCCCAAAACACCAAACATAAAAGAGGCGATAGCAATTCTTGTGCCCTCAAGTCCCATGGCCTTATCTAGTCCGTGAACAGGGAATGGCGTATATACTTCGTCTATATGATAGTGTGCTTGTCTGACCGACTTAACTGCATTCATAAGAATGTCGTCGTCGTTATAAATAGCGTGAATTACTTTTGATGCCATAATTAACTATCTTTTTTTGTTTCTGATCCTTCTCCAGTGCCTTTGGGCATAACGTAATGCTTGGCATCATCACCCTGTGTCGCGCGCAGTGTCTTATACGAACTACCTGATACCTTCAAAATAGATTTAACCTCGGCCTGAGCAATGACAGGGAATGTTCTTGAGTATAATAAAAACAACACAAAGAAGAACCCAATAGTCCCAATAAAGATGCCGATATCGACAAAAGTTGGTGAGAACATGGTCCACGAAGAGGTCAAATAATCGCGGTGCAAAGAAGTCACAATAATCACGAAACGCTCAAACCACATCCCAATGTTTACTACTATTGAAATAAAGAACGAAAACATGATACTGGTTCTGAGTTTCTTGAACCACATGAATTGCGGCGAGAATACATTACAGGTCATCATGGACCAGTACGCCCACCAATAAGGTCCTGTCGCTCTATTCAAAAAGGCATATTGCTCGTATTCTACACCTGAGTACCAAGCGATAAATAATTCTGTTATATAAGCAACACCAACAATAGAACCCGTAAGCATGATCACAATATTCATCAGTTCGATATGCTGAATGGTGATATAATCTTCGAGGTGAGACACCTTACGCATAATGATCAATAGGGTGTTCACCATCGCGAATCCAGAGAAGATTGCTCCTGCCACAAAATACGGCGGGAAAATCGTTGTGTGCCATCCCGGTATCACCGAGGTTGCGAAGTCAAAAGATACAATTGTATGAACCGACAATACCAATGGCGTTGCCAATCCCGCAAGAACCAAAGAGACTTCCTCAAAACGTTGCCAATCCTTCGCTCTACCACTCCATCCAAAAGATAAAATACTATAGACGCGCTTGGTAAATGGCGTAACGGCTCGATCACGGATCATCGCAAAATCAGGCAACAAACCTGTCCACCAAAACACTAACGATACCGATAAATAGGTTGAAATCGCAAATACATCCCAAAGCAGAGGTGAATTAAAGTTTACCCACAAAGACCCAAATTGGTTCGGAATAGGAAGAACCCAATAAGCCAGCCAGGGACGTCCCATGTGGATGATGGGGAACAATCCAGCTTGGATCACCGAGAATATGGTCATGGCCTCTGCAGAGCGGTTAATGGCCATACGCCATTTTTGTCTGAAGAGCAATAGTACCGCCGAAATCAATGTTCCAGCGTGACCAATTCCGACCCACCAAACAAAGTTCGTGATATCCCATGCCCAGTTTACAGTTCGGTTAAGACCCCATACACCAATTCCCGTAGAAATAGTGTAAATGATACAGCCCAATCCCCACAAAAATGCGGTTAGGGCTATGGTAAAGACGACCCACCAAGCGGTGTTTGCCTTTCCCTCTACTGGAGCAGCCACATCCACAGTAACATCGTGGTAGGATTTGTCTCCGGTAACTAAGGGTCTTCTAATAGGTGCTTCGTAGTGCGACGCCATATCTATATCTTGAATTTCTTTAGTTTATGCTTCTTTTGTGTTTCTCACTTTGGTCTGGTAAAAGACATTTGGTTTGGTGCCCACCGCTTCCAATAAGTGATACATTCTATCATCTGCCTTTTGCTGGAACACTTCACTTTGGTCATCGTTGATGTCCCCAAATTGTATCGCTCCTGTTTCACAGGCGGCAGAACAGGCTGTTTTAAATTCTCCGTCTTTAATGACACGTCCCTCTCGTTTGGCATCCAAAATGGTCTTTTGCGTCATCTGGATACACATAGAACATTTTTCCATAACACCTCGCGAACGTACTACTACATCAGGATTCAGGACCATGCGACCCAAGTCATTATTCATGTGATAGTCGAACTCATCGTTCTCTGCATAGAGGAACCAGTTAAATCGACGTACTTTATAGGGACAGTTGTTGGCACAATAACGTGTTCCAACACAGCGGTTATAAGCCATGTGGTTTTGCCCTTGGCGACTATGTGAAGTTGCCGCAACAGGACAAACCGTTTCACAAGGTGCATGGTTGCAATGTTGACACATGACCGGTTGGAAAGCCACTTGAGGATTCGCCGCTGGATTTTCCATTTCGGCAAATTCAGATAGTGAGCTGCTCAACCCTGAAATATTGTCTTTTTTGTCGGTATCGCCTGCAAATGAATCTTCACTTGAGTAATAGCGATCAATACGCAACCAATGCATATCGCGACTGCGGCGCATTTCGCTCTTCCCAACAACAGGAACATTGTTTTCTGCATGACAAGCCACAACACAGGCACCGCAACCGGTACAAGCGTTAAGGTCTATCGACAGATTAAAATGATGTCCTATAGAGCGGTCGAAAGAATCCCATAAATCGGCCTCTGGAGAGGTTACCGGTATTTCCTTGTGGTCTTTGGAGACCATGGGTACCCCATTCCAATCAGACTTGTCTTTAGTGTTGAATATTTCGAGGGTGGTTTCGCGAATGATATCACGTCCCATCATCGTGTTGTGCAATTGAACACAAGCAAATTCGTGCGTTCCTTCAGTTTTTTGAACCTGAACCGATTGAACTGATGCAAAATCTTGATAAAGCGCATAAGCATTTACACCGGTTTGCATTTCGGCTTGGATTGCTGCCTTTTGACCATAACCAAGGGCTAGTCCAACAGTACCTTTAGCTTGTCCCGGTTGAATCAAGACTGGTACTTTTTCTAACACCGTTGCTCCTACTTGAATTCGGGCATAGTTTCCGTTGAGTGCACCATTGGCGACATTGACATTAGTCAAACCTAAGGCCTTGGCATCTGCAGCTGAAACCGTTAAGTAGTTATCCCAAGATGTTCTGGTGATCGGGTCTGGTAATTCTTGTAACCAAGGGTTGTTGGCCTGACGCCCATCTCCCAGTCCAGTTTTTGTGTATAAACACAAAGCCATACCATCACCCACATCAAAGGTGCGTGTCTCGGTCGATATTTTGGGCAATTCCGTTCCTGTAGAGGTGAAATCACTTTGGTAAATTCCATCATGAAGCGCTGTTGCCCAGGAACCTCCATTAAGGATGTTTTCTTTCCAAAACGACTGAATATAATCATGATAAGTCGCTTCTTGACCCGTCCAGGCCATCAAACAATCCTGGAACTGACGGGTATTGAATAAAGGACGGATGGTAGGTTGCGCCAAGGCAAAAGAACCTTTTTTGACTTGTACATCACCCCAAGATTCCAGGTAATGTGGTGTCGCCGCTACCAGCTTTGCCCATGTCGCTGTTTCGTCGTCTTTCATAGCAAAGGCCAATGAGAAATCAAGGACTTTGTAAGCTGCTTCAAATTTATTGTTTGGGAAGGCATAAACAGGATTCACACCTACGGTAATTAAACCTTTAATGCTTCCGTCAATGACTCCCGAAATAACTTCATTAACCTCAGTTGAAGAGGCCGAATACTTCATGACCGGATGGTCAGCATTCATCATTTTAGAGGCCACAGATCGGTTGTAATTTAGCGCCATTTTTTGGGCAGCTAAACTCGGAAGACCCGTAATCAAAATACCCTCTGCGCCTGCTTTCTCCAATTGCGCTTTTGCTTGTTGCGCTGCCAGTGTCAATTCTTCTGATAAAGTTGCCGAAGAAGATGCTCCGGTAATGATTTCAAGAACACCCAGCTGCTGTGCCGGAGTAAGGGGCACACGTTTGTCCGCATTGGCTCCTGATAAAGACATATTAGATTCGAACTGAATATGACGCGACATCTTGCCATTCTTAGGAATGCGACTCTTGGCGTAGGTTCCTTCGAAACCACCACCTTGCCAATCGCCGAGGAAATCTGCCCCAACAGAGACGATAACCGCTGCGTGGGTAAAGTCATAATCCGGTAAGGCCCGAACACCATATACTTCTTGGAATGCATCTAAGGCATCACTTGCCGATACCATGTCATAAGCGACATGACGTACCTGGCTATATTTTTTCTTGAAAGCCTGAATAAGGGCTTGTGTGGTTGGACTCGCGAAGGTCTGTGTCAGCAAGACCACTTCTTGATCCCCTAGAGCAGATAAGCCTTGCGCCACCGCTTGATCTAATTCCTGCCAAGTGCTTTCGGCACCATAGACTCGGGGTCCGGTTAGTCTGTTTTTGTCATACATGGATAAAACCGATGCATGAACACGCGCATTAACACCCCCATGATGGGCCAAATCATTACGCTCAATTTTTATGGGGCGCCCTTCTCGCGTTTTGACCAATACGTGTGCAAAATCATAACCATCGGCCATGGTCGTGGCATAATAATTAGCGACTCCAGGGACGATTTGATCTGGAGCAACCACGTAAGGTATCGATTTGATTACCGGTCCTTCACAGGCTGCTAAAGATGCTGCTGCCGTTGAAAAACCAACGTATTTCAAAAAGTCACGGCGTGTGGTTGAAGATCCCTCAAGGACATTTTTGTTACCCAAAAAGTCTTCGGTTGGAATCGGCTCAGCAAATTCATTTTGCTTGAGTGCCTCAACAACCGCACTGTTTGGATTTAACTCCTCGACACTTTTCCAATATTTCTTATTTGAAGCCATATGATGCTATCTGAAAATTGTAAACTTTATTATATTAATAGTGACATTTGCCACATTCAAGACCACCCATTTGTGCTGCCGTCAAATTTTCGACACCATATTTTTTGGATAATTCTTCATGAATTTTTTCGTAATAGGCATTCTCTTTCACCTGAATATTTGTTTCACGGTGACAATTAATACACCATCCCATAGTCAACGGAGCATACTGGTACATAATTTCCATTTCTTCTACCGGGCCATGACATGTTTGACATGCAACACCGGCTACCGTGACGTGCTGTGAGTGATTGAAATAAGCAAAGTCCGGAAGGTTGTGGATACGGATCCACTTGACGGGCTGCGTTTCACCTGTATAGGATTGCGCATCTTCATCCCAGCCAACTGCGGCATATAATTTCTGAATCTCTGCATTGTAATCCACTTCATATTCATTCTTCCCTTCGGCAAGCGTCGTTTCGGCAACTTCACCAATACTTTTGTGACAGTTCATACAAACGTTGAGCGAAGGAATACCGGAATGCTTACTCTTACGTGCCGAACTGTGGCAATAATTACAATCGATTTGGTTATCACCAGCGTGAATGCGGTGAGAATAATGTATCGGCTGAACAGGCGTATACCCCTGGTCAACACCGACTTGCATGAGGTAACCGTAGGCAAAATAGGCTGAAGACAATAACATAAAAATCGAGGCCACCAAGACCAAGAATTGATTGTCTACAAAAGCTTGCCAAATGGGCTTGCGTTCTTGCGCTTCGGCATAGGCCACGCCATTGGCCTCTGCGATACGCTTGAGTGTTTTCTGAACCAATACCAACATCACGACCAAAAGAACAAACACCATAACCAAAGCGCCCAAGATTAAATCATTGGAAAATCCGCCTGAATTTGCGTTGCTCGAAGCCGTTGTTACCACTGCGGTAGTCGCTACTTTTTTCGCCGTATAGGTGTAGGCGATGATATTATCAATATCGATATTGCTCAACTGCGGGAAAGAGGTCATCACCGATCCGTTGTATTCTTTGAATATTGCGTTGGCTTGTGCATCTCCAGATTTAACCAGTTCTTGGCTATTCTTGATCCATGAATAAAGCCATTTTTTTTCGTACTTATCACCTACCTGAAACAAAGCTGGCCCGGTCGCTTTCTTGAAAAGTTTGTGACATGCTGCACAATTGGCTTTAAAGAGCGCCTCTCCTGCTGCAGTATCAACAGCCTGAGTTGGCAAGACAGTCGTGGCAGCGACAACTGGATTTGCAAGGGTTAAGGCAAACACAATCGTCAATATAAAAAGTGACAATTTATTGAGTAGATTTCGGTAAGGGACCTGTTCCATACGATCGATTAAATTATTGTCCATATAATTGACATGCAATAGATTGGCAAAAACTTCATTTTAGCCCGCTATTATACGCCTAAAAATAACTGTGCAAAAGTACATTATTAAGTCGATTTTGGAAATTCAATCTTTAAGGGATAACTTAATTTATAATTATTCTAAATAAAGTTTTAAGCACGATTAAAAAGATTAAACTTTACTTTTGTATCAGATCTTTATTTAGCACAATTATCTATGGGCTTAAAAAATTCATTTGTCATTCTTTTAGCCGTTCTTTTGAGCGGAGTCCTGGGCGCTCAAGCTCAAGAAGTGGTCGTGCGTCAAGATGCGCGCATCGATTCGCTCATGGCACTAAAAACCATTATGCAGACCAATTTAAAGCTGACCGACACTTATACGATCCAGCTTCATTATGGCACTTTAGAACAAGCCCAAACACACCTACAAACCTATAACGCAAAATACGACCAATGGCCAGCGGTTATCGAATACGAAACGCCAAACTATAAAGTATGGGTCGGTAATTTTTATTCACGTTTAGAAGCGGATAGGGCCTTATTGGCGATACAGCAAAATTTCAATACCGCCTTTATTCTAAAGCCCGGGAAATCACGTAAGGAACAAAAATAAAGTGCGTTTTTTTAGCGACCGCTCTGTAACAGAATTGTGTTATTTAAGCTTCTTCTTAACGGCTACTTCTTGGAACCCCTCGATGATATCTCCGACAAAAATGTCGTTGTAATTTTTTATCTGCATTCCGCAGTCATATCCTTTTGAGACTTCTTTTGCATCGTCTTTGAAACGTCTGAGCGCGTCCAAAACACCGGTATAAACCACAACACCTTCGCGGATCAGTCTGATACCGCTATTGCGCATGATTTTACCACTGACCACCATACAACCAGCTACCGTTCCAACCTTAGAAATCTTAAAGGTTTCACGAATTTCGGCTGTTCCTGTAATTTCCTCGCGAAGCTCAGGAGAAAGCATTCCCTCCATCGCGTCTTTAAGGTCATTAATGGCATCGTATATAATGGAGTAATTACGGATGTCAATTTCTTCCTTATCAGCGAGCTGGCGTGCATTGCCCATTGGGCGCACATTAAACCCGATGATGATCGCGTCGGAAGCAGAGGCCAAAAGCACATCGCTTTCTGTAATGGCGCCAACACCTTTATGTATGATATTGACTTGAATTTCTTCTGTAGACAGCTTTAAGAACGAGTCTGTTAAGGCCTCGACAGAACCATCCACATCCCCTTTTAGGATAATGTTGAGTTCTTTGAAGTCTCCTAAGGCAATACGACGTCCAATCTCATCAAGTGTGATGTGACGTTGTGTGCGTACGGATTGCTCACGCTGTAATTGTGTTCTTTTGGTCGCGATGGTCTTGGCCTCACGTTCGTCTTCAAAGACGTTGAATTTGTCACCGGCTTGCGGCGCGCCATCCAATCCAAGGATCGACACGGGTGTTGCTGGACCTGCAGTTTTCAATACATTACCGCGCTCATCGTGCATGGCTTTGACCTTTCCACTATTTTGGCCAGCGAGGACATAATCCCCGACTTTAAGGGTCCCACCTTGAACCAAAATTGTAGAAATATAGCCGCGGCCCTTATCCAAAAATGCTTCCACAACCGTACCATTGGCGCTGCGGTCAGGATTTGCTTTCAACTCCAGAATTTCGGCCTCAAGCAACACTTTTTCTAGTAACTCACTGACGCCTTCACCTGTTTTGGCAGAAATATCTTGAGACTGCACTTTGCCCCCCCAATCTTCAACCAATAAATTCATGTTTGCCAATCCTTCCTTGATCTTTTCTGGATTTGCATTGGGTCGGTCAATTTTGTTGATGGCAAAAACAATAGGCACACCAGCGGCTTGCGCATGACTGATGGCTTCTTTGGTCTGTGGCATGATATCATCATCGGCTGCAATGACAATGATCACTAAATCCGTTATTTGCGCTCCACGAGCACGCATGGCCGTAAAGGCTTCGTGACCTGGTGTATCTAAAAAGGCTATTTTTTGACCACTTTCTAAAGTCACTCCATAAGCCCCAATGTGTTGTGTAATCCCTCCAGATTCGCCAGCAATGACATTTTCTTTTCGGATGTAATCCAACAATGACGTTTTTCCATGATCGACATGCCCCATAACAGTAACAATCGGAGCGCGATCCTTAAGATCTTCTGGAGCATCAATATTTTCATGGAATGCTTCCTCAACAGCGGCATTGACGAATTCTACATCATAGCCAAATTCCTCGGCTACAATAGAAAGGGTTTCCGCATCCAAGCGCTGATTCATGGTCACCATCAGACCCAAGGACATACAGGCCGAAATGACCTGAGTAACCTGAGTATTCATCATGGTTGCCACTTCACTTACCGTCACAAATTCTGTAAGCTTGAGCAGCTTGCTGTCGGCTTCAATTTGTGCCATTTCCTCCTCCGTCTTCTGGCGGTGGCTGTC
>DGAU01000015.1:0-180 GCA_002384055.1 Flavobacteriaceae bacterium UBA4022
GTAATTTGATCAAAATCAAAAGTCACACCAGCCTCAACAATAAAATCGTTTTCTACTGCACCGAAAGCTCCGGTGTAGTTGTAACCGTTTTCCCATGCATTGCTTGGGTTGTCAAACGAACACGCTGCATTTGAAACCGGCGCGATCTCTTGAGTGCGAGAAGCAACAGTAAAAGGAGCG
>DGAU01000015.1:387-30245 GCA_002384055.1 Flavobacteriaceae bacterium UBA4022
TCGTGAGTCAGCTTGACTCAAAGTAGGCGTTGCTCTCTGTGCGACCTGACTGTGGCCCATCCAAAAGCAAAGCATAACGATTAAAAATGTAATTTTTTTCATAATCTTTGGTTTATTAATAGTTAAAGGTATTTTAGGTTTGTAATAGCATGTAAAATAACACTTTGTTCCGCATCTTGCAAAATGTTTTTTAATTTTTCGTTGATTTATGCAGATTATGCGACGAACAGCTGCAATTCTTTGGTCAATAGATGTGCTGCGGGGCATAATTATAAAAAACAACCCCCACCTTTTGTGCTTAGCTCCTCCTTTTTTGAAGCGGTTTAACCTCAAAAAGAGGGTTTTTTAAATAAGTTTATTTTTATTGAAACACCCGGATGTAATCGATGTCTAAACTCGAGCTTTCAAAATTCGGATCAATATTACCCCCAAAGTTGCCGCCCATTGCCACATTCATAATGATAAAAAAGTCACTATTGAAAGGTAAAGCGCTTGAATTATTAATGGTGTGGTAGGTGTTGCCATCGACAGAAAATTGAATTTGATCCGACGTCCACTCTAATGCATAGATGTGGAAGTCCTCAGAAACACCAGGCACCGTGATCCCTTGGGAGACCGCGTTACCTCCTGAGTTTCCAGGATAATGAAGTGATGAAAAGATTTCATCCTGACCATTGCCAACATGCTCCATAATATCCATCTCTCCACAGCCCGGCCACGTATTGGTCAAGAAATCAGAGCCGAGCATCCAAATTGCAGGCCATGTGCCGCCGCCAGTGGGCAGTTTAGCACGGGCCTCGATACGGCCATAAGTAAAGTCAAATTTTTGATTGGTGCGTATGCGCGCAGAAGTATAATCGCTACCAAACAAAGTTTCGGCCTTGGCGGTGATGGTCAAAACACCATTAGCAATGTTGATATTACCGGGGTCCTCTGTATAATACTGGGCCTCATTATTGCCCCAGCCACTGTCTCCGGTGCCCAAGTCATAACTCCATGTTTCTATGCAAGGGGCCCCATCGGTATCGAATTCTTCGGCCCACACCAAAGTGTCGAGCATACCGCTTCCGGTGTCTCCGGTAAATGCAGAACAACTCGGCTCCGGCTCACCCTCAGGGACAAATGCATGGTACCAAGCCAGCGCGCCGCCTTGCGGGTCAAAAGGTTGTTGAATCCCTCTAATGACAAGTTTGTCCGCTGTGAGCTCTATAATGTCGTAGGCCGTCGCACCAGACCAATAAGACATAACACTGTTGGCAACGGTCAATACAGACGCGCCTGTTACAGGATCATCCAAAACAACAAAGGTTGTGTCGAAATCCAAAAACGGACTTAAGTCCCGACACTCATCATTATATTCTTGTGGTGTGTCGTTGGGGAAAAACCTTTTGACTTCTGCCCAATTGATAAAACTGGCCTCGTTTGTTTCTAGGAGAAAGTCATAATTACCCATCCCGTCGTAGCTAAAAGTAAGGACGTCGTCATAGAGACAGGGATTCAGTTGGTTTGGTGCCGCACTGAAATAGTTCGGAAATGATTCTGCTGGATCACCAACCCCAAAATGGCCTGTACTGGCAGCATCCCAGACCCATCTTTTTCCAAGCCCTTGTGCTCCTGCAAGGTTGTCCAAAATAACGGGATCAATCACCAGAATCACATTGAGTTCTATCGATGTGGAGATAGAACTAGCGGCGCCACCTCGCCCATAAGCAATGATGATTACTTCTTGGGTGTATTGTCCTGTGTCCGTATAGCGAAAGCTGGCAGATTGTCCATTAGAGATCACGACAGGATCACGATCTTGTCGGAAAAACACATGAAACGTTACTGCAAAATCAGCCGACGGCGTTACGGTCACATTGCCCGAAAGGTCATCTGCTACAGTTATTTGGGCGGTTAAATTTTGAGGAGCGATAACCGCGCCAAATGGCGTATCGTCATCTTGACAACCAAGTAGCGTTAAAAACAAGGCGCTTAAAGCGAAGGCATATATTTTATTAGTCATCTGAATGCGGTTTAATTAGCATAATCAATATCGTCGAAATAATAGGTAGAACCGTCGCCTGGAAGGTCAACAACAAATTCAAAGAACACCACAATCGTGGCAAACTCGGGCGCGGTATTTTGGCCAGCAAAATCCCAAACCAATTCTTCCCATTGGTCTGAAGTCGTGGTATTGACGTCCAATTCTACAAAATCACCATTACCATTTTCTAATTTGAGGCGCACAGGGATATCAGCTTTTGGAGACCAAACCTTCATTTTTATTTTTTCTGTCCCTGAAAACACGATGGGCTCATCCAAACCAATAGCTGTTCCTGCAAAGAATTGAGAATCTACATTTTTGATCGTGCGCACAACGGTGTTGCTGGTATTGATCCCAGACGGATCCGGGTTGACATCGATATCAGAAATTGCGCCCTCAAAACCATTGACCTCATAATTGATGCTGGTGCTCTCAAAATCTATAGGCAAAGCCGTGATCGCTCCGGGCAAAGTGCCTTGGGCTATATTGTCATAATAAAAAGTGTCATCGGCGCCATTGTTGCCAAAATCAAAAAAGACAACAATCTTGGCGTATTCTTGACTTAAATCTAAGGCGGAAAAATCAAAATAAAGGGTTTCCCATTGGTTTGTTGTTGTTGTAAAGGCATCAACCTCCATCGAAATATTGGGGTCTGTTGCATTTTCAAGTTTTAACTTAACGGTACTGCCTAAAAGCGGAGACCAAACATCCATTTTCAGGGTGGTAAATTGAGAGAAGTCAATATTACCCCCTAAAGGAATTGCGGTACCAGCATAGACATTGGCACCCGTTTCCTTGAAAAACTCAACAACACTTGCACTTATATTGCTTCCGGAAGGATCAGGATTAGGGAGCAATGTGCTATAACCTCCAGCAAAGTCAAAGAAGGTATACTCTAGCGAAGTAGATTCAAAATCAAGCGGAAGTAATACTGGATTGACAATGGAAATTTCTTGAGTTAAAGACAATGTCTCTGATCCACCACTCAGGGCAACGACGGTAACATCATAAAGACCCGTATCTGGGTAGGTATGTATCACCGAAGCGCCAAGCATTAATGGGGTGGGGACTTCATCTATTTGATCCCCAAAGTATACTTCAAACCCCGAAGCAAGGTCCGCCTGGGCAGAGATGCTTACAGAGAAATTATCACCAGCGACAGGCGCTACTGATATTTCAAGATTTTGGGGCGCCACAAAAGAGACCATAACAGGGACCTCTAAGGGCGCTGAAGCGTCACCATTAAGGTTTTCTGCAACAAGAGTGGCCGTAAACGAGCCATCAAGATAGGTATGTATTGCATTTGTACCAGGCACTATTTCGGCAGGCTCACTACCATCTCCGAAAGTCAAAATAAATTTCGAGGCACTCGTAGCGCTCGGTGTGAAGAGCACGTTTCCGGAGTTGTCTTGGGTAAGCTGAACCAGCAAGCTCAAATTGCTTGGCGCGTCGACCAGATTCAGGTAATCAAAGTTGGGCTCGTCAGAGCTGCAACTAGCGACGACCAGAAGGCTTAAAACACTAAATAAGGATAGAAGGATGCGTTTCATAGTCGTTACAGATTAATAATTAGGGTTTTGTTGCCAACGGTTGCCCGTCAATAAAATTTCGATCTCAGGAATAGGAAACAACTCGTTTTTGCCCGCAACGAATCCTTCAATTTCTTGTGGCGCTCTGCCTGTGCGGACCGCATCGAAAAACTGGTGCCCTTCTCCAACAAGCTCTAAGCGACGCTCAAAATAAATAGCGTCTTCAAGGGCAGCGCCAGAGGCAGAGGTGTCTACAAGACCCGCGCGATTGCGCACCCGGTTGAGGTAAGCGCGGGCAACACCATCATTACCCGACTTATTGTGGGCTTCTGCAGCCATGAGTAAAACATCTGCAAAACGGATGGAACGGTAGTTGTTAGGATTGGTCAAGTTTTGGTCGCCAATATTGGCGTCGCCTTGACGCGGGATATATTTTCGGTTAAAAAACCCAGTGTGCTCATAACCCTCTGTATAACTTACTCCGGCGCCACTATTATAGTCTTGGTTGTCCGCGGCAAAGGCCTCAATGTTTAGAATGGCAATGTCGCGACGCAAATCTTGTTCTGAATAAAGATCGTAGGTGGCTTGTGTCGGCACATTAAAGCTAAATCCAGACTCGAATAGAGGTCCGTTAAAGTTTCTGGGGCCATTAAACCCAACGGCGACATTTCCTTCACTACACTGTAAACAGCCAAATCCAGCACCTTCGAGGTCTGTGTATTGGACCTCAAAAACAGACTCCATGCTGTTTTCAAAGTCATTTTCAAACAATAAACTAAAATCAGGCATCAAATCGTAAGGTCCGGTTTGGATCAAGGTGTCAAAGGTTTGCGCTGCGTCAGACCATTTTTCTTGATACAGATAAATTTTCCCCAAGAGACCAAGCGCCGCACCTTTAGTGACCCGACCTGTTTCTTCTTGAACAAAAGGAAGGTTGTCTGCTGCGTAAATAAGGTCGGCCTCTAATTGGGCATAAACTTCAGCTTTCGGCGTGCGGTCAATTTCGAACTGCGCACCAAATAAAATTCTTTGATCGACCACCAATGGCACATCGCCAAACCACTTGACCAATTCAAAATAGTAATAAGCGCGCAAGAAGCGGGCCTGTCCGATTACATTCGGCTTATTGTCAAATTCAATATTGTTTTGAAATTCCAAAATATAATTCGCACGATTGATCCCGGCATACATCCAGCTCCAAATACTGCGCAACTGCTCATTGGTTGGGGTATGGATCATGTCATCAATTTGCTGAATCCCGATCACATCGGTAGCACTTTCTCCTCCAGCCAAGGTGTTGGCAGAGGCAATTTCACCCAACATGACATTGAGGTAGCTCGATTGAAGCATGTCGTAAGCGCCGACCAAGGCGTTCTGGTAGTCTTCTTCGGTGTTGAAGTAGGTTTCAGAATTTTGATTTTGGGAGTTCACGTTCACAAAGTCATCACTACAAGCCACAAATCCAAGGGCAATTAAGCCGAGGACAAGTGCTGAGCGAAAGGTTCTATTTAGGTTCTGGTGTCTCATAATTTCTAACATGAGTTAAAGTTTGATGTTTGCCCCAAATAAGTAGGTTCGTGGTGTCGGATAGAATCCAGGATCAAATCCACTACCAATAGGGGCTCCACTAGATGAGGTGGGGTCGTAGCCACGGTATCGGGTTAAAGTAAAGGCATTACTCACCGACACATACAAGCGCAGTTTGGCCAATTTGAGTTTTTCAAGCATTTCCGCTCCTAGGGTATAGCCGATCTGAAGATTCTGGGCGCGCAAGAACGATCCGTCTTCGACATAAAAGTCTGAAAACACTAAGTTGGAGGTGGCGCCAGTAGTCACTCTCGGGTAAACATTACCCGAGCCTTCTCCAGTCCAACGATTTAAATAATAAGTTGTACGGTTTGTGTACCGGTCGTTACGTTCATAATTACGGACCAAATCATTGCCTATTGAGGCGAAAAAATACGACTGAAAATCAAAGTTTTTGTAATCAAAAGACAGGTTAAGCCCCATGGTTACGTCCGGAATCGGGTCGCCAATATAGCTTTTGTCTGCCGTGTTGATCACTCCATCGCCATTGAGGTCTTTAAAGCGAATATCTCCTGCGCGGGCCGTAGCGCCTAAAGCAATTTGGCTTGGCGCATTATCTGCTTGGTCTTGTGTTTGGAAAATTCCTTCAGTTTGGTACCCATAGTAATAGCCAATAGGGTAGCCTTCTTCCATGCGGGCTGGTGGGTCTTGGCCGATGCCAAATCCGCCACCGATTTCGTAGCCAATCCCGTTGTTGACCGATAAAACCTCGTTGTTAAGTGTTGTTAGGTTATAATTGATGCCAAATGAAACATCATCCGAAACATCTTGTCTATAGCCCAAGGAAAGCTCGAATCCGCTGTTGCGCACGGAGCCTGCGTTGGCAGTGGGGTTTCCTGAACCAGGGGCCGTGGCTCCTGTTGTCCCCGAGGTTTGCACCACTAATAAAAGATCACGGGTTTCGCGGTTGAAGTAATCCATTTCAACACTTAGCTTGCCGTCTAAGAACCTTGAATCCATTCCGAGGTCAAAGGTGACTTGTTCTTCCCACTTGACGTCGGGGTTAGAGATGGCTCCAATGGCGGTTCCATAAACCAATCCATCGTTAAAGACATAAACACCTTCGCCGCTAAGCAAAGATTCAAAGCGGAAGGCGCCAATTCGATCATTTCCAATGATTCCATAGGACCCTCTAAATTTTAAAAAGTCAAAAACAGAAGAGTTTTCCAAAAAGGACTCTTCGGAGGCGATCCACCCCAAAGAGGCCGAAGGGAAGAAACCAAACTTGTTGTTGGGTCCAAAATTAGTTGATCCGTCGCGTCGCATAAGCGCGGACAACAAATACTTTCCTTTAAAGTCATACTGAATACGGGTAAAATAGGACAACAGCCTTGAGTCAAAAATACGATTACTCACATTAATATAGTTGTCCACGACTGTTTCGGCATCGTTAAGGGTCAACGACTCAAAGTCGCCATCAGGCAAATTAAACCCTGTAGAGCCATAAAAATCACCTGTTGTTCGGAAGACCGAAGTACCGAGCAACGCAGTCACATTGTGTGCTTGGTCGAATGTATTGGTGTAGGTCACAAAAGCATCGAAGGTGTAATCACGGAAGAGTTGTTCTTGTTCGACCAAAGAATTTACATCCAAACGGTCAAAGACTTTATCGGCAACACCCTCTACGCCAAAATCCGCAAGGGGCGAATAGTAACGGGTATTGACCTCTGCATAATTCCACTGGAAGTTTGATTTCGCAGTCACGTTTTTGACGACTTCATACTCGACCCCAGCAACCCCGCTTATTTTTTGCACCTCTGTATTGTTGAAGGTGCTGGCGATTTGCGCCAAAGGGTTAATGACTTCAATCGGCAGGTTTTCGGCACGAGAATAGCCAAAGTTATTGCCTGTAACACCCAAAACAGGATTCATGTTAAGGGCATTGTAGAGCACGGAGCCAATCCCATTTTCAGATAATGTTTTGCGCTGAATACCCGTATACAGCAGCGAACCATTAAACTTTAATTTTTTAATGGGCTCTGTGGTAAAGTTAACGCGGCCGTTGTAACGGGTGAAGTTGGCTTTGTCGCCACCAACAATACCGTCTTGGGTCAAAACGGAGGCATTACCGGAATAAGTAGATTTTTTAGAACCGCCCTTAAGCGTGATGCTTTGGCTGATGATGGGCGCTTTTTCAAAGACTTCGTCTTGCCAATCGGTGCCTTGTCCCAAAGACCCTACACTAGGATAAACGATGGGCGAACCGTTCGCCACAAAAGACTCGTTGATCAATAATGCGTATTCTGTGGCGTTGAGTGCAGGGAGTGTGCGGGTGGTTTGTTGTAGGCCAACATATCCGTCATACTCTATAGAAAGGGGCATTTGCTTGCTTCCGGTTTTGGTGGTAATCAAAATAACACCATTCGCCGCGCGGACACCATAGATACCCGCTGTGGCATCTTTTAAAACATTAATGCTTTCAATATCTGAAGGATTGACCACACTCAAATCTTCGATGACGTTGCCGTCGACCAAAATCAAAGGTTGGTTGTCACCATTAGTGGAGACCCCGCGAATACGGATATCTGAACGGCTCCCAGGAGACCCCGACTGTGTGGTAATTTGCACCCCAGCAACCTGACCTTGAAGTGCCTGTTCTATACGCACGGGCTTTAGTTCTTCGATTGTGGCGCTTGAAATGACCGATACGGCCCCTGTGATTTCCTTTTTACGCTGCGACCCGTAACCGATGACAATAATCTCTTCCAATGAGGCCGCGTCTTCGAGGAGTAAAATTGTGGCGGGACTACCAGGGTCCGCCACGAGCTCTTTATTTATGAAACCAAGGTAAGAGACGATAAGCGAAGCGCCGGGGTCGCTTAAGTTGATGCTGAAGTTGCCATCGAAATCAGTGGTTACTCCGTTATTGGTGTCTTTTTCTACGATTGATGCGCCAATGAGTGGTGAACGCGTCGTTTGGTCTAGAACTTTTCCGGTGACTGTGGTTTGCGCGCGCCCCGAAAGGCTCAAAATCGAAATTAGAGCAAAGAAAATGTATTGCTTCATGGGTCTATTAGTTTGAAATCAAATTTATCAACTTATCCCTTAGAAAACGATTTCGGGGCTATACAAAAAGCATACAAATCATGCGCCCCAGAATGTGTTTGCGCCACCGAAGGCCCTAAAGGCCTGAACACCAATAGTTTGGTGGTTTTATTGGTGTTTTTGGTGTTTTTGCGATTTTTCCGGAATATACTAAAAAACAGGTCCGTGTTGTGGTAATGTTGTGATCTAAAACACCAATGTAGAGGTCTTTAGATGCTAATGACGTATTCATTGAGGTTAGTATCCCGCTCTAAATCAAGTTTTTTGCGTAAACGATAGCGTTTTATTTCGACACTTCGTGATGAAATGTTAAGGAGGGGGGCAATCTCTTTTGAGGAGAGATTTAGGCGTAAATATACGCAGAGCTTTAGGTCATTGGGTGTTAGAACAGGATGCTTCTCCTTGAGGCGTGTAAAGAATTTTTTATCGGCATGATTGAAGGCTTGTTCGAAAAAGGCCCAATCTTCACCGTTATTTATGGCTTTGTCGATGGACTTGAAGATCGTGTTAAGTTCATCGTTTTGCGGTAGTTGGGTCATTTCTTGTTTGAGCTGGTTCAGGGCCGATGTCTTGCTGATCATGTTCATTGTGGAAATGGCCAGCTCTCTGTTGCGGGACTCGATATCTTGGTTGAGCTGCTGGTTGCGCAGTGCCATGATTTCTTTTTGATTCGCTAACTCCCGGAGCTCCAGCTCTGCGGTTCGGGCCTTTAATATGCGGTCACGCTGCTTTTTATAATAGGAACGGTACAGATAATGCGCTAATATAATCAGCAGAATAAAACAAATAGCATAAAAGGCCAAGGCCGTGCGCGTTTGATACCAAGGGGCGTTAATCACCAGTGAATAAGCGATGACCGATGGAATAAGTTGCCCGTCATGCCGCGCGCGCACTTCGAAAGTGTAAGCGCCGGGGGTCAGGTTTTTTATGGCAAACGAACTCTCCGCAGACCATGGGGACCACTTATCGTTGAATGGAGAAATTCGGTGCTGATAAAGTGTTGACGCGAACAAGCTATAGTCGCTGACATTAAAACTAAATGAGAGGTTATTTTGTGTATAATCCAATTGGGCCCTACGGTTGAGCGCTAAAAGTATTTCATTGCCCAGATTGTCTTGAGCGGCAACAGAGGTGAGCTGTAATTCATGCAGTAACGCGACATCTGGGCCGTTGATTTGTAATCGTAAATAACCGCTTGCGTTGCCATACAGAAGGTGCTCCTTGTCCACAAACGTAAGGTTTTCTTGGCCGGTCATGTCGTTGCGAAGCTTTTGGGGCAAAGGGATCTTGGTGATGGCGTATGAGTTGTCGATTGGGTCTTTCGCCACATGGGTTAAGTCAGACAGGGTCAAAAACCAGAGACGCTCATAAGGATCGGCAATCATGGTCCCGGTGCTGTACTGTCCTGCATCAAACAATTTGCTTAACGTACTGTCGCGAGAAAAAGCAATGGGTGCGGTTGGACTGCTATAAACCCCGTGTTGTGCGGTGTAATAGAGATTGCCATCAAAAGTTTCGAGATCAGAATGTAGGCCTTTTTCGAGCTCAGGAATGAGGTCGTATTGCGTGACATTTTGAAATTGGTTGTCGAGCTTCAAGAGATAAACGCCTTTATATTCGTGGCTTACCACAACCTCATGATTGGCTGTAATTTCAAAATCTTTAGAGGAGTAGCTGAAACCCTCTAGTTTGTTGGCCATGGCCCATGTTTGTTTTGAGGGCTCATATTCCAGGATATAGAGCCCATCGTAGTTGCCTTGTAGGACCTTGTGATCCTGCCCGGGGATCGGTTTGATATCCCACGCGCCGGCAATACCCGAAATCTTGATGGCGCGATTGTCCTCAATAATAAAAGTCCCAGAATTATGGCCGCAAAACAAAGTGCCTTTTACAACATTTAAACTCCAAACCTGGCCTTCCGTTCCGGCAATTCGCTTAAAATTTTGACTGGAATTTGTGGGTTTATAAAAAAGGCCTTGGTTGGTCCCAAGATAAACAGTTTCATTGTGAATTGCGGAGGCATATGTGGTTCCAAGGGCGCCCTGCTGTTCTACAAATAGGCGGATAGACGAGGCTGTATTTACACAAGAAATCCCATTATCCAAGCCTGTCCAAATATTGAATTGTCGGTCTTCGAATAAACTCAAGACTGTATTATTGCCTAATCCATTGCTTCGGTTGAGGTGGTAGAGAATAGCGCCAGAAGCACCATCGATATAGATGAGCCCATCGGCAATAGTGCCAAGCACAAGGTCTCCATTGCTGCGCTGCAAAGAGCTATAAAGGGCTTCCTTCTGTAGTCTTGTGCGGGTCTCAGGACGCCACGCAATAAGGGCGCCTTGCTGCAACAAATAGATCCCATTGGTTTCGGTAATAAATGCGGGACTGTTATCCAAGATGCAAGCCCCAATAATACGGGCTTCCTTGGCTAATGGCGTATCATTAATCATACGTTTTTGCCCATTTCTGATGGTAAACAGGCCCACATTAATGTCCTGAAAATATAACGCATCACCAATCAAAAACACTTTACTTAAACTGCTTTGTGCAGTAACAAAGCTCACCTCTTTGCTATTGGTGTCAATCAAAATAATACGGCTTAGCGATTGAACAACCAACCACTTATCGTAGGGTAGAATACGCCAAAATTGCTCGTCTTCCAAAGGGGTCAATCCGAGCTCCTTCATCATTGAAGTGTAGGTTAATGTGCCCTGCTCTGTGGCAGACCAATAACCGAAATCCATATAAAATCCCGTATAGATTTGTTTTCCAATAGAACACACCGAACGCATGATACTTTGATTAGGTGTGGGGTAAAGACGCCAAGAAGCACCGTTGAATTCAAGCAGACCGTCATTATTCGCGGCATAAATAAAACCGCGTTCTCCTTGGGAAATCATCCAATTTTGATTGTTCGCCCCATATACATCGGCTGGGTAATTGATGATAGGAGGGAGTTCTTGACCGGATGAATCAAATGAAAACAAAAGGGCGGCCAAAAGCCAAAAGCGCAAAACGGGCATAAAAAAAGGGATATTGGAGGCCAATTTAAGGCTTAATTTTTAATAAAGCCAAAAAACAAGGAGCCCCTATTTTTAAGGATTTGTGGTGGGCAAAATAAACCGTGCCAAAAGCGGATGCTCCTGCCACAAGGGTAAAGGGCCCCTTAAAATAATTGTGTGTGACCCTAACCGCCAAAGGAGATGTTTTATTTGTTCGCTTGAGCTGATGGGGCAAGAGGAAGTGTTCTTCATCATCGAAAACACCCCTTGGAACATGGCTGAATTCACCAAAAAAACCAGCCAAATAAGCGCTAGATAAGGAACGATATAGGGCTCTTGGAGCCGCCTGAGTCGTCATGGTGCCTTCACCAAGAACCACGATGGAATCGGCAAAGGCCAGCGCCTCCTCCGCATCGTGGGTAGCGGTAATGCAGGTCGTTTTTGTTGTTTTGAGGTAATGGTACAAGGAGCGGCGCAGCTTCGTGCGCAGGTGCATATCTATGTGACTGAAGGGCTCATCCAAAAGCAATACCTCTGGCTCAACCGCAAGAGCTTTTGCAAGGGCGACGCGTTGCTTTTGACCACCACTCAGCGTTTTCACTAATTGGTCTTTTTGTTTGGTGAGTCCAACAACATGCAGCAATTCATTAATCCGCGCAGATCGCTTGCGCTGATTAAAACGCGGCAGGTGTGTCGCAATATTATCAGCCACCGAAGTCACAGGCATGAGGTCAAATTCTTGTGCCACAAGTTTCATGTTGGGCGCCCCAGGAATCAAAACAGATTCTGGTCCTAAAACAGGCTTGTTGTTCCAAGTAATGGCCCCGTTTTCCAGGGTCAGCAGACCATAGATAAGATGTAAAAGCGTTGTTTTTCCACAGCCACTCTCGCCCAATATAGCCACATGCTCACCTAGTGCTGCATGGAGCTGTATGTGGCTCAAGATGTTTTTGTCTTGATAAGAAAACGAATCGATTGTGGCTTGCAGCATCAGGTGATCTTGTCTAGGACCAGGTTAAGTCTTGAGCCGCGCATGCACCTCTTCAGGCAAGACGCGATAGCCCATATGAAATAGCGTAAACCCAAAAATGTCGGCGTATTGTTCGATGGTCTTGCTTACCGGGGTGCCGGCGCCGTGACCCGCATCCGTCTCAATCCGGATCAATACGGGCGCGTCACCTGATTGCTTGGCTTGTAATTCTGCCGCAAATTTAAAACTATGTGCGGGAACCACTCGATCATCGTGATCACCCGTAGTGACAAGTGTTGCGGGATAAGCGACACCTTGCTTGACATTGTGGACCGGAGAATAATTTAGCAAATAATCAAACATTTCTGGGCTGTCTTCTGCCGTACCATAATCGTACCCCCATCCCGCACCTGCCGTAAAGGTATGGTAGCGGAGCATGTCCAATACCCCAACAGCAGGCAAAGCGACTTTCATAAGATCGGGGCGCTGGGTCATCACAGCACCGACCAATAGACCGCCATTAGAGCCACCGCGAATCGCGAGATAATCCTTGCTGGTATAATTGTTTTCGGTCAGGTATTCAGCGGCCGCGATAAAATCGTCAAACACATTTTGCTTTTGCATTTGTGTCCCCGCATCGTGCCAGGTTTTTCCATACTCTCCTCCTCCACGGATATTAGGAACGGCGTAAACCCCGCCTTGCTCTAACCAAACCGCATTGACAATACTAAAGGAGGGGGTTAGGCTGATATTGAATCCGCCATATCCATATAGAATAGTAGGGTTTTTCCCGTCGCGTTTGAGTCCTTTCTTATAGGTAATGATCATCGGAACCTTAGTGCCATCTTTTGAGGTATAAAAAACTTGATCACTGGTGTATGCTTCGGGATTAAAATCGATGGCAGGCTGAATATACAATTCAGAGGTGCCTTCTGCTATTGCCATTTTAAAGACACTACCAGGCGTGGTATAATTGGTAAACGAATAGTAGAGTTCGGTGTCCGTTTTTCTGGCGCTAAATCCGCCAGCGCTCCCCAGACCGGGTAATTCTATCTCACGCACCAAGACACCGCTTATATCGTATTGATAAACTTTTGACAGGGCATCGACCATGTATTCGGCAAAAAAGAAGCCTCCGGCTGTTGAGGTTGATAAAACATGCTTTGTTTCTGGAATCACATCTTCCCAATGCTCTGGGCTAGGTTTGTCAATCGTTGTCTTTACAATGCGTTTGTTGGGCGCATCGAGATTCGTGTTCAAAAACAAGGTGCTTCCTTGTGTTTCGATCACATATGTGTCGCTGTCGCTGTGGTCCAGAATAGTTATGAAGCCTTTTTCAGGGCGTTTGAAGTCGTGGACAAAAAGTTTATTGCCCGAAGTTGCGTTGCTGGCCGTCACAACCAAATAACGCTGGTCTTCAGTTACGCCACCACTAACATACCGGTACTTGGCCTCGGCCTCGCCGCCAAAAACCAGGACATCGTCTTTCTGGCTAGTTCCCATGGCGTGATAATAAAGCTTATGTCGGTCTGTTTTTTCTGAGAGTTCGCTTCCTTTGGGCTTGTCATAGCTCGAGTAATAAAAGCCGCTATCGCCTTTCCAAGAAAGCCCACTAAACTTGACTTCAGCGATGGTATCACCCACAAGTGTCTTGGTTTTGGTGTCCATAACCAAGACTTTCCGCCAATCACTACCCCCTTCAGAAATACTGTACGCGGCTAAAGTGCCTTTTTTTGAAAAGCTCACCCCGCCCAAGGATATTGTGCCGTCTTCTCTAAATCCATTAGGGTCTAAAAAAACTTCGGCCGCCTCGGCAGAGCCGCCATTGGCGTAGCGGTATAAGACATATTGATTTTGAAGTCCATTATTTTTATAGAAATACGTATAATCGCCCTCCACAAAGGGTGCAGTAATTTTTTCATAATTCCACAAACTCGTGAGGCGTTCCTTGAGTTCAGAACGAAATGGAATCTGCTCCAAATGACCCAAGGTCGTTTTGTTTTGCTGCGTTACCCATGCTTCTGTTTCTTGACTGAGGTCGTCTTCGAGCCAACGGTAAGGATCGGCAATTGTGGTTTCGAAGTAAGTGTCAAGGGTATCGACCCTTTTGGTTTCTGGGTAGTCCAACGGAGTAAAACTAGTTTTCTGTGGGCTGTTGCAGCTCATGGCGATGATCATTACAAGGAATAGAGAGAGGTGTTTCATATGTGGCGAGAATAAGAAAGCTAAAGATAACGAATATTCACAGGCATTACGGGGGTGCTAGGGGATTTTGCCAAAAAAAAAGCCGCCCATTTTGGGCGGCCTATGCTCTATATTCAGAGGTTATCTTTTGATAAACTGCTGACTGTTAACCGACGATCCATTGGTAAGACGCACGACATAAGTGCCTTGAGCCAATGTGCTGACGTTAATTTGTCCGGAACCTAAACTACCGTTCAAAACAACTTTGCCTTGCATGTCAAACACATCGTATTGTGCTAGAGTAAACGGCGTGGTTCCTGTAATAGTGATCAAGTCTTTTGCTGGGTTTGGCGAAACAATCAGCTGGATACCCGTATGGTCTTGGGTGCCCAAAGTCGTTGAGCCTTCTACAATAACAATTGTTTGGTCTACGGCGACATCTTCCAAAACATCAACAATGCCAGAAGGCCATGTAATGGTGACAATAGCGATTTCGGTATCTTGGCCCAAACCAAAGTGTGTGTTTAGGGTACTCATAAGGCGAAAACCCTCACCACTGCGGACATCTCTAATCTGTGTGCCCAAACCAGAAGTCAGGCTTACGCGCGCCCCTATTCCGTTACGGTTGCTTTGTACTCCAACCGTATTAATGGTCAGGTAATGGTTTGTGTTACCGTTGTTTTTGAAGATGGTGCTACCGGTAAAAGAGTCAACAAACCCATCATTATTGAGGTCTCCAAAAGCACCGTTGTTACTTGGTAATAAGTCGGTTTCGAGGGTAAAGGTCATATCGCCATTATTAAAGAAAATATTCCCATTAGAGACAATGTCTATATAACCGTCGTTATCAAAATCGTAAGCACAATTCTCGATCCCGGTGGTTGTTAAATCTTCAACACCAGAGCCTGCAGTAACATTGGTAAAGGTTCCATCTCCATTGTTGGTCATTAATTTATGCTCAGGATCTACGCTATTGCCTACAAAAACATCCATATATCCGTCATTGTTGTAATCTCCCCAAGCAGAAGACCACGTAGACATGGCGTCAGCTACACCAGCGGTAGCACCAATTTCAATAAAGGAGCCTGCCCCGTCGTTTTGGTGTAATTGATCAGTTCTGCGATCTGGCCCACCACCGCACTTGGCGTTGAACATATCCATATCTCCGTCGTTGTCAAAATCGATCCAGACAGATCCATAATGCCCGCCGGTAGGATAGTCTCCGATACCTCCTTGATTGAAGGTAAAGTTGCCAAAACCATCATTAATATAATAGACATTAGGCTCAACGTCATGACAGACAAAGGCGTCTAGGTGACCGTCGTTATTTATGTCAACGAAATTAGAGCGTTGCGAAAAAACATATTGAGGAAAAGAAACCTCGTCAAAACCTGTTCCGTTTGCGTTTGCGCGCATAAACGTCACGCCATTTCCCCCACCATAAAGTAAGTCAGTGTAGCCATTTCCATCATAATCAGCCGCGGCGAGACTCCAAGAGGGCAAGTTGTCGGCAGGCGTGGTGAATAAAACATCTTCGATGAACGTTCCGTCGGGTTGTTGATAAAAAACCTGGACGGAAGAAGTCGCCACAGAGATAATATCATCCAAAAAGTCACCATTCATATCGACAACTGCCCGATCAGATCGGTTGGTGCCAATACCTTGAGTTGAAAACGTAACTTGGCTCATCCCAATTACAGAGAAAAGCAGAGCGGATGCAAGGGTTAATTTTAGTTTCATAGGGGTGATTATTAAAGCCTGAATTAGTCGCAGGCAGGGGTTAAATTTAATATCCATTGTTCGATAAAAAGGAGTGCTTCATCATGCCTTAAGGTACGACCAAGCAAGGGCATTCTATACTCTTCGAGGGTCGTATGCAGACGAAAGTACAAAATTGAATTTAAAGTATCTCCAGGTTCAATGATCTTATCGTTCTCATAACCAGGAATTGGCGTGTCGGGATCTACACACACCCCCAGATTAGCGAGGTCATGACTCAAATTAAAATTCATGCGTAAACTGCGGTAGTCACAATGCCCGCTGTCGCTGTGGCAACTCGAGCAGTTGATATCAAAATAAGAGCGCACACGCAAGTCTAGAGGCTCCGTGGCATCTGACCAATCCACAACCGTTTCAATGCTTTGGGGCAAAGAATTATCGAGATAGCCCATTTCTTGCCATTTTTGGAGCTGGTTTGACGCCCCATCGGCATAGTCAAACAGGCCGTTAAGGCCCTGAGGTTTGGGGCCGATTGGGGTGGCTAATTCATAAAACTTGTGACAGGTATAGCACTGGCTCTGAGAAGGCACACGATAGTTGACCTCTTTGGCCACACCATTTTCTAGCCATTCGACAGGGATATTGGCGCCATAACCATCGACGTCTAAATAAGCCTCTTGTTGTGCTTCATCCCAGATATACTCGGCGAATATCCAGCCGGTTTCTTGTTTGATGAGCAAGCGCGTTTCGATAATTTTTGTCTCTATTGCCGGCAAAACATTGTTGTAATAGAAGGCCTTGATTAGGACGCTACCCGTGGGAAAATCGAGCAAAACAGCATCCGACACATAAGAGGCACTCGTATTGTTGGGCATCCATACAAATCTTTTTTTCTTGGCATAGTCACTGAACAATGCGCTGATAGGCTCATAAGGCAATACACCATAAACAGGGCTGAGGTCCGACATTGGTCCTTCAAAAAAATTATAGTCGGAAAGTTTGGGGTAAGGCACACTACTTAAATCCAATTGCACAGGAGAAAAAGGCAAGACGGTTATGGTGATTGAAGCCGTACTGCACTGCTGACCAGAAGCATCACAAACGGTATAGGTGAAAACATCATCCCCAATAGAGGCCCCTGATGGGGTGTATATGAGTTCTTGTTGGGCCAAATCTTGCCCGTTGCCATGAGTCGAAATGGCAGCGATCCCTTTGCTTGGCGTACTGAATTCAACAGTTCCAGCCTCTGGAATATTATTATCATTGACAAAAATATTCAGATTAAGCGTGGCATTTTGATAGACTTGACCACTGTCGGGCGTTGTATTGATCGCCAAAGGGGTATAACCATCATCATCCGAATTACAGCCCGCAAACAGAGCGAAGCCCGCACAAAGAGCGAGCACCTTGCGGCTATAGAAACGTGAGATATGTAAGTGCTTATAGGTCATTGAAATGAGCCTAAAAATAGGAAAAAATAACGAGAAAAAATGAAAATAATAAAGCCTGAAAAAAGAAGCCACTGCTGAATCAACAGACATTGGCACTGCTATATAAATCCTTTAGAAACAAGGTGCTCGGCAATCTGAACGGCATTTGTTGCCGCTCCTTTACGCAGGTTATCAGCGACAATCCAAAGATTTAAAGTGCGCTCTTGGCTGAGATCGCGTCGGATACGGCCCACAAAAACGTCGTCTTTTCCATGGGCGATAGCGGGCATGGGGTAGGTGTTGGTTTCTGGGAAATCCTGCACCACCACTCCAGGGGCATTTTGCAAAAGCGCACGCACGGCGTCCAGACTAAAATCGCGCTCAAAAGAAACATTGACCGATTCGCTGTGCCCACCGGCCGTTGGAATACGGACAGCGGTCGCCGAGACCATAAAACTCGTGTCATCTAATATTTTTTGTGGTTCTGTGGCGAGCTTTTGTTCTTCTTTGGTGTAGCCATTATCTAAAAAAACATCACAATGCGGCAAGGCATTTTTGTGGATCGGATAGGGATAAGCCATCGGGCCACTAACCCCCTTAATTTCATTTTCTAATTGCTGAACCGCTTTTTGCCCGGTGCCAGAAACGGACTGATAGGTAGATACAATCACGCGCTTCATGCCAAATACTTTGTGTAGTGGCCCTAAAGCCATTACTAATTGAATCGTAGAACAGTTTGGGTTGGCGATAATTTTGTCGTCCTTGGTCAAGACGGCGGCATTCAATTCGGGCACAACCAATTTGATATTGGGATCCATACGCCAAAAGGACGAGTTATCAATAACGGTAGTTCCTGCAGCGGCGAATTTCGGGGCCCACTCTTGCGAGACATCCCCTCCTGCGGAAAAAAGCGCGAGGACAGGCTTTTGTGCTAAAGCTTCATCAATAGTGACTATGGGGACATTTTGGTTCTTGAACCGCACGACGCGCCCTGCCGAGGCATTACTGGCCACAGGGATCAGCGTGGTGACAGGAAACGATCTGGTTTCGAGGAGATGAAGAATGACTTGGCCAACCATTCCGGTAGCCCCAACCACAGCGACTTTCATAAGCAAAAGGTTTAGAATTCAAAAATACGATTTAAGCCACACATGCCGCGTTGCTGGCAAAAAAAAAGACACGCACTCTGCCTAGAGGTCTTTTTCCAGAAGACATATGAGACGCTTGCCGGGCCTTTATTTTTTTAGCGCGTCCCGAATTTCTTTAAGCAAATCAACTTCTGTAGGCCCCGGTTTTGGCGCAGGAGCTGTTTCTTTCTTGCGCTGCAATGATTGATAACTCTTGATGATCAAAAACAACAAGAACCCTACAATAATGAGGTTGATTAGGGTGTTGATCCATTGACCATACAAAATGGCGTTTTCGGCAGTGACCAAAATCCCTGCAGGGTCCGTCACGGCAGGACTCAGAACAATTTTGAATGAAGAAAAGTCCATTCCGCCAGAGAAATGCCCGACGATAGGCATCATAATGTTGTTGGTAAATCCTGAAATTACCGCCCCAACTGCTCCTGCGAGGATAACAGCGACAGACAATTCAATGACGTTGCCTGTCATGATAAAGGTTTTGAATTCTTTAAGCATCGTGATATGGGTTTTATAGGTGTAGCCTAATTTACAAAAGATTTTCTCACGAATCAATGACCACGCGTTTGATTCTTTGAGACAGACTGGTGAGCAATTCGTAAGAAATTGTCCCGGCAGACTCCGCAAGACTACTGGCCGGGAGTTCGGGCCCCAAAACGATGGCTTGGTCTCCATTTTGGCAGGGAATATTGGTCACATCAACCATGATCATATCCATACAGACATTTCCGACGATGGGGGCTTTTTGTCCATGAATAAGCACCCAGCCTTTGCCTTGGCCATAAAGGCGAGAAATGCCGTCGGCATGGCCAATAGCCAAGGTAGCGGTGGTCATGGCTTGATTGGTTTGGTGACCGCGGTTATAACCTACAGAGGCGCCAGGGTCTAAGTGATGGATTTGGGTAATGATTGTTATTAAACGTGCGACAGGCTGCAACAGAGCATCGAACTGGGTGTCATTGCCATAACCGTAAAGACCGATGCCTGAGCGAACCATATTGTATTGGGCTTCGGGGTAGTTAAAAATGCCTGAGGTATTGAGGATATGCCGAAACGGCTTGTGGTTAAGTCCCAGGGTGACACCCTCATAAAATGCCTCGAAACGGTTTATTTGGTTTCGGCTAAAAGCATCTTCTTTGGGGTCTTCGCTGGCGGCGAGGTGCGAAAAAACAGAAACAACACGGACCGATTTGGTTTGCGCCAGGCGCTCAAGCACATCAGGAATATCCTTTAAAGAAAGCCCAAGCCTATTCAGGCCTGAGTTGAATTTAAGGTGAACAGGAAAGTCTTCAATATTGCGCTGCTCGAGATAGGTGATAAGTTGCGTGATTAAATCAAGACTATAAAGACTAGGCTCAAGACGATGGGCCACAATAGACTCAAAATGTCCGGGCAATGGGTGCAGCAGTAAGATAGGGGTTTGGATATCGTGATGGCGCAGATTAGAGCCTTCTGGCGCATAAGCCACCCCAAAATAGTTGACCCCTAATGCCTCAAGTTTTTGGGCAACAACAGCAGCTTCGTGTCCATAAGAAAAGGCTTTGACAACGGCCAAAAAGCTCGTTTGAGGCTGCAACCTGCTGCGCAACACACTGTAGTTGTGTGCTAAGGCCTTAAGGTTAATTTCTAGATGGGTTTCTTGTAAAGTCATCGCTCTAAGACAATGGAATGGGGTCGTTACCGGCACGGGTTTCATTGGACTGCTTAGAGCGTTCATCGCGCATGGCAGAATAGAAGGCCGATCGACTCAAGGCTTCATAATTGTCGGTTTCGCCCAGCAAGACGAGATCGTCGTTTTGGTTCGTCCTAAAACTAAAATGAGCCAATCTCCCGGTTCGCGTGCAAATTGCATGCACTTTAGTGACATATTCTGCGGTGGCCATTAAGGCAGGCATTGGGCCAAAAGGCTTGCCGGTATAATCCATGTCTAAGCCAGCAACAATAACCCGTATGCCTTGGTTGGCAAGGTCGTTACAGACTTTAACTATTGCGGGGTCAAAAAACTGGGCTTCGTCAACACCCACAACATCAAAACCTTGCGCTAAATCAAATAATTGCGCAGAATGAGCTACGGGCATCGCGGCAAGTTGATTGCTGTCGTGTGAGACAACCTTGTTTTGATCATAGCGGTCGTCCATAACCGGCTTGAATATAGCCACATTAAGGTGGGCAATCTGAGCTCTTTTAATTCTGCGGATTAACTCTTCGGTTTTGCCCGAAAACATCGAGCCGCAGATGACTTCGATCCAGCCAAAAGAAACAGAGTTGTGTGCGGCGTTTTCAAGAAACATAACGGAGCTTTAGAATAAAACAGTTTTGTTTGAAGTTTCGTATTATGATGCGTAAATTTAACAAAACAAAATAGAGAAAGTCGGGTAATCCAAAAAAGAATGAAGAACGCATTGCACAAAGGCCTAGTGGCCATTGCACGGAAAATTCTTGAAGCAGATCAAGACGCGTCTTTGGGTCAGCTAAAGGAACTGAGTCGGACCCTTTATGAGCAATTGGTTGTCGCGGCACATCAAGAGGAATTTGCTTTAGACGAACCCCCTTTGTTGCCTCGGATGGAATTATCCACAGAACAAATCAAAGACATTGTGGCCCAAATGCCCACAGAGAGCCAACAGGTAGACAAGCTTCTTGAAGCGTTAGCCGATCTCGATCCTGCTGCAGCATCCGCAAGTGACCCAATGGAACATTACCGCCAAACGGTTGTTTTTGAGCCAAAAGAAACCGAACCCTTGTTAGATAAGACCCCATTTAAAATAGAAGCGTCCGGTGCAGAAGAATCAGTAGTCGATGTTGGCGGGGAAGCTTCATCGGTGCATCTGCAACACCGGAACAAACAACCCAAAAACCGAAATAGCCAGCATGGCCGTTTGATGATCGGACTCAATGACCGCTTGGTCTTCGTTAAGCAATTATTTTCAGAAGACATCGAAGGGTATAATCGTGTTGTTTCGCAAATAACGACGTTTTCGTCCTTTGAAGAAGCGACCGAGTTTTTGCACCAACAAGTCAAGCCCGAATATGGGTATTGGGAAGGTAAAGAGGCTGTGGTTGAGCGATTTTTGACCCTAGTGGCGCAACGATTTAACGCTTAATTAAATGGGAACACTATATCTGGTACCCACCCCAATAGGCCACTTAAAGGACATAACCTTTCGGGCTGTAGAAGTATTAAACCAGGTCGATCTCATTCTGGCCGAAGACACCCGAACCAGTGGTAAATTACTCAAGCATTACCAGATCAAAACACCGATGCAAAGCCACCACATGCATAACGAGCACAAAATTATGGACCGTTTGATTGCCCGATTGGCTTCAGGTGATGATATAGCCGTGATTAGTGATGCAGGGACGCCAGCCATCAGTGATCCTGGGTTCTTGCTGACCAGAGCCGCAGTTGCTGCATCGATTCGGGTCGAATGTTTGCCCGGCGCAACAGCCTTTGTTCCCGCTCTAGTCAATAGCGGATTACCGAGTGACCGATTTATTTTTGAAGGCTTTTTGCCAGTCAAAAAAGGACGACAAACCCGAATACAGTCCCTTATTGAAGAAGAGCGGACCATGATTTTTTATGAATCTCCCCACAAATTGATAAAAACACTGGAGCAATTTGTGTTGCACTTTGGGCCAGATCGCCCGGCGTCGATATCTCGTGAATTGAGCAAGTTACACGAGGAAACCCTGCGAGGGAGTTGCCAAGAACTGTTGCAACACTTTCAAGAACACAATCCAAAAGGGGAATTCGTCATCGTAGTTGCGGGAGCGACAGGGCGAAAAAATATTGCTTCGGCCTAAAGGACAACCCCCAAACTCCTATCTTTAAACAGATGGAGAAACACAATCTACAATGACCAAAATGCGGTGGAACAAAGCGGCCAAACCCGACCAAGCGACAAGTCAATCGCTAGCCCGAGCGCTAGGCGTGCCGGAATCTATAGCGGACCTGTTGGTTCAAAGAGGTATTGCCACATTCGATGAGGCCAAGACTTTTTTTAGGCCTTCGCTAGACCAGTTGCATGATCCGTTTTTGATGGCCGACATGACTACGGCGGTAGCGCGGGTTAATGCGGCAATTGCTGCGCAAGAATTCATCATGGTTTTTGGTGATTACGATGTCGACGGCACGACTTCTGTGGCATTAATGGCGGAGTATTTGTTGACCCAAAAGGCACAAGTCACGACCTACATTCCTGACCGCTATGGCGAAGGGTATGGCATATCTTTACAAGGAATTGACTATGCCGCGGCACAAAACATTACACTAATTATTGCTCTAGATTGCGGGATCAAAGCAATCGAACAAGTGGCCTATGCCGCAGAGCGAGGGATTGATTTTATCATATGTGACCACCATCGACCGGGGCCCATACTCCCTGGTGCGGTTGCTGTTTTGGACCCAAAGCGCGAGGACTGTAATTATCCCTACAAAGAACTCTGTGGCTGTGGTGTTGGCTTTAAGTTGATCCAAGCCTTACACACCCAGCAAGGGGGTGTCCTCGAAGACCTACTGCCTTATATGGATCTTTTGGTGACGGCTATAGGGGCGGATATCGTGCCTATGACAGGAGAAAATCGTTGCATGGCATATTGGGGCCTCAAACAACTCAATAAAGCGCCGCGACCAGGCCTCAAAAGTTTATTGGCCTTCAGCAAACAAACACCATGGCGGGTGCGTGAGGTGGTGTTTGTGGCTGCGCCAAGAATCAATGCTGCGGGACGCATGAAACATGGTGCCTATGCCGTGGAACTATTATTACAACGCGATCAGAAATTGGCCGCAGAAATGGCCCAAGGGATTGAGGTGTTTAATCGCGACAGAAGATCACTGGATCAAAGCATCACTCAAGAAGCGTTGGCCCAGATAGAAACATTAGGCGAACAAAATTCTGCCGCAACAGTGGTATACCAAGAGGACTGGCATAAGGGGGTTATTGGCATTGTGGCCTCGCGACTTATTGAAAATCATTACCGCCCTACGGTGGTGTTTACAAAAAGCGGGGCGGTCTTAGCCGCATCGGTCCGCTCGGTCAAAGGGTTTGATGTATATGAAGCCTTGGAGCAGTGTCAGGAGTACATCATTCAGTTTGGGGGACATAAATATGCCGCAGGCCTCACCATAAAACCAGAGGACTACCCAGCCTTTAAAACTTGTTTTGAGTCTGTCGTGGAGCAGACACTACCCCCAGAACTGCAGACACCGGAGTTGATGATAGACGCGCCGCTCAATTTCGATGAAATCACACCAAAACTCTACCGGATTATCGAACAATTCGCCCCGTTTGGTCCAGAGAATAGACGGCCTGTATTTGCTACAAACGATGTGTCTGTGATGCCACAGACCAAGGCAGTTGGGGCAGATAAATCTCACCTGCGTATGGTGGTTACTCATAACCAAAGCCCTTCTATTTCTGGCATTGCCTTTGGATTTGGCGCACAGGTGCCAGAGCTCAAAGAAGCCCAAAAATGCGCCTTGGCCTATAGCCTAGACCAGAACCATTGGCAAGGCCAATCGAGCATTCAGTTAATGATTAAGGATATTACGCTGTAAAGCGTTCGAGGCGGAGCGTGTCTTGGTCAAAAACACCGTAGGTATCGTGCGTGATCCAATCGCCTAAATTAATGTAGGTAGATTGCCCATTGAGATCAATAGTCATGGGTAAATGCCGGTGACCAAAGACGAAATAATCGTAGTGCTGGTCTTTTAATTTGCGGCGGGCATATTGAGCGAGCCATTCTTTTTCTTCTCCCAAAAAAGCCTTGTCTTCTTCTCCCGAAATAAGCTTATTCTTTACCGAGAGGTATTGCGCAATACGCACCCCAATATCAGGATGAAGCCAACGAAAAAGCCATTGGAAAAACGGGCTTGTGAATACTTTTTTCATGCGCTTATAGCCCATGTCATTTGGCCCTTTTCCGTCGCCATGGCCTATAAATATTGAGCTGTTGTTAATGTTAAACACCTGTGGCTCGTGAAATACAGTGATGCCCAATTCGGTCTTGAGGTAATCATGCATCCACAAATCGTGGTTGCCCACGAAAAAGTATATGGGAATCCCCGAGTCGCTTATTTCGGCAAGTTTACCTAATACGCGGACAAACCCTTTAGGGACGACGGTTTTATATTCAAACCAAAAATCGAAAAGATCCCCAAGCAAAAATAAAGCACCGGCATCTGCTTTGATGGTATCGAGCCAACGGACAAATCGCTGTTCTCTGACTGCGCTAGAATCTGCATCAGGCGCGCCCAAGTGGTTGTCACTCGAAAAGTAAACTTTTTGACCTTGAGATAGTGTTATGTGGTGAGCAGCAGACACGATGGCTTATTTGTTTTGATCGGCATACCATTCGGCATAGCTGGATTCGGTTTCCTGAAGTTTGAGGCTGAACAAGGCAATAGAGTCGGGCAATTGTTGCGCGATTTTGGCGGCAAAATCAATAACCATCATTTCGCTGGTGGGCTGGTAATCTACCAAAAGGACTTTGTGGCCTCTCGTTTCTAATTCATGGGCCAATTCCACATGCGGGGTGTTCTTGTTGAAAACCGTGGCATGGTCAAACACATCCACAATTTCGTTTTTGACAATACGCTTGAGATCGGTAAAGTCGATGACCATACCGTATTTAACATTGTTCTTGTCGGCAATTGGCGTGCCCAGAACCGTGACCGACAGTTTGTAACTGTGGCCATGGACGTTGCGGCATTTGCCGTCGTATCCATAAAGGGCATGCCCGGTTTCGAAAGTAAACATCTTGGTGATGCGGATCTGACTCATGGGGTAAAGATACAGTATTTTGGTTTGAAACCTATGGGCGATGGCGCTATGCAAACAAGCGGGTTAGTCCATTGAAGTTGGCGCGATGGCGAAAGGGTAGTAACTTTTTTTAAATTTTAAAACCAAGACTCCTGCGCGAAAAACAAGCCAGCCGAGCATCGCCCACCAGATGCCAACGAGTCCACCATCGAGATAATGCGACAGGATAAGGATTGGGGCAAAACCAAACAATGCCGCACCAACCAGGCTGTTGCGCAAAAAGGCCATTTCCCCCAAACCTTTAAAAATGGCATCCATGGTAAAAGCGATGGCGTTAAAAGGTTGGATCAGGACAATGAGAAAAAACACCCCGTAATACAACGGGAGTACCTCGGGATCTTGAATGAATATGTGGCCGATCTGTCGGTAAAAAAGGCCGCCCAAGAGCATAAGCCCAGCAGCCACAACGAGGTTATATTGATTGACTTTTTTGGTGAGCAGCCATAAGCCCTTGTATTGCTTGGCCCCTAAAAGCTTACCTCCGATCAGGTTCCCAGCAGCACCATAACCATCGATGAAAAAGGCAGAAAACAACCAAATATTGATCGCAATGGTATGCGCGGCCATCGCCTGAGGGCTGATGCCATTGGCTTCGCGCACGGCCATAATGAGTACCGCGTTCAGAGCAATGGATCTAAAAAATAAATGGACACTCATGGTAACCAGGCGGCGGATCTCGTGATGGATGGGCCCCAAGAAAGCCAGGCTAATACTTGACTTTTTGAAGTAGATTATCAGGACAAAAAATGCCATAAAGGCTTGAGATATAAGGCTGGCCCATGCCGCCCCGTCGACACCCATGGCCGGGATGTGATCGCCGTAGCCATAGACCAACAAAAAATCTAACCCAACATTGAGTAACGCACCTAGCCCAGCCACAATCATTGGATAAATCGTGTTTTGAAGCCCCCGGAACACCCCAAAAAGAGCAAAGGTGAACAGGGTAAAAGGGAAGCCCCACACCCGAATTTTGTAATAGGACATGCTCAGGTCCAAAACCAAGCCTTGGGCATTGAGCAGCACGAATATTTCTTGAATAAAGAGTGAGGTAATGGCCAAAACCAAGACACCTAAGCCCACATTAAAAACAATGGCTTGGCCAGGGAATCGATGGAGGCCAGCAACTTTGCCGGCGCCCAAATTCTGAGCGACAATAGTCGAAATGGCACTACGGGTTTGCGCCAAAACCCATATCAACATCGACAGGAATGAACCCACAACACCTACCGCGGCTAGTGCCTCGGTCCCGTAAATGGGAATATTGCCCACCACTGCCGCGTCGGTTGCCGAAAGTATCGGCTCTGTAATCCCCGAGATGATGGCTGGCAGGGCGAGATACTGGATATTTTTGAAGGATAACTCTTTCACACAAACAAAGGTAGGAGAAGGCAATCAGAATCCATAGATTGCATGCGGAATATGTATCTTTAAGGCGCTTGAAAAAGAAAGAATTTGAAACCAGGATTGTTTTTTGGGGTGTTACTGCTGTGGATCGGTTTAAGCGGATCTGTTCAGGCACAAGGCTGCCCGAATTTGATCAGCCCGGTTGACGGACAAACCAATGTGCCTGTTGAGGCCTCCATTAGTTGGGACCCCGTGGTTGGCGTAACGGGCTATATCATCTCCTTGGGTACAAGCCCAGGAGGCAACGATTTGGTCAACGAACAGCAAGTGGGTAACGATACTTTCTTTGCGCCACCCAACGGAATGCCGGAAATGGAGACCATTTATGTGACCCTAACCCTATTTTTCTTTAACCAGGAGAATATAGTTTGCCTGAGCCAATCCTTTACCACAGAAATTATTTCACAACCTCCAGGTTGTAGCGCACTAGCCTTTCCTGGTGATGGCGCTACTGGCGTTAATGTGGCCACTAATTTGAGCTGGACCTATGCGCCGAAGGCTACGGGATATCGATTGTCTTTGGGAACCTCACCAGCGGGCAACGAATTATTGAATCAAGCAGATATGGGCACGACCCTATCTTACAACCCCCCTGTTAATTTGCCTTTCGACACCACAATTTATGTTCAGATAGAGCCCTATAACGCATTAGGAGAAGCGCAGGGTTGCGCCATGAATTCTTTTAACACCGCGTCTCAAGGATCTCCCCCCGATTGTACTTATCTTATTACCCCGCCAAATGGCGCGATCAATGTAGGCTTGTCCCCGTTTTTGGAATGGGAAGCGGTTGCTGATGCCTTGGGGTACATTATGTCTATTGGCAGTACGCCCTTTAGTTCGGACATACTGGATCAGGGGGTGTTTACAGAGACCGCAACATTTGTTTTGAACTTTGAGTCGAACAACACCTACTATGTGACCATTACCCCGTTTAATGATGCGGGCCAAGCACTGGGGTGTGCCCAAGAATCCTTTTCGACTATTTTGGGCTGTGGGCCTTTTTATGATCCAGAAACCGGAGCACTCACCTCTTATTATCCCGATCTCGAGTTTCCTGCGCAAATCGGACTTTGTAATAACCAAGTGCCCAAGACGATCAGCGCACCCGATGGAGCGCAAGGTTATCGCTGGTATAAGATACAGGGCTCGGGCGAGGTTTTTTTGGGAGCGTCACAAGAACTTACGCTTTACGAAACAGGGACCTATCGTTTTGAAGCCTACAATACGGTTTCGGATCAGGACCAAACCATCGAATGTCTCTATAGTCAACAATTTGAGGTGTCTTTTTCGGGCGCCGGACAGGTACAGGAGGCCCTCATTACGCGTGTAGGGCTTAGCTTTAACCTAGAGGTTGTGGCCGATGGTTTTGGGGATTATGTCTTCAGTCTTGATGGTGAAAATTATCAGCCAACAGGATTTTTTACAGGCCTTTCGGATGGATGGTATACCGTGTTCATCAATGATTTGAATGGTTGTGGGATTACCGAATATCCTCTGCGGATTACGTTCCCAGACAAGGGCTTTCCGCCATATTTTTCACCCAACGACGACGGCATCAATGATTTTTGGCGTTACGAAAAGCCGTTGATTAATCCGCTATTGCTCGTGCGCACAGTCATTTTTGACCGGTACGGCAAAACTTTGGCCCTATTTGGCCCTGAAAACCAGGGGTGGGATGGCACGTACCGGGGCGCCGCCATGCCAGCCGAGGGGTATTGGTATCGCGCGACAACCGCCGACGGTGAGGCCGTGACCGGCTATTTTTCTTTGGTGCGCTGATCCAAGACCAACTCTAGGGTAATGAAAGGGTGCTCGCTTTGTTTTGGAAAAAAGATTTCTCCCGTGGCGCGGTATCCGCGCGCGGCATAAAAGCTCAGATTACGTTTGTTCATGCCAAAGGTGTCTAGCCGCAAAGAGGCACACTCAATCTTTTTGGCGTGGCCTTCTGCAAAGTCCATCAGCTGGCGTGCAATGCCTTGACCCTGATATTCAGGATGTACCGCCAAACGGTGGACATAGAGGTGTTTGGTTGTTTGGGTAAGCCAATTGATGGGGGTGTATTCGGCATCCATGTCTGTGCGTAATGCAATACAACCCACAACACGACCTGCCACGCGATAAACATTTAGGACTTCGGCCTGGAGGTCTGAAGCAAAAGCCGCCTTATTGGGATAATGCGCGTTCCACTGATAAATACCTTGCTCTTTAAGGTGAGTGGCGCAAGCCCTGGTGATGGCCAAAAGGGTATCTAGGTCACTTTGTTTCGCTGGACTGATCATGTTCTAAAAATTCAAAAGCGCAAGCCTTGGAAGGGTTTTATTTTTAAGCCTACTATTCGCTGAGGTTTAAATTCCATCTGTAGCCAAAATTCAAAATAGCTTTTTGACCGAATCCCCTAGAAGGGGAGTAAAAGGGATTAAATTCCACGGAGGTTATCCAGTGTCCCCTTTTACGCGTTCCTAAACTAGATTGACCATAGATATTAAATGGCCACGGTCTTATTCCGACAACTATTTTGGTGTTGTTAAATTTCTTCCCTATTCCGATTTTACCCGTGACCAATGTCGGCAACGCAAAACCCGCCTCATATTCGTAAATCACGTCATTTTCATTGATAAATGTTTTACCCCAAAGAACTGAAGTCCCAGGAAAAATAACTTCATTTAACAAAGCAACGCCGAAATTCCATTCTATGAATGAAGCCTCAGAAGTGCCACTGGGGGCTTCTTGAGCAATACTACTGCTTAAAAAAAAAGATAATACAAGGAATAAAAAAACTTTTTTCATTGCGCTCTGGGAGTTTATTTATTTCAAAGATAAGCGATTTAGAGCTTCGGAATTAAAATTATGGGTAGAGGAGTTGACAAGGGAAAACAGGAATAATTTTCTTGGCTTGCAAATGTTTGAACCCCGAAGGGATTAATCATTAAATTTTATTATTTTCGCTGTCACTTTCGGGGATGTAGCTCAGTTGGCTAGAGCGCTTGACTGGCAGT
>DGAU01000028.1 GCA_002384055.1 Flavobacteriaceae bacterium UBA4022
CTTTTGCCCAGATCCCTCAAGATGGACTCCAGGGATACTATCGCTTAGACGGCAATAATTATGAAAACTCAAGCACGGCCAACACCACACCTTTGGCCCCCTATCCTACCGGAGGCTTCTTATTGCCGGCGCCGAATCGATTTGGTGAGGCCGACATGGCACTTAAGCTCATTAATCAATATTTAGATACCGCATCCAACCCTTCTGTTTATGACTTTTCTGCTGAAAATAGCATTTCGCTGTGCCTGTGGCTCAAGATTGACCAGACCATCGTCGATTGGACCGGTGTGCTCAATAACTGGGCAGATTTTGGTATAGGCGGTTATTATTTGGGGATCACACCCAATCAGGAAATTCGCTGGAACATCAATGCCGATCCACCAATTGACGGGCCATCGGTACCAACCAATACTTGGATGCATATCGCGGCAACTTACGATGGTAACACCGCCTTTTTGTATATCGATGGAAATCTAGCCGCCCAACGCGTCTTTGGCACCAATATGCTCTCGAGTGTTTATCCCTTTACCGTAGGGACCCAGGCCAACAATACAAACAACATATTACCCGGCGTTTTGGATGATGTCTTAATTTATAACCGTGCAGTAAGTCAATCGGAAATTATGGATATCATGACTGTTTTAAGTATCGAAGATATGGAGGCTTTTGGACAGGCTGTTTCATTGAGCCCGAACCCAGTAAGCAGCACGCTAAAGATGAGTTACGACCACCACCTCGGCACTTTGACCCGTTATGAATTGCGGGACAGCAAGGGCATGCTGGTCGATCAGCGTGCCATTAATGGGGTGCAATGGGATATTGATTTTTCAACATTAGCCGCTGGTTTCTATGTGGTTCAGTTACATACCGCCGACGGGCAAACCCTTCATAAAAAAATCATCAAAAAATAATCTTAACTGAGCATCGGAGCCAAAAAGACAATGATTCTGATGCTTACTAATCCTTTCAAATGTCGTTAAAATCCTCTTTCATGGCCCTGTTGGCCATTGCCATATTATGGAGTTGCGGTGTGCAAACGCCCCCGAAAATTGAAGTAACTACCCTGGTCAAAACGACACAAAGCTGGAATGCTGCAGCACTACCAGATTATTTGCAAAGCACGCCAGAGGTTACCGTGCTCAAGATTACTATTCCACCAAAAACCAAACTGCCCATTCATAAGCACCCGGTCATTAATTCGGGCTATATGCTCCAAGGCGAATTGACCGTAATGAGTCAAACAGGCGACACCCTTTATCTCAAAGAAGGTGACGTGATTGTTGAAATGGTCAATACCTGGCATCATGGCGAAAACAACGGTACGGTACCTGTAGAAATTGTGGTTTTTTATGCAGGAAATGTGGATACACCCATCACCATTTTACAAGACCAAGACAAGTCACAATAATAGTATATATCGGTTATTCAAGGCCACTCGCCTTGGATAACCGAGTTTAAAATTCTGGTGTATCTACCACTCGTGCATAGGGGAAATCTCCGATAGCATTCAAGTCATAGTAGCGATTAAGACCAGATATTCCTGCTGTCTTGGCGACCGATAGATCGATGTCGCCTTGATCATTAATGACCTCATCGGGTATTTCGAGATAGACCACCTCGCCCACAATCAACTGGGTTCCGTTGATTGGAATATCAATAACCGAGCGCAGCTTGAGACCCATTTTGATGACACTTTCAGCCACAAATGGTGCTGTTATTCCGGGGACATACTGCGGGGTCAATCCGCAACGCTCAAATTCCGAGACCTCCCGAGGGAATTTGGCGGATGTATAATGCGCATTTTTGACCAAATGTGCCGGAACATGATTTATGGTGTAGGACTCTGTGGCCAAAATATTGGCCAGGGTGTGGCGCGGGACCTCACCGCTGGGTCTTACCACAAAGCCAATAAGCGCTGGATCACTTCCTAAATGAACTACAGAGCTAAAGATAGCAACATTGGTTTGCCCCTCTTGATCTTGAGTGCCGATCAGGTTAGCCGGTTTGACACCAGTGATGCCATTGATGAGCTTAAGGCGTTCAACACGGTTCGCTTTGGCGATATCGGACTGGTTCCATTTCATAAATTCTGGATTAACATGACTATAAAGCAAGTTCAGACAAAATGAACACAACAAAAACAAGCCGCTCTATATACTAGGCGGCGCGCTGCTCTTCATTAATAAGTGATATTGGATTATGCGCGGTCAATCAGCATGGCCAGAAGACCAATGACGATACACACAGCTGCACTCCACAAAACAAGCATTCCTACTCCCATGAGGCGAAATTAAGTAAATAATCTGATTCGTAAAAACAATTTGGGCTTTGGGTGGTAAAAGAAAATATATTGACTTATAAATCAGCGTTTACTGATCTTATTACCCGTGATGGCCCGCTGGCGATCACACTTAAAACGACTGATATTGGGGTCACGCTTGAACAAGTGTTTTTGACTGACACCGCTATTGACCCTTTTGCGCCAGCGCTTAAAACTTGATTCCTTAAGGTGGGTGCGCATGAGTTCGATTACTCCCTTTTCGGGCAGGTCGAATTGGTAATTTATGGCCTCAAATGGGGTGCGGTCTTCCCAGGCCATTTCGATGATGCGGTCTAACTCACGTTCGGTAAATTCCCTTTTCTCTTTCATAAGCTACTTCCTTAATTCCTCCCAAATCATGTCAGCATTCAGCACATAACTCCCCAACCAATTAAAGTTACATTCTTCAGGATCAATGAGCGACAAGAAAGCACTGCCATCGGCATGTTGGTACAAATGATATGGCATACCGACAATAGGTTCAAAGTTGAACTTAGCACTCAAAATGAGCTTGTTGCGTTCAAATTCTTCCATAAGGGCATGATACTCTTCACGCAGAGCCAAAAGCTTGGTTTTGACCTGATGGTTTACCTTGTTCACGCTGCGGTTCTTCCAAGCCACAGTATCTATTGCCGTAATTACTGGTGCGCCAACATTGGTGGCATACGGCAGCAAAGAAGACACGTATTTCTGTGACGCTTGGTCAAAAGCAACATTGTCTGGTTTTTTTGACTCCATAAAATTTATTTATTGTGCCGGGGGCAACGCATCAATCTTTTTGGCAATTTCATTGGCATCAAAAACCTTTTGATCACTGAGTTTTCGATTTGTTGTCGATAACTTATGTGCCTCTTGCATCAAATCGGCGTACTGCTCTTGAAGCTTTTCTCTCTCTGATTTCTTTTTAAATAATCCAAACATGGTTTTTTCTTTTAAATTAAGGGGTTTCTATTTGTAACCCTTAAGGTTCTTTTGCAAAGTATTATCCGTCCCGGCCTGTAATTGTTCCTTGGCGCTGTCTGCTTTACCAAACCAATGCCAGTGATTGCGTAGTTCCCATGGTCAGGCAATTGTTAATGATGACCCCCTTGGCCATAATTTTGTTTCAGGCAATAACCTTACAAAAGTAATTAATGTTTAATGTTTATTGATAATAATGAAACATTAATTACTTTGGAATGTGCCCCGCAGATCCCCATCAATTTGTCATACTTGTCACCCGAAATAGGTCAAAGGGTTTGGTGAAGCGCTTGGATTTTAGTAAGTTCATACTGCCTAAAGCAAATGTCTTGGACTATACCGACATATTGATCAATATTCGAAAAATAATTCGCTCCATTAACCTGGAAAGCAAGCGTATAGATAAACAATACGGCATCAGTATTCCTCAATACCTTTGTTTGAATTTTCTTAATACCAGAGAAATTTTTCGGGCTACAGCCAAAGAAATCAGCATACATCTCAACCTCAACGCCAGTACCGTAAGTGGGCTCACGATGACCCTTCACGTTTACGCCAAACCTATCGACCATTGCCGGGTATTTAATAGCAAAAAAGATTGCTTCGAAACCAAGACCATGACATATGATACGGTAAGTGATCTCAGCGCGCAACAATCTGCAGGTTAAACCAAGCCCTGTCGCTCACCCATTCAAACATAGTATTTAACGATGGCCCTAACCATTTATGGCCATGTCTTTTAAGAAAGGGCCTCCCCTTATCCCTTACTTAGAGCAGCCATTTTGAGTTTAAAATAAAAATAGAATACAATAGCAGCACCCCTAAGAATTCAACTGAAAATGATTAATTTGGGCTAACAAAATAGGCTTGACCACTAACAGATCCATGAAGACTGTCTATTTTCGGCCCTAAACGAAACACCCATTATGGAATTATTTGCCGTGCTTGGTTATATCAGCGCATTAATTATCGGGATTTCCCTTGGATTGATTGGCGGTGGTGGCTCTATATTAGCAGTACCCGTGCTGGCCTATTTGTTTTCAATCAATGAAAAGGCAGCGACGGCCTATTCCTTGTTTATTGTCGGCTCTAGCGCCCTATTAGGGGGTTTGAAGCAGCATTTCAAAGGCTATGTCGATTGGCGCACTGCTCTAGTATTTGGCTTACCAGCGATCATCGGTGTGACTCTAGTACGCAAATATGTCGTGCATGCATTGCCCGATATTTTATTTAGTGTCGGTGATTTTGAATTTACCCGCAGAATGGGGATGTTTGGTTTATTTGCTGCTCTGATGATTCCAGCAGCATTTTCTATGCTGATGACCCGGAAAGATAAAACCAAAAATAGCACCGATAAGGTCTCATATAATTATCCACTTATCTTGGCCGAAGGACTGCTGGTTGGCAGCATTACCGGCTTGATTGGAGCAGGTGGCGGATTCCTCATTATTCCAGCACTTGTTATTCTGGCCAACGTCGACATGAAAGTTGCCGTTGGCACATCACTGATCATCATTGCCTTTAAGTCTTTACTCGGGTTTTTCCTCGGGGATGCGCTGACCATGGAAATCGATTGGTTCTTTTTATCTGTATTTACAAGCATCTCTTTTGTGGGTATATTTATTGGCAGTTATCTCAGTAATTTTATTGATGGCCAAAAACTGAAGAAAGGATTTGGTTACTTTATTTTAGTCATGGCCCTATTTATTTTCTTTATGGAATTTTATGTTCAGGCATGATGCCTAAACACTCTTTTAAAGCACGAAAATCAGTGTGTTGTGATCCACCCAAATACTTTATAAATACTTAAATGCAGTTCGTTTTTTATAGTTCATTTTATTAAGGTTTTATTACTTTTACAGGGCTATGAAATTTGATCTTTCTGCCACAGGACTGCGGTTTACCCAACACGTACCAAAGGAACTATCTCCTTTTGATCGTCTTTTTGAAGTTTTTAAAGAGCTCATCACACACACCTCTGGAGACTTTGACGAGGCCATCGATTGGTTACGCGAACTCGATAAGGAATACAAGCTCACAGACGAGCATTACTCCATAGACGATTTTGTGCGGGACTTACTCGAGCGCGCTTTTATTCAACCCAAAGGTGGCGGTGAAGGTGGTGATTCTGGTATGGCACTCACCTCTAAAACAGAAAAATTGCTGCGTGAGCATGCCCTTAAGCAGGTTTTTGGAAAGCTAAAAAAGGCGGGGTCTGGCAATCACAAAACCAAATCTCAAGGCCAAGGCGCAGATGTTACCGGAGAATTTAAATCGTATCAATTTGGTGATGCCATCGAAAAAATTTCCATGACCGAGAGCATTAAGAATGCGCAAATTCGCAACGCTGGCCAGGACTTTAATTTAATTCAAGATGATCTGGTTGTCGAAGACAGTTTTTACAACACTCAGATGAGCACCGTGTTGATGATCGATATAAGTCACAGCATGATCCTATACGGCGAAGACCGCATTACACCAGCCAAAAAAGTAGCCATGGCTCTTGGCGAGTTCATCACCACGCGCTATCCCAAGGATACCCTCGATATATTGGTGTTTGGTAATGATGCTTGGCCTATCGCTCTAAAAGACATTCCCTACTTGCAGGTGGGGCCTTATCATACCAACACGGTCGCAGGTTTGTCCCTGGCCATGGACTTGTTGCGCCGCCGCAAAAACAGCAACAAACAGATTTTTATGATTACCGACGGCAAACCCAGTTGCCTCAAGCAGCCCGACGGTACTTATTACAAGAACAGCGCAGGCCTTGACGATTTTATTGTAGATAAGTGCTACAATATGGCACGACAAGCGTTAAAACTGCACATTCCTATAACCACTTTTATGATTGCACAAGACCCATACCTGATGCAATTTGTACGCAGGTTTACTGAGGCTAATAAAGGCAAGGCCTTTTTTACTGGACTCAAGGGCTTGGGTGAAATGATATTCGAAGATTACGAACAAAACAGAAAAAAAAGACAAGGATGACCCAACAGATCAGGACATTAGGCGAACTCAAAAATGCCCATTATAAATCCAAGAGTATTCAGGAGGAACTCGCTGAAAACCTAAGAGACCGCATCAAACGCGGAGCGCCCACTTTTGAAGGATTATTGGGCTATGAGCATACCGTTATTCCTGATGTAGAACGCGCCATACTCTCGGGGCACAGCATCAATTTACTCGGACTCAGAGGTCAGGCCAAAACCCGTTTGGCACGCAAAATGACCGCACTTCTGGATGAGTGGATTCCTGTGGTTTCTGGTTCAGAAATAAACGATGACCCCCTGCATCCCATCAGTCAACACGCTAAGGATTTAATACAGGAACTGGGCGATAAAACGCCTATCTCATGGCTCCATCGCGATGATCGTTTTTTTGAAAAATTAGCGACTCCAGATGTTACCGTCGCCGACCTTATTGGTGATATCGATCCCATAAAGGCCGCAAACCTAAAACTCTCCTATTCGGATGAACGCGTGATCCATTTCGGTATGATTCCCAGAGCACATCGATGTATTTTTGTGCTGAACGAGTTGCCCGATTTGCAGGCGCGTATTCAGGTGGCGCTTTTTTCTATCCTACAAGAAAAAGAAATCCAAATTCGCGGGTTTAAACTACGCCTCCCCATAGAGTGTCAGTTTGTCTTCACAGCAAACCCAGAGGACTATACCAATCGTGGCAGCATAGTCACGCCCCTTAAAGATCGCATTGGCTCACAAATCCTCACGCATTACCCCAACTCGATCGAGGTGGCCAAATCCATTACCAAGCAAGAAACTGGCCATAGAGCATCGGCTATGGGTATTCATATCCCGGAGCTCGCACGTGATGTGTTGGAACAAATTGGTTTTGAAGCCCGCAAAAGCGAATATGTAGACGCCAAAAGCGGGGTAAGCGCGCGCATGAGCATTACCGCCTTTGAAAACCTGCTGAGTACCGCCGAGCGACGCATACTGATGAGTGGCGAACAACAAACAAGTATCCGGATGTCTGATTTTTTAGGCACTATTTCTGCCATCAACGGAAAGATAGAATTGGTTTATGAGGGCGAGCAAGAAGGGGTTGAGCAGATTTCGTTGCATCTGATTAATCAGGCAGTAAAAAGCTTATTCCCACAATACTTCCCAGAAATCAAGAAGTTAGAGCGTGAAAATGTGGCAGGACCTTATGATGAATTGTTGCGCTGGTTTTATGACGAAAATGAGTTGTTTATAGAAGACAGTTTGTCCGATGATGTCTATCAAGATACACTTATGGCCGTACCCGGACTTCATGAGCTGATCGCCCGTTTTTGCAAAACATGTCTCGATCAAGACAAGCTCTTTATGATGGAATTTCTGCTTTGGGGCCTCGAAGCCAATAAAAGACTCAACAAATACAGAACACTAGAAGGATTTCAGTTTAAAGACGGATTAGGAAATTTACTTGCTGATCTTTAGGGTGTATTTGACTTAAGGCCAAGCCCACCGAATATCAATAAAAAAGCACCTAGTTTTTACGCTAAGTGCTTTTTTATTTTGTGACCTCGG
>DGAU01000010.1:0-2119 GCA_002384055.1 Flavobacteriaceae bacterium UBA4022
ACCATTATATGGCCCAGAAGAAAGATGGTTTTTATAGGCATAATGCTGATCGTAGTGAGCAAGGCAGCCAGTTTTGTGGCGCCCCTTTCACTAAAATTGTTAATGGATGAAATTATTCCAAACAAGGAGTTAGACCGATTAAAAATTTTAATAGCTGTAGTAATTGCAGCCATTCTAGTGCAGGCCATCACCTCATTTTTGTTGACAAAAATTCTTTCAGTACAAGCCCAATATCTTATTGCAGAGTTAAGGACGCAGGTGCAAAAGAAAATACTAGGGTTACCCATCAGGTTTTTTGACAACACCAAATCCGGTGCCTTAGTCTCTAGAATTATGACAGACGTAGAAGGGGTTAGGAATTTAATAGGAACCGGTTTGGTTCAATTGGTAGGCGGGACCATCACCGCTGTAGTGAGTGTAGTGCTCTTGTTGCAAATTAGTGTATCCATGACCTTGTTTACGCTCATACCTTTGGCGATTTTCGCGGTAATAGCCTTAAAAGCATTTAAGGTCATTAGACCCATCTTTAGGGCCAGAGGCAAAATCAATGCAGAAGTTACGGGAAGACTTACAGAAACCCTTGGAGGTATTCGGGTGATCAAAGGATTTAACGCGGCAGAACAAGAGGCATTAGTCTTTGAAAAAGGTGTTCATGAACTGTTTGTCAATGTAAAGAAGAGCCTCACCGCCACAGCGTTTATGACCTCATCTGCCACATTTTTATTAGGCCTTGCCACCACAGGAATTATGGGTATAGGGGGGTATAAAATCATGATGGATGCTTTGACTTTGGGAGAATTCCTAAGTTTTACCTTTTTATTGGGGCTCATGATAGCGCCAATATTGCAAATGAGTAATATTGGGAGCCAACTTACTGAGGCTTTAGCTGGTCTAGACCGCACGGAGGAACTCATGAACGAAACTGGTGAGGCAGATGATCCTCAGCGATATATCCCTCTAAAAAAGATCCAAGGAGCAATAGCCTTTAACGAGGTTTCTTTTGCCTACGAAGAGGAGAAAGATGTATTACATAGCATTAGTTTTATTGCAGAAGCTGGCGAAACCATTGCACTGGTTGGTAGTTCAGGATCTGGAAAATCTACGATTGCTGGATTAGTGGCCACTTTTATCAATCCCGATCAAGGACAAATAACCATCGATGGTCACCCGCTCAGGGAAGTGACCTTAGAGAGTTATAGAAAACAATTGGGGGTTGTCTTGCAAGACGAATTTCTATTTGAGGGGACGATTAAGGAAAATATCATGTACGCCAGGCCTCATGCCTCAGATGAAAGTCTTTTAGAAGCAGTCACCGCAGCTTATGTCAATGAATTTACCGATCGTTTTGACGATGGCCTAGACACTTTAATTGGCGAGCGCGGGGTGAAATTATCGGGGGGACAAAGACAGAGAATTGCCATAGCGAGGGCTATTTTAGCCAACCCTTCTATCTTAATACTAGACGAGGCTACCTCTAATTTAGACACTGAAAGTGAGGCACTAATTCAAAAAAGTTTGGCCACCCTTACCGAAGGGAGAACCACTTTTGTTATTGCCCACAGGTTGAGTACCATTAGAAAAGCCCATAAAATACTCGTGATTGAAGGGGGGAGAATTGCCGAGCAAGGCACGCACGACCAACTCATTGAGTCAAAGGGAAGGTATTTTGATTTGTTTACTTATCAGGCTAAAATATAGACGATCACGCTATTCAGCCATGAGGGCTTGTATAAAATGAGACCCTGTGTGATGGAGTATTTTATCAATCATTAAAGAAGTTTCAATGAAACGCTTGCGGGAGAATTTTAGGGCTCGATATTTCAATAGCGTTATCTCCAAAAAAAAAACCTCTTGACGCATCTCAGGATTTTTGAGCCATCTAGTCCTGCTTGAGCGCGTGTTTATTCAAAGTTATATTTTGGAAATTCTTCTTGAATGGTACCGCTGGGTTTTATTCAGCATGGGGGGGTCTATTTTTCAAACCTAATGAATATTGAAGCCTACTGTTGGTCAAAAAGAGGTTAAGTCTGTGTTTAGATTGATATACAGTCATGCCCTTATTTAAAAATAAACTACTTTGCTGTGTATTAATTAACAGCCACACAATGAAAAAGGAATT
>DGAU01000010.1:2281-73148 GCA_002384055.1 Flavobacteriaceae bacterium UBA4022
CCACACAATGAAAAAGGAATTAACACCGCAACAACTAGCGATCACCGCTCAGTTCCAAGCACATATTGATGCCGAAATTCAAGGAGACCTAGAAACCACGCTTGCAACAATGATTGAAAACCCTCATCTGAATAATATTCCAACAATGATTGGGGGTATTGGCTATGATGGTGTTAAAGAATTTTATAGCAGCCTTATTCCTTTTGATAAATTTTTTCCCCCAGACCTTGAAATGATTCCTGTTTCACAGACTATTGATCAAAACCAATTAGTGGATGAAATTATTTTCAAATTTACCCATACTACCGAAGTTGGATGGATGTTACCAAATATTGCCCCAACAGGTAAGAGGGTAGAAATTCCATTGGTAGTTATAGTAGGATTTGATAATGGGAAAGTCGCTCACGAGCATATATATTGGGATCAGGCAAGTGTGCTTGTCCAGATTGGTTTATTAGATCCTAAAGGTTTGCCGGTTCATGGAATTGAAACTGCGCAACAAATGGAAAAAATATTGAACAAATAAAAATGTGACGGAGCGGCCCCGCAATTATAACGGCCCAAAATTTCTTTAAACACGATTATTTTTTGATCAGGGATCGGTAGTTTTCATGCATCTTCTTTTGAGAAGGCTCAATACACAAGGCTTTTTTGTGTGCGCCATTGATATGTTTTTGCCCATGAGTGTTGTTCTATTGACCTTATGACACATGAATCAGTAAGTTTAGCCGGTTTGGTCACTGATTCATCTTGTAGGTGTTGCTGTAGTGTGCTGCTACCCAGTTGGCGTAGCGATTAGGCGCGGGTTATTATTTATTTAGTGTATTGAAATACAGGGTTTAAGATAAAATATGTTGCACGCTGTGGTGTGATATGTCTGTGTCCTGTTGTATACTTATTGTATGGTTTTTTTATTTCAAGTCTCTGAATATTTATAGTATTTTGAAGGTTCAAATTAACCACCGTAGTGGTCAGTTTCCAGTGGTAGATTTTATCATACATTCAAAGATTTAAATGAAAAATAAGCACAACATTTATATTGGTCATCAGCCGATGCAAACTAAGACAACTCATGTGGAAGGGGTTGAAGTCACCCGAAATGGTGAGATGTTTTTTAAAATAGAAAATGTCGATGGGATGCGTCCCTTTTTCATGAGTATTGTCAGTCACTCGGACCACTGGTTGTTTATTTCGAGTACGGGCAGCCTCACCGCGGGGCGCAAAAACGCTAATTTTGCTTTGTTTCCCTATTACACCGACGACAAGATTACCGAGTCTAGTGAGCACACGGGCAGCAAGTCTATTTTTTTGGTGGATCAAGGGGATAAAACCTATTTGTGGGAACCATTTTCTTCCCGTTACAGTGGTGTATATTCGATCAGCCGCAACCTTTACAAAAATGCCTACGGCAACAAGATTGTCTTTGAAGAAATCAATCACGATTTGGGACTTGAGTTTTCGTATGAATGGAATTCTAGCGAACAATTTGGTTTTGTGCGCAAGTCACAATTGATTAATTCTGGTGCGACTCAATTGCATGTTCGGGTGTTGGATGGCCTTCAAAACATTATGCCTTATGGGGTTCCAGATGGCCTTCAGGGGAGTTCAAGCAACCTTGTTGACGCCTACAAGAAATGCGAATTGGAAGCTGAGCAAGGCCTTGGCATTTATGCTTTAAGCGCTATTATATCGGACAAAGCCGAGCCAAGTGAGGCATTGAAAGCGAATGTGGTCTGGTCTTTAGGCCTTCATGATCCTATAATCCTGTTGTCGTCCAAACAATTAGATTCCTTCAGGAAAGGACAGGTCCTCAACCCTGAGCAAGACATTAAGGCAGAGCGTGGTGCGTACTTTTTATCTACTGAGTTAGCGCTAGATTCGAAAGAAAAGGTGCGTTGGACCATTGTTGCCAACGTGAGCCAGTCGATAAGTGATGTGGTTCAGATCAAGCAGTCACTGGCCGACAGGGATGCGCTGAAAAGGGCTGTAAATGACGATATAGATTCCGGGACCCAGCAACTTATTGCCTTGGTAGGGTCTAGTGATGGGTTACAGATGACAGGGGATCGGAGACGAAACATCCGACATTTTGCCAATACCATGTTCAACATCATGCGTGGGGGGATTTTTGACCATAACTATTCTATTGACAAAAGCGATTTCAGCAGATATATTGAAAGGGCCAACCATAAAGTTTATTTCAAAAAGGCAGAAGTATTAACGGCTTTGCCAGAGTCATTTGATTTGGCGGATTTACAACAAATCGCTCAGCGCGACGATGATCCAAACTTCAGACGCCTGTGTATTGAATATCTACCGCTCAAATTTAGCCGCCGACATGGGGATCCGAGTCGCCCTTGGAATAAGTTCTCCATTAATCTGCGCAATGAAGATGATGGCAGCAAAATATTGGACTATCAAGGGAACTGGCGCGATATATTTCAGAATTGGGAGGCCTTAGCCCATGCCTATCCTGAATTTATCGAAGGGATGATTTTTAAGTTCCTTAACGCGACCACCTTTGACGGTTACAACCCTTATCGCGTCTTTAAGGATGGTTTTGAATGGGAAACAATCGAGCCAGACAACCCATGGTCTTATATTGGCTATTGGGGGGACCATCAGATCATATATCTGCTCAAGTTTCTTGAGTTTATCGAGGCCTATTACCCAGAAAAACTCAGCGGCTATTTCGCACAAGACTTATTTGTATATGCCAATGTGCCTTACCGCATTAAGTCTTATCAAGAAATGCTTAAGGACCCCAAAAACACCATCGATTTTGACCACCAGAGACAGGCCAAGATCCAGTTCAAAAAGGATGAGATTGGTGGCGATGGCGCATTATTAAGGGACGCCCACGTCTTTATTTATAAAGTCAATTTTATCGAAAAAATTCTGGCTACGGTTTTGGCCAAAGTCGCCAACTTTATCCCTGAAGGAGGGATATGGATGAATACCCAACGCCCAGAATGGAATGATGCCAATAATGCTTTGGTGGGCAACGGTGTTTCCATGGTAACGCTCTACTATTTGCGTCGTTTTCTCAAATTCTTCGAGGGCATCTTAGATCAATCAACACTCGAATCTGTTGCTATTTCTAAAGAGCTCATGGCCTTGTTTACGCAGATCAAAGCGACGTTTGATCAACACAAATCCCGCCTTTCAGGGTCCATATCAGATCAAGAGCGCAAGCAGATTTTGGATGGTTTGGGCATGGCCGCTAGTGCCTACCGATCGGGTATTTATGATGATGATTTTAGTGGAGAAAAACAACCTTTGGCTATTGAGGAGCTTAAGGATTTTGTCGTGTTGACCTTGTCGTTTATGGAGCATTCGATAGCGGCCAACAAACGTGCTGATAAGCTTTATCACGCCTATAATCTGATGACTTTGACAGAAGATGATGGGGTCATGATTACGGCATTACCAGAAATGCTAGAAGGGCAAGTCTCTGTGCTGAGTTCGGGATATCTTTCTGCCCAGGAGGGTCTGGAACTTCTGGATGCGCTCAAGGCAAGTGCTTTATTCCGTGAAGATCAGTACAGCTATGTGTTATATCCCAATAAGTCGCTTCCACGATTTTTGTTGAAGAATAATATTCCATCTCAGGTTGTGTCTGGATCACCGCTAATGACTCAGCTATTGGCCGACGGCAATAATGATGTGGTTACGCGAGACGTTCAGGGTGTCTCTCACTTTAACGGCAATTTTAATAACGGGAACAATCTCAAAAAGGCGCTTAAGGACCTGCCGGCGGCTTATCAAGGATTAGTGGCCCAAGAGGCCAATGATATCTGCCAGGTTTATGAATCCATTTTTGATCACAAATCATTTACAGGTCGTTCTGGAACTTTCTTTGGATACGAAGGCTTAGGGTCGATCTATTGGCACATGGTTTCAAAACTGCGTTTGGCGGTATTTGAAGTCACTCAAAAGGCCATGGATGACCAGAAGGACGCCAAAACGATAGGGCGCCTGTTTGATCACTATTTTGAAGTGAATGCGGGTATTGGTGAACATAAGTCACCTGAGCTTTATGGTGCTTTTCCAACGGATCCTTACTCACACACTCCTGGAGGTAAAGGCGCACAACAACCTGGGATGACCGGGCAGGTCAAGGAGGACTTGCTCTGCCGCTTTGGAGAATTAGGCCTTAGAGTCCGCCAGGGGCTTATTGGTTTTGATGCTGCGATGTTGCATGATGCCGAGTTTTTGACTCAAGACACGGCCTTCGACTATGTCGATGTGGCCCAAGCAAAAAACCGACTGATTTTGAAAGAAGGCAGTCTTGCCTTTACGCTTTGCCAAGTGCCTGTGATCTACGTAAAAGCCCACAAGGCCTCAATTGAAGTGCATTTTACCGACGGGAAGAGCGTATCTTTTCAGGGCAATGTATTGGACCGCAGTACAACCGAAAAAATATTTAAGAGAACCAACCAAGTTGCCACAATCAGCGTTATGCTCGTGCAACATTAAAAGAAAGAAACATACAATCGCTCAAGGATGAACAATAAGGCTAAATATCAAAGGAGATTAATCAGTATACTACTGATGGCCTTGCTGCTTGTAGGCTGTAAAGAGCCATCAGAACAGCATATGGACGCATCGTCCTTATCCGCATCTGAAATACTGGGCAAAACAGATTACTTGGCCATGTCCTATGGAGGATACCGCACAAAGTCGCGGGAAGATCAGCCTACCATGGCACAAATCCAGGAGGACTTGCGGTTGATGCATGCCATGGGCGTTCGGGTGGTGCGGACCTATAACATGCAGTTTGATCACGCGCCTAATGTTGTGAAGGCCATAGATGGTCTCAAAAAAGAGCATCCGGAATTCGAGATGTATGTCATGCTTGGGACTTGGATTGATTGCGCTCAAGCGTGGACGGCCCAACCCGATCATACAAAGCAGAATGAATCAGCGAATCAAATAGAGATCGAGAAGGCAGTCGCATTGGCAGTGCAATATCCCGATATTATTAAGATAATTGCCGTAGGTAATGAAGCAATGGTCCACTGGGCTGCCCAATATTTTGTGGCCCCATCGGTGATACTCAATTGGGTCAAACACCTACAAAACCTTAAAGAAAACAACGTGCTCTCCAAAGATTTGTGGATCACCAGTTCCGATAATTTTGCCTCTTGGGGCGGGGGCGGCGCGGAGTACCACAACGCAGATTTGACGGCACTTATTGAAGCTGTAGATTATATTTCGATGCATACTTATCCCTTCCATGACACCCATTATAATGCCCAGTATTGGTATAATGCAGGATTAGCAGAGCATCTAGATAGCAATAATAAGCCCGCGACACTTACCACTTTGGAAACGGAAAAAAAAGCAATCCAGCCTTTTATGGATGCTGCGGTTGCCTTAAGTCGCGCACAATTCAATCAGGTTCAGGCTTATGTCAAAGGATTGGGTTTGGATAAGCCTATTCATGTCGGTGAAACAGGATGGTCGAGCAGTTCCGATGGATTTTTTGGCCCCACGGGTTCCCGTGCCGCGGATGAACTCAAACAGGCTATGTATTATGAAGGGCTCATGGGTTGGTGTCGGGATCAGAAAGTAAGTTGTTTCTTCTTTGAGGCCTTTGATGAGCAGTGGAAGAGTACCGCTAACCCGAGTGATCCAGAAAATCATTTTGGTCTTTTTGCTTTGGATGGTTCCGCCAAGTATGCTTTGTGGTCTGAAGTAGACCAGGGCTTTTTTGATGGTCTCTCAAGGGACGGGCAGCCCATTCGAAAAACCTTTGGTGGCGATATCAATTTACTTTTGGAAACGGTCTTGGTTCCCGAAAGCCAAACAACAAAACATCCATAGCCCTATGTCTCAAATAATGCATCACTTTTTGATTGGTAGCCTCTTGCTTCTAGCTGTTGTGCCTATGGGGTGTTCTGCTCAAGTTCCTTTGGAAAAAGTCACAGTCAAAGGCCGACATCTTATGACCGGAACGGTGCCGTATTTCATTAAGGGCATTTGTTATCATCCAGTGCCCAAGGGCCAAACAAAACGGGATTTTGTGGATATTGATCGTGACTTGGTCTTAATGAATGAGGCAGGAATCAATACCATTCGTGTGTATGAACCCATTACCGACCGTGCGGTATTAGACAAAATTGAGGCAGCGGGCCTCAGAGTGATTTTGGGATTCGGTTACAATCAAGGAGGGATCTACGATTTGCTTTCAGGCACTTATTTGGATTATGTACAAATGTACAAAGACCACAAAGCCATACTCCTTTGGGAGCTGGGCAACGAGTATAACTATCACCCAGAGTGGTTTGACGGATCCACAGGCAATTGGTACGCTGCCTTGAACAAGGCTGCCGACGCGATTCACCAGATCGACCCGAACCATCCTGTATCGACAGCTCATGGCGAAGTGCCCGACGCCGAAACCTTGTTAGCTACCCAAAACCTTGATCTTTGGGGGCTAAATGTTTACCGATGGGACAAGCCAGAGACCGCCATTGAACAGTGGAAAGCCTCCAGCAAGAAACCGTTTTACTTATCCGAGGCGGGGTCAGATAGTTATATGAAAATAGCCAAAGATGGTTTTGCCCAGGGCGAAAATCAACGCGCACAGGCCATCGCTAATGGCCGCATTATATCGCAAGTATTGCGCCCCGAGGCTGAGGCGGTGGGGATCGTGATCTTCTCGTTTACCGACGGGCTTTGGAAAGCCGGTAATCCCAGCCAACAGGATGTTGGGGGCTGGGCCCCAGAGAGCAGTGGTGTGCCTTACGACGGGACGGCGAATGAAGAATATTGGGGTATTGTTGATATTGAGCGTAACAAAAAAGAAACCTTTGGGATCATTAAAGTATTATTCCATCAGCCGGATCCCTTAGGCCACATCAAAAAAAACAGGAAGCATTAGAATGAGACAAGTTTTATGGAGCCTGATGAGATAGTCATCAGACCTAAACGCACTAACGAATAATTAACGATCTAACGAACCAGTAATATGAACAATTCAGTCAAAGTGCCCATGGGCCAAAAAATAGCCTTCGGTTTAGGGATGCTTGCCATGCAAATGTTTCCTGCAATCCTCGGGATCTTTATGGTGGTCTTAATTGAAGACCTCAATTTTTCGGGATGGATGTGGTCATTTGTTTTTCTTGTCCCGAGAATTTTTGATGCGATCACCGATCCAATTATGGGTTTTATCTCTGATAATACCAAATCTAAGTGGGGGAGGCGACGACAGTATTTGTTCATCGGCGCGATCCTTATAGGGCTTGCCTATATTTTCATGTGGCAACTTTATAAAGAAGATGCCCTTGAATATAATTTTTGGTACTTCTTTTTATGGTCGTTAGTGTTTTATTTGGGGCTGACCATTTTCAGCGTTCCTTACGTTGCTATGGGTTACGAAATGAGTGATGATTTTCATGAAAGAACTAATATCATGGCAATCTCACAATGGATTGGCCAGTGGGCCTGGGTCATTGCGCCTTTGTTTTGGATCATTATGTATGACCCAAACTGGTTTCCTTCTGCAGATGTTGCCGTGCGAGAATTGGCAATATGGGTGGCTATTCCCTGTACTATTTTTGCTCTTGTTCCGGCGTTTTTCATGAAAAGTAAATCAACATTAAATGAAGATTATGAGCCACTTAATTCGGCTAATATTGGCAATAGTTTAAAGAAAATTTTTGTGAGTTTTGGCGAGGCGTTTAAGATTAAGGAATTTAGAAAATTATGTGGTGCGACTTTTTTAATATTTAATGCCTTTAATACTGTTGCGGCACTAACGTTTTTTGTCATCGTTTACAAATTATTTAATGGCGATGCAGGAGCAAGTGGTATTTGGGTTTCCATGTTTGGCTGTATTGCGGCACTGGGAACTACTTTTATTGTTATTCCTACCGTGGCTTGGATGTCCAAAAAACTCGGCAAGAAAAGGGCTTTTATGCTGGCGCAATCCATTTCACTGGTGGGGTATGTCATGCTTTATTTTTTATTCATCCCCGGTAAGCCGTGGATGTATATCATTGCATTGCCTTTCTTTTCTTTTGGCATTGGAAGTCTTTTTACCATCATGATGTCTATGACTGCGGATGTTATTGATTTAGACGAGATCAATACAGGAAAACGTAGAGAAGGTATCTTTGGTGCTATTTATTGGTGGATGGTTAAAATCGGCTTTGGTATTGCCGGTGCGCTCAGTGGCGTCATAATTGCGTTCGTTGGTTTTAATAGTGATCTTGCTACGATTGACCAACAAGCTGCAGTTGATGGCTTGCATGCCTTCTTTTGTTTTTTCCCAATGGTAGGAACCATTCTGGCCATGCTGGTGATGCGTGATTATGATATTACCGAAGAGAAAGCCAAAGATATTTCGGCCCAACTGGAAGTGCTTAGAGCACAAAAGAAGTAAACTTTGTTAAACGTCGCCATAAATTAGTTCCTGCATGTCGTACATTTGCCAAAAATTGAAGTTATGGCACACAAGGCGGGATTTGTGAATATTATTGGAAATCCAAATGTTGGTAAGAGCACCCTGATGAATGCGTTCGTCGGAGAGCGTTTATCGATCATTACCAGTAAGGCACAAACAACGCGTCACCGTATATTAGGTATTGTCAGTGGTGATGAGTTCCAGATGATTTTTAGTGATACGCCGGGGATCATTAAGCCAGCCTATGAGCTGCAGTCCAATATGATGGAATTTGTCAAGGCGGCATTCGACGATGCTGATGTGCTCGTTTATATGGTGGAGTTAGGAGAAAGAGACCTTAAAGACGAGGCGTTTTTTGTCCGAATCACCAACAGTACAATTCCGGTACTTCTTTTGCTCAATAAAATTGATTTGGGCAACGAAGACAGGCTCAATGAAGCCGTGGGATATTGGCAAGAAAAAGTACCCAACGCTGAGGTCATTGGAATTTCTGCGACCCAAAACTTTGGAGTGAAACAAGTGTTTCAGCGTTTGCTGGAGTTGCTGCCTGAGTCGCCAGCCTACTATCCTAAAGACCAATTGACCGATAAGCCCGAACGTTTTTTTGTCAATGAAAAGGTCCGTGAGAAAATATTGTTACAATACAAAAAAGAAATACCCTATGCGGTAGAGATTGATACCGAGGAGTTTTTCGAAGAAGAAGATATCATAAGAATACGTTCAATTATTATGGTGGAACGCGAAACCCAGAAAGGCATTCTTATTGGCCATAAGGGTAATGCGCTGAAATGGGTTGGTATTGAAGCCCGAAAGGATCTTGAAAAGTTTTTTGGCAAACACATCCATATCGAATTAGTCGTCAAAGTCAATAAGAATTGGCGTAATGATGCTAAGCAATTACGTCGATTTGGTTACCAAAATTAAAAAATAAAAAAGTCGTTAAGCCGCGGCGTATTGCCACTGCGGAATCCACTACCTTTGTCATCTATTTTTACACCATGAGTATAGTCGCTATTGTCGGAAGACCCAATGTGGGCAAATCTACCTTGTTTAATCGCATGATTCAACGACGGGAGGCTATTGTAGATGCTGTCAGCGGTGTGACGCGCGATCGTCATTACGGAAAGAGTGACTGGAATGGCAAATCATTTTCTTTAATTGATACCGGAGGTTATGTCGTGGGTAGTGACGATATATTTGAAGCCGAAATAGACAAGCAAGTCAAATTGGCCATCGAGGAGGCTGATGCCATCATTTTTATGGTGGATGTCGAACACGGCATCACTGGGATGGATCAAGAGGTCGCTGATTTGTTGCGCAAAAGTAACAAGCCTTATTTTTTGGCAGTTAATAAAGTAGATAGTGCAAAGCGCGAACAAGATGCCGTAGAATTTTATGGTCTTGGAGTAGAGCGTTTTTTTACCATTTCTAGCATTAACGGCAGTGGTACTGGAGATTTATTGGATGAAGTTGTTCTGGTTCTTCCTGAAGAAGAAGAGAAAGAGGAGTCTGACTTGCCGCGATTTGCTGTTGTGGGTCGTCCCAACGCCGGAAAATCATCTTTTATTAATGCCCTGATCGATCAGGAGCGTTTTGTGGTTACAGATATTGCGGGAACCACTCGTGACAGTATGGACACGCGTTACAACCGATTTGGTTTTGAATTTAATTTGGTAGATACCGCGGGAATTAGAAAGAAAAGTCGCGTTAAAGAGGACTTAGAATTTTATAGTGTCATGCGCAGTGTTCGTGCCATCGAACATTGTGACGTAGTTTTGTTATTGTTAGATGCCACAAGAGGTTTTGACGGACAAGTGCAGAACATATTTTGGTTGGCCCAGCGCAATAACAAAGGTATTGTGATCTTGGTCAACAAATGGGATTTGGTAGAAAAGGACCACAAGACCACCAATGAACTTGAGCAATATATTAAGAGTCAATGTGAGCCTTTTGTTGATGTGCCGATTGTCTTTATCAGTGCCTTGTCTAAGCAACGTATTTTCAAAGCGATTGAAACCGCGGTACAGGTTTATGAAAACCGGACCAAGAAAGTAAAAACAAGTGTCCTTAATGACACCATGCTCCCGATAATTCTGGCAACACCGCCACCAGCGATCAAAGGGAAATATGTCAAGATTAAGTTTTGCACACAATTACCGACACCTTATCCGAGTTTTGCATTTTTTGCCAATCTTCCACAGTATGTGAAGGAGCCCTACAAGCGATTCTTAGAGAACCAGCTTCGGTCACATTTTGACTTTAACGGCGTTCCCATTACAGTTTATTTACGAAAGAAATAGAAGTCAAAAGACCTATAATTGTCCTTTGATTTTGAGTAATTCGGCTCTGACAGATTCCAACTTTTGGATGATGTCAAAATTGCTGTTGTCCTCTTTTTTGCGGTCTTTCAAATGGGTTTTAGCGCCATCGAGCGTAAAACCGCGTTCTTTAACCAAGTGATAGATCAGTTTGAGATTTTTGACATCTTCTGCGGTAAATTTTCGATTACCCTTGGCGTTTTTTTTTGGCTGTAGGACATCAAATTCTTTTTCCCAAAAACGAATCAAGGAGGTGTTGACCTCCATGGCTTTGGCGAGTTCACCAATAGTATAATACCGTTTTTCTGGGAGGTCAAGATGCATTAATCCAGGGATTGATTTTCTTGTTGCGACAGGGCCAAAATTTTGGCGTATTCCTCTGGCGTAAGATTGCCATAATAGAAGTTGATCGGGTTGATCCGTCGACCATCTTTAAAAATCTCGTAATGCAAATGAGGGGCTTCACTTCGGCCGGTACTGCCGACAAAGCCAATGAGATCTCCCCGTTTGATCCGCTGACCACGTCTGACATTGTATTTGTAGAGGTGGGCATAAAGGCTCACATACCCAAAACCATGATCGATACGAATGTGTTTGCCGTAACCCGAAGAGCGGTTGTCTACTCTTTTGACAATACCATCACCTGAGGCATATACAGGAGTGCCTCGTGGGGCAGTAAAGTCCATACCGTAATGGAACTTGCGTGCCTTAGTAAAGGGGTCCCTACGGTAGCCATATCCAGAGGCCATTCGTGTAAGGTTTTCGTTATTGACAGGCTGAATCGCCGGTATTGCTTCCAGTAACTTTTGTTTTTCAGTGGCCATTGCGGCGATCTCATCTAGGGAACGCGATTGCACCACGATTTGTTTGGTCAGGATATCTAAGCGCTTGCTGGTATTGATCAGGAGTTGTGAATTGTCAAATCCCTCTAAATCTTTGTAACGATTGACCCCGCCAAATCCTGCCTTGCGCTGTTCTTCTGGAATGGGATTAGATTCAAAATAAACACGGTATAAATTGTTGTCGCGCTCGGCCAATTCTTCAAGCACTTGTTCGGCTTGGTCCATTTTTTTATCAAGCAGATCGTATTGGAGTTCCATTTGAGCGAACTCACGGCGCAGTTCACGCTCTTTAGGAGTCTGGATGTTAGGAATATTGATATAAGCCAATAGCAGGAGGAACCCGCTCAGCACAACGCCGACCAAAGTCAAGAAAAATAAACCGATTTTCCGTCCGCGTTTTGGTTGTATTTTGCGGTAGGAAAGCGTCTCACTATCGTAGTAATATTTTACCTTAGACATAATTTAAAAAGTCCTATTTTTGCGTTTAAATAAGGTGATTCCAAAGATTGAACGCCTCGCAAATATAAAAATTGTTTGCCAGACTCAACCTTTGAGCCCTAATTCTCTTAATAAAGATATATGACTGCTCACGTAATTCGTCAGAAATTTTTAGATTTTTTCAAAACCAAAGGGCATGAAATCGTGTCCTCAGCACCTATGGTGATCAAAGGCGATCCGACTTTGATGTTTACCAATGCGGGGATGAATCAGTTCAAAGAATATTTTTTGGGGAACAAAGCGGTGACCAATCCCCGAATCACTGACACCCAAAAATGTCTGCGCGTCAGTGGCAAACACAATGATCTAGAAGAGGTGGGGATGGATACCTACCACCATACGATGTTTGAAATGTTGGGCAACTGGAGTTTTGGTGATTATTTTAAGAAAGATGCTATCGAGTGGGCCTGGGAATTATTGACCAATGTTTATCAAATCGATAAAAAATCCTTGTACATCACTGTTTTCGAGGGCGATGCGGAAGAAGGACTTGAACGCGATCAGGAGGCCTATGACCTTTGGAGCAATATGGTCGCACAGGACCATATCATTGACGGGAACAAGAAAGATAACTTTTGGGAAATGGGAGACCAAGGCCCTTGTGGTCCCTGCAGTGAGATCCATGTGGACTTGCGCTCTGATCAAGAAAAGGAGCAGATCTCTGGGGCAGAATTGGTCAACAAAGACCACCCTTTGGTCATTGAGATTTGGAATTTGGTCTTTATGCAATTCAACCGTAAGGCTGATCGTAGTTTAGAAAAATTACCGGCCCAGCACGTGGATACTGGAATGGGTTTTGAACGTTTGTGTATGGTGCTGCAAGGCAAGACCAGTAATTACGATACGGATGTCTTTACTCCAATCATTGCTGAGATAGAATCGATTACCAGCCATACCTATGGCAAGGACCATAAAACAGATGTCGCCATGCGGGTGATTGCCGATCACGTGCGCGCAGTGGCCTTTTCTATTGCCGATGGTCAGCTCCCCAGTAATTCTGGAGCGGGTTATGTGATCCGCCGCATTTTGCGTCGTGCGATACGTTATGGTTACACATTCTTAGCGGTCAATGAACCATTTATGTACCATTTGGCCGCAACCTTAACCAAAATGATGGGCGAGGCTTTTCCCGAACTGGTCCGGGAACAAAATTTAATCCAGAATGTCATTCGTGAAGAAGAATTGTCCTTTTTGAGAACCCTGGATCAAGGACTTGTCCTTTTGGATCAGGTGATTGAACAATGCGCGACAAAGACGGTATCGGGAGCAAAGGCCTTTGAACTCTATGATACGTATGGTTTTCCTATAGATTTGACGGCACTAATTCTGCGTGAACGTGGCTTTGATCTGGATCATGATGGTTTTGTACAAGCGCTCGAAAAACAAAAGACACGATCGCGTGCGGCAACCAAAATACAAACAGGTGACTGGGTTATATTGACCGATGACCAAGCGCAAGATTTTGTTGGTTTTGATGCTTTACAAGCGGACGTGCACTTAGTCAAATACCGAAAAATAGAAAGTAAAAAAGACGGAGCGTTATTTCAGTTGGTCTTTAATCAAACCCCCTTTTACCCTGAGGGTGGTGGACAAGTTGGGGATAAAGGTTATTTGGAATCCAGCAATGGAGAAGTGACCTATATCATAGATACCAAAAAAGAAAATAATCTGATTGTTCATTTTGCCAAAAGCCTACCCAAGGTCTTGGATCAGGGTTTGCGTGCTGTGGTAGAGGCGAAACAGCGTGCCCATACCCAGGCCAATCATACCGCGACGCATTTGTTGCATCAGGCCTTGCGTCACGTTTTAGGAACACATGTCACGCAGAAGGGATCGATGGTTCATAGCGGTAATTTGCGTTTTGATTTTTCCCATTTCGCCAAAATGACCGACGACGAACTTCAGCAAGTTGAAGCCTTCGTCAATACGCGTATTCGGGATGGTCTTTTGCTCGAAGAGCATCGTGCGATGCCTTATGATGCGGCCATTGAAATGGGTGCGATGGCGCTCTTTGGAGAGAAATATGAGGATGCCGTGCGCACCATTAAATTTGGAAATTCTATAGAATTATGTGGGGGGACCCATGTGCCCAATACGGCCGATATATGGCATTTCATCATTACCTCCGAAGCTGCTGTAGCCAGTGGTATTCGGCGTATTGAAGCCATTACCGGTCAGGCAGCCAAAGACTTTTTTGAAGCGCGCGCTGCGGCCTATAAATCCGTTCAGAAACTTCTGAATCAGACGGTTGATCCTGTGGCAGCTATCGAAAAGATGCAATTGGAGTTGACGGAATTGACTAAGCAAAATCAGTTGCTGGTCAAACAAAAGGCACAGGGACTCAAAGGCCAGCTCAAGGCTGAGGTAGTATCGATTAATGGCGTTAACTTCTTAGCAACCCATATCGACTTAGACGCTGCCAGCCAGAAAGATTTGGCATTTGAATTGGGACAAGACATCAAAGATTTATTTTTGATTTTTGCCAGTCAAGAACCAAACAAAGCATTGCTCACGTGTTATGTCTCTAAAAACCTTGTCTCGGATCGAGGACTTAATGCGGCGACTATCGTGCGCGAACTCGGCCGTTTTATTCAGGGAGGTGGAGGAGGACAACCTTTCTTTGCCACAGCAGGAGGAAAGCAACCCCAAGGCCTAGATCAGGCGCTTGAAGCGGCACGGGAATACCTCAAATAATGCGGTTTTTTACGCCATTAACGCCAATTGAATTTAATCACAAGATTGATTTTAATGCACGGATTTGTGCCTTAGGCTCCTGTTTTGCTCAAACTATTGGCGACCGACTCAATTATTATAAATGGGCAACGACCATCAATCCATTTGGGGTTATTTTTCACCCATTGGCCATAGAAGCGATGGTGGAGCGCGCGGTGCATCACCGTGTATTTACCCAGGATGATTTGTACCGCTTTGGAGACACCTACCACGCTCTGGAGGTGCATTCAACGTTTATGGGCGATTCGCCAGAAACACTCCTGACCGATTTAAATGGCCAGCTCGACTTGCTCAGAACAGGTCTATTGGAGGCATCACACTTATTGATCACCTACGGTACGGCCTATGGCTATCGGCTTAAATCGACCGACCAGGTGGTGGGTAATTGCCATAAATTGCCACAAACCTTGTTTGACAAATATCTTTTGTCCCCTGAAGAATTACAAAGCAGTATGGAGCAGACTTTGGTACTTTTAAACCAAATCAATCCCCATGCTCAAGTAATTTTTACGGTATCACCAGTGCGTCACCTTAAGGATGGTGTTGTTGAAAATGGTCGCAGTAAGGCACAATTAATCAGCAGTGTTCATCAAGTTGTAGCCAAAGACAGTAACACGGTTTATTTTCCTGCTTATGAACTGATGATGGATGTCCTGAGGGATTATCGATTTTATGAGAAGGACATGATCCATCCCAATGATCAGGCCAAGGATGTCATTTGGGAGCATTTTTGTAAGGCGGCTATCGATGATGCTTTAACCCCAATGATGAAAGCTATTGACGGGATACAAAAGGCAATGGCGCACCGCCCACAACACATCAATAGCGCAGAGCACCAGGCGTTTCTAGCCCAATTGGCACAACGCATACAAGATTTCCAGAAGCGTTATCCCCACATACAGTTTTAAACCCCCATTCTCTTGGCAACAATAGGGGGCTTAATCTGTACTCAGTTTAAACTCGTGAATTTTAACACCACAAAAAAAACAACTCTTTTATTCAGGAGGCTTAGTTCAGGTCAAAAGCTTTTTTGACTTGGTCGACAAAATCTAGCTTTTCCCACGTGAATAATTCAACTTCTTTGGTGATGCATGTTTTGTCTGGACGGTAAAACGTTTTGGTAATCACCTCAGGCGTGCGCCCCATGTGGCCGTAAGCTGCTGTTTCTAAATAGATGGGTTGTCTCAGTTTCAGGCGTTTTTCGATCGCTGCCGGACGCAGGTCAAATAAGGTGAGAATTTTTTGTGCAATAACGCCGTCTTTGAGCGCCACGTTGGCTGTACCATAAGTGTTTACAAAGATCCCGACAGGCTGTGCAACGCCTATAGCATAGCTCACTTGGACCAAAATTTCGTCACAAACACCTGCCGCCACCATGTTTTTGGCAATGTGGCGTGTGGCATAGGCTGCTGAACGATCTACTTTACTTGGATCTTTACCCGAAAAAGCACCCCCGCCGTGGGCGCCTTTACCGCCGTATGTGTCGACAATAATTTTTCGCCCTGTAAGCCCCGTATCACCGTGTGGCCCACCAATCACAAATTTTCCGGTCGGGTTGATGTGGTAGGTGATGTCGTCGTTGAATAATTTTTGAAGCTCAGGTTTTAGTCGTGCTTTAACTCTTGGGATCAAAAGCGTCACGAGATCTTTTTTTATTTTGTCCAACATGATGGTTTCGTTGGGGTCAAAATCGTCGTGTTGGGTCGAAATGACAATGCTGTCGATACGTGCCGGAATATTTTCATCATTGTACTCAATGGTGACCTGGCTTTTGGAATCTGGTCTTAAATAAGTGATGGCATCATTTTCGCGACGCATGGCCGCCAATTCGATCAATATCTTATGGGATAGGTCTAAGGCCAGGGGCATATAGTTATCCGTCTCTTTACTGGCATAACCAAACATCATTCCTTGATCTCCAGCACCTTGTTCTTCTTTGGTCGCGCGGTCCACACCACGATTGATGTCGGCACTTTGTTCGTGAATGGCCGATAGAACCCCACAGGAATTACCATCAAATTGATATTCACCCTTGGTGTAGCCTATTTTGTTGATGACATCACGGGCGATTTTTTGGACATCGAGGTAAACCTCGGACTTTACCTCGCCAGCGAGGAAGACAAGGCCAGTAGTGACTAAGGTTTCACAGGCTACTTTCGATTCAGGATCAAAGGCCAAAAAGTGATCAATTAAAGCGTCACTAATTTGGTCCGCTACTTTGTCGGGATGTCCTTCAGAGACACTTTCAGAGGTAAAAAGATAAGCCATAATATTTATTTATGGAGGTCATCAAAACTGAGTGCAAGCGAAGGAAGTAGATACTGCCTTTAGCATTTTTTTGGGAGGTTGCAATCAGTCAAATCTGTCCTCATTTATAAGTCGTAAAGGTAGCCATTAAAACCCTTTTTCAAAAATATTTCGATTCAATTAGGGGATATGGGGTATTTTGAAAACCGATGCCGCCTCAAAAGCGCCTTAAATAGTAAGCCATAATCAAAGGCCCCTGTGATGTTATTCTCTTGATTCTCTTGTCACCAAAAAACCTGGCCGTCGTATAATAAAAAATATAAATAACTGTAATGTAGTTGTTTATGTGCTATTTAGCGATTTTGAGTTTCTGCTAAAGGCTTATTTGGACAAACTTTTTGGTTTGCCGTCCGCGTACTTTTATGCCAAACTAAAGTGCTTATGCCGACACAACAACTCAATCGCTACAGTAAAACTGTGACTCAGGACCCTACACAACCTGCGGCACAGGCCATGTTGTATGCCATCGGCTTTACGCCAGAGGATTTTACAAAGCCGCTCATTGGAATTGCCAGCACTGGCTATGAAGGCAATCCCTGTAATATGCACCTCAATGATTTGGCTTTACAGGTCAAGAAAGGGACTTTGGCTTCGGGTACTCTAGGGCTTATTTTCAATACCATTGGGGTAAGTGATGGCATTTCTATGGGGACACCCGGCATGCGCTATTCACTGCCTTCAAGAGACGTGATTGCTGATTCAATGGAAACGGTTGTCCAAGCCATGAGCTATGATGGACTTGTGACGGTTGTGGGTTGTGATAAAAATATGCCGGGCGCCTTAATGGCTATGATTCGTCTGGATCGTCCGTCTATTTTGGTTTATGGCGGAACCATAGACTCTGGTCGTCATAACGGCAAAAAATTAGATGTGGTTTCTGCATTTGAAGCCTGGGGGAGCAAAGTCGCCGGGACCATTTCAGAAGCGGATTACCAGCAAGTTATTGAAAAGGCCTGCCCGGGAGCAGGTGCATGCGGTGGGATGTACACGGCCAATACGATGGCCAGCGCTATTGAAGCCTTGGGCATGAGTTTGCCATACAACGCGTCCAACCCTGCCTTGAGCCCAGACAAACAAGAGGAATCAATTGGTGCTGGTATGGCGATGCATGCACTTTTGGCAAAGGACATCAAACCCAGTGATATCATTACCAAAGCCTCTTTAGAAAATGCGGTACGTTTGGTGACGGTTTTGGGTGGATCAACTAATGCTGTCTTACACTTTTTGGCTATTGCGCGCGCGGCGCAAATAGAATTTACTTTAGACGATTTTCAACGTATTAGTGATACGACACCCTTTTTAGCGGATTTAAAACCCAGTGGTCAATACCTTATGGAAGATGTCCATGCCATTGGTGGTATTCCATCAGTCCTGAAGTACTTGCACCAACAAGGGTTGATCCATGGCGATTGTCTCACGGTGACGGGCAAAACAATAGCAGAAAATTTGGCAGAAGCCCAAGATCTCCCCGAAGATCAGGATGTGATCCGTCCGGTTTCGGCGCCCTTGAAGGCGACAGGTCATTTGCAAATGCTCTATGGAAATCTTGCGCCGGAAGGAAGTGTGGCCAAAATCACCGGAAAAGAAGGGCTTCATTTTAGTGGTCCTGCAAAAGTTTTTGAAAGTGAATTTGAGGCCAATCAGGGAATCAGTAAAGGACTAGTCGTCAAAGGGGATGTGGTGGTGATTCGCTATGAAGGCCCTAAAGGTGGTCCCGGAATGCCCGAAATGCTCAAGCCGACGGCTGCCATTATTGGTGCGGGATTGGGTAAAGACGTAGCCTTGATCACTGACGGTAGATTTTCAGGTGGCACCCACGGGTTTGTTGTGGGACACATCACTCCAGAGGCACAAGATGGTGGCACCCTGGCGCTGGTCCAGACGGGTGATGTCATCACCATTGATGTGGCCGATAAGACCATCAACTTATTGGTCTCGGATGGCGAATTACAAAAAAGAAAGAAAAACTGGAGCGCACCCGCGCTTAAATTTGAACGTGGTGTCCTTTATAAATATGCCAAAACCGTTTCGACAGCCTCCAAAGGTTGTGTTACCGATGAATTTTAACAAAGAACCCATGCAGACAGAGACACTTATATCGAAAGACCCCATCGCCTCAGAGTGTATCCGTATCTCGGGGAGTGAAGCTATTGTTCGGAGCCTTATCGCCGAAGGGGTGGATGTCCTTTACGGTTATCCTGGCGGGGCCATTATGCCCGTATATGATGCTTTATATCATTTTAAGGATCAGTTGCATCATGTATTGACGCGTCACGAACAAGGGGCCACGCATGCAGCACAAGGCTATGCCCGTATTTCGGGCAAAGTAGGAGTGGCAATTGCTACCTCAGGACCGGGTGCCACCAATTTAGTCACTGGAATCGCCGATGCGCAAATTGATTCGACCCCGCTGGTGTGTATTACTGGCCAAGTGACTTCCTCACTTTTGGGGAGTGATGCTTTTCAAGAAACGGATATCATTGGTATTTCAACACCAGTAACCAAATGGAATCACCAAATCACCAAGGCTTCTGAGATACCCGAAGTGATTGCAAAGGCATTTTATATTGCCAGAAGCGGCCGTCCGGGCCCGGTACTGATCGATATTACCAAAGATGCTCAGTTTGAAACATTAGATTTCACCTACCAAAAGTGTACAGGAATCCGAAGCTACAGTCCAGAGCCACAAATAGATCCTCTGGCCATAAATAAAGCAGCAGCCCTAATCAATAAGGCCAAGAAACCACTAGTTGTTTGGGGGCAAGGGGTTATTTTGTCTGGGGCAGAAACGGCTTTTAAGGCCGTCATTGAAAAAGCGGGACTTCCATCTGCTTGGACTATTCTAGGAGCCTCTGCCATCGAGACCAGTCATCCGCTCAATGTGGGTATGGTCGGAATGCACGGCAATTATGCACCCAATATTTTGACCAATGAATGTGATGTTCTCATTGCGATCGGGATGCGTTTTGACGACCGGGTAACAGGCCATTTAGAAAGCTATGCACGTCAAGCTAAGGTTATTCATTTTGAAATTGATCCTGCCGAAATAAATAAAAATGTCACTGCAGATGTCGCTGTTTTAGGGGATGCCAAAAAAACCCTCGAGGCCTTGCTTCCCATGCTGGTCCAAAACACCCACGAGTCATGGCGTGGGCGTTTTGCGGCATTGTATCAGATAGAATATGATGAGATCATTCAAAAGGATCTGTTTCCAACCAAGGAAGGCCTCACAATGGGCGAGGTGATCCATAAGATCAACACTTTTTCCAAAGGAGATGCCGCGATTGTTAGCGATGTGGGTCAACACCAAATGATTGCCTGCCGCTACGCTAAGTTTAGGCAAACCAAAAGCAACATTACCTCTGGAGGATTGGGCACTATGGGATTTGCACTTCCAGCCGCAATAGGCGCCAAAATGGCCGCCCCTGAGCGAGAGGTCGTCGCCGTTATTGGCGATGGAGGTTATCAGATGACCATCCAGGAATTAGGGACTATATTTCAGACCAAGGCCGCCGTCAAAATTGTATTGCTCAATAATAATTTCTTGGGGATGGTACGGCAGTGGCAGCAGTTGTTTTTTGACAAACGCTATGCCGCTACAGAGCTCATCAATCCAGATTTTGGTATGATTGCCAATGCCTATCATATACCGGCCCAAAAAGTCACGGTGCGCGCTGATTTAGATGCGGCCGTAATGACCATGATGGCGCACGACGGGCCATACTTCCTGGAAGTTGTGGTCGCGCCAGAAGCCAATGTTTTTCCCATGATCCCCTCGGGTGCTTCGGTATCTGATATACGCCTATCTTAATCTTATGGAGACACAAATCGAACGTTTTACTATTTCCATTTACACCGAAAATAATGTCGGGCTGCTCAATAGAATCAGTGCTATTTTTCAGCGAAGACATGTCAATATTGAGAGCATAAGCTCGTCTGCATCAGAAATAGAAGCGGTCTCTCGCTTTACTATTTTGGTGGCCATTACCGAAGCGAATATGAAGAAAATTATTGGCCAAATAGAAAAGCAAGTAGAGGTGATTCGTGCCTTTTACCATACCGACGAAGAAACCATTTATCAAGAATCTTGTTTGTTCAAAATAAGCAGTGACTTATTGTTCGATGAGCGTCAGATCCAAAACATCGTTAAGGAAAGTAATGCCCGCATTGTGACGGTAAATCGTGAGTTTTTCGTGCTCGAAAAATCGGGACGTCGCCACGAGGTTGATTTGCTATACCGCGAACTCAAACCTTTCGGCATCATGCAGTTTGTGCGCTCTGGGCGCATCGCTGTGACTAAAGAGAAAATGAATATAACCCACCTGTTAGATAAATTTACACAGGAATAACATCTATGATATGCAGAATTATTTCAACACATTGAGCCTAAGAGAACAATTGGAACAATTGGGCCGTTGCCGATTTATGGCAACCGATGAATTCACTTCGGGTGTATCGGCCTTAAAAGGAAAAAAAATAATCATTTTGGGTTGTGGTGCTCAGGGCTTAAATCAAGGTCTTAATATGCGAGATTCTGGTTTGGACATAGCCTATGCCCTGCGGCAGGAGGCCATAGACCAGAGGCGTACGTCATACCAAAATGCAACAGAGAACGGGTTTGAGGTCGGCACTTTTGAAGCCTTAATTCCTAAGGCCGATGTGGTGTGTAATTTGACGCCAGACAAGCAGCACACTGCGGTGATCAACAAAGTGGTGCCGCTCATGAAACAAGGCGCTACACTTTCGTATTCACATGGCTTTAATATCGTAGAAGAAGGGATGCAAGTCAGAGAGGATTTGACTGTGATCATGGTTGCGCCCAAATGTCCGGGTTCGGAAGTGCGGGAAGAATATAAGCGCGGGTTCGGCGTGCCAACCTTAATTGCCGTGCACCCCCAGAATGACCCAGAAGAGAAAGGTTGGGCTCAAGCCAAGGCATATGCTTATGCAACAGGCGGTCACAGAGCCGGTGTTTTGGCGTCGTCTTTTGTTGCTGAGGTCAAAAGTGATCTGATGGGCGAGCAAACCATATTATGTGGCGTTTTGCAAACCGGTTCTATCTTGTGTTTTGACCATATGGTTGCTTCGGGTGTCATGCCTGAATATGCGGCTAAACTCGTGCAATATGGTTGGGAAACACAAACAGAAGCCCTTAAGCATGGGGGACTTACGCATATGATGGATCGATTCTCTAACCAGGCCAAAATCCGTGTATTTGAATTGGCAGAAACCCTTAAAGATCTTTTGAAACCGCTCTTTGAAAAGCATATGGATGACATCCTTAGCGGTGCATTTTCGGCCAAAATGATGGAGGATTGGGCCAATGATGACCATGATCTTTTGACATGGCGTGCCGCCACGGGAGAGACCGCTTTTGAAAAAACCATGGCCATATCTGCTGCTGTCGCGGAGCAAGTCTATTTTGACCAGGGGGTGCTTATGGCCGCTTTTATTAAGGCAGGGGTTGAGCTGGCTTACGATACCATGGTGTCGGCAGGTATTATTGCCCAGAGCGCTTACTATGAGTCACTGCACGAACTGCCGCTTATTGCCAATACTGTCGCCCGAAAAAAGTTGTTTGAGATGAACCGAATCATATCGGATACGGCCGAATACGGTTGCTATTTATTTGATCATGCGGCAAAGCCCTTGTTACAGGATTTTATGAAACAGGTTCAGGAAACAGACATAGGCCACAATCATTGCGGCCTGGAAGTTGATAATTTGAGATTGATTGAGGTCAATGCGTCGATAGCCGCTCATCCCATAGAGCAAGTAGGGAAAACTTTGCGTAAGGCCATGACCGACATGAAGGTGCATAGCACAAAATAAGGCCAGGTGCATGTATCCCATGCACTTGATTTTTTGTTTGTTGATTGAACTTAAAAACCCCGCACGCGGGGTTTTTAATGTGCGTGGTCACCACCCCAATGGAAGCCCAGGTTATGAGAAATCGACCAGATTGATTGGGCTCTGTGGATATTTCTGATAAATTCGTTAGCCTATTGTCAAGCGAATTTATACTTTGTCGTATCTAAGTCTGCTGGTATGCCCGGACATATAATTTGGGTGATATGATATTTTGACTTGGCAATTATTTAATCATCAACGCTTATATACTTTTTTAGGTTCCATGCCCAGAATTCAAAAAGACCAATTATTTGATCTGATCAAATCACTTTCTAAGTCGGAGAAGAGGCAGTTTCGTCTTTTTGCCGGTCGTCTGGTAGTCAACGATCAGGCCAAATTCATGGTGCTTTTTGATCTTATGGACAAACAGCTGCACTATGATGAGGCGGCCATTTTAGGTCACAAGGCCATCTCAAAAAAACAACTGTCTAATTTAAAGGCTCATCTCTACAAACAAATGCTGATCAGTCTGCGACTCAACCCCGTGCACCAAAACGTACGCTTGCAGATCAGGGAGCAATTGGATTTTGCCACGATCCTTTACCATAAAGGTCTTTACGGCCAAAGTCTAAAATTGTTGGATCGGGTCAAGCTATTGGCGCTGGAACACGAAGAGAAAAACATGGCCTTCGAGATCATTGAATTGGAGAAAGTCATAGAAAGCCAATACATCACCCGCAGTATCGGAAATCGTTCTGAGGTTTTGGTGAGTGAATCGGCAGGTTTGAGTGCCCAAAATGCTCTGGCCAGTGCGCTGTCCAACTTGTCGCTGCAGCTCTATGGTCTATTTCTCAAAAAGGGATATGTCAAGACGGATCAGGAGTTTCGGGAAGTCTCCGAATTTTATCAGCAGCAATTGTCCCAAGTCCATCTTCAGGACATGGGTTTTAGAGAAAAGTTATGGTATTATAATGCGGCACTTTGGTACCATTTCATTATTCAGGATTTTAAATCCTGCTATCGCTATGCCCTAAAATGGGCTAACTTGTTTTACGATCACCCCAAAATGATCAACTTGAATCCGATTTTTTACTTGCGTGGGGCGCAATATTTACTCGAGGCTCTGTTTTATGTTGGTGACGTTGGCCGTTTCGAAAACGCCCTCGAAGCTATGGAACAAACCATGGCACAGCCCGAATTTCCCCAACGCGAAAATGTACAGAGTTTGGCCTTTTTATATGGCTTTACACATAAGATGAATCAGCATTTTATGACGGGGACCTTCCACGAAGGCTTGGGTCTTGTCACCCCAGTTCTGGAGGGGATCAAGCGTTATGAAAACACCTTAGACGAGCACCATATCATGGTGTTTTATTACAAAATCGCTTGTCTTTATTTTGGTTGTGGGGCCTACAAAGACTGTATTTTTTACCTCAATAAAATCATCGCCAATAAATCACTCGAAATGCGCGAGGATTTATCCTGTTTTTCGCGAATTTTGAATTTAGTGGCACATTACGAAGCGGGCCAGGACTATCAGATGGATCGACTGATCAAGAGCACCTACAAATTTTTAATTAAGATGGAAGATCTACATCAGGTCCAAAAGGAAATGATTGCCTTTATCCGTAATTTGGGGGCCATTTATCCTCAAGACATCAAAAAAGCATTTCACCAATTATACGCAACCCTTAAGGTTTATGAGCATGACCCCTACGAGCGCAGGAGCTTCCTTTACCTTGATATTTTATCATGGTTAAAGAGCAATATCGAGGGGCGGAGTATTCCTGAAATCATTCAAGAGCGTTTGGCACAAGCCAATCCCTAAAAAAGCAACACTATGAAAGTCACACTGAACCGATTGAACGACGATTACCATTTTATAGGTCAGGGTCCCAATGGAATTCCTGTCTCTATTGATAATAAAGGGGAGGCCACAGTTAAAGGGGCTAGCCCCATGGAATTACTTTTGATGGCCATCGGGGGGTGTAATGCGATCGACATTATTTATGTATTGAAAAAGCAACGCCAAATCGTGACCAGCTATCGTGTAGCGGTAGAAGGCACGCGCGGTGATTTCAGAAAGGCGCATCCTTTTAAGTCGGCCCATGTCTCGATTTATTTAGAAGGCCCAATTGCTCATGCCAAAGCCTTGCGCGCGGCCTCATTGAGTTTCGAACAGTATTGTTCGGTGTCAATGACTTTAGCGGGTGCTGTGACCATCACTTACGATGTTTATGTCAATGGGGCTCATGTGACGCCCGATTCGATCGCCGCTGAGCAACCACAATAAACGGATCTCAATGGCCAACAAATCACATATGACCGATTACCCATCGCATTTGCCAGACAAAGCCCAATTGATTGAAGCCCAAGAGCAATTGGCGACTTGGGTGCACCAAACTCCTGTGCTCACTTCGTCGTACATCAACGAGCTGGTCGGTGCGCAGGTGTTTTTTAAGTGTGAGCAATTACAGCGCATGGGGGCCTTCAAAATGCGCGGTGCGACCAAAGCACTGCTGGATCTCTCACCAGAGCAACGTGCCCAGGGTGTGGTGACCCATTCGTCGGGAAATTTTGGACAGGCCGTGGCACTGGCCTCCAAAATGATGGGGGTTACTGCCTATGTTGTCATGCCAGATCAAACGCCACAAGTCAAGAAGGCTGCTGTAAGGGGTTATGGCGCCCAGGTTACAGAATGTGTCTCCACAATTGAAGCCCGTGTCGCTATGACGGCGCAAATTGTCTCAGAAAAAGGAGCGACACCACTTCATCCCTCTAATGATTTGTCTGTGATTTTGGGTAATGCAACTGCTGCTATGGAATTTTTGAACCAGGTCAGTGGCTTGGATCAAATTGTAGTGCCAGTTGGGGGTGGAGGTTTGCTTGCTGGAACGGCCTTGGCCTGTCATTATTTTGGTCAAGAGTGTCTCTGCATCGGGGCAGAACCAGAGCAGGTTAATGACGCTTTTCGTTCCTTACAAACAGGGGTGATACAACACAATACACAAACCAATACTATCGCAGATGGCCTGAAAACACAATTGGGCGATGTGAATTTCCCCATCATTGAGTCTTTGGTTAGTGCGATCCATTGTGTAGACGAACAAGAGATTGTCGGAGCGATGCGTCTGCTTTATGAGCGCATGAAATTGGTCGTCGAACCGTCAAGTGCTGTAGCTCTTGCTGCGGTGCTCAAAAATCATAACCTGCTCAAGGGTAAAAATATAGGCATTATCTTGTCAGGGGGCAATGTGGATCTATCAGCCTTGCCTTTTTAATACTTATTTCCCAGAACAATTATTGATCCAAAGGGTGCTATTGAGCAGCAGTGAATATTATGGTATATTTGGTGGCTCGAAAAATCTATGAAAAAGTTTATTTCCCTTATTTGTCTCTTGTTCCTGAGTCAGGCCGTCTTTTGTCAAAAAAGAGAGCTGAAGCCTGTGGCATTTGAATTGGATTACTTTTACGGGAGTATATTGGAGCACAATTCGGATATCGCTCACCTGATTACTGGCCACCCCTCAGGGTTTAACCTGGCATTTAACCACAAGACCTACGGCCATAACGAATGGGAAAGCCGTTATAACTATCCCGACTGGGGATTTACCTTCAATTATCAGGATTTAGGGAATGAATATTTGGGCAAAAACTATGGTCTTTACGGGCATTTTAATTGGTATTTTTGGAATCGTGTGCTGCGCTTAGGTATTGGTCAAGGCGTCGCTCTGGCAGGAAATCCTTATGACCCCGATAATAATTATCAAAACACAGCTTACGGAAGTCGCTTGTTGAGCACGACCTTCTTGAAATTCAACATCATCAAAGAAAACGTTTACCGAGGGATCGGTTTTCGTTTGGGCACGGGTATCATCCACTATTCCAATGCCAATTTTAAGGCCCCAAACAGCAGCACCAATACCTTATACTTCTCGGCAGGCGTTTCTTATCAGACTCAGGAGGGTATTATTGCCCCAAGGTATACCTATGGAGACTTCCCAAGCGAATTTTACCAGGAGCCTATTAAGGTCAATGCTGTTTTTCGAACGGGCTTGAATGAGGCTGATGTCATTGGCTTAGGCCAACACCCTTTTTATGTATTTTCGTTTTTTGCAGACAAACGTATTAACTACAAAAGCACCGTCCAGCTGGGTGTGGACTTTTTTTTCTCCGACTTCTTGATTCATTTGATCCGCTATCGTGAATCGGCTTTTCCAGGAGATGGCATAGAGCCTGGATTAGATTATCGAAGAATAGGTGTATTTTTAGGGCATGAATTTAGGTTCAGAAGTAACGCTTTTGTTTCACAATTGGGCCGCTATTTTTACTGGCCTTATGAGTTCGAAAACAGAATATATAACCGTTTAGGGCTCAAGCGGTATTTTTTTAATGACCGGTTTTTTGCCGCGGTCACCCTAAAGGCCCACTGGGCCAAGGCAGAGGCCGTTGAATTTGGAATAGGTATTCGCATATGAGCAATTGGAGAAAAATAAGAATTTTATGGGGGCTAGTGGCCCTTATGTTTCTTGGCTGTGACAGTCAGAATGCTTGGGATTGTGTTCAGTCTGCGGGACCGATTGTCCAGAAAGAATTCTCTGTGGAACAATTCAAGAAAATCATCATTTGGAACCGCGTGCAGCTCATTGTTTCGTCGGGAACCCAGAGAAGTGTGATCGTGGAAACAGGCGAAAACCTCATGAACGACATTTTGGTGCGCGTCGAAGACAGCATCCTAAAAGTCAGTGACCGCAACAGCTGTAATTTCACACGCGAATATGGCATCACTAAAGTTTACGTCACTGCGCCAGTCGACTCTTTAGAAATACGATCGAGCTCCGGATTGCCGGTTTTAGGACAAGGCCCAATAACCTTCAAAAAACTTACTTTAATTTCGGAAGACCGGGAACAAGATGGTGAATTTCATGTCGATGGTGACTTTATTTTTGATGAGTTGGACGTCACACAGTTGATTATTTTTGCCAATGGAACGTCCAAGTTTTTTATTAAAGGCCGTGCCAATAGCGCCAATATTGGTCTATATGATGGCGATGCAAGAGTTGAAGCCCCAGAATTAGAAGTCAGAAATCTTTATTTGTTCCATCGCAGCACCAACAAAATGATCGTAGCACCGACCAATAGAATTCAAGGCAATATTGTGGGTATTGGTGATGTTATTTGCTTGACCCGACCCCCTTTAGAGTTTGTTGAGGAGACTTTTACCGGGCAGTTGATTTATCAGTAAACGGCTCTATTGGTTTAGCAATTGATCACGCATTGTGGCCCTTTTCTCAGGACTTTTTAAAAATTATTTTCCCGCGCTAAGCTCTGGTATTTTCAAGGGCATGGCCCACGGCTAAAAAAGTGAAGAAACATTTTAATAATCTATTGATAACCGTTACTTTAGCTTAATAAATCGAACGATGATGCGTTATTTTACTTATAAGTTTCACTTTTTTTTCTTTACGAAAAACCCCTGGGCTTGTGTTTAATGACCAAAACATAATGATAATGGCCCGGAATTGATTCCGGGTTTTTTTATGAACCTAAATGACGCAAACGCGAATGAATATTGCTATTCCTGGTATCGAAAGTTGCTTTCACGATTTGGCCGTGCGTGCGCTTTTTCCAGACGTTAAAGTATCCCTAATCCCTTGTAGCTCATTTGATGGAGTGACTCAGGCAGTGGCCGATCAAAAGGCTGATTTTGGTGTTTTGGCCATTGAAAACTCGATAGCGGGCTCGATTCTGACCAACTACAATCTCATCGAAGGCGGTGCATTTGAGATTTATGATGAGGTTTTTCTCAATATCCAGATGTATCTGATGGCTTTGCCATCGGCAAGTATTACGGATATAACACAGGTGCATTCACATCCCGTAGCGCTGCTTCAATGTCGTAAATACCTTAGGGAATTTCAGGGACCATTAACCGTTATCGAAGGTCGTGATACGGCTACTGAAGCCAAGCGTATCGTTACTGAGAATCTTCAAGGCGTAGCTGCCATTGCAGGTGAAGAAGTGGCCCATCGTTATGGCTTGAAAATTTTGGACCGACACATTCAAGACATTAAGAACAATCAAACCAGGTTTGTGTTGATCGGGCCTTCGGGTATAATCACACACAAAAACCTCAATAAAGCCAGCATTAAATTTCAATTAGGACATGAGATAGGGTCTTTAAGTAAGGCACTCACAATCCTTAGTGATCATGGGATCAATCTAACAAAGATACAGTCACTTCCTGTTTTGGGGACTTACTGGCGCTATGCTTTTTTTGTCGACGTGACCTTCGATGACCTACAGGATTTTGAAAAAGCCATGACCGTTTTGACGCCATACCTTAAAAATTATAAGCGATTAGGCGTCTATGCGACCAATCGTGAAAACGCACCAAGCAGACTATTAATATGACAGACACAAACACACAAGCACGCAGTTGGCTCGATGCCATGGGACTTCATCATCCCTTGGTCATCGCCGGACCATGCAGTGCTGAGACAGAAGAGCAACTGCTCACAATTGCTCATGCACTCAAACAGACCAAGACCACTGTATTACGCGCGGGCTTATGGAAGCCAAGAACACGCCCGGGCAATTTTGAAGGGGTCGGCGCACTTGGCTTGCCATGGTTGCAAAGAGCTAAGGCAGAAACAGGTTTGTTGACCACCACCGAGGTAGCGCATCCGCATCATGTCGAACTGGCATTGGCCCATGATGTTGATATTTTGTGGATCGGTGCGCGCACGACAGTTTCTCCTTTTATTGTTCAAGATATTGCTGATGCCTTAAAAGGCACGGGCAAAACGGTATTGATCAAGAATCCCGTTAATCCTGATTTGGCCCTTTGGATGGGGGCTATCGAACGTTTTGAAAAATCCGGAATTACCCAGCTTGGCGCCATACATCGTGGCTTTTCGTCTTACGAAAAAAACAAATACCGCAACACCCCAGAATGGCAAATTGCCATTGATTTTCAATCGCGTTGTGATGTACCCCTTATTCTTGATCCGTCTCATATGGGAGGCAGGAGAGACCTGATTTTTGACTTGTCACAAACCGCTCTTGACCTTAATTATGATGGATTAATGATTGAGTCTCATCATACGCCAGATTTGGCCTGGAGTGACGCGGCGCAGCAAATCACGCCCGAAGAACTTCACCAGATCATCACAGCCCTGCAGGTCAGGAAGCCTCAAGGGGAAGCCCTAGAATATCAAAATCAGCTCAAGGCTTTAAGAACCCAAATCGATATTTCTGACCACCAAATCATAGAGACTTTAGGGCGCCGGATGAAGGTTGCTGGGCAAATCGGTCAATTAAAGAAAGATAATAATGTCGCCATATTGCAATCAGATCGATGGTATGCGATCTTGGAGAAAATGATCAACGAAGGAACTCATCTGGGCTTAAGCGAAGAATTTGTGCAAAAATTATTCAAAGCGATTCATCAAGAGTCCATCAATCAACAAAAAGTCGATTGATTCTGACCTCTAAATCCATCTTTTGTGTGGTCACGAGCCAATTCGTGCATATGTGTGAGGCCCCAGGTTGGGTATTTGGCCCTTGATGGCGCAAATATGGTTTTTAGTTCCATTGTTTGCCCGAAATTTCGGATTTTTGTTGGGGCATGAAAGGAACTGTTTATAAATCTACTGGGAGTTGGTATACCGTCAAAGCGGAAACCGGACATTTTTATGCTTGTCGGATCAAGGGTAAATTTCGACTCGAAGGCATCAAGAGCACCAATCCCATCGCGGTTGGCGATCATATATCCTTTGACATCGACCAACAAGCTGATGGCCCCCAAGGGGTCATTAACGCGATAGACCCAAGAGATAATTACATCATTCGTAAGTCGGTTAACCTATCCAAACAAACCCATATTATAGCGGCCAATATTGATATCGCTTTTTTACTGGTGACCCCCAATAATCCCGTTACTACGACAGCCTTTATTGATCGGTTTTTGGTTTCGGCAGAAGCTTACCACATCAAGAGTGTCTTGCTCTTCAATAAGACCGATGATTATGATCCAGAGTCCTTAGACGAGGTCAAATATCTTGCGGCGCTCTATCGCTCAATTGGTTACCAATGTATTGGGATATCGGCCAAAACCGGCAAAAACATTGATCAGGTGAAAGCGCTCATGACGGGTAAGGTGTCTATGTTTTCGGGTCATAGCGGCGTGGGAAAATCGACATTGGTCAACACTTTAGCGCCTAATTTGTCGTTAAAAACCTCAAAGATTTCTCTTCAGCATGCCCAGGGCCAGCACACGACCACCTTTGCCGAAATGTTCGATATGCCTTTTGGAGCGCAAATAATTGACACCCCTGGGATCAAAGGATTTGGATTAGTGGCCATTGATGATCAAGAGTTGTCGGCTTATTTTCCGGAGTTCTTCGCCCTAAAAGACCAGTGTAAATTTCATAATTGTCTTCACGTTAAGGAGCCCCATTGCGCCATAAAGGAGGCTTTGGAAGACGATAAATTGGCCTGGTCACGATACAAAAGTTATTTACAGATTTTAGAGGGCGGTGACGAGGGTTACCGCAAAGACCAGCACCAAGAATCATGAAAGCCGTCATCCAGAGAGTCGTCAGGGCATCGGTAGTAGTCGAAGCGCAAACAATAGCTCATATTGGCCAAGGGCTTTTAGTGTTGCTTGGGATCGCTCACGACGATACCACTGAGGATGTTCGGTGGTTGAGTAAAAAAATCAGTCAGATGCGTATTTTTTCAGATGCGCAAGGTCAGATGAATGCATCGGTCAAATCCATCAATGGAGGGCTATTGGTGGTCAGTCAATTTACCTTAATGGCCAGCACTAAAAAAGGCAATCGTCCCTCTTTTATTCAGGCGGCGGGTCCTGAGATGGCCACGCCGCTTTATGAGCAATTTGTACAGCAACTGACTCAAGACGCCGAGCGTCCGGTGGCCACAGGAATATTTGGCGCAGATATGGCCTTAGAATTAATCAATGATGGCCCTGTGACCATTGTTTTGGATAGTAAAGACAAAGTTTAGATTATGGATATCAAGAACGCACAAAAAGAAGTCGACCATTGGATACAAAGCCATGGAGTCCGTTATTTTAATGAATTAACCAATATGGCCCAGCTCACCGAAGAAGTTGGCGAGGTGGCGCGTATTATAGCACGGCGCTATGGGGAACAGAGTGAGAAGCCCAGCGACGCCGACAAAGACCTTGGTGAAGAATTGGCCGATGTGCTTTTTGTTGTTTTGTGCTTGGCGAACCAGACGGGAATCAATTTGCAAGAGGCCTTTGATAAAAAATTAGACCTCAAAACAAAGCGCGATCATGATCGGCATCACCAAAATAAAAAATTGACCTAAGGTGTTTCAAAAAATCACACGATATAAGGGTTTTTGGCGATCTGTAGTGGTCTTGGGTCTGTCTTTTGGCAGCCTATTTTTGTTGATCCAATGGCTGCGATTTGATTTTTCATTCACGTTTGTTCAAGAGCCCTTGCGCTTTGTAGCGGGTTGGCTATTTGGGTCTTTTGGGTATGGATTTTTTGTGAGTTACGGTAAGTTTTACCGAATGGTCCAACACAAAAAAAACGTGTAATGGAAATTAGTCTGGACAAAGTTTTGGTCCCTATTGACACACCGGAATTGATGATTTGTGGATCAAAAAGTGAAACCAATCGTTTATTGATATTACAGGCCATGTTTCCGGGTATCGTTCTAAAAAACATCTCGCGTTGCGATGATTCTGCAGTGATGGCAACTGCTTTGACCCAAAGATCGGGTGTTATCGATATTGGTCATGCCGGCACAGCCATGCGGTTTTTAACCGCGTATTTTGCCAGTCAGGAAGGTGTTGAAGTTGTCTTGACAGGCAGTGAACGCATGCAACAGCGCCCAATTGCCATATTGGTTGAGGCGTTAAGGTCATTGGGCGCCGACATTGACTACACCAATCAAGACGGGTATCCACCATTAGCGATTAAGGGATGTAAAATCAACAAGAGCCATGTGCGTATTTCGGGCCGTGTCAGTAGTCAGTACCTCACGGCATTGATACTCATGGGTTCAAAATTACCTCAGGGTCTGACCCTAGACATCGCGGATGGGCTTACCAGCTTGCCTTATCTGAAAATGACCCAAACCCTGATCGAGGGGATTGGTGGCAAGGTTGATTTGACTCAGGAACGTATCGTGGTGCATCCCTTGACACCTGGTTCTATTAAAGAATTTACCATTGGATCTGATTGGAGCTCGGCTTCTTATTGGTATGGTTTTATCGCCTTATCGCAGGACAGTAAAATACGCATGTCCTATTATCAAGGCGAAAGCATTCAGGGAGATGCCGCCGTGGCTAAAATTTATGAGGCACTAGGGGTGTCTACCCATTATCATGAAGATCAAAGATGCATTGAACTGCACAAAGTGAGTCCAGCGGACACAACATTTGTGGCATTAGATTTATCCGACACCCCCGACTTGGCACAAACCATTGCCGTCACCTGTGCAGGGCTGGGGATGGCTTGTCATCTGCGGGGTCTGCATACGCTCAAGATCAAAGAGACAGACCGCTTAGCGGCCCTGAAGACAGAATTGGAAAAGTTAGGGGCAGTAGTGGCCATCACTGATGACGCTCTGATTCTTGAGCCGGGAACCCAGCTTAGGGAAGATCAGTGTATTGACACGTATCATGATCATCGCATGGCAATGGCCTTTGCGCCTCTGGTCCAAAAGATCTCCTTAGGCATCAATGAGGCCCAGGTCGTGACCAAGTCTTATCCCGATTTTTGGGATGATCTAGCCAAGGCTGGAGGCCAAATAACTTTCCATAATTAATATCCCTTTTTACTTGACATCGCCCTTGTTGCGGTTGTATATTTGCAGCCTTTGTAATTAATACGACCACTATGGGAATGAAACTCTCCAACTTCGGTTTTAATCTACCTGAAGAACTTCTCGCAGAATACCCTGCACCGAATCGTGACGAAGCCCGTTTGATGGTTTTGGACCGTAAAACTCAGACCATCGAGCATAAGATGTTTAAGGATCTTATCGATTATTTTAAAGAAGATGATGTGATGGTCTTGAATAATACTAAGGTGTTTCCTGCACGACTTTATGGAAATAAAGAAAAGACTGGAGCGCGCATCGAAGTTTTTTTATTACGTGAATTGAATTCAGAGACCCGTTTGTGGGATGTTTTGGTGGATCCAGCACGAAAAATCCGTATTGGAAATAAACTTTATTTTGGTGAAGACGATTCGCTGGTGGCAGAAGTGATTGATAATACGACCTCTAGAGGACGTACGCTACGCTTTTTGTTCGACGGGTCTTACGAAGAATTTCGCAATAAACTCACTGAGCTGGGAGAAACGCCTCTACCAAAATACATCAAGCGTTCTGTGGAACCTGAGGATGCGGAGCGTTACCAGACGATTTTTGCCAAAAACGAAGGAGCTGTAGCTGCGCCAACGGCCGGGTTACATTTTTCAAAGCATCTGATGAAGCGCCTCGAGATCAAAGGGGTTACTTTTGCCGAGGTGACCTTGCACGTGGGCTTAGGAACTTTTAGCCCAGTTGAGGTGGAAGATTTATCTAAGCACAAGATGGATAGTGAAGAAATTGCGATTATGCCTGATGCTGTAAAGACCATTAATACAGGTATCGCTGAAAAACGCCGTATTTGCGCTGTGGGGACAACCGTGATGCGTGTGTTAGAAAGTTCTGTATCCTCGAGTGGGACCCTAAATCCTTATGAAGGGTGGACCAATAAGTTTATTTTTCCGCCTCATGATTTTAGTATTGCCAATTGTATGGTAACTAATTTCCACACACCAAAATCTACCTTGATGATGATGGTTTCGGCCTTCGCAGGTCATGACTTTGTTAAAAAAGCTTACGCTGAGGCCATTAAAGAGAATTATCGCTTCTACTCTTATGGAGATGCGATGTTGATCATCTAGTGTGTCAATAAACGATCATATATAACCCATGTCGAGAGACATGGGTTTTTTTGTTGTTGGAGCGGAAATATTGCTTAACTTGTTTTGTTATTTATATTTTTCATGCACAATAAAAGCCATTTTTGTATCACCCTTGCGGTTCTCTTCTGTATCGGCTTTAGCGCTGGGGCACAAGAACAGGATAGGATTCCAGTAAGCTGGGCCTATAACCTTGAGGCGCCGCAATCTGTTGATTTATCGTTATTGGATTTAAGTCAAGTGGTCATGGAAGATCAAATTAATGATGCGGACAAAAATACCCCTTGGCGTTATGGCATCGAGCGTCCTTTAGTGTTGCACAGTTTCGATCATGGCACTTGGTCCAATTTGCCCGATGGTCAAAGCATCTGGCGTATGGCCATCACTTCTCCTGGGGCCTTAAATATCAGTATTAATTTCTCCGAATTTTACTTGCCTGAGGGGGGGCAACTTCAGATTTATAATAATAGCCGATCCGATTGGTCAAAAGTATACACCCATCACGGGGGCACAGCCCAGAAAACGGGTACGTGGTTTGTGCAAGGGGATGAGGTCATCTTAGAATACGTTCAGGCACCAAACGCCTATGAATTGCCGCGGATTGCCACGCAAAGTATCATTCACGGATACCGTATGGGGGCACTACACCAATTATTGGATTCAGAGCAACAATCGCGTGCTCCAGAAGATTCGGGTGATTGCAACTATGATGTCAACTGCCCAGTAGGCGGAGATTTTGATGGGTACAAAGAAAAACTCAAAAAGGCCGTTGCCTTACTCAATTTAGGCAATGGGTATTTATGTTCTTCGGTATTGCTCAACAATACCAAACAAGATAAAACACCTTATGTTTTGACGGCCAATCACTGTCTTCAAAATTCAGATCCTGATTTATGGTCTTTGCGTTTTAATTGGATTAGTCCAAATCCTGTATGCGGTGAAGCAGAGCCAAGCGCAGATATCAATACAAACTTTACGATGAATGGCGCTGAGCTCCGTGGATTTCATGAGCGTTCTGATTTTGCCTTGGTGGAATTGCGCGAGGCGATCCCTGATTCTTGGGATGTCGTTTTTGCCGGCTGGGATCGCAGCGATGAGCTGCCAGAATTTCAGGCAGGCATTCATCATCCCAGAGGTGATTTAATGAAAATAAGTATGGATTTGGATCCTGCAGCTCATGAATTTGCTAATGGCACGGATGTTTGGCTCATTAAAGGGCAAGCAGTAGGCAATGGCAATGGTTGGGACTTAGGGACTACCGAAGGCGGTTCCTCGGGATCACCTCTGTTTAATCAAAATGGTTTGGTTATTGGCCAATTATATGGCGGCATGTCGGCATGCGACGGAACACAGACCAATGGAGGCTATGATTTATATGGTCGTTTCGCTTCGGCATGGGATTATGGCGCAACTCAAGATATGCGCTTATCCAATTGGCTTGATCCAGAGCAAACCGGTTATACCCAAATCGGCACCCTAGAAAATTCGTTAAACATTGGTGACTTTGAATTAGACGGACAAATCGCAATGTATCCAAACCCGGCTCAAGACTATGTTACTATTCGCAACACGCAGTATCCCAGCCTTAGGGGTGTCTTATATAACATCGTCGGTCAGAAACTCCTCGAGCTTAATTTATCAGCCACCGAAAATCATGTGATGCTTGATCAATATGCCAATGGTATTTACCTACTTCATTTGGTTGACCAAACCACAGGAAACACCATGGCCAAGAAACTTCACATCCAGCGGTAATTCCCAAGGATCTCTCTATTTAATTTTGTGCCGCAGTGCGGCTAAAGTTGTACTTTTGCGCCTATGTCAGCAGATAAAATTGATATTCGGGCCTTAAGCAAAGATGCGTTACGCGACTTTTTCACCAAAAGTGGTGACAAAGCGTTTCGTGGTAATCAGGTTTATGAATGGTTGTGGCGTAAGGGAGCTCATGATTTTGATGTGATGACAAACTTGCCTCTCGAGACACGTGAGTTGTTGCAAAATAACTTCAGCATCAATCACATTGCGGTGGATGTCATGCAAAAAAGTAATGACGGCACCATAAAAAACGCCGTACGCCTCCATGATGGCCTCGTGGTAGAATCTGTGTTGATACCAACTAAATCAAGAAGTACCGCCTGTGTGTCTTCACAAGTCGGCTGTAGTTTGGATTGTAGCTTTTGTGCTACGGCACAACTCAAGCGCATGCGTAACCTCAACCCTGATGAGATTGTCGATCAGGTGCGCGCTATTGATCAAGAAAGCTTGATGTATTTTGATCGGCCATTATCCAATATTGTCTTTATGGGCATGGGTGAGCCCCTTATGAATTACAAAAATGTCTTACTGGCAATCGAAAAGATAACGAGTCCCGAAGGTTTGGGTATGTCTCCAAAGAGGATTACCGTGTCTACTTCTGGTGTGCCAAAAATGATCAAAAAGCTAGCAGATGATGCGGTCAAATTTCATTTGGCAGTCTCTTTGCATTCTGCGATTCAAGAGACGCGAGAATCAATAATGCCTTTTGCTAAATCTTTTATTTTGGATGATTTGGCCGAGGCATTGGTTTATTGGTACGAAAAGACCAACCGTCGTATAACCTACGAGTACATTGTTTGGAAGGGCATTAATGATGGTCCGCACGATATCAATGCACTGGTAAAATTTTGCGGCCATGTGCCGTGTAAAGTCAATTTGATCGAATATAACCCGATCGATGAGCAGGGAAGATTTTGTCAGGCCGACGCGTCTCAAATTCAATATTATGTAGAGGCCTTAGAGCGCAGACACATACCCGTTACCGTAAGACGCAGTCGTGGTAAGGATATTGATGCCGCCTGTGGGCAATTGGCCAACAAGCATTAAAGACTTGATGCATTGAACAAAAAAAGGCACCCATTGGGTGCCTTTTTTTTTGTTCTTAATGATAAGAAGATTTGATTATCGCTTAACGATTTGGAATGACTTGGTTTGTCCTTCGATATTAACAGTCGCAATATATACGCCAGTTTCTAAAGAAGCCAAAGAAATACTCTCGTTAGTTCCACTCAATTGGCGGCTCATGATTTCTTGACCAAGTACATTGTGCAACACCACTTGCTCTAAGGCTGAAGCAGCTCTAAGAGAAAGGTTGTTGGCGCTGTCAACTAAGTATTTAAAACCGTCGAAAGCGGTGTCGTTAAGACCTAGAGATCCTTGATCACCTGCTGCGATACCCGTATCAGGAGTCGCTTCAAAAGCGTAATCCTTAACAACCATTAGATTATCTCCACCCACGTCTGTATCCATACGAACCCATCCGTAGTGCGTTGTACCAGTAGATAAGTTTAGGAATTTAACGCCTAAATAACCATCAGTTACATCACCACACCATTGGCTGTTAGAATAAGCACATCCGTAGTAATTCAAATCACCACGCGCACCAGTTGCTGTGTAGCCAGTTGCGGCGTCAATAGCATCGTCTGCAGCCATTAGGAATGGATATTGATAACCAGCTGAAGTGAATCCTGCCAAAGCGCCTCCTGAACTTGTGAAGACAATAGCAGCATTGCCACCAGCTAGTCCATCAGGATTCGCGATGGTAATATTTACAAACGTGTCGTTTGTATAGTCAAGATCGAATTGCCCTGCAACATCAATCACAAGATCTGGTTCCAGATCCGTGTAGACGACCTGACCGTTCGCATCTGCCGCAGCCATAACTGCTGCAGACATGGCGCCATATTGGGCTAGTCTTTGTGTTAGTTTTTTTGAAGTAATTTTTTTCATAATAATAGGATTTAAGGTTAAACTTTTGCAGTTTTACTGGACATTTAACGTAAATATAAGAAATTATTTTTACACCGCTATTTTGAGATAGAATATGGAAGAAAAGGAGCAAACTAGGGCCTTATTTGATCCCGAAAACATAAAACCTGAAGGATCGTTGGGATTATTGGCTTTGGGTGATATAGGTTTTGAGGCATGGCGTAAAGCAAAAGGCCACATCCGAAATAATCAAAACCTGATTGATGGCGCAAAAAAATAAATTACTACTCATTGGATGGGATGCAGCAGATTGGGATGTGATTTGGCCCTTGGTTCATGCGGGAAAAATGCCTGCGCTGAAATCGTTAATCGCTCGAGGAACCCATGGTAATATCAGCACTATGAATCCTCCTTATTCACCCATGCTATGGACTTCGGTGGCGACTGGGAAAACGCCAGATAAGCATGGTGTTCTTGGTTTTATAGAAGTTACTCCCGATGCGCAATCAGTGCGCCCCGTAACCACCTTGTCTCGTAAAACCAGAGCCCTATGGAATATATTTCACAACCAGGGGATGCGCAGTAATCTTGTCGGGTGGTGGCCCAGTTTTCCGGCAGAGCCCATAAATGGTTATGTGATCTCAGACCGCTTCCAAAAAACCCATATGGACCCTCGATTACAAACACCGATAAGTCCAAAATCGGTTCATCCTTGGGATAAAAGTGAAGATTTTAAAGACCTTAGAATGTTTCCTTTTGAGATTACAAAGGCCCATTTACTGCCCTTTGTTCCTCAGGCGGATAAAGTGGATCAAGACAAACATAAAGGGCTCAATGCCATTGCCAAAATTGTTTCAGAAAACACCTCGTTGCACAACGCTGCAACGCGTTTATTGCGCACGACAGAATGGGATTTTATGGCAGTCTATTATGACATGATCGATCATTTTTGCCATAGCTTTATGAAGTATCATCCGCCAAAACACCCTGGTGTAGACCCGCAAAATCATGAAATCTTCAAAGAGGCAGTGACAGGCGCGTATCTATTTCAGGATATGATGTTAGAGCGCAAGCTTAAATTGGTAGATAAGGACACGACCATTATAATCATGTCGGATCATGGTTTCGAATCTGGTGATAAACGTATTTTGAATATGCCCAAGGTACAAGCGGCTCCATCTTTAGAGCACCGCCAATTTGGGATGTTTGTTGCTTGTGGTCCGAACATCAAGAAAAATGAGAAGGTATTTGGGTTGGGTATTATTGACATTGGTCCCACGATTCTGCATCATTTCGGATTGCCCATCGGCAAGGATATGGATGGTCAGGTGAACCTAGACATATTTGAAAATCCTTCGCCAGTTGCGTATATCGAAAGTTGGGATGAGGTTTCAGGCGATTTTGGTGAATTGGATAAGACACAGCAGACCGATGCGTTTTCGGATCAGCAAACTATGGAGCAATTAATTGAGTTGGGTTATGTAGAAAAACTAGACGAAAAAATCGAAGTGGCGATCCGCAATACCCGTATTGACCTCAAACACAATTTAGCCCGTGTTCACATGGGTAAAAAAGACTTAGTCGCGGCAAAAAAAATACTTTTAGAACTATTAGAAGAGCCTCATGCTAAGGATTATGCCCCATTTTATATGGACCTTATCGGGATCAGCTTAAAAGAACGCAATTTTGAAGTAGCGCTGGGGCATCTGCAAAGCGTTAAGAATTCAGGCACGGAGATCAAGTATAATTTAGATCTGACAGAGGCGCAAATCCTGTCGGATATAGGACGACCCAGAGAAGCCATAGTGCTTATAGAGAGGCTTCTTAAAACGGACCAAACCAGCCCTGTTTGGTATCGATATGGTCTGCTCCACTATCAGTTAGGGGCATTAGAAGAGGCCAAAAATGCTTTTGAACGCGCTATAGAGAAAGACTCCCAGGTGCCAAGTTATCATGCCGCTATGGCCGAAGTTTTTTTGCAGTTAGACGACTATGAAGAAGCTGCAGATTATGCGCTGACCAGTGTAGAATTGGTCAAATACTTTCCCAAAGGTCATCTGTTGTTGGGGCAAGCATTAGAAAAAATGGGCGATTTTGAAAACGCAAAAATCTCATTTGAGATGGCTGCGAAGCTTAAGCCGAAAGAATTTCCACAGGCACAACAATCTTTGGAAAATCTTGAACAACGGCTGGATTTGGGTATTGAATTTGAAGACAAAATCACCAATAAATACCACAAAAATCAGATTGTCGTCGTTTCTGGTTTACCCCGTTCGGGGACCTCGCTGATGATGCAGATGATGGACAAAGGAGGTGTGGATGCTTTGACCGATGATTTGAGGGAGGCCGATGTGTCTAATCCCAAAGGTTATTACGAATATGAGCCCGTAAAGAGCCTATATAAGGATAACTCATGGCTGGCAAAAGCCCAGAACAAGTCCGTTAAAATTGTCGCGCCACTGCTCAAGTATTTGGATAACAAACACCGTTATAAGGTTATCTTTATGAAACGGGATTTGGACGAGGTCATTCAGTCACAGCAGAAAATGTTGGGCAAAAGCGAATCCATCTTCCCAGTCAAAATCTACAATCAATTTCAGCGTTTACTGGCCTCTGTAGCAGGTTGGCAGAAATTAGCGCCTGGAGTCGAGATTCTTTATGTTGAATATAAAGATCTCGTGGCGGAGCCTTATAAAGTTGTGGAACAAATACAATCATTTGTTGGGCTGCCACTAGATCAGCAGGCCATGGCTCAAGTTGTAGACCCAGCCTTATACCGCAATAAAAACAATTAAGAGACCACAGAGGCAAGGTCCTTAGACGGCATCGTTCTTATGAAAATAACCGCACAAATAAAGGCACCGATTGAAGAAGAAATGGAACTTTTTGAAAAAAAGTTTTATGCTTCCATGTTGTCTAAAGTCGCCCTCCTGAACCGGATCACGCATTTTGTCGTGAACCGCAAAGGCAAGCAGATGCGCCCTATGTTTGTGTTCTTGGTGGCCAAAATGTGCCATAATGGGCAAGTGAATGAACGCACTTATCGAGGCGCGGCTGTGATTGAATTGATCCATACCGCCACTCTGGTGCATGATGACGTGGTTGATGACAGTGATCAGCGTAGAGGATTCTTTTCCATCAATGCTTTATGGAAGAACAAGATTGCCGTTTTGGTTGGGGATTACTTACTCTCCAAAGGGCTTTTGTTGTCTATAGATCACGACGATTTTGACCTATTGAAAATTATTTCCAAAGCAGTGCGTGCCATGAGTGAAGGGGAGCTGTTACAGATCGAAAAGGCCCGCAAGCTTGACATTACCGAAGCGGTATATTTGGACATCATCCGCCAAAAAACAGCCACTTTAATCGCTTCGTGCTGTGCCATGGGCGCCCAAAGTGTATATGCGGATCCAGAAGAAGTGAGCCAACTCACTGATTTAGGCGAAGCCATTGGTATGGCTTTTCAGATAAAAGATGATTTATTTGATTACGGCAGCGCCAGTATAGGTAAGCCACTGGGGATCGATATCAAAGAACGCAAATTAACCCTGCCGCTGATCCATGCACTCAATCAAGGCACGGCCCAAGAGGTACGCTGGCTGATGGATTCATTAAAGAACCACAATACCGATCGCAAGCGCGTCCAACAAGTCATTCAAAAAGTGCGGGAACTTGGCGGTATTGCCTACGCTGAGCAAAAAATGAAAGCTTATCAGGCTCAGGCTTTGGCGTGTTTAGAACACTATCCGGATTCAGAATATAAGACATCTTTGCTCTTGATGATCGATTACGTTATTGAACGGCAAAAATAACGTTGTCTTTGTTTTGGTTTGTCAGTGGGCCAAAAAGTTAGCCGAATTATACTATTTTTACCCTATAAGAATTCTCCATGATATCCAGATTCACCATTGATCAAGTTTTTGAGACCGCCCGAGTCGAGGAGGTGATCGGTGATTTTGTACAATTAAAAAAATCAGGCGCCAATTACAAGGGGCTGAGTCCCTTCACAGACGAGCGATCACCCAGTTTTATGGTTTCTCCAGTGAAGCAGATTTGGAAAGATTTCAGTAGTGGAAAAGGAGGAAATGCGGTCGCATTCCTTATGGAACATGAGCATTTCAATTATCCTGAGGCCATTAAGTATTTGGCCAAAAAGTATAATATTGAGATCGAGGAAACCGAACAGACCCCAGAAGAAAAGGAGATGACTGATGCACGTGAGAGTTTGTATCTGGTCAATGATTTTGCTCGGGATTACTTCAAAAACGTGTTAACCCAAACAGAATCAGGTAAGGCCATTGGTCTGAGTTATTTCAAAGAGCGTGGTTTTACAACCGAAACGATAGAAAAATTTCAATTGGGTTATGGCTTAGACCAGTGGGATGCCTTTACTTCTGAGGCATTGAAACAGGGATATAAGCTTAGTTATTTAGAGCAAACAGGACTGACTATTGTTAAAGGGGACAAGCAGTTTGATCGTTTCAAGGGACGGGTCTTGTTTCCGATACACAGTTTGAGCGGTCGGGTCCTTGGATTTGGCGGCCGGATTTTGACTTCCGACAAAAAGGCGGCTAAATACGTCAACTCTCCAGAGAGTGATGTTTACCATAAGAGCAAGGTGCTTTATGGCATTCATTTTGCCAAGCAAACGATCGCCAAAGAAGATCAGTGTTATTTGGTAGAAGGGTATACTGATGTTATTCAGATGCACCAACGTGGTTTGACCAATGTCGTGGCTTCGAGCGGGACGGCTTTGACTCCAGAACAGATCCGACTGGTCAATCGATTGACTCCGAACATGACCCTGCTTTTTGATGGAGATGCGGCGGGACTTAGGGCCTCTTTGCGAGGTGTTGACCTGATATTGGAGCAAGGGATGAATGTGCGCATTTGTGCTTTTCCAGAGGGAGAAGATCCTGATAGTTTTTCGCGCGCCCAGACGCTAGATCAGCTCAAAGATTACCTCGAAAAGAACACCAAAGACTTCATTAGTTTTAAAGCCTCCCTGTTGGCTCAAGATGCGGCTAACGATCCTATCAAAAAATCTGACACCATTCGGGATATGGTGACCAGTATTTCCAAAATACCTGACCACATCAAGCAGGAAGTTTACCTCAAGGAGTGCGCGCGCATTATGGACATCAGTCAAGAAGTGCTATTCAGTACTTTGGCTCAAATTCTGAAGAAAAATAGGTCTGCTGAATCCGTTCGAAAAGTTGATCAGGGTCCTAATTTAGAAGTCATTGCAAATAAGCAGACCCAGAGCCTAAAGGTTGATGTGCAATTTGAATTGGAGCGTAAGATCATCGAGATGTTGCTTCTTTACGGGACCAGCGAACAAGATTTTCAGGAATACACCATGGAGTCACAAGACGATGGGGTCATCAAGCACAAAGAGGAGAAAGTTCGATCCTTAGTTTATCAGAAGATTTATTTGGATCTGCAGGAGGATGAAATTGAATTTACCCACCCAGAATTTCAGGTCCTTTATTATAAAATTATTGAGGCTTATCACCAGAACAAGGCCATCAGGATAGAGGCCTTTATCCAAGACTTACCCCAAAATTTATCTGAAATGGTCAGCCATATTCTCATGGATGAAGAAAAACATCAGCTGCATCAATGGGGCCGAAAAGATATTGTGGTCAAAGACAAAGAGGCCAATGTCAGTCAGATCGTGACCGAGACGATTTTGAATCTAAGGCGTTTCTTGGTAACGGAAAAAATCAATGAACTAAATACCTTGTTTGATCCAAAGACAGAAAGTGTCTCTGACCCCGACACACTTCGGTCTGTGATAGATTACATTGGCTTGAAAAAAGTTTTGTCTGATAAATTGAATCGGGTCCTCTAGGCTCAATTCCCTTAGCTCATGCGAAACATGCGTGCTTGGTTGATCAAATCTGCCAGGTTATCCACTTTTAATTTTTTGAGCAGTCTGGTCTTGTAAGTGCTGACGGTCTTCTCGTTAATTTCTAATGCATTTGCTATATCCTTGTTGCGCTTCCCATTAGAGAGTAGATTCAGCACTTCTATTTCCCTTGAGGATAATTTTTTGTAGCGATTGATGGCGCTTGACTCACCGACATTTCTTTGTGTAAATGTGGCGTTTAAATCTTCATTTAAGAAAATACCGCCGCGAGAAAGCTGTTTGAGCGCTTTCACAAATACTTTGGCTGAGGCCGATTTTGGCACATATCCCGCAGCACCAGATTTGATGCTTCTCAAGGCGTAAATCTCTTCGGGTAAATGCGAAAAAACGAGGATGCGCGTCTTTGGATATTTTGCTTTAATCGAACGCAAGGCACTAATGCCGGTAAGTTGGGGTAATTCTAATTCCATTACCACAATATCTGGCTGCAACAATTCTAATTGTCGAAAAAGCTCATCACCATTTTGGGCTTTGCCAATGACGGCAAAGTCCTTTGTTTTTTTGAGCATACACACCACGCCTTTACGGATAACGGGGTGGTGGTCGGCAATTAATATGTTTTTCATATTAAAAAGAGTTACACTTATTTGAGGGCATTGACCTTGGTTTGGAGCGCAGGTCTTGGAGCTAAATGTAGTAAAAATCTACTGGAGGGATTTTGTTTCGCGTAATTTTTCGATAAAGTGCTTCTTCTTCAGCGCATTAACGCAGCGCTTCTGGAATGGTGCAAACCGGTATAGGCCGCATCTTGTGTTGGTTGTTTGTGTGGAGTTTTATATAGATATCGAGTACTGCTTTTTGGCGTGGCTCTAGTTCGGAAGGATCCGAATTTTTTTCATAAAAGTCCATCGCCCATTCCAATTCGTCGTAATTGGCGCCTATTTGGTCTTCGTCGGTGCGGCTATCGCCAAATAATCCATCCGTAGGGGCAGCGGCGAGGATGTCTTGGTGAATCTCCAGGTGCGCGCCTAAGGCATAAACCTCACTCTTGACCAGATCGGCAAGAGGACTGATGTCGACTCCTCCATCACCGTATTTGGTATAAAAACCGACGCCGAAATCTTCTACTTTATTGCCCGTTCCGGCCACAAGGGCGTGATTGATCCCAGCCAAATAATATAGGGTGGTCATGCGCAAGCGGGCTCTAGAATTGGCCAGGCTCAGTTGGATTAATGCCTCAGGTGCTTGATCGGGTATACTGTGTTTGAAGGCTTCAAAAATCGGTGTAACATCGACTTTTAGACTGCTAACATGAGGACACTGCTCTTTTAGGGATGTGATATGGTTTTGTGCACGAGCGATCTGAGCGGGGTCTTGATGTATGGGTAGCATAACACAGACCGTGGGCAGGCCAGTAAGGGCGCACAAAGTCGATGTTACAGCCGAATCAATTCCACCACTCACCCCCACAACAAAACCATGAGTTCCCGCGTTAAGTGCATAAGATTTTAGCCACTGGACGATGTGCTGTGTAACTTTTTCTGCCTTCATTTAGGATGCAATTAAGTAAGATAAGTAATACCTTTGTGGTGTAAAAATAAGCAATCTAATCGTAACAATGGTTGCCATGATCGAGATGAAATATACCAAGCAAGTCATTATAAAGCAGGTCGTTTTCGCCCTTGGATTGAGTTTTCTATTGATGGGGTGTGACCAAAAATCCAAGCAAGAAAAACGCATCGATGAATTGCCCATTTCGATCCAAGTCCAGCGTTTTGATCGCGCCTTTGCTGAGGCTGAGGTTGCCGACTTAGATGATCTGAAGCAACAATATCCTTTGTTTTTTCCGACACAATATCCAGACAGTATTTGGCGGGCAAAACTAGTCGATACCCTTCAGAATGAATTGGATTATGAAGTGGGAAGGGTCTTTGCCGATGATTTGAGCTTAAATGAATCTATAAGCGATTTGTTTCGGCACATTAGTTTTTACGCTCCCGGATTTGAGGTGCCTACAGTGGTGACCACTACCTCAGATGTCGATTACAGAACTCGGGTAATTGCGAACCGGCGCTGGTTGATTCTGATGTTGGATGTTTATTTAGGAAGTGACCATAAATTTTATCAGGGCATACCGCTTTACATCGTCAAGAACCTAAGGCCAGAAATGATCGTTTCGGATGTGGCCACGGCCTATGCCCGTAAGATGGTTGCCGTGCCTCAGGGGCGCGCATTTTTGGCGCAAATCATCTATTATGGCAAAGTTTTGTATTTAAAAGATTTGTGGTTGCCCGAGGTGGATGATGCTGATAAAATTGGATATACGCCCCAGGAATTGCTCTGGGCAGAAGACAATGAAATTGATGTATGGCAATATTTTGTGAGCCGTGAATACTTATATAGCACGAATTCTAAATTGACCAGTCGCTTTATTGACCCAGCCCCTTTTTCGAAATTTGAGCTGGAGTTGGACCAAGAGTCACCCGGAATGATTGGCCAATGGTTGGGCTGGCAAATAGTGCGCTCTTACATGAACAATAATTCCAGTACGGTGGAGCAATTGATGGCGCTGCCTGCTGAAGAAATTTTTAATCAATCCCTTTACAAACCAAACAAATAATGGCTGTACATCAATCCAAAATCACTATCAACATCGGGTTAGACGACAATAAAGTTCCTCAAGAAATGACGTGGTCGGCACCCGATGGAGGCATTAAGCAACAAGAGACTAAGGCAGTGTTACTCTCGGTATGGGATGGTGCTGCACAAGAGGCCTTGCGGATTGATCTTTGGACCAAAACCATGCCTTTGGACGAAATGAAAGTGTTTTTTCATCAAACATTGTCCGCGATGGCCGACACTTTTGAGCGCGCTACCAATGACGATAAGATGAGTGCTACAATGCGGGATTTTTGTGATTATTTTGCCGAAAAAATGGACTTAAAAAACCCAAAAAAATAACCTAAACACGCTGCATTTCTGAATTGACGTCTTCAATGCATTTGAGTAGTTCTTCCCGCCCAGTATATTGAGATGATGAGGTGACGAAATAGGTCGGCATCACTTCCCAGGTTTCCAACATTTTCGCTTCAAATTGAGCAACATTGCGCAGCAGGGCATTTGGCTTGAGTTTGTCGGCTTTGGTAAACACAATATTAAAGGGAATTTGCTCGTGACCTAAATAAGTCATGAACTCTAGGTCGATGGGCTGGGCTTCGTGCCTTATGTCGATCAAGACAAACCCCAAAACCAACTGCTTTCTTGATTCGAAGTATGCAGTGATAAATTTCTGAAATGTTTTTTTACTTTTTTTAGACACGCGCGCGTAGCCATAGCCCGGCAAATCAACTAAGTGCCAATTTTTGTTGATTAAAAAATGGTTGATCAACTGGGTCTTTCCGGGGCGTCCACTGGTTTTGGCTAGCCCTTTGCGCTGCATGAGCATATTGATCAAAGAAGACTTGCCGACATTAGATCGTCCGATAAAGGCATATTCGGGCAAAGCTTGATTGGGACACTTTGTTACGTCGCTGTTGCTCATAACAAATTCTGCAGAGGTGATTTTCATGGGGCAGTTTTAAAATTGGCGCTTATCAAGCCACTGGTGCAGTATCTCGTTGAAAGTGTCTGGGTGTTCCATCATTGCAGCGTGGCCACATTGGTCAATCCAAAACAATTCGGAGTCGGGGAGTAGTTTATTAAATTCATCAGCCACTTCTGGCGGGGTAACAGAGTCATTTCTGCCCCAAATGATACAGGTGGGGTTGGTCATTTTTGGCAGATCTTTGGCCATATTATGACGGATAGCGCTCTTAGCAATTGCCAAAGTCCGGATCAATTTGTTTCGGTCATTAACGCCGGCATAGACTTCGTCTACGATTTCTTTTGTGGCAATTTTTGGGTCGTAAAAAACATTTTCTGCTTTTTCGCGGATGTAATCGTAATCCCCGCGCTTGGGGTAGGATTCGCCCATGGCATTTTCGTAGAGCCCGGAACTTCCTGTGATGACTAGGGCTTTGACTTTCTCAGGAAACAACTTGGTCATGAGCAGACCAATGTGTCCGCCTAAGGAATTACCCACCAAAATCGCCTGATCAATACCCTTGTGTTTCATGAATCGGGACACATAGAGGGCTATGTTTTTGACGTTGGTTTTTATGATAGGGAGGTCGTAGATTGGTAATTCGGGGATCAACACTTTATACCCATGGCTCGGAAAGTAATGGACAACGCCATCAAAATTACTCAGGCCACCCATCAAACCATGCAATATGATGATTGGAGTGCCTTCGCCTGTTTCTAGGTAAGAAAATGATTTTTCTTTTTTAAGTAAATACCCCATAGTGTGGTTTGACTATCAAAGGCAAAAGTACATAAAAATTACTGAAACTATAATAGCGTGTTCTGACATAGAAAATGCGTCTTAGTGACTCAGTTATTCGGCGCTATGGCCAGAATGATGGTGTCGGAATTGCGTGCATATGTCTTGTGGGAAAACTTATTAACAATGTGGTAGAATGTGGTAAAATGTGGTAAAATTCTTCCTATATTTGATCAATCATCTCAGACCTATTATGTTGAATATCATTGGAACATATCATTGCAAGGCCGATAATAAGGGCCGCATTATGATGCCTGCTGACCTTAAAAAGCAGCTGGCAGTGGTCGCGTCAGATGGGTTTGTGATTAAGCGCGCTGTGTTTCAGCCATGCTTGGAGCTCTATCCCTTAAAGCAGTGGAATATCTTGATGGATAAGGTGGGGCAGCTGAATCAGTTCAATAGAAAAAACAATGATTTTATAAGACGTTTTACCGCTGGGGTGCGTGTCCTGGAGCTCGATGCCACAGGCCGACTGAATATTCCGAGTGATTTGATGGGGATCGCCTCCCTAGACAGACATATTGTGCTCACGGCTTCTGTGGGTATTGTTGAGATCTGGAACGCGGATCAATACGAAAAAGCTATTTCTGACGCCGCAAACGACTTTGCTGATTTGGCCGAAGAGGTCATGGGGCAAAACAATAGCACTGCCGATGAGTTATCATGATCCAGTCTTACTTCATGAAACGGTAGGTGGCTTAGATATCAAGCCAGATGGGATTTATGTCGACGTTACTTTTGGCGGCGGCGGTCATGCAAAACAGGTGCTTGATGCACTCGGGCCTCAAGGGCGTCTCATTGCATTTGATCAAGATCAAGATGCCCTGCAAAATAGAATCGATGATGGGCGTTTCCTTTTGATTCACGAAAACTTTCGTCATCTGAGTCGGTTTTTGAAATTTCATGGTGTGACCAAGGTCGATGGTATTTTGGCTGATTTCGGGGTTTCTTCGCATCAATTTGATCGTCCAGAAAGGGGTTTTTCGACCCGCTTTGATGGTCAGTTAGATATGCGTATGAATCAAAATAATAGCCGATCTGCCTACGAGATTGTCAATAGTTACGAGGCGTCTGAGCTCTCTCGCGTACTCAAGGACTATGGAGAATTAAGGGCCGCTCCTGGGATGGCCCAAGTTATTGTGGCGGCAAGAATGGAAGCGCCTATCGCGACCACCGAAGATTTGAAACGTGCGTTACAGCGCTTTTTGCCAAAGGCCAATGAACATAAGGTTTTGGCGCAAATTTTTCAGGCCATTCGCCTAGAGGTTAACGATGAGTTGACGGCTTTAAAAGCGTTTTTGATGCAGACTCAGGATCTTTTGGTTCCTGGTGGTCGGCTCAGTGTGATTTCTTATCATTCCTTAGAGGACCGTCTGGTAAAACGCTTTATGCGTGATGGCTTGTTTGATGGTGAACCCGAAAAGGATGTATATGGAAGGACTTCCGTGCCGTTTAAACCTTTGGGCAAGTTGATCATCCCGACGGATCAAGAAATTAAGAGAAATAACAGAGCACGCAGTGCGAAATTGAGAATTGCTGAACGCCGCTCATGAAGGAAGGTTTTTTCAATATCATCAAAGGTACTTTCTTGGTCAATGACGATGCGCTAAAGAACTGGCGGTTCATCATTTTTCTCTCTGTTCTGACCTTGGGCATGATTGCCAGTGGTCATCAGGCCGACAAAAAAGTCCATCAAATAGCACAGCTCAGTAATGAGGTGAAGGATTTGAAAAGTCAATATGTGGATGTCCGCATGCAATTGATGAATGCCAAAATGGAGACCAAAATTATTGCCGCTATGGCTAAAAAAGGATTGTTTATTTCTGAAGTGCCCCCGCAAAAAATCGTGGTCCTATCAAACCCTAAAGACTAATGAGTCTAGAACGCAACATTCTAAAAAGATTCTATCTCGTAGCAGGGGGTATGCTTCTATTGGCGGCATGTATTGTGTTCAAGCTCACTGAGATACAGTTTGTTGAGGGTACGTATTACCGAGAGTTGGCTGCGTCCAATAGCACTAAGAATGATACTATTGCTGCAAATCGAGGCAATATTTACTCTAATGATGGTAGTCTCCTAGCGACTTCTGTTCCGAAATATGACATTAGATTTGATGCCGTAACAGTGAGTGGCAACGATTTTACGGAATTGATGCCGCAACTGGCCCAAGCTTTGAGTGAAAAACTCGGTAAAAGCCCTTCTCATTACCAACGGCAGCTGCAAAAGGCCCGAAGCGACAAAAACCGCTATTTGCTGCTGGCCCGTGGGCTCAGTTATTCCGATTACAGTGCGGTAAGAAAAATGCCACTACTGAGTAAGGGCCCATACCGTGGCGGCTTGATTGTGATACAAAAAACCGTTCGCGAACATCCACTTGGCAAAATCGCGGAACGTCTTGTTGGCAACCAGCGCAGTGATGTGCCTGGGCGTTATGATATCGGACTCGAAGGGGCTTATGACTTGTATCTGCGGGGTAATGATGGACACCGACTCAAACAGAAAATTGCCAAAGGACAATGGAAGCCTGTCTCGGATGAAAATGAATTGGAGCCTCAGGATGGTTATGATGTTTTCACAACCATCGACATCAACATTCAAGATATCGCTCATCATGCACTACTCAAGCAGCTCGAATACTATGAAGCCGAGCACGGCACCGTTGTGGTCATGGAGGTGGCTACCGGAGCAATCAAAGCAGTGGCCAATTTGGGGCGGACAAGCAATGGAACCTATTACGAAAAACTCAATTACGCTGTTGGCGAAAGTCACGAGCCGGGAAGCACCTTTAAGGTCATTGCTTTAGCAGCAGCCCTTGAAGACCGAGTGATCGATACAGCAACGGTTGTCGATACACGTCTGGGAAGCAAGGCCTTTTACGGGCGTATGATTACCGATACGAAAGGTCATGGCAAAATTTCCGCGGCCATGGCACTAGAGGTTTCTTCCAATATCGGTTTGGCCAGCCTCATTGATGATGCTTATGAAGATCGTCCCGAGCGATTTTTGAATTACCTCCAAAAATGGGGACTTGATACCCCTATTGGTTTAGCTATTAGCGGCGAGGGCCAGCCAGAGATTCCGCGTCCAGGAGACAAGAAATGGAGTAAGAATGCATTGCCATCGATGGCTTATGGCTATAACTTAAGACTTACGCCACTACAAATATTGACTTTTTATAATGCCATCGCCAATGATGGTGTAATGGTCAAACCTCGTTTTGTGGAACGTATCATGACGCACAATCGTGAAGTTGCCCGATTTGATACGGAAATTATGCAGCCAAAAATTATGTCGGACCAAACCTTAGGGGCAATACGCACAATCCTGCGCAATATTGTGGTGCGGGGCACAGGCAAAAGTTTATACTCGGAGTACTTCTCAATGGCGGGCAAAACGGGAACGGCCCGAACGGAATATTGGTTGCCAGACTGGCAAGAAAACCGCCGCTATATTTCCTCTTTTGTCGGCTATTTTCCAGCAGAACAGCCCAAATATTCTTGTATTGTGGTGATCCATAAGCCGAGCACCAAAAAAGGCTATTACGGTGCGGATGTCACTGGTCCTGTCTTTCAAAGAATTGCACAAAAAATATACACCGATAGCCCCCTTAGAGATACTATTTTCATGCAGGCGAATGCTTTGCCACAATTAGCATTGCAGACAAAAGCCTTAAATCTGGTTCATGATCCTGCGACTGGGGTGCCCGATGTTATGGGTTGGCCTGCTATGGATGCCTTGGCTGTTCTGGAGAATTTGGGGCTCAAAGTCGTCCTTAAAGGAAATGGTAAGGTGGTCAATCAATCCTTAAACCAAGGTGCCATTATCAAAGAAGGCGCCTTAATCATCATCACACTATCATGAAGGTACTCAAGGACATTCTGTATCGCGTACCCATTCAGGGCGTTGTGGGTTCTACAGGAATCACGGTTGCCCAGATTGCTTTCGATTCGAGACAAATTGGCCTCAATGATGCCTTTGTTGCGCTGCGCGGTACAATTGTCGATGGACATAACTTCATAAAACAGGCCTGTGATCAAGGGGCCATTGCCATCATTTGTGAGGAACTCCCGCAGAATATCATTAATGGGATCACTTATGTGACTGTAGCTGATGCTTCAGAAGCCTTGGCCTATATGGCGGATAATTTTTATGAGCATCCATCGAGTGAACTTACCCTTGTCGGGGTGACCGGCACCAATGGCAAAACCACTGTAGCTACTCTTTTGTATGACCTTTTTATGGCGCTGGGTCATCGAGCAGGGTTGTTGTCGACGGTGGTCAATAGAATAGGTGTTGCCGCATTCCCTGCGACCCACACCACGGCTGACCCGCTAACGATCAACAACTATTTACGGCAGATGGTGGATCAAGGGGTCACGCATTGCTTTATGGAGGTAAGTTCTCATGGGATTGATCAAAATAGAACCTTGGGGTTGGCCTTTTCAGGGGGGATTTTCACCAATTTGTCGCATGATCATTTGGACTATCACAAGGACTTTAAAACGTATCGCGACGTCAAAAAAAGACTGTTCGACCAATTGCCTAGGACCGCATTTGCTTTAGTGAATCAAGACGATAAGAATGGTTCTGTGATGTTGCAAAATACCAAGGCCACAAAAGTGACCTATGCACAAAAGTCATTAGCAGATTACAAGGTGAGTATCCTCGAGCGTCAGCTTAGCGGTCAATTGATCAAAATCAACCAGCAAGAGGTCTGGGTGAAGCTCATCGGGGGCTTTAATGCCTATAATGTATTGGCGATATATGCCTGCGCTGATCTACTTGGGCAACCTCAGTTGGAGAGCCTAAAAGCCTTGAGTACTTTGGAAAGTGTGTCGGGCCGCTTTCAATATATCATTTCCTCTTCTGGGGTAACGGCTATTGTAGATTATGCCCATACGCCAGATGCTCTGGATAATGTCTTGTCCACAATCGATGGACTGCGCACAGGAAATGAATCGCTGATTACCGTAGTGGGATGCGGTGGTGACCGAGATCCAGATAAACGACCAAAGATGGCTGCGATCGCCACCCAGTGGAGCAGCAAAGTAGTTTTTACCAATGATAACCCACGCGGGGAAGATCCCCAGGCCATACTCCAGGCCATGGTGGCTGGCGTCCCAGCTCAAGATTTTAAAAAATATGTGGTCATAGCCGATCGCGCCCAAGCAATTAAGGCAGCCGTTCAGATGGCCGCGCCCAATGATATCATTCTGATTGCCGGAAAAGGGCATGAGACTTATCAAGAAATACGGGGGCAGCGATTTGATTTTAATGACCTCCAAATAGTCACTGATTTACTCACGCATTGAAACGAAACAGATGCTCTATTATCTATTTGATTACTTAGACCGAATTTATGATATGCCCGGTGCTGGATTGTTTCAGTTCATCACTTTTCGTGCTGCAATGACCGCAATTTTGTCGCTTTTTATCGCGACTTATTTTGGCCGTAGGATCATTGCTTTTTTGCAACGCAAGCAAGTAGGAGAATCGATCCGTGATTTGGGTCTTGAGGGCCAAAATGAAAAAGCAGGCACCCCTACCATGGGGGGGATCATCATCATTCTCGCGACCATTATTCCAGTCTTGCTCTTCGCTCAACTAGACAATATCTATGTCATATTGTTGATCGTCACGACCCTTTGGATGGGGGTTATTGGATTCATTGACGATTATATCAAAAAGTTTAAGCAGGACAAAGAAGGGCTGCCAGGACGATTCAAAATTGTCGGCCAGATCGGATTGGGTTTGATCGTGGGTGCTACGATGTATCTGCATTCTGATATCACGGTGCGTCGGCCTATCCCTAATGCCCTAAAACAAGAGCAGGCCAGTAACGCAAAACCGGCATCCATGTTTTATCCAGCAGAAAAGACACTATTGACCACGATGCCCTTTGTTAAAGACAATGAGATCAACTACGAAAAATTGGTGACTTGGATGGGGCCAAACTGGCGTTCATATGCGTGGTTGATTTTTATTCCCATTGTCATTTTTATCATCACCGCAGTATCTAATGGGGCGAACCTGACCGATGGTATCGATGGATTGGCTGCGGGAACTTCTGCCATTATTGGTGTTGCTTTGGCTATTCTGGCCTGGATATCGGGTAATGTCATTTTCTCTGATTATCTCAATATCATGTATATCCCAAACATTGGCGAGCTGTCTATTTTTATCATGGCGTTCGTTGGTGCCCTTATTGGCTTTTTGTGGTACAATGCTTACCCCGCGCAAGTCTTTATGGGTGACACGGGAAGCTTGACCATTGGCGGTATCATTGCGGTAATTGCCATCGCTATTCGTAAAGAATGGCTCATCCCAATTCTGTGCGGGGTGTTTTTGATGGAGAATTTATCGGTTGTTTTGCAAGTGGGCTGGTTCAAATACACCAAAAAGAAATCTGGTGTGGGCCAAAGAATATTCAAAATGGCTCCATTACACCATCATTATCAAGTCAGAGGCTACCATGAGAGTAAAATCGTTACGCGCTTTTGGATTGTTGGAATTGTCTTGGCCGTACTGACCATCGTCACCTTAAAAATCCGTTAATGACACAGAAAATTTTAGTCGTATTGGGTTCTGGTGAAAGTGGTTGCGGTGCTGCTCTATTGGGCATCAACAAGGGCTATACAGTCTTTGTGTCCGATGGCAAACAGATGAGCGTCAAGGCGCAAACATTCATGGCCGAACACGGCATCGATCATGAGCAAGGCACCCATACCATGTCCAAAATACTTCAGGCCGATGTCGTTGTCAAGAGTCCTGGCATCCCGGACCACATTGCGTTGATAAAAGAGATTGTGGCCGCTGGAATTCCTGTGATCTCCGAAATCGAATGGGGTTTTCGTTTTACACAAAAGCCGATCATCGCCATTACCGGGAGTAACGGAAAGACCACCACAACAGCTATGATTCATAAGTTGCTTTGTGATGCCGGAATTTCTGCAGGTCTTGGGGGTAATATTGGTAAAAGTTTCGCTGCCCAAGTCATGGGCGAGGAACCCGATTATTACGTTTTAGAAATCAGTAGTTTCCAGCTCGATGGGATGGTGGAATTCAAACCACATATTGCGGTGATTACCAACATCACCCCCGATCATTTGGATCGTTACAATTATAACTTTGAGGCCTATGTCGCTTCGAAAATGAGTATTTCTACCCGTCAAAATGCGAGTGATCAACTGATTTATGACGCCGATGATCCCGTACTGTCTCATGAAGTCTCCAAAAATAATTTGAACGCAGAATTACTGCCCTATTCTGCCGAAAGCACATTAAAACATGGGGCCTATATCGACCACAAAACCTTAGTGATTCATACCAACAAACAAACCCTTACTATGCCAACACTACATCTGGAATTAGCAGGAATACACAATGCAAAAAATGCCATGGCTGCGGCTACAGTAGGCACCTTGCTAAACATTCGTAAAGAAACCATCAGGCAATCTTTAGAGCACTTTCAGGGTGTAGAGCACCGTTTAGAGCATGTGCTGAAAATTAATAATGTCACCTACATTAATGACTCTAAGGCGACTAATGTCAATGCGACTTATTATGCCCTTGAGAGCATGTCGGCACCAACAGTATGGATTGTTGGCGGGCAGGATAAAGGGAATGACTATACAGCGTTGTTGCCACTGGTCAATGAGAAGGTCAAGGCCATTATTTGTTTGGGGTTGGATAATGAAAAAATTATTCAAGCCTTCGGTAATGTGGTAGATATGTTGGTAGAGACCACACGTATTGAAGATGCTGTTAAGATTGCCTATCGTCTGGCGGAAAGGGGTGAGCAAGTCCTATTGTCACCTGCCTGCGCTAGTTTTGATTTGTTTCAGGATTATGAAGATCGAGGCCGTCAATTTAAGCAAGCAGTGCGTAACCTCTAATGAAAACAATTTTCCAACATATCAAAGGTGATCGGGCTATTTGGGCTGTTATAGCCCTGTTGGCTGTATTTTCCTTTTTACCAGTTTACAGTGCGAGCAGTAATCTGGCCTATCTCTATGGGGACGGAAATACATTGGGCTTTTTGATCAAGCACTTGGCACATTTGATGCTTGGGTTCGTTATTTTATATGGGGTGCACCGCATTCCGTTTCATTATTTCAAGGGGCTTTCCTTGATCGTATTGCCCGCGGTCATGGTATTACTGGTCATTACCATGGCACAAGGAACTACCATAGATGGGGCCAATGCCAGTCGTTGGATCCGGGTCCCATTTGTCGGGGTGAGTTTCCAAACTTCCGCGGCGGCAGCTGTGGTACTTATGGTTTTTGTTGCACGTTATTTGTCTCGAATAAAAGACAAAACGGTTACGTTTAGGGAAACAATATTGCCCTTGTGGCTACCTGTTTTTGGTGTTTTGATCCTGATCTTACCGGCCAATTTTTCTACGGCGGCATTGATTTTTGCCATGGTATTGGTTTTGGTTTTCGTTGGCGGTTATCCTCTGAGGTATCTCGGTCTTATCGTTGGTATTGGTTTGACCTTTCTGACACTTTTTGTCCTAACCGCCAAAGCTTTTCCAGGGGTATTCCCCAACCGTGTCGACACCTGGATGAGTCGTGTCGAAAATTTTTGGCAACCTACAGAAGACAAAAAAGATGACTATCAAATAGAGAAGGCCAAAATTGCTATCGCTTCAGGGGGACTCATGGGACTTGGGCCAGGTAAGAGTGTTCAAAAAAACTATTTACCCCAATCTTCGTCGGATTTCATTTATGCCATTATTGTAGAAGAATACGGCTTAGTCGGGGCCTTAGTGTTGTTGCTGCTTTATTTGTTTTTGCTCTTTCGATTGGTCATTTTGGTTTATAAAACACAGAACTTTTTTGGACGCTTACTTGTTGTTGGACTCGGTCTGCCCATTATTTTTCAGGCATTCATCAACATGGCAGTGGCTGTTGAACTTTTCCCAGTGACTGGCCAAACTTTGCCACTGATCAGCGCAGGGGGGTCGTCAATTTGGATGACTTGTTTAGCATTAGGCATCATATTGAGCGTCAGCGCCAACCATAACGCCGTCATGGACGAAACTACCGAAGAGCAAAACCCTTTAGACATACTCAGTGAGACCATATAAATTCATCATATCAGGAGGGGGTACCGGCGGACATATCTATCCGGCTATTGCCATTGCCAATGCGCTAAAGCAACGCTTCCCTGATGCTGTTTTTCTTTTTGTAGGGGCTAAGGACCGCATGGAAATGGAAAAGGTGCCGCAGGCGGGTTATCCAATCCGGGGCCTTTGGATCAGTGGATTTCAGCGTGGTCAGTGGATCAAAAATCTATTAATTCCATTTAAATTATTATCGAGCTTTTTCACAGCCTTTAGGCTTTTGCGTTCCTTTAGGCCCGACGTCGCTATAGGAACAGGCGGCTATGCCAGTGCTCCTTTATTGCGTATGGCATCCTTGATCGGGGTTCCGAGCCTTATTCAAGAGCAAAATGGTTATGCTGGGGTGACCAATACTTTGTTGGGCAGACACGTCCAGACTATTTGTGTGGCCTACGATCGTATGGATCGTTTTTTCCCGGCCAAAAAACTCGTATTGACCGGTAATCCGGTGCGCCGTGATTTGGTGGGTCAACTGCCGGAACGCGCTAAGGCCCTGGACTATTTTGATTTGAAACACCTCACGGGAAAAGTGCTTTTGGTGCTTGGAGGGAGCCTAGGGGCAAGACGGATCAATGAATTTGTTGCATCGCGCTTGGCTTACTTTGCCCGCCAAGATTTGACCTTAATCTGGCAATGTGGTCCGGCTTATTTTGAAGCGAACAAATCTCTATCGGGGCCAGGACTGGTTATTGTGCCCTTTATCCAAGATATGGCAATGGCCTATGCTGCTGCAGATGTGGTGATTTCCCGTTCTGGGGCTTTGTCGGTTTCTGAGTTGTGTTTGGTCGGAAAGCCTGTTATTTTTGTGCCTTCTCCAAATGTTGCCGAAGATCACCAAACCAAAAATGCACAAGCTTTAGCGAGTAAGGAGGCGGCCATTATGATCGCCGAAACCGATTTAGAGCGTACGTTCGATACTGTTTTTGCCGCACTATTTAATGATCCACAGCAGCAAAAAGCATTATCAGAAGCCATAAAGGCCTGTGCCCGGCCAGAGGCCACAGAAGCCATTGTTACTGAAATTCAAAAGCTCATAAACCGATAAAATGACTGCAGAAAAACATACATCATTCTTTTTTCTGGGCATCGGCGGCATCGGTATGAGTGCCTTAGCGCGTTACGTGATGGCAAAAGGTCATAAGGTTTTTGGATACGACAAAGCGCCTAGCGTGCTCACCGATCGTTTGATCAGTGAAGGTGCATCGATCACGTATTCGACGCATCTTGATCCCGCTATCTTGACTCTGATAGATGCCCGTAATACACTCGTGGTATGGACTCCTGCCATATCCGAAGAAAATCCTTGGAAGCGCTATTTTGATCAAGGGTCATTTGCGTGTATCAAGCGTGCAACGTTTTTAGCCCGTGTGACACAAGACACACAATGCTTGGCGGTAGCCGGGACGCACGGCAAGACCACCACCTCGAGTATTTTGGCCCATATCCTTTTGGAGGCCAAATGTTCGGTCACTGCTTTTTTGGGTGGTATCGCTCAAAATTATCAATCTAATTTTGTGTCCCAGGGGACCAATATGACCGTGGTCGAGGCCGATGAATTCGATCGTTCCTTCTTGCAGCTGCATCCAGATTTGGCTTGTATTACGAGTATGGATCCTGATCATTTGGATATTTATCCGACTCCAGAGTCTTTTAGCCAGGCCTTTAATGCGTTTGCTGACTTAGTGCCCAAAGGGCAATTATTTGTTCAAGAAGACCTGCCCTTGGCCGGTGTTAAGGTTGGTTTTTCAGATCAGGCTGCAGTCCGAGCTATTAATATTGGCGTGGACCAAGGGGCCTATCGATTTGATGTGGTAACGCCTCAAGGTGCGGCACAGGCCCTTTCCTTTGGAATGCCTGGTAGACATAACTTGAGCAACGCTCTTATGGCCGTTGGAATGGCTGCTTCTGTGGGTGTTTCCTTAGCGCAAATTGCTGCTGGCTTAGCAACTTTTACAGGGATTCAACGCCGGTTTAATGTTTCGAAGCATGGTCATGATCATATTTTGATAGATGACTATGCCCATCATCCCACTGAATTGGATGCCCTATATCAGGGGGTCAATGAGTTTTATCCAAAGGCTGCCAACGTAATTGTATTTCAACCCCATTTATATAGTAGAACCCGGGATTTTGGTCCTGAGTTTGCAAAAAGTTTGGCACAATTTGATCGCGTGTTACTTCTGCCGTTATATCCTGCAAGAGAAAGGCCTATCAGAGGTGTCGATTCCGAGTGGTTGTGCCGACAAATACCTGGCCAAAAGGCTCAAGTGGTTTTGCCCCAACAATTGCCCGAAATGATACAAAAGGCTCAGGCAAAAGTCACCTTAATGGTGGGGGCTGGAGACATCGGTACCATGGTGCCAAAAATCAAAACATATTTAGATCATGAAGCGTAGTTATTATACCATCCGTATGATCCTTTTATTGGGGCTAATTGCCTTTTTGATGGGCTTTTCGATCCAAAGAAATGACCAGCGCTTTGTACAGGACTTGTCCGTCACTTTCATCAAGAATGACCAGCCCTTCATGGCCTTGGAAGCGGTTAATAAATTGTTAATACAAAATAAAGACAGTCTCTTGACCACCCCTAAAGAAACCTTAGTTTTGAAAGAGATGGAGGCCCGGCTAGTGCTGCATCCTATGGTGCGAAAAGCCCAAGTTTATGTCACTATCGATGGAGTTTTGGGGGCCAAAATAGAACAAAGAAAACCAATCGCTCGTGTTTCTGGAGCAGAGTCGTTTTATATCGATGAAGACGGAATTCCAATGCCATTGTCCCCTTTGTATGCGGCAAGAGTGCCTTTAGTGAATGGTGACGCCCTGTTGTATGTGGGCCAAGTTCATGAGTTGATCTTGACATTAAACCAAGATGCTTTTATGGGACCACGTTTAGTAAGTATTACCGTAGGGCGGGATGGACAAATGGTTCTAGGACTCAGAGACACGGATTTTGCTATTGTTTTGGGTCCGGTAGTTCGGGTTCAAGAAAAACTGAAGAATTTTAAAGCCTTTTATCAAAAGTTGGCCCAAACGGAAGAACTTAAAGGCTACAAAAATATAGATTTGCGTTATAACAACCAGGTGGTTGCCACCAAATAATAAAACCATGGAACACTCAAGTATCGCTGTTGGCTTAGATATTGGAACAACTAAGATTGTTGCCATGATTGGCCGCAAAAATGAGTTTGGCAAAATGGAAATCCTAGGCATTGGTAAATCCAAAAGTTTGGGGGTCCATCGCGGTGTGGTCAACAATATCACCCAGACCATACAATCTATTCAGCAGGCGATTCAGGAAGCAGAAAGCTCCTCGGGCATGACTATAGCCGATGTGGTTGTAGGGATCGCAGGACAACACATCCGTAGTTTGCAACACAGCGATTACATCACCAGAAACAATAGTGACGAGGTCATACATGACGAAGATATCGATCGGTTGTGCAATCAAGTGCATAAGTTGGTGATGCTTCCAGGAGAAGAGATCATTCATGTCTTGCCACAAGATTTTAAGGTCGACGGGCAGGCCGAGATCAAAGAGCCCATTGGGATGTATGGTGGAAGACTCGAGGCTAATTTTCATGTTGTCGTGGGTCAAGTATCTTCGATCAGAAATATAGGGCGGTGCGTCAAGAGTGCTGGTTTGGAATTATCAGGCATTACTTTAGAGCCTTTGGCTTCATCGAATGCGGTATTGAGCCAAGAAGAAAAAGAGGCTGGTGTGGCCCTAATTGATATTGGTGGTGGAACGACCGATCTGGCCATTTTTAAAGATGGGATTATTCGCCATACTGCCGTGATTCCTTTTGGCGGTAACGTGATTACAGAGGACATTAAGGAGGGTTGCTCGATCATCGAGAAGCAAGCCGAATTATTGAAAATAAAATTTGGATCGGCCTGGCCGGGAGAAAACAAAGAAAACGAAATTGTATCGATTCCAGGACTTAGAGGCCGTGAGCCAAAAGAAATTAGCCTGAAGAATTTGTCCCGCATCATTCATGCGCGGGTGGTCGAAATTATCGAGCAGGTCTATTTAGAGATCAAAAATTACGGCCACGAAGAACAAAAGAAAAAGTTGATTGCAGGCATCGTCCTTACTGGAGGCGGCGCGCAGTTGAGCCATTTGAAGCAATTAGTTGAATACATTACCGGGATGGACACCCGTATCGGATATCCTAACGAGCATTTGGCTGGTGATAGTGATAGTGAAACAACCAGCCCCATGTATGCTACTGCCGTTGGTTTGGTCTTGACCAGCCTCAACCAAAAAAATACCGGTCACCAATCAGCATATCCTGCTGATGGGCCAAAGCCTGAATCAGACCCTGAGCCCTCCGAAGTTATTTCACCTGAAGGAGAAAGTCACCCAGCTTCTAACGAAGACCAGGCTGGCAAAGGCTTTTTTGATAAATGGGCAGAGAAATTTAAAGAATTTTTAGATAACGCAGAATAACCATAAACCGTTATAAAAAGCAACCATATGAGTCATACAGATTTTGATAAAATTACATTTGATCTCCCCAAAAACCAATCGAACGTGATCAAGGTGATTGGCGTTGGCGGCGGCGGGAGCAATGCCATCAATCACATGTATAATCAGGGCATCAAGGGCGTAGATTTTGTGATTTGTAATACTGATGCGCAAGCACTTGAAAATAGCACGGTACCGGTCAAGATTCAACTTGGCGTGTCCCTTACCGAAGGACTAGGGGCAGGAGCGAATCCTAAAATTGGCGAAGAATCTGCGGTGGAATCTGTTGAAGAGATTCGGGACATGTTGTCGACCAATACAAAAATGATTTTCATCACTGCCGGAATGGGTGGGGGTACCGGAACAGGGGCAGCGCCAATTATTGCACAAATGGCCCGAGAACTGAACATCTTGACGGTAGGAATTGTGACCATGCCTTTTCAGTTTGAGGGTAAATTAAGAAATGATCAAGCCCAAATTGGTATCGAAAATTTGCGCCGTAATGTTGATTCGCTCATTGTGATCAATAACAATAAACTGCGCGAAGTCTATGGTAATCTGGGGTTCAAAGCGGGCTTTTCTAAAGCCGACGAAGTTTTGGCCACAGCAGCACGTGGTATCGCCGAAGTGATCACACATCACTATACGCAGAACATTGACCTTCGGGACGCAAAAACTGTATTAGCCAATAGTGGAACTGCCATAATGGGTAGTGCCACGGCGGTAGGCTCCAATCGTTCTATGGATGCCATTTCAAAGGCGTTGGATTCGCCATTACTTAACGACAACAAAATTAAAGGGGCCAAAAATGTATTGCTATTGATTGTGAGTGGTACCGAAGAAATCACCATCGATGAAATTGGCGAAATCAGTGACTACATCCAAGATCAAGCGGGCCACGGTGCCAACATCATTATGGGGGTTGGAGAAGACGAAAACCTCGATGGCGCTATTGCCATTACCGTCATTGCGACTGGTTTTGATCAAGAGCAGCAAAATGATATTGCCCATACCGAAGCCAAACGCATCATCCACACCTTAGAAGAGGATCAGCGCGCCGCGTTTGACCTCAATCATGGCCAGAAGTCACCCCAAAAGGTTTTCGCGTCCGAAGATGTGCCCGTGCAAAATAGCACAAGTGAGCCGGCTCCAGAGACTACGGCCAATGTGGTTCGTCACACACTTTTTGAAGAGGAGTCCACCGAAATTTCATTTCAAAATACATTTACAGTAGATGATATAGCCGCATCTCAAGAGGCCTTCGAGATCGACCAACCATTTGTCGATTATGTGGCCACTACTGATTTGATCAAAAATATCCCGGTCGTTTTGGAGTCTGTAGACATTCATTATTTGGCAGAATTCAAGGAGCTCGATGTCCACGATATTGAGGTCCGTGATTTTGAAATAGTATCTGTGGACAATAGCGATGAAGTGGAAGATTATGTCACTGATGAGGCGGCTGAAGAGCAAATGTTGATGTTCGATTTGCCTATTCATCGCCAAACACAGGGATCGCCAAACCAAGGCCAAGAGACTTCTGGAATAGCACCCGAAAAAGCAGCGCAAGCAATTGAAGAAATCGAAGTCACCGCAGTTGAGCTAACGCCTGAAGTTGTTGGTGCGCCGGAGCCCGTAAAACGATTTGTGTTAGAAGAAGAGCCAGAGACTGTCGCGGCTCCAGTAGCGGTTTTAGAGGAAGAAGTCATGGAGATATCCTTAAAGACAGAGACACAAGAACAGCCTGTTGAAGAAATGGCCATACTCGATCCGCTCAATACCCCAATCTCAAAACTATTGAGCGCGCGCACAGAAGAGCGCAAGCGCAAAATGAAAGAATTCAATTATAAGTTCCGCAATAGTGCTTCTAAAATTGATGAAATCGAAAAACAACCCGCCTATAAGAGGATGGGTATAGAATTAGAAGACACCACCCAAGATAGTGCCGCGCAAATATCACGAACCACAATCAACTTGGACGATGATGATGCTTTGGACATGAGAACCAATAATAGTTTTCTGCACGATAACGTGGATTAAAGTTTATGGTCTTTGGAGGATCGAGCGATATGGTTACTGCCTAAACCAGAGAATGGCCAGGGCTGGACAGTAGGGTAGGGTACAACAAAAAAGCAAGCTTGTTATCAAGCTTGCTTTTTTTTGTGACCCAGGGAGGATTCGAACCCCCAACCATCAGAGCCGAAATCTGATATTCTATCCAGTTGAACTACTGGGCCAATTAGGGTTATGTACTTAATTTTGTTTTGATGAGCTGCGCGACAAAGGCACTTTCTGCCTTGCCGGCAAGGGCTTTATTAGCCTGGCCCATAACGCGTCCCATATCTTTCATGCTTGTTGCACCCACTTCCGTGATGATCTGCTCCACAATGGCAGTCACTTCCTCTTCACTAAGGGGCTTTGGTAAAAATGCTTCAATGATGGCTGCCTGATCTAATTCTGGTTGCGCGAGATCTTCACGGTCTTGCTCTGAAAAGATACGGGCACTGTCTTTACGCTGTTTGACTAACTTTTGTAATAATTTAAGCCCTTCTTCTTCTGAAACAATATCCGAACCAGCTGCCGCACTTTGCAACAATAAAAGACCAGATTTAATCGCTCTCAATGATTCGAGTGCGACGACATTTTTGTCTTTCATGGCTTGTTTTAAAGCCGTCATAACTTGGTCTTGTAAATTCAAAATAAAGGGTAAATTTTAGTGTGCGAATATACAAAAAATGTACGATTAATGACTGTGTTGTGTTACTTCCTAAGAATGTCTGCCACAATCAAATCGGCATGGACTCTAGAGTTTTCAATAAACCATAAATGAGTTTCCAAGCCACCACAAATCACGCCGGCCAAATAAAGCCCAGTAACATTCGACTCTAAGGTGTCCGGATCATACTGGGGCCGTCTTGAGGTGTCCGAATGCAAATGAACGCCTAACGCTTCTAAAAAGCTAAGGTTCGGCTGATAGCCTGTTAAGGCTAAGACATAGTCGTTTTCAAGGCAGACAGGGCCCTCTGGTGTTGTGAGGTCCACTCGATCGTTATGAATTTCTGTAATTTGTGATCCGAAATAGGCCTTAATGCTGCCTTCGCTTATGCGGTTGATGATGTCTGGGCGCACCCAGTATTTGACCCGATCTCCGATTTGTTCGCCGCGGACAACCATAGTTACTTCGCCACCTTTGCGATGGATTTCTAATGCGGCATCAACGGCAGAATTACTGGCACCGACCACAATGGTCTTTTTGAAAATATAAGGATGGGCCTGGGTAAAATAGTGCTTTACATGTGGCAGATCCTCGCCGCGGACCTCGAGTAACTTAGGTAAATCATAAAATCCGGTAGCGACAATAACGTGAGCGCTGTGGTATTGTGCTTTTTGCGTTACGACTTGGAATCCATCATCATCTTTGGCTACGCGTTCTACTTTTTCGAATAAATGGAGGTCGTTTTTTAACAGCTCAGCAGTACGTCGGTAATATTCGAGCGCTTCATCTCGGTTGGGTTTGGGCTCTTTACTGATAAATGGAATACCGCCAATTTCGAGTTTTTCTGAGGTCGAAAAGAAGCGCATATTGGCAGGATAGTTATAGATACTATTGACCAGAGCACCTTTTTCGAGGATCACAAAGGTGAGGCCCTGTTTGAGACAGGCTAAGCCGCAAGCCAGACCGATGGGTCCAGCACCGATAATGATAACTTGAGAGGTTTGCGCCATGGTGTTGGGGCCAAAGGTGGGTTACTGGGTTTGTGTTTTCAAGTCTTTGATGGTATTGATCGGATCTTGAGCGCCGAAAACAAAACTGCCCGCTACCAATACATCAGCTCCAGCAGCCTTGAGCTCTGTGGCATTATTGCTGGTCACACCGCCGTCAATTTCGATGAGTACTTGTGCGTTGTGTTTTAGGGCTAAGGCCCGCAATTGCTTTGTTTTTTCAAAGGTCGTTTCAATAAATTTTTGCCCTCCAAACCCCGGATTGACACTCATCAAGCAAACCAAATCGATCTCGGTTATTATGGCCTCCAGTACGGCGACTGGCGTATGTGGATTCAAAGCGACTCCAGCCTTCATGCCGGCCTGTTTAATGGCTTGCAGGGTGCGGTGCAAGTGCGTACAGGCTTCGTAGTGTACGGTCAAGACATCGGCGCCTAATGCCGCAAATGTGTCGATATAGCGATCGGGATCTACGATCATTAAATGCACATCAAGAGGTTTGGTCGCACTCTTTTTAATGGCTTTGAGCACGGGCATTCCGTAAGAAATATTGGGCACAAATACACCATCCATGATGTCGATATGGAACCAGTCGGCCTGGCTGGCGTTGACCATTTCTATATCACGTTGTAGATTACCGAAATCGGCAGCTAAGACAGAAGGGGCAATGAGGGTTGCTGACATGTTGGAGGTTTTGGTAAAAGTACAAAATCGAACGTTTCTGGAATAAAAAAACCTCTGGGAATGAGCCAGAGGTTTTAGGATTGTGTATTCGAGGCCCGTTTAGCCCAAATAAGTCTTCAGTATTTTACTGCGTGAGGTGTGCTTGAGTCGTCGGATGGCTTTTTCTTTAATTTGACGTACACGTTCGCGGGTCAAGTCAAAGGTTTCGCCAATTTCTTCAAGGGTCATGGGGTGTTGGTTGCCCAAGCCAAAGTAAAGTCGAATCACGTCAGCTTCACGAGGGGTAAGGGTTTCTAGGGCCCGCTCGATTTCGGTGCGCAATGATTCATGCATCAAAGCACGGTCTGGGTTTGGCGACTCGCCACTGCGCAATACGTCATAAAGATTGGAGTCTTCTCCTTCAACAAGTGGCGCATCCATGGAGACATGTCGGCCAGAATTTTTCATAGACTCCTTGACATCGTTGATGGTCATGTCTAGCTCCTTGGCAATCTCTTCTGCAGATGGGGGGCGTTCATGGGCCTGCTCCAAAAAGGCATAGGTCTTATTGATTTTATTGATGCTTCCAATCTTATTGAGCGGTAAACGGACAATACGTGATTGCTCGGCCAAAGCCTGAAGAATCGATTGGCGGATCCACCATACCGCGTACGAAATGAATTTAAATCCACGAGTTTCATCGAAACGCTGAGCTGCTTTGATGAGTCCAAGGTTGCCTTCATTGATCAAATCCGGAAGCGTTAAACCTTGATTCTGGTATTGTTTGGCAACAGAAACCACAAAACGTAAGTTGGCCTTGGTGAGTTTTTCTAAGGCACGTTGGTCACCAGCTTTGATGCGCTGGGCCAGTTCCACTTCTTCATCGGCTGTAATGAGGTCTACTTTACCTATTTCTTGAAGGTATTTATCAAGTGAGGCCGTTTCTCTATTGGTAACTTGTTTGGTGATTTTTAATTGTCTCATGAAGGTCGCTGAATTAGTTTAGATTGACTCCGTTATTCACTAATACGCATCTTTGGCTAAAAGGTTACAAAAAAATTGATCTATTTTTTTCGCCATTGCTGGGTGCGCATAAAACTTGATCGTTTTGGCGATCATGGATCATAAAATGGGGCAAAAAAAAGCGCCTTCGAAATGAAGGCGCTTTAAGACTTATTGAAAATTAACCTATTCTGTTAACGTCGGTCTCTGCTATCGCGACCGCCTCCACGGCTGTCACGTCCACCGCCACGGCTATCACGTCCACCAGAATGACGATCGTCACGTGGTGGTCGTTCTACATAACCTTCTGGTTTTGGCAATAAAGCCTTGCGAGAGACTTTGTCTTTTTTGGTTCTTGGATCGAGACCCATAAACTTCACATCAAACACATCGCCCATATTGACCACGTCTGTGACATTTTCGGTACGCTCCCAAGCCAATTCAGAAACGTGTAGCAGAGTTTCTTTACCCTTCGCTTCTTGATACTCGACAACAGCACCGAAGTCAAGCATCTTGATGATTTTGACTTCATATACACTGCCAACGACTGGCTTGAAGGTCAAGGAATCAATTTTGGCGAGTACCGCATCAATACCTTCTTGGCTGGTTCCAAGAATTTCAACAATACCTTCTTCGGTAATAGGATCTTCGTTAATGACGATCGTTGTTTTTGTTGTTTTCTGTAATTCTTGTATCACTTTTCCACCAGGTCCAATAAGGGCACCGATAAATTCGTTAGCGATAATCGCAGTCACCATTTTAGGGGCGTGCGTTTTCACATCAGTGTTCGGTTTGTCGATGGTCTCAATGAGTTTCTCCAAAATATGAAGACGCCCGTCTCTTGCTTGTTTCAAAGCATTGACTAAGATCTCATATGACAATCCTTTTACTTTGATGTCCATTTGACAAGCCGTGATACCATCTGCCGTACCGGTAACTTTAAAGTCCATATCTCCCAAGTGATCTTCGTCACCTAAGATATCCGATAAAACAGCATACTTGCCATCAGTACCGGAGATAAGACCCATTGCGATACCAGAAACTGGTTTGATCATTTGCACTCCAGCATCCATAAGCGCCATGGTACCACTACATACTGTCGCCATAGATGAAGATCCATTACTTTCTAGAACTTCAGAAACAATACGTACGGTATAGGGACAATCTTTAGGAATCATGCCTTTAAGGGCACGTTGTGCTAAATTTCCATGACCTACTTCACGACGTGAGGTGCCGCGAATTGGGCGGGCTTCACCTGTCGAGAATGGTGGAAAATTATAGTGTAAATAGAAGGTTTCTTCACCTTCAAATGAAGGCATATCAATTTTGTTGGCTTCACGCGAAGTCCCTAAGGTCACTGTGGCCAAAGCCTGAGTTTCCCCACGGGTAAAAATCGCAGATCCGTGTGTTGAAGGCAAATAGTCTACCTCACACCAGATCGGACGAATGTCCGTCGTCTTACGGCCATCAAGACGTAATCCCTCGTTGAGGGTCAAGTCGCGGATGGCTTCTTTTTCGGCTTTGTTGTAGTACTTACTAACCATACCACCATAATCGGCCAATTCTTCTGCAGTAAATGTCGCTTTAACTTCTTCTTTGATTGTGCCAAAAGCAGCAGTGCGTTCATGTTTTGCAGAACCAGCCTTAGCCACAGCATAAACCTTGTCATAAACCAGGTCATGAATTTTTAGGGCCAAAGCATCATCGGTACGCTCACCGTCGTATTCACGAACAGGCTTGCGACCTACTGCATCTGCCAAACGCATTTGGGCAGCACATTGAACCTTGATGGCTTCGTGTGCGGCTTTAATAGCTTGAGTCATTTCTTCTTCAGAAATTTCACTCATTTCTCCTTCGACCATCATGACTGAATCAGCTGACGCCCCAATAACCATTTCCAAATCGCTTTCCGCAAGTTGCGTACGAGAAGGGTTGATTACGAATTCGCCATTGATCCGACCCACGCGTACTTCAGAAATAGCACATTCAAATGGGAAATCAGATAATTGGATAGCCGCTGAAGCCGCTAAACCTGCCATAGCATCAGGCATCACATCGTCGTCATGAGACATGAGTTGGATCATGACCTGTGTTTCGGCATGGTAATCTTTTGGGAAAAGGGGACGCAAGACACGGTCTACTAGACGCATGGTAAGTACCTCACCGTCGCTTGGTCGTGCTTCACGCTTGAAAAATCCACCTGGATAACGTCCAGATGCAGCGAATTTTTCGCGGTAGTCTACCGTTAGGGGTAAGAAATCTACATCGCTTTGCTTGTAGTTGGAAACAACGGTACACAATAGCATACACTTTCCAGATTGAACCACAACAGAGCCATGGGCTTGTTTGGCTAATTTACCGGTCTCAATGGTGATTTCTCTACCATCACCAAGGTCGATGACCTCTCTAAATACTTTAGGTTTCATTTGTTTTTCATTTGGGCATCTCGAAGGATGCCGTTATTTTTGGTCATTAGCCGGATATCGACTAAAAGTTGTGTTGTTGTGGTTGACCAATGAAAAACTAAATACAGCTTTTTCTCATGACCTACTTTGATGTAGGTTTAAAATAAAAGGGACACGTTGCGGTGTCCCTTTAGGCTTATTTACGCAATCCTAATTCTTGGACAATGGCACGGTAACGTAAAACATCTTTTTTGATCAAATAGTCCAATAAAGATCTGCGTTTTCCTACCAACATAACCAAAGAACGCTCTGTGTTGTAATCCTTGTGGTTGCGCTTAAGGTGTTGTGTCAAATGCTGGATACGGTAAGTAAACAATGCGATTTGACCTTCTGCGGTACCAGTGTCTGATGCACTTTTACCGTGTTTTTTAAAAATTTCTTGTTTTTTTTCTGGTGCTAAATACATGCCAATATTATTTAAATGATTTTTATGTATGTTGATAACCTCTTGATTATCGAGCGGCGAATTTACAAAAATCAATCATT
>DGAU01000007.1:0-3132 GCA_002384055.1 Flavobacteriaceae bacterium UBA4022
GCCTCACAGTGATGTGGGGCTTTATATATTAAACCATAAGCCTATCCTCCTCTGTCAATTCAGCTATTTAAAGGCCTCAAAAATAGAGCGCAATTATTATATAACTATTTGACCTAACATGAAAATAGTTACGCCTTTTCAGTACTTTTGAATTAAAATCGAACATTATGAGTAGTAAATATTTTGGAAACAAAACGGTTAAGCAAACCGATACGACAAAGGGTGGCAAATCAAAAGGCAGCAACCAAAACACAAATAAAATAACAGAGGTAAGAAAAACAGGTCGCGGAAAATAATGCATTGAAAAAAAGAGGGAAATCATTTTTCAGCCTCTTTATTGTTGGTCTTGCCAACATATTTTCTTTTAGGGGGCCTTTAAGAAGAAGCAATAGAACCTATTTCAGAAGGCTTAAACAACAGGCATAGCACCTTTTAATGCTTGTAAATCCACACGCTATTAGGGCGTGAAACTATACATAATAAGCAGACCACAGACTGTGCCCGAGATAGACTAGGATCAGCCCCACGACGCCCTGAAGAAGCGTGCCTACGGTGTGGGTCCTATAAGCTTCTTTTACATTCATACCGCTCATTTGAGCCACAACCCAAAAATAAGAGTCATTGGCATGAGACACTGTCATTGATCCCACTCCTAAGGCCATAATGGCCCAGACTTTTCCCATCTCGCTGTCTAAGTTTAAAAGGGGTAATAACGGCAATATAATTGAAGAGGTCGTAATGATCGCAATTGTTGAGGATCCTTGAGCTGTTTTGAGCAAAGCAGCAATGGCAAAAGGGATCAATATACCGAGACCCGTAAAGGTTGAGATGTGAAGAACATAGTCCTCTAAAGGGATTGTTTGAATGACTGTCGCCAAAGCGCCACCCATACAAGTAATCATCACAATAGGGAAGGCCTGAAGAGCACCCTTCTTGAGAACGCGCAGAAAAAACCCACCATGACGCGTGGTATTCAAACGCAAAGAAAGTAATGCACCAACGGCCAGTGCTGTAACAGGCATTGTCACAAAATCAACAACTTTGGTCATGAGCGTTTCTTCACCAATATGAGGCACAATAGCGCCAAGAGTCATTAAAACAATAGGCACCAAGATGGGCGTTAGGGCCCTATAAAAATTTGGTGTAGGCGACTCCTTTTGTGTAAAATCCTGGGCGAAGTTTAGGGGGGTTGTATAAATTTCTGGCCGGTCTTTTTTAATAATATAATGCCCGTAGACCCCGCCGACAACAACCAATATAAAAGCCAACACACTACCAACCAGGATCAACAAAAAAAGATTATCAACCTCTAAGTTTGCTGCGGCAACCAGCGGTCCTGGGGTTGGCGGAATAAGCACATGAGGAGCAAATAGACCGGTTGAAAGCGCAACAGTTAGCCCTTTTAATGAAACTTTTGTTTGCTTGGAGATGGTTTTGTTTAATTGAGAGAGAATGACAAAAGCGGCATCACAAAACACAGGTATGGAAACCAAATAACCAATGAAACTTATGGCGTAAGGAAGCGGTAAGCGGTGCAATAATTTTAACACACCTTTTGCCAGGGAAATAGCTCCAGAGGACAACTCCAAAGCGGCACCGATAAATGTGCCAAAAAGGATGAGCAAGCCCACGCTTTTTAGTGCTTTCCAGAACCCAACCACGACATATTGTGTTGTGATCAAAACATCCAGCCCTAACAAAAAGGCCATTAAGAGAGCAGCAGAAAACAACACCCAAAAGGGATGAAGCTTGGTGTAGGACGTCCCGACAATAACCCATATGATGACACAACAAATAGACCCTAGAGACAGCAGCATAAATCAATAATTTAAATGCATCAATAGTTCGGTCATTTTCCTTTCCAAAAGCATAGGAGCACAATCTAGGGCCTCTTCCAATGACAGGTGATCTGGTTTGACCTGCTCGATATATACGCGCGGAAATTGTGGCAACGTTATTTCAGATACTTGTCCCGCAACAATGTAAGTCAAAATCTCCAATTCATGGGTTGCTTTTGCGATCCTAAACGGCAATTTACCCCGGATGCTTTGCGCGTCAAATTGGCCTTCGCCAGTGAACACTAAGTCTGCTTTTTTAATGTGTTCCTCTAAAGGGGTAAGTCGGTATAGAATGTCGAATCCATTTTCGATTTTTGCGTTAAAAAGCCCGGACAAACCTGCTGCAACTCCACCAGCAGCGCCACCTCCGATGACTTGAGTCACCTCACGACCAGACTGTTGCTTTATCAGGTTAGCGAAGTGAGTACTTCCCATTTCTAGTCGTAAAATATCCTCATCAGAGGCTCCTTTTTGTTGGGCATATGTATGAGCCGAGCCCGTTGGGCCGATTAGTGTGTTGTCGACATCACAGGCAACAACCAACCGCGCATTAAGAGCAGAAGGCAGGACACGATCAAAATCAATACTTGAAACCGCGCTCAATGATGCGCCGCAGGGCTCTAAAAGCAACCCGTTATGATTAAAAAGTCTTCCCCCTAAAGCAGAAAAAATTCCAGTCGCTAGATCATGAGTGCTGCTGCCTCCAATGCCCAAATAAATATTTTGACAACCCTGTTCCAAAGCAGCTCGGATCAGTAATCCGGTTCCGTAGGTTGAGGTGTTTAGCGGATTGCGTTGCTCTTTTGTCAATTGGGCAAGTCCCGATGCTTGTGAAAGCTCAATCCAGGCACTTTTTCCATCTTCAAAAAGATAATAAGGAGCTTCAATAGGCTCCCCGAGACTATTCACCGTTGGGCATCTTACCGTTTTGCCAGAACAGACATTTTCTAGCACAGCAAGGGCGCCCTCTCCTGCGTCAGAAAAGGGGAAAACGGTACAAATTGCCAGAGGAAAGACATTCTTTACTGCCCGATGCATAATATCAGCCACTTGCGTCGCTGACATAGTTCCTTTGAATGAGTCAGGCACGATAAGAACATGCATAGGATCTTTCATTTCTTGATCAAGTTACTAAACAATCCACAAAATAATTCGTCTGTACCCAGAAATACTTGAAGCAAATAAATAATGCCTTTGAAGCCCAATTTTCTCCAATGAATAAACCGAATCTCTACAGAGACGGCTAATTTTTTAAGTATTTTTTACTGCCCCATGCTCAAAAAGCATTTAAAGG
>DGAU01000007.1:3299-6713 GCA_002384055.1 Flavobacteriaceae bacterium UBA4022
CGTTTTTGGAATTGTCTCAGAAATCATACGTGACGGTAAAAATCTGCCCAAAGACCTGAGGGAAGGACACAACAAACAGCATGTTGATGAGCAGGTAAAGTATGATCAAATGATGCAATTGTTGGACTCTATTAAGCATAAATTAGCGCTCATTACCGTCCGATCAAAACCATTAATTCTTTTGTAAAAGCAAGCAAGTGTTTGATTTCCTGAATACTCGACAAGCGGTTTTTCCCCTTAATCAGGATGCTATTTTCTATGGATTCAATACGGTAGTATCCGTGGCTTTCAAAAAAGAAAATCAGGTCGGCATCAAAAAAACTTCGTATTGCCAGAGGGTCTTTACCCCCCAAAAAGAAACGCCTGGAAAAATCTGGTGCCTCCGGAAAGTCCAAGTCTTGAAAAGACGTCTGTTCGGTAATCCCGCCCAAGAAATTCTCACGCTCCAAAATAAATTGCGGTACTGGGTGGTTGTGCTGAACCACCAAAAAAGTTGCCTTGAGGTCCTCTTTTGCAATAAAAACCCCTTCGCTATAGGACAAATCAAACAATTGGATGTCTTGGTCTTGATTCACCAGATCATTGAACTGATAGTTGATCATCTTAGACGAGAAATAACTAAATCGCTCGAGATCTTTGGCGTCTGAGGTGGGCTCAGAACGGTAGTCCCAGCCCAAATTACGGGCAAGTTCCTCAAGCTCTAATTGACGCTTGGTCAGGTTACGCCGCCGCTTGAAAACATCACGCGCCGGGAGGCTTTTTCGAATCGCAAATGGGTGCTGGGCACCCGTTTCGTGTGCATCTAAACCAATGATTTCAAATTCTCCACCCTTGCGCTGAAAACTTCTGCTGTAGTCATTAATGCCTTCCATAACGGTATGATCCACAAATCGGCATAGGCTAAAGTCCAATATGGCATGCTCGGTTTCTGGAATTTCGTCTAAGACCCCTTTGAGTTTATAAAAATTTAAAAACGAACAAAAGTTTTTAACACTCACGTAGTAATTGCCACTTTCGTCTTCGAGGTACATCAGCACATTGGGTTTGAGCCAGTTTCGGGTAAAGAGAAATAAGTCTTTGTTGAGCCAAACATGAATAAAAAATGTAACCACTATTCCAGCCAAAATACCGGTAATCAAACCACTGGTTAGCGTGATCATAAGTGTAGCCCCAAAAATAACAGCCTGCTCTTTGCCAATTTTTAAAATGCGCCATAAGTTTTTTGGGGCAGCGAGTTTGTAACCCGTAAAGACTAATATTGCGGCCAAAGCCGGAAGCGCAATGCGTTGTATTTGGTCTTGTAACATAAGGACAAAGGCCAAAAGAAAAAGCGCATGAAATAAGTTGGCAGAACGGTTGCTCCCTCCGTTGTTGACATTGACCGAGCTTCGGGCAATGACGGTCACCACATTGAGTCCGCCAACCAAACCACTTAAAGAAGTGGCCAAGCCCAAGGCGCGCAGATCTTTATTTACATTGGAACGGCGTTTTTCTGGATCGAGCTTGTCAACCGCTTTAATACTCAACAAGGTCTCGATACTGGCAATGAGTGTGATGGACAAAACGGTCGACACAAAAGGCCAGCTAAGGGCGATCTCAAAATCAGGAAAGGGCAGATTGCCGAGAATATTTTCAGGCAAACGAATCAAAAGTTGCTCGGCAATAGGATAGGGCACCTGTATGACGAGCTCAAAATAATAGGTCAATCCAATAGCGACCAGCACCACCCACATGGGCGCAGGAACTAATTGAAACACGCGATTTCTCAAGGCAGAATAAAAGACCAAGATCAGTAACGAAACCACGCCAAGAGCCGCCGGAAGGAGGTAATTGATCGTCGGGTGGTCGATCAAAAATAAAATGGACTGCGGCACTTGACTAATCACCTCCAAAGGGGACCCATTTGTCGTGGTAATCCCGAGCATTACGTGCAGTTGTTTGGCCAAAATACCAATGCCGATCGCAGCAAGCATACCTTGTAATGCCGACGAAGGAAAAAATTCGCTCAAAGCGCCTAAACGAAATACACCAAAGAGAAACATCAGTACTCCCGAGCATACGATGGCCGCCAAGGTAAACAAATAGCCCTGATAGAGGTCACCACCACCAAGTGTTGTGATGGCAGATAATAAAACAATGACCAAGCCATTACCCGGCCCTGTAATGGTGAGTTGAGACCCGCCCAATAAGGCGACAACAACACCCCCGACCACGGCAGCAATAACGCCAGCTATAGGAGGCGCTTCAGAAGCGATAGCGAGCCCAAGCCCCAAGGGAAGGGCCACTAAAGACACGACAAAACCAGCAAAGATGTTCTTCGGTAAATCACCGACAAAAGCCCCAAAAGAAGATCTCTTACTCATAGGTACGACTTTGAACGATGAGTACATCTGTGGGCAATTCGGATAAAATATGCTCGAGATCCTTAGGGAATATCCGCGAAAGCAAAGAAGAACGATCTTCTTTGGCATTCATGACCAAAAGATCTGCGCGCGCTACGCGCGCGTAATGACCGATCGAATACCCGCGTGTGCCGAAGATGCTCTGGGAGCGAATGATTTTATTTTTTTTGGAGGCTTCAGGAACCCGCTCTAGGATCTCGTTCACACGCGAGAGTTCTTGGCGCGAAAGTTTTTCTTTTCGCAGCGTAGCCCGGCGCAGACTGCGGTCGTCATCCACGCTGACGGCAACCTTAGAGCGACTGATCTCCTCGACTAACGTCAGCATAGGAATCTCGAGGGCATGAGCAAATGCAAAAGCGGTCAATATAGTGTCTTCGGTTTGCGGGCTTTCAAAAGCATTGACCACCATATGTTTGGATGCTACCCGATCCACAGAGGGCTTAATGAGCAACAAGACAGAGCAAGGCGCCTTACGGGTTATTTTGCGCGCAATGGACCCCAGGTAGAACTTGACCATGTTTTCGCGCTGGAGCGCCCCTAAAAGCAAGAGGTCAATTTGATGATGGGCGCATTGTGCGATGATGGTTTCTACAGGCAAACCCGATTCCCATAAGATCGTAATCTTTTTGGGCTGAACCGGGGACTCATCTAGGATGTCTCTAAAGGTTTTTTCTTTGGCTGAGGTTTTTTCACCAACATGCAAAAAGAACAGATTGCTCTCCAAATAAGTACTTAAGCGCATCGCCTCAAAAACATTGGCTTTGAGATTCGGTGAAAACGCGAATCCCATGAGGATGTTTTGAAAATAAGGAGACTTTGTATGGGTCATGAGAGGGAATATACAAAAAAACTAGCGTTTAAAAAGGCTTTTTTGACCAGACAGAGCATGCGCTTTGGTCTTGAGAAGTACCTGTTTGGCTTTTAATTAGTAAGAGCGCTATGCGCCGTCTTTTTTGAGGATCATCTTGATTTTACGCTTCCCTTTACCAAGAAGGGTATCAACAATAACTTT
>DGAU01000007.1:6838-15460 GCA_002384055.1 Flavobacteriaceae bacterium UBA4022
CAAAGCGGCTAAGGCAACAAATAAAAATTTCATAATGATTGTGTTAGGGTAGGTTTATGGAGCCATGAAGATAAGGGGATTAACCCGCAAAAATTGTTAAGGCGGTATTAATTTTGGGCACATATACGCTCAGAATTTAGTAACTTGCCTTTTAATAATTCTGGCAAACCACCTATTTAAGTACTTATGAAGCAACTGATCGTTTTATCTTTTTTATTGACCGCGGTTTATGGTCAAGCCCAAGAATCTACTACCTATTACGGTCACCAATTGGATCCAGTCGCCATGGAACAAGGAATGGCGCTTCTTAAAGATTTAGGCGTTCCCATCACGGGGCGTGTTGTCGAAAATTATCCAAGTGGTCAGATCCGCATGGAAGGATTTTATGTTAACGGCAAAAAAGACGGCGCGTTCAAATGGTGGTACGCATCGGGCCAATTGGGTCTTTTAGAAAACTTTGTGGACAACCAAAAGCAGGGGGTCTCAAGACTTTGGTACGGCAATGGTCAACTCAAGCAAGAGGCGGCCTACAAGAACAACAAGCCCAAAGGGTCCATCCAATACTGGGATGAGCAAGGCAGCAAAAAGTCGTATTCAAAAAACTAACCAGCTTATCCGTGGGTCGCGACCAGCGCCTGTAGCGCATCAAAATATATTTCTGTAAACGAACTAATGACTTTATTGGCCAACCGATGGTTTTGGCCTTTAGCGTCGGCACTGCTATAGGCGACACAAAATATGCCTGCGGCATTTGCCGCCTTTAGGCCGTTGTCTGAGTCTTCGAGCACAACGCATTGGTGTGGGCCAAAACCAGCAGCCTCAGCAGCCTTAATGAATATCTCCGGATGTGGTTTCGAAGCTATTAAATCTGCTCCGCTCAACTTCGCTGTAAAATATTGGTCCAAATCAAAACGATCAAAGATCCGGTTGATGTTGGGCATGGAGGCAGAAGAGGCCAAAATCAAAACAAGCCCTTTGGCATGGTATTGTTTGATCAGCTCGAGCACTCCTGGGATCAAATCAAAATCATTGTCGTTTTCGAAGAGGTCTTTAAAATGTTTTCGTTTGAGCGCCACTAGTGTTTCGGCTTTTTCAGCAAGGCCATACTCGGCGCAAAGTCGCTGACAGATTGGGAGCGTTGCTTGCCCTGTAAAAGAGCTATAGCGGGCAGCAGAGACCTCAATACCCACCTCGGCAAACATCATGTGATAGGCCCTGTGGTGTAGTGGCTCACTGTTAACAATGACGCCATCCATGTCAAAAAGGATGGCCTTAACCGGTTGTGGGCTTATTACTGTCACTGGATTTCCTTTTCGATACGCAGGCGCAGAACACTATCGCGGCGAATTCTGCTTTTTACCCTAGCGTTGTAATAATCGTGTAACGAACCAACAGTGATCAGTCGCTCAAACACGGGGTGTGGTATAGGCAATTGCCCAACAAAAGTCCGGTCAAATAAATAACCAAGAGAATCAAGTTTTGGACTGACCAGTCGTGTATTGGTGTAAAGATCTTCGCTAAGCACTGAGAGCTCTTTTTGAATCATCTCCTCGAGAAACTTGATGAACTTGTGGTAGGAGTATTTGTTTTGAAGACCTAAAACAACTTCTTCGTTTTCGATGAGTTCAATTAGGCCAGAGTTTTGAATCGCGCGGTATTCTTCTTGATTATCGACAAATACAGTATTGATAATTAAGGCCCGCCCATAATGAAAACCGATACTATCCCTTGTTTTGAGATATAATTGGTCACGATGATTTTCAAGCCAGTTTATGGATTCAATCGCATTGTTGTGTGCGATCAAGTTGAACTTATAGTCCTTTACATCGATCTCAATATTTTTGAGAATACGCCCCAAGGACTGATTTTTTAGGGTGTCTTTGTAGGCGGTTGCATTTTGTTTTTCAAGATAAAATGAGAGGCTGATACCCATGACAATAACGACAAATTCTAGGGCATGACGGATGATATAGTGTCTCATAAGTTGTGCATATTGGTTAACAACCGTGCATCAGGAGGAATCATTTAAATCTGAGACAACGCCTCAAGCATATCGGTTTTGTCTCCGAAAGATCGTAAAATTACCCGATAATATTTTGATATATTTTCCATGATTAATCCAGAGGGCGACCCCTATGTCCTTTTAAATCAAGAAGGGCTTTTCCTGAGGGAATGAGCAAACACAAAAAAACCCGGAGCGATAAGCTCCGGGTTCTATATAAAGTTCGGCAAAGATTACTCTTCTATAGAAATCTCTACACGTCTGTTTTTGACACGTCCTGCTTCAATAGCATTGTCAGCGACAGGCTTAGATTCGCCATAACCTTTAGCAGAGAGTCTGCCTGGGCTAATGCCTTGAGCCTCGATCAAATAGTTGCGAACGACTTTGGCACGTGACTCGGAAAGCTCTTGGTTAAAGTCTGCGGTATCAATATTACACGTATGTCCTGAAATTTCAAGATAAGTGGTCGCGTATTCCTTCATTACAGAAGCGATTTGGTCTAAAGTTGCCTTGGCGTCGGTACTCAGGTCGCTTTTGCCACGCAAGAACAATAATGCGCTCGCAGATTCATTGAGATCTGTAACAATCTCCATGGTCATTTCTGGACAGCCACCTTTAACTACCGTACCTACATCGTCTGGACAGGCGTCGTCTTTGTCGGCAACACCATCGCCATCACGATCAGGACATCCACCCAATTCCTTAACTCCAGCAACCTCAGGACAGCCGTCTTTTGGATCGGCTACACCATCGCCATCACTGTCAGGACATCCACCAAATTCGGCAGGTCCCGCTTGAGTTGGACAGGCGTCTTTTGCATCTTCAGTGCCATCACCGTCAGTGTCAGGACAACCATTGAATTCTGTAATTCCGGCGACTTCTGGACAGTTGTCTTTGGCATCTTCAATGCCATCACCATCAGTGTCAGGGCAACCGTTAAATTCTTTTAGACCTGGAACAGAGGGACACTCGTCACGGCTATCAGAAACACCATCGCCGTCCGTATCTTTGGCGCCAAACTGGAACACAAGTCCCAAATGGTGTTGGAAATAATCTTGGCTGTATTGATCGTCCATACCCGATTTGTAGGTGCTGGCGAGGTCAATAGCCAAAAGATCTTTCATGACCCAAAATTTAAAGCCGACATTGGCATTAAGGGTATTGTATCCCAAGGCATATCCGTATTTGACCCAGGTACGTCCGGCACCAATACCGACATAAGGATCAAACCATGAGTCATGGCCAAAAGCGTCTTGAAAACTAAAGTTCAGACGGGCATCTAAGCTGTAAAACTTGGTAGAAGAATCGTTATTCCAACCAACTACATCGGCATCACCTAATTTGTCAATCTTGTTGATGGCTCCACCAACATTTAGGCTTAAGCCACTAATCAAGTGGCGCCCTACACCTACTCGAGAAACCGAGGGCATCATGTTGTAGTGGTCTCCAGCATTAAAGTACTCGTTGATAAATGATCCGTGGACAGGTTCACCGTTAATCGAGCCTGGCATTGTGCCAGAGTCACCACCGACAGGATAAAAGTCAACGGCGTTAGTTCCAATTTCAATGGCCCAAGGATTTTGTTTGTCTTGAGCGTTAAGGCCAAGAGCGCTAATAAAAACAAGGGCTAAGACTAATAATGTTTTGTGCAGTTTCATGATATAAATTTTTTGCAAAAATAGAAATGATTTTAGATTTCGCCTACTAAAAAGTGCCTTTTATCCCAAAAAAGCATCGTTTTATCCTAAAGCTGTGCTAGTTTATCCGAAATATGTCGTCCAAACCTGCAGCCACGAATGGAATTTCCGGATTCATAATGCCCCCCACTAAGGCAAACAACTGTTCCTCATACTGTTTGAGGACTTCTGGGGTAATGGATGCTATTTTGTTTCTGTCATGACTGCCTTTCTTTGTCGCAAAGCACATGAGCCCAGCAGCCATATTTTTAAACGACAATATACCCGCAGTAACAGAGGTTTCAGGGGACGTGTGCTGTCTGAGGTAAGCATAGGTCAGTAACTGAAATGCCTTGTCGTACTTTTTGTTGGTGATCAGCTGGGCCCAATCTACAATTTCAACACTCGAGGGTTGCACCATCCCTGTTTTGAAATCAATGATGCGAATGGTGCCATTGCAGCGATCCACACGATCTACCTGCCCCTTAAGACTCATGGGATAGCCTAAATTTGTTTGGATCGTGATCTCATGATTCGTTTCTGATTCGAGTAATTCTATGGTATGGCCTTCAGCCAAAGCACTGAGGTCCCAATCAATAAGTTTTTCAATATAACGCCTGACGACCGCCACGATGATCAAGTTTTTGCCTTTGACCAGCGAAGAGGTGTTGTAGGCCAGGCCGAATTGCTCTTGGATCACCGCATTGACTTGCTTTTTAAGCGCCTTTAACCCGGCGACGGTTAAATGATGCCCGACAAAGTCTTTATAGAGTTCTTTAATGGATTCATGGACAACAGTACCCACCACATCGGGGCCAACGCTATCTTGCATGGGTTTGTTTGTCGAGAGCGACAAAACACGTTCAAAATAAAATGCTTTAGGGTCTCGAATATAGAGCGATAAGGCCGTTGGTGAAAAGCCTTTTTCGGCGATGGCATGCAGCCGGTCCATTACCCCCGGCGATTTGACAAACTCCTCTGCAGCCACTGGAGTGACTTCGGCGTGTTGATGAGCCAATACCTGGGTGATTTTATGGGTTTTTTGCTCATCGAGCGCCAACAAGCGTATAAATCGGCTTTTTTCGCCCACATTGAGCCCTTGAGTTTGTTCTTGATAGACCAGGGTCACCTCCTTGGCCCGCTGGAGCAAACGAAAAAAGTGATAGGCATAAATGGCGTCTTTTTCGGTGTGCAGCGGCAGCCCGAATTCCTTTTTCATATCGTAGGTGATGAACGAGGCCGTACTTTTGCCTTGAGGCAATATCCCTTCGTTTACCGACAGAACAATTAAATGCTCAAAGTCCAAGACGCGCGTTTCGAGCATCCCCATAACCTGTAGTCCAGAGTAGGCATCGCCTTCGAAGTCCAGAGACTCCTGTTGCAATAAGTGGTCAAAAAGGGCCACAATACTGTTGGTGGTTTGTAAAAATCCAAAATGCCGCTCGAGATGCTCCAGTCGATGACAGAGGTCAAATAATTTTTCGACCCCTAAGCGGTCAAATCGGCCTAAATTTTTGGATTGGATCAGTTCATTCAGCAGCAGCATGAGCCTTTTGAGCAAGGTCGTCTGAGAATCCTCAGGCCCAAAAAGCAGCCGAAGCGTCTGGCGAGATTCTTCTGGTGCCATGTCCAAAAGATCCGACAGGGAAACAAAAAGACGGTGCTGCTTATCTAAGGCATGGCAAATTGCCGTGCCCGAGGGAATGAGCCGCTGGCCAAATGGATGTGTAAAGATTTTCTTTAAGGTATCGTGGTGTATTTTGGCCGCGCCACTGCGGTAATAATGTAATAGCGTGGTCATGAACCAAACACCGGGAAAAGCTTTTAAGGGATACCCCATGGTGATGTTGACCGATGTGATATGCTGTGGTAGTGCATAAATAACAGGAATAAGCAAAGACTCGTCGGCAAGCACCAGGGCGGTTTTTTCCCATTGCTCTCGAGGCGTTTCAGACAACAACTTTGTCATCATTTTGACTTGGGCCAGGTCACTGTCGGCTTGGATCAAACGGATATTCTTATGCTGGGCAAAGTGTTTTGGAAAATCCGGCTTAGGATGCGTCTTGTAATGTGGCCATGTGCCTAAGTAGTCTTTTAAAAAGTGGGACACACTGTGCTGTGGATCTTGAATGAAATGATCATCCATATCCCAGAATACTTGCGTGTTCCCTTGGGCCAGTAATTCCTGGATCAAGAGTTGCTCGGCAGGGTTAAGCGCGTTAAACCCAATAAATGCGTGAGGCGCCGCGCCGTGGGTGTTGAGGTAATGCGTCAGATCTTCTGCTGCGCGGCGATAAACCAGGCCTTGATAAGCCTGCCCTTCGGCCAGCAAGGATTCCGTTAGCTGCGTGTAAAAAGGAAATAGCGTCTCCCAGAACTTAAAATAATCAGTCATCAATGGGGTGGGGGATTCTTCAAGATTCCATCGATCAAGGGCTTTAATTTGACCGAGGTAACTGAAGAATGCTTTGGGTTCAACCAAGTGGCGGTCCAGTTCGTTAAAATCACTCAGCATGGTTTCTGCCCACTGCAAGTAATCGGTAAAGCTCGTTTTTTGAATGGATTGATAACGAGAAAACCCTGCCAACAAGACATCTGTTTTCGGCATAATGGATACGCCAGAAACATGAGCCACAAAGTCTTCAATACTATAGATTTTCGGGGAGAAAAAAGCCTGGTCTGCCTGCTGGACAAGAAGTTGATTTAGAAACCCCCCAGCCCGTTTGCTCGGCAAAATAATGGTGTAGTCTGACAAGGCATGAGGTCCTTGAGATAAAGTTCGAATGGTTTCTGTGAGAAAACTTTCCATTCCTAAAAATATAAAAACGCCTCCATAAAGGAGGCGTTTTTAAATGATATTATGTGCGTGGTTGATTACTTCACTAAAGAAATCTCAACACGTCTGTTTTCTTGTCTGCCGGCAGCAGTATTGTTGTCTGCTACTGGACGATCTTCACCGTAACCTACGAAAGATAAACGGCTGTCATCCATACCGAGACCTACCAAGAAGTCGTGTACTGATTGCGCACGAGCAGCTGATAATTTTTGGTTGTTTGCAGCACGACCTACGCTGTCTGTGTGGCCTCCGATTTCGAAGCTAGAAGTTGGGTAAGCGGCCATTACGTCAGCCATATCTTGTAACACAGCATTAGACGTTTCACGGATACTTGTTTTACCTGTATCGAATAAGATTGTTTTCGAATACTCATTCAATTGGTTGATGATTTCGATAGTAACTTCTGGACATCCGTTGTTAGAAACGGTTCCAGCAACATCAGGACATTTATCATCCTTGTCTTCAACACCGTCATTGTCGGCATCGTAGAAAGGACATCCTCCGTTTGAACTTGGACCTGCTTCAGTTGGACAGTTATCGTCAGCGTCAGTGATACCATCACTATCGCCATCAGGACAACCATTCAATGCAGCTACTCCAGCTACCATTGGACAGGCATCTTGTGGGTCAGCAATACCATCGCCGTCACTATCAGGACATCCGTTGAATTCTGCTAAACCGGCAACGTTAACACAAGCATCGTTACGATCTTCAATACCATCACCGTCGCTATCAGGACATCCACCAAATTCACGAAGACCAGCTACTTCAGGACAAGCATCTTCGTTGTCATAAAGGCCGTCGCCATCTGTATCTTTTCCACCAAATTTAAATGCGGCACCGATAGAGTGTTGGAAATGTGTGATTCCAAAATCTTCCATAGCGTGCTTGAAAGTACTTTGTACGTTGATTGCTAAGTTTTCAGCAACCCAAAAACGAACGCTAGCGGTTGCGTTTAACGAACCAAATCCGATATCGTCAACCCAAGTATAACCACCACCTATTCCCAAAGACGGGTCTAGCCACTGGCCACCAATTTTGTCTCTCATACTGTAACGCAATTCAGCATCACCAGCGTAGTAGATTAAGTCGTCAACACGAACGTCACCAAGTTTGGTCAATTTGTTCATGGTTCCACCTACTCCGAATGAGAAGCCATCTCCTAAATAACGAGCGGCCGCTACTTTAGTCACAGCAGGGATAATGTTGTAATGGTCTGTAACGTTAAAAAACTCGTCAAAAAGACGGCCTTTAACATCTACTCCACCTACGGATACAGGTAATCTACCAGCATCAACGTTTCCTGACGAGTATACATCAATGGCGTTGACACCAAGTTCTACTGCCCAAGGATTGTTTGCGTCCTGTGCATTAGTTACACCAACTACTAAGAAAAAGCAGGCAGCAACCAAAATACTGTTAAGATGTTTCATATTCTAAATGTTTAATTTTTAGTGTTATTAGAGCAAAAGTAACTTGTTAAAATTTATTAACAAAAACAAATCTATTAAAAATTTTGGAATTACCTATCAACAGAGGCTTAAATATCAATTTGCCCTCTAGATATTGAGTTTAATTTTAACATTTTTGAATGCAGAAATCGCTTGGTTCAAATGTTCTTTTGTGTGGGCCGCAGAAAGCTGGACGCGGATGCGGGCTTTTCCTTTAGGAACCACCGGATAGAAAAAGCCGATCACATAGATTCCTTCTTCCAAAAGCATATCGGCCATGGTTTGCGCCAGTTTGGCGTCGTAGAGCATCACAGGAACAATCGCGGATTCGCCATCAATGATATCAAAACCTGCTTCGATCATTCCGGCCTTGAAGTAGGCCGTGTTTTCGGCCAATCGATCTCTGAGTGTGGTATCGGTTTTTAAAAGTTCAAATACCTTAATAGAAGCGCCGACAATGGCAGGCGCCAGAGAATTCGAAAATAAATACGGCCGTGACCGTTGTCTCAATATTTCGATAATTTCCTTTTTGCCCGTAGTGTAGCCCCCCATAGCCCCGCCTAGGGCCTTTCCAAGGGTCCCGGTGATGATGTCAACCCGGCCCATAACGCCTTTTTCTTCTAGGGTGCCTCGTCCCGTAGGGCCAATGAAACCGGC
>DGAU01000004.1:0-7885 GCA_002384055.1 Flavobacteriaceae bacterium UBA4022
TGCAAATATACAATCTGAATTCTCAATTAACCAAACCAAAATTCAAAAAAAAGAGAGATATTTTTGAACTTTTTATAACCTATTGACATGGTGAGTATTGTGCCTGCGTTATTTTTAAATAAGCGCGCTGTAGTCCTGTTAAATTTATAGACAGGGGCAACAAGTCTATAGTGTTGCCGTTGATTTGTGGCCCAGTAATGGATTAAAAAGCAAACAATCCTACTGAGGTGATGAGGGCTCTGGAACCAATTGATCTGCTTTGGACCAATAGCTTTCTAAGGCCAAAATATCAATTGGGTAAAACGGTTTCTGGGACTCCAAGAGTTGATCCCTAAATGCCCGTTGTAAAATGTCTTCTATATAATAGTCTTCTTTGGAGGCAAATGGTCGGTAAGGTTCTTTGAGACTGATGTCGTACCAGCCAGCGACCCGATCGTACCAAAACGCGTTCCAACCCGAGCGGAAGGTCTTGATCAGGTCAAAGGTAGTACGCCCGGTTTGCCGCTCAACGAGCTTGACTAATATTCGTCCTTCGCTACGGGAAAATTTACGGAGCGTGGCGGTGAATTCTTCTTCGACATATTTTTGTATCCTTCTGGTATATTTTTTTTGTGCGCTTTTTCCGGAAAGCCCCCCCAATCGTTGCTCCATTATGGTCAGTCGGTCACTGGCCAGTTTGGCATAGGGAAACACTTTGAGGGTCTTACGGCGCAGTATGATGTAACGCCGGCGTTCTTCCATGTTACTAAAAGACAAACGCTTTAAAAGAACGACTTCATTGAGGTCTATTTGTTCGTGCGCTAAACTATCGCCTTGAATGACATAATAGAAATCAGGCCCCTCTGGGGCGTATAAATCAGGATCATCTTCTGGATTAATATATGCAGAATCGATGTGTTTTGTGGCCATCGGTGCCTCTTCTTCAAAAGAGATGTGGACTTGGGCACTCACCAATAATGGCCCGATGAGCAGCAGTACATGCAGACCATATAGGCGTATCAGTGTGTTATATTGTGCTTGGGTCATGTTGAATATCTCTGTACAAATTTACGGAATTGGGAGCCGAATCCTGTGAAGATTTTGCTATTTTTAGGCCAAAGAAAACAAAACATTATGGCCAAATCTATCCTGAACAAAGCATCTTTAGACTTTTTAGAACGATACCTTAACAATGCTTCGCCAACGGGCTATGAATGGTCTGGACAGAATATCTGGATGGATTACATGAAGCCTTATGTCGATACTTTTATCACCGATACTTATGGCACTGCTGTAGGAATCATCAATCCAGATGCGCCTTACAAGGTAGTGATCGAAGGTCATGCCGATGAAATATCGTGGTATGTTAATTATATCAGTGACAACGGGCTCATTTATGTGGTGCGCAATGGCGGAAGTGACCACCAAATCGCACCGTCAAAAGTAGTTTCTATCCATACCAAAAATGGTATTGTCCCGGGTGTTTTTGGTTGGCCTGCCATCCATACGCGCAAGACCGGTAAGGAGGAGACCCCTACCCTTGAGAATATATTTATTGATATCGGTGCCGAGGACAAAAAGGAAGTCGCTGCAATGGGCGTGCATGTGGGCTGTGTGATTACCTATCCCGATGCGTTTCATGTTTTGAACAAAGACAAATTTGTGTGCCGCGCGATTGATAACCGTATGGGCGGATTTATGATTGCCGAAGTTGCGCGCTTATTGCACAAAAACAAAATTAAATTGCCTTTTGGTCTCTATATCACTAATTCGGTTCAAGAAGAAATTGGCCTGCGTGGAGCCGAGATGATTGCAGAGCGCATCAAGCCGAACGTGGCCATAGTTACCGATGTCACCCACGACACGACCACGCCGATGATCAATCAAAAGACACAAGGTTATGCCAAGATTGGCGAAGGCCCGGTTATCGCCTATGCCCCTGCCGTACAGCAAAATTTGAGAGACCTTATCGTGGCTACGGCCGAGGAACATAAAATTCCGTTTCAACGCGCAGCCTTATCCAGAGCTACGGGAACCGATACAGACGCCTTTGCCTACAGCAATGGCGGTGTGGCGAGCGCCCTTATTTCTTTACCGTTGCGTTATATGCACACCACGGTAGAAATGGTCCACAGAAAAGATGTGGAACATGTCATCTCGTTAATTTACCAGAGTTTATTGAATATCAAGGATGGAGACACCTTTAGTTACTTCAAATAGATGAATCCAATAGGGCGTCATGGCTTTTGGGGTGTGCTGCTTCTAGGCTTTTGTTTGCTGCCCGCTGAGGACTTATGGGCTCAAGCGCATTCAGATCTACCGCGTTCTGCTTCGGTCTTGAGGTTTGAGGGTCTTTATGGCCAATCGGCAGAAGCCAATGATTTTTTCCCTGAGCGTAGTCCCCAATACAGCCTTATTGCCGCTTACGGCTATCGGCCGAATCTCAACGACACTTACTGGGCAAAGACCCTAAATGGCATGGAGGTTGGGCTCTTGGGCATGTACACTAATTTGGGTAATCCAACGGCATTAGGTGCTTCTTTTACGCTATTGCCTTATGTGCGTTTCCCGCTCTTTGGCACCTGGACCAATAAAATTAGGGCGCAGTTTGGACTGGGGGCCACTTACTTTGACACCGTTTACGACCAGGACACTAACTTTTTTAACCAAGCCGTCACCACCCCTATCACCTGGGCTTTCAGAGGCAGCGTTCATTATGACTTCTGGCGATTTGATGCTTGGCAATTTGGCTTAGGTGGTGTTTATAACCACCAATCCAATGGACACACTAAGTTGCCCAATCAGGGACTCAATTCTTTTTTGTTATCGTTGAGTGCGGAACATTTAATAGGGCGTTCAGACAGAACTATAGATCTGTCGCCGTCGCAACAACAGACCGTGGCTGACCACGCAAACCCAGACAATGAATCCGGTCAGGACGCTCCTCAGGCTTATCTTGAGGCGCGCTTTGGGTTTGGGACGGGTATATTTGCTTTGGCCTTTAACGACCTGCGTCCGGTACGCACCGTGGAACTAACTTATGGTAAGATGCACCAAAGAACCTTCAAATGGGGTGTTGGGTTGCAGTACCGTTTTTACCAACATTATTACGACTACATCAAGGGCAACGAATCCTTGGTACAGGATGGTGCTGAATTTGCCGATTTTCGGTCTGCGCCTGGACGCTATGCAGCCAATATTGGGCTACATCTCGATGGCGAACTGCTGCTCAATCATTTTGGTATCAATGCACAACTCGGGGTTAACCTATATAAGCCCGCCTATAATATCGATTGGCGCATCAACCAAGGCTGGGACTATCCCCCACGAGAATTGCCACCCAACTGGGTTTTAGGCCAATACAACACCAAATTTGAACTCAAAAAGCACATTTCTACGCGTTTGGGTTTGCGCTATTACCTATGGAGTCAGGCCCTAAAACCGGTCCAAAACATCTTTGTCGGGGCGCACCTCAATGCTAATTTTGGTCAAGCCGACTTTAGCGAAATCAGCGTTGGATATGTATATGCTTGGGATCGCTAGAAAGCGATTAGTCCTGCTGATTTAAATAGGACCATACGTTTTGCTCAATGCGCTGCTGTATATCGGTTGTATCTGCTTTGACAAATGGCGTACCGGTAATGTTCTCATACAATTCAATATAACGCTCAGAGACACTCTCGATGTAGGCATCACTCATAAAAGGAACAGTTTGGCCTTCTTGACCCTGAAAATTGTTTTCTATAAGCCACTGGCGGACAAACTCTTTTGAGAGTTGCTTTTGGGGCGCGCCATTTTCTTGTCGCTCGTGATAACCTTCTTTATAAAAATAGCGCGATGAATCCGGGGTATGAATTTCGTCAATCAGCACAATTTCTCCATCCCTGGTTTTACCAAATTCGTATTTGGTGTCGACCAGGATCAGGCCGCGGGCATCGGCAATTTCAGAGCCACGGGCAAAAAGCAATTGGGTATAGCGTTCTAATACCGTGTAATCTTGATGACTCACAATACCTTTGGCTAGAATATCGGCCTTAGAAATATCCTCATCATGGTCGCCCATTTCTGCTTTGGTGGCTGGGGTAATGATTGGCTTAGGGAAACGGTCGTTTTCAATCATATCCTCGGGCATGGCTTCTGCGCATAAAAATCTGTGCCCTAACTTATATTGACGCGCCGCATGACCACTAAGGTATCCACGAATGACCATCTCGATTTTGAAGGGTTCACAGGCCTTGCCAATGGCTACGTTGGGATCTGGCGTGGCGATTAACCAGTTCGGAACCAGATCTTGCGTGTCTTGCATCATCTTGGTCGCGATCTGATTGAGCATTTGTCCTTTGTACGGAATTCCTTTAGGCATCACTACATCAAAGGCGCTGAGCCGATCAGTGGCGATCATGACCAAAAGATCATTGTCTAAATGATAGACTTCGCGGACTTTACCTTTGTAAACGCTTTGTTGTCCGGGAAAATTAAAATTTGAGTCGGTAATGGTTTGGCTCATGCTAGTTATGATTATCTATAGATTTGTATGCCGCAATAACTTCTTTGACCAGGCGGTGTCGGATCACATCACTATCGTCGAGATAGACCATGCCCACCCCTTCGATATCTTTGAGAATAACTAAGGCTTCTTTGAGCCCCGAGGTCACACGCCGTGGCAGGTCGACCTGACCTGGGTCGCCCGTAATGATGAACTTGGCGTGTTTGCCCATACGGGTCAAAAACATCTTCATTTGACCGTGGGTTGTATTTTGGCCCTCATCGAGAATGACAAATGCGTGGTCTAAGGTGCGCCCCCGCATAAAGGCCATCGGCGCAATTTGCACCACCCCTTTCTCGATAAACGAATTGAGCTTTTCGGCCGGAATCATGTCGCGCAGTGCATCGTACAAAGGTTGCATATAGGGGTCGAGCTTTTCTTTGAGGTCTCCAGGTAAAAATCCTAAGTTTTCTCCCGCTTCAATGGCGGGGCGCGTCAATATGATGCGCTTGACTTGTTTTTCTTTTAGGGCCTTAACCGCCAGGGCAACGGCTGTATAGGTTTTACCCGTTCCGGCGGGTCCTATAGCAAAGACCATATCGTTTTTCTGGCTGAGGGTTACAATCTTCTCTTGGTTTGGGGTCTGTGGCTTGATATGGCGTCCATTGACCCCATGCAAAAGCACCCCGTCTGTATGCGTTTTGTAAGTGTTTTTGGTTTCGCTCATGATGATGCCTTCGATCACATGTTTGTCCATGTTGTTATACCGTCCAAAATAGGCTACCAATTCGGCTATGCGCTCCGCAAATACTTCGAGGATCTCTTGATCCCCATAGGCCGATATTTTTTGGCCTCGAGCAACAATTTTGAGTTTGGGATAGAACTTTTTGATCAGGTCAATGTGGGCATTTTGATTGCCAAAAAAGTCACTTGCACTGACATCGGTGAGTTCTATAATGAGTTCGTTCAAAAGCGGTCCTTTATTAAGCGAATTAATGTTATTGTAAATATAGTTTTTACCTTCACAAAAGTACCTTATTTTTGCAAGGCTTGTATCAACAAAATATCAACAATCTATGGCGCTGCCCATCATTACTTTGACCACCGATTTTGGCGAAAAGGACCCCTATGTGGGTGCGGTCAAAGGGGCTATTTATAGTGCCTTACAGGGGGTGCCTATAGTCGATATATCGCATGGCATTTCACCATTCCATATTACCGAGGCAGCCTATGTCATTGAAAATGCCTACGCCAGTTTTCCAAAGGGCACGATTCATATTATAGGTGTGGATGGAGAGTTAACTCCCGAAAACCGGCATATCGCTGTGGCCTTAAATGGTCATTATTTTGTCTGTGCTAATAACGGCATCATGTCCCTGCTCTCCAACACGATCAAACCCGAGCAAATCGTTGAAATTAATATCCATGACCGCATGGAGGGTAATTTTCCAATGCTCGATGTATTTGTTGCTGTGGCCTGTCACATAGCACGTGGGGGTAAGCTTGAGGTCATTGGCAAGGTGATCCCTAAGTTTAAGACCCTTGTTGGCGTGAAACCCGTAGTGAATTCAGACAACACCCAGATTATAGGAACCGTGATTTATATAGACAATTACGGCAATGTGGTCATCAATATCCAGAAAAACCTATTCGATAAGGTGGGCAAAGGCCGCGCCTTTAAAATTTCGGCACGCACTGTCGTTATTAGAGATATTCATACGCGGTATAGTGAGGCCATTAATTTTGACATTCCTGCGGATCGCCGGGAAGAAGCAGGCAAAAAGCTGGCCATTTGGAATTCGTCTGACTACCTGGAACTCGCCCTTTACAAGAGCAATCCTACCTCAGTAGGCAGTGCTGCAACCCTATTTGGTTTAGAATACCGCGATACGGTTACGGTCAATTTTGAGTAGAAAAATCATTTTGTTGCCCCAACGCACTGGCGTAATGACTCAGGCGTGTGTATGGTCGTTTTCTGACTTTTCCAGCGGTTACCCAAATACACTTATAAACATAAACTTCAGCCTAAACTAAGGTTCAAGGCCGCTCACATTTTTTCCAGCTTTGTCCCCCGAAGGCTTAAACGTTTATATAGGTTTCGATTAGCGGCTTAAATACACGCGCAGAGTCGCGGGTTTGTCCGCCGAAATACATTCTATAGTTGGCCTTGGGTGTTGATAAGTTTGTTTTTAAGGCCCCTTCATTATAAATATATTTGTATTAGCCCAAGAGGTGCCATTGTTAGAGTGTTAATCAGAAATGTCCATTACATGAAATTTATTGTCAGCAGTTCGTATTTATTAAAACAACTTCAGGTTTTAGGAGGCATCATCAATAACAACAACACCCTCCCTATTCTAGATCACTTTTTGTTCCGCTTGGAGCAATCTACCTTAGAGGTTTCGGCTTCGGATTTAGAAACCACCATTGTCGCCCAATTGGACGTCGAAAGTCTCGAATCGGGCAAAGTTTGTGTACCCGCTCGTTTGTTACTCGACACACTCAAAACATTTCCTGAACAACCCTTGACTTTTACCGTCGAAGCCAACCATACGATTGAAATCAGTTCCAATAGTGGGAAATATGCCTTGGCTTATGCCTCTGCAGAGGACTTCCCTAATACCATTACACTAAAAGACCCCAGTACTGCAGCCATTACAGGCCATGTCTTGGCAACGGCCATCAGCAAAACGATTTTTGCCGCTGGGAACGATGATCTGCGCCCGGTGATGAGTGGCGTCTTTTTTCAATTGGCTACAGACGGCTGCACCTTTGTGGCCACCGACGCGCACAAACTGGTTAAATATGCGCGTACCGATGTGATGGCTCCGGCCACTGCCGAATTCATTATGCCCAAGAAGCCTTTGAATCTGCTTAAAGGGATTTTGGCGGGTAGTGAGGAATCCGTTACCATCGAATACAACGAAAGCAACGCCAAATTCAGCTTTGGCCATATGATCATGATTTGCCGCCTGATTGACGGCAAGTACCCTAACTACGAGGCGGTAATTCCTAAAGAAAACCCAAATCGCCTAACCATCGACAGAAACTTGTTTTTGAACAGCATTCGTCGGGTGAGTATTTTCAGCAACAAAACCACCCACCAGATCCGTTTACGCATCGCCGGAGCGGAACTCAATATTTCTGCCGAAGATTTGGATTACAGCAATAAGGCCGAAGAGCGCCTGACCTGTGATTATCAAGGGGATGACATCCAAATAGGTTTCAATAGCCGCTTTTTATTAGAAATGCTGGGGAATTTGACTTCTGACGAAGTGTCTTTGGCCCTGTCATTGCCCAACCGTGCGGGTATCTTGACCCCGACCGATGGCTTAGACCAAGGCGAAGTGGTTACCATGTTGGTCATGCCCGTGATGCTTAATCAGTAAGCCGCAGGTCTATACCACCCCTCTTGGATTA
>DGAU01000004.1:8070-13285 GCA_002384055.1 Flavobacteriaceae bacterium UBA4022
AGTATTTGCCCTTAGGATGCCGCGTAAATTATCGTAAGTCGACACATAAAAAAAGCCCTCACTAGAGGGCTTTTTTTATTTAATAAATTTGATGCTGCCATAATAATAAGGCAGCTCTCCATTAGAGGCCTTTATGGCATTTAAGATTGGAAAGACCACAGAGGCTAGTCCTATGAGTACCAGCATGACAATACCAAGTCCTAACAATAAAATGGCAGGAATACTCAGGATCGCATATACCCAAAGGGTCAATTGAAAATTAATGATGGCCTTGCCATGGGTGTCCATGTCCACAATTTTGTCTTTTTGGGTCAGCCATAATATAAGCGGGACAATCAAACCTCCAACGCCCGTTATCGCCGACAAGAGTTGTGCTAGGTGGGTAAACATGAGCAATTGGGTGTCAATTTTTTTGCCAAAAGGATCATTTACATACATCATCATTGATTTAGATTTTTAAAATTAGAAAAAATGTGGGCGTAAAACAGGTTATTTAAAGGCTAATCGATGTTCTGCAGCCAAAAGAGGCGTCTTTGGTGTGATTATTTATATTTTTGCACCCATGAAGTACTTAGATACGATTGTGGCCTTAGCGACGCCCCCTGGCAGTGGCGCCATTGCTGTGGTGCGTTTGTCTGGCCCAGAGGCCATTAGCCTGGCCCACGCGGTTTTACATCTGGTGAGCGGCAAAGCCTTTGACCAGCAGCCAAGCCATACGGTCCACCTGGCCGATCTTATCGATGGCCAGCGGATGATCGACCAAGTATTGGCTACCATCTTTGTTGGTCCCAAAAGTTATACCGGCGATGATGTGGTCGAACTCTCCTGTCATGGCAGTGTATTCATCCAACAAGCCATTATACAATTGTTCATTGACCGGGGCGCACGTATGGCCAACCCAGGAGAATTTACCCTCAGGGCATTTTTGCATGGCAAAATGGATCTAAGCCAGGCCGAAGCGGTCGCCGATCTGATTGCCTCAGATTCAGCAGCGGCACACCAATTGGCACTCAATCAAATGCGTGGCGGATTTTCTCAGGCCATTGCTCTGTTGCGTGAAGAACTCATGCATTTTGCCTCGATGATTGAACTGGAACTCGACTTTGCCGAAGAAGATGTTGAATTTGCCAATCGAGCAGCCTTTTTGGATCTTGTGCAACGCATTACGGCAGAGGTCAAAAGACTGATCGACTCCTTTGCCCTGGGTCAAGTCCTCAAGGAAGGGGTTCCTGTAGCTCTAGTGGGACCGCCTAATGCCGGTAAATCGACTTTGCTCAATGCCTTACTCAATGATGACCGAGCGATAGTCAGTGCTATTGCTGGGACCACCAGAGACACCATCGAAGACGAATTGCGTCTGGGCGGGGTGTTATTCCGATTGATTGATACCGCAGGACTGCGCGAAACGCGTGACCTGGTAGAGGGCCTAGGTATTGAAAAAACTTATCAAAAAATGGCTCAGGCCCGCGTAGTGGTTCATCTTTTTGATGGGGCCGGGTTATACCAGGCGACACAAGATTGGTCTGTGGTTGTCCAAACCATTGATAACCTCAAAGCTAAATATCCCAAGCAGCACATACTTGCCGTAGTCAACAAAGGGGACCTTCTTTCTGAGGCGGCACGCAGGTCGCTCCAAGTCGATTGCCCCGAGGCCATTGCGCTCTGCGCCAAGGATCAATCGGGTGTGGAGACTTTAAAGACCGCCTTAACCGATCTCATTGATACTGGTGTGCTTCAAGGAGACGCTAGCCTAGTGAGTAATGGAAGGCACTATCATGCCCTTATTCAAGCTTTAGAGGCCTTGGACAAGGTCCAAGAAGGTATGGACGCACAAATAAGCGGTGATTTACTTTCTATAGACTTGCGTATGGCCTTACATGCCCTTGGTGAAATTACTGGAGCCATTACTACAGATGACCTGCTGGGACATATATTTGCGAACTTTTGTATTGGGAAATAAAAAAACCGACTGGTAATAAATCCAGCCGGTTTGAAATTATAGAAAGTAATTAACCATCATAAATATAAGACTAATTTAAGACGCTAAATGTTAGGTAAGTGTTAAATAGCTTAATGAAAGTATAATTGCTCCATAAAAAAGCCAAAACGCTACTGCGCTATAGCCCATAAATTTTGTAATATGCCTTGCTTATGAAAAGACGTCAGCTCTATATCCTTATTCTCATTGTCTCGGTTATCGGGCTTTTTGCCGTACAATACCAGTATCTTAATATTGGGCTCAACTTAGCCAAGGTGCAGTTTCAGAAGAAAATTGGCGCTGCAGCCCTCATCATCAAAGAAGACTTGTCCACTGAGAACCAACTGACCTTTTTGGTTGGCAAAGCCATTACCTTAGATGCCCGCTATTTTACCCTGAGCATGGACAGTATTCAGGGTGCTTCACGCCATTTTTTGAATGATTTTGTGACCCATCGCCTTACCGAACAGGGCATTGACAAATCGTTTACTTTTAGATTATATACTAAAGACACCACCGATTATCTGGTCGGCCCCAATGGCGTGTTGGCTGTAGATCGGCCCATCACCTATCCTATTGAGCTCAAGGGCTACCTCCCACTCCTACTGGACAAAAACCTGATTCTGGAGCTTCAATTCGATGACCTTAATCAGTATTTCTTGTTCCAACTCAACGGACTCACCATACCGACTTTGCTTTTTCTGTGTGGGATACTGTTTGTTATTGTCTGGGTATTGCGGTCTTTTTATTGGCAAAGTAAAATCATCACCACCACCAACGACTTCATCAATAACCTCACGCACGAGCTCAAAACTCCGGTGTTCTCGATAGGTCTGGCCACCAAGATTTTGGAAAAAAAGGTCCCTGAGTCCCAGCAAGGGGTTGTGAAACTGATCCAAACTGAAACCGAACGCCTCAAAACCCACATCGAAAAAGTATTGGAACTCAGCACCCTAGAATCTGGCCGGATGCCATATGCATTGAAGCCCATCGACCTGCTGCCTGATCTTAGCGCACTAAAGGAGCGCTATATCGCCTTAGCGGCTCTGGAAGGGTTTGTTTTTAGCGCTGAACTCCCTGCGCGACCAATACTGGTTCGGGCCGATGCCCATCATTGGCAGAATGCATTGAATAATCTATTTGACAACGCTAAGACTTATGCCACCAACCCGGTGTTGCATTTTGAGGTGCACAAGACAGGCGACAATTGGGTTTTCTCCATAAGCGATAATGGCCCGGGCATGACACCAGAGCAAAAAGACCTTATGTTTGAAAAGTACTACCGAGGAGTACAAAGTGAAGCCCACCACATAAAAGGTTATGGTCTTGGCCTTAGTTTTGTCCAACATATAGTCCGGGCACACCACGGTAGCATTAATGTGGTCACGGCTCTTGGAAAAGGCACCACAGTTTCGTTAACTTTGAAGGTTTATGAACCATAAATCGATACAACTACTGGTGGTCGAAGACGACCCTAACTTGGGCTACTTGCTGCGTGAGTACCTCCAAATGAATCATTTTGTCGTGACTTTAGTGACCAGTGTCTCTGAGGCACTACAAAAGGTAGAGGAGTCGTATTATGATTTAGCGATCTTGGATGTTATGTTGCCCGACGGCAACGGCTTTGATTTAGCCCAAAATATCCAGCAAAATCATCCGGGTCTCCCCTTTTTGTTTTTGACGGCGCGTTCCCTCAAAGTAGATGTCCTCAAAGGGTTTGCCTTGGGGGCAGTAGATTACCTCAAAAAACCCATAGACGAGGAAGAGTTAGTCGTGCGGATCAATAGTCTGGTCAAGCGTTTGGGCACGGCGCATCAGGCAAACCCAATGGAAACAACCCATGGCCACTATAGCCTTGGTGCTTACCTTTTTGATACATCGCTTCAAGAATTACACTATCACGGCCAGGTTCAATCACTGACCAAGCGAGAGAGTGACCTCTTATTGCTTCTGGTCCAACATAAGAATCAATTGGTGGCCCACAAAGATATTTTGGTCCCCTTATGGGGCAAGAATGACTATTTTAATAAAAAGAGCTTAAACGTCTTTATTTCTCATTTGCGCAAGTACCTGCAAGAGGACCCCGCGATACAGATTGAGAACCTGCACAACCGTGGATTTGTGCTGCGTTGTAGCGCAGGGTAAACAGATGCTCAGGCTATTGCAAATCAAACGTTAATTTGCCCTATAGACGTGCCATCGCCTGCTGCACCAAAGCCCACTCCTTATCGCCAAGATGCGGGGCTAATAAATAAATCCTAGGGTTTGTGTCTGTGCTCTGGGCCATGGTTGTAAATATATTGTATTTTTGCCATGGACAAAACCATTAACGCGCCTCAGATGTTTGGAATTTTCAACAAGAAATACGATCAGCCTCTTTTTGAAGGGCTATGTGACTTCCACAACCATTTGTTGCCCGGCATTGACGATGGCAGCAAAAGTGTCGGCATGTCGGTTGAGATGCTCCGACTATACGACCAGCTCGGTTTTTCGAGGATCATTGCCACACCGCACGTTTATCAGGAGCTCTATCCCAATACGCCAGAGACCATAGGCAAAGCGTTTACGGTATTATCTCAAGAACTAGCCACCCCAGATCATAAGGGACTAAAACCTGATGGTTATGGTGCAGAATACATGGTCGACGAGACTTTTTTGGCCGCTTTGGACAAGGGTACGCCCCAGCTGCTCATTGATGGCCGTTATATATTGGTCGAAATGCATTTCTTTGGCCAGACCAGCATGATCGAGGCCGCTTGTTTTGGCCTTTGTCAACAGAACCTCTACCCTATTTTGGCCCACCCCGAGCGTTACAACCTTATCGATAAACTCGAGACGTACCGAGAACTCAAAAACAAAGGCTTTTACCTGCAGCTCAATGCGCTATCACTGATGGGACATTATGGTCCTGCGGTCAAAGAAAAGGCCCAACAACTCCTCGCGGCGGGGCTGTATGATTTTGTGGCGACAGATGCGCACCACCCAGGGCATCTGCAACAACTCCAAAAACTCACACTTACCAAGAAACAGGGCGTGTACTGGGAAGCGATTGCGGCTTTTCAGAAAACCAAGTTTGGCGTTTGATCCCTCACTTGTCTTGTCATTGAGGGTCTTGATCTACTAACGGTTCCTTTTTGGCTCATTACGCGCCTTATTTGGCCGCATATTCCTTTGGCCAGATTATTTTAGTTCGGCTTTGTAGGTTTCTGGCAAGAAGCGCACAGTAACCAGGGCAAT
>DGAU01000004.1:13499-16567 GCA_002384055.1 Flavobacteriaceae bacterium UBA4022
TGGTGTGGTGCCACCAAATAACGCCATAGCGATGTTATAACTGACCGATAAGCCGGTATAGCGCACCTGCTTAGGGAAGGACTCGGTCATGAGCGCTGGCATAACAGCCTGGAACATGGCCTGCAATACCGCAAAAGCCAACATCGACCACAAAAGACGCGCAAAGGTATGGTCAAAGAGTAGCGAAAACAATGGATAAGTGGCTACAACAAAACCTAATAGGGCCACAATCAAAACAGGCTTTCGCCCTACCCGATCCGTGAGTTTGCCAAAAAAGGGAATCAAGAGCATGAGTACCACCATCGAAATGGTATGTGCGGCCAAGGCATCGGCTAGTTTGGCCTCATGAAAAGTACTGAGGTACGACGGCAAAAAGATAAAAATCAAGTAGACCGATACCCCAAAACACCAGCTGAGTAGTATAATCTTCAAGGCCGGTAATTTGTAATCGCGCCAAAATTCTGCCAATGGGGTTTTGGTAGAAGCGCTCTGAGCGTTGTCTTGAGGTTCTTCAGCCATGCCTTCTCTGAGCCATAGGCCTACCACACCGATTACTGCGCCAAACAAAAACGGCAGCCGCCAGCCATAGTCGTGCAACTGCTCTGTGGTGAGCAAAAAGGTGATGGCCGAGGCTATGGCCGAGCCCAATAGCATCCCGCCAAATACCCCAAACGTACTCCATGACCCAAAATACCCCCGCTTATTTTTTGGTGCTTGCTCTACCAAGAAGGATATCGAACCCGTAAACTCGCCCCCTACCGAAAGTCCTTGAAACAAGCGCAATAACATCAATAACAGGGCTGCATACCAGCCCGCAGTTTCGTAGGTAGGCAAACAACCGATGAGTGTTGTGGGTATGGCCATCATCAGTACCGAGATCAGCAGGGCTTTCTTGCGCCCCTGTCGGTCGCCGATATAGCCGAAGAGCACACCACCTATTGGCCGCATCAGATAACCCGCCGCGAATATGCCAAAAGCCGATATGAGCTGGACCACCTTGTCTTCGTTGGGGAAGAACTGCGCCCCAATGACTGTGGCAAAAAACCCATAAACAGTAAAGTCGTACCACTCTAATATATTGCCGGAGAATCCTGCGATGAGTGAGCGTTTGTTGATCTGGGGTGCAGCGGTTGGGTTACTGGGCATGACGCATCATATTTGGNNTAGGGTGGTTTTAAGTATATTTATGTATTCTTGATCTAGGCCTTATCCTCACCATAGCCATAGCCATAGCCATAATTGTATTTGTATTTGTAGCTATAGCGGTAAGCGTACCCATATTTATAGTAAGACGTTGGCCCTGCAATAATACCGTTGAGCACCATAGCCAATGGCGGTATGTTCTTGCGTTTTTGCAAGTCCTTGATAAAGGCAAAAACATTCTTGTCGGTAAACTGCGCGCGCGACACATAAATGACTAGGTCAGATAATGGTAATATGGGGCTGGTATCACTTACCAGCATGAGCGGCGCACTATCGATGATGATCACATCGTATGATTTCTTGAGCTCCTCTATGAGCAAGCCCATAGAAGGTCGTGCCAAAAGCTCGGAAGGGTTTGGCGGTATGGCACCTGAAAGTAGATAGTGGACGGGGTCGTTTTCTATAACGGTGATTAGTGGTTTGAGATCGGTGGATTCTGGGTGGGTCAAATAGGTCGACAAGCCCTTGTTGGCGCGCTCCAGACCCAAGCGGTTGTGCAGCTGCGGGTTGCGTAAATCTGCTCCAACGAGCAGCACACGTTTGCTGAGCGCCGCATAAGACTGCGCGATGTTAAAACTCACAAAACTCTTGCCTTCGCCTTTGATGCTCGATGTACTGGTAAGCACTACCGGGCCCTGGTGGGGCAACATAAAGGCCAAGTTAGAGCGCATGACACGTGTGGCCTCTGCGATGGTCCCTCGCGGAGTGTCGATTTTGGATGCGTCTTTCTCTAGCGGGATTTCACCGACGATGGTGGTCCCTTTAAGGCCCTGTTCTAGGTCCTGGCGGGTATTGATTTGGGTATCGAGGGTTTTGGCAATAAATAAAATGCCAAAAGGCACCAACAGACCGATCACAATTGCCGCCAAATAGGTGATTTGTGGTTTGGGTGAAACCGGTAAGGTTTGGGTCACGGCTTGACTCAAGACCTTGACATTAGGCAAAGCCGAGATGTAAGATATTGAGGCTTCTTCCCTGCGCTGGAGCAAGAACAAATAAAGCTCCTCGACTATTTTGAAGTTTCGGGCAAAACCACGCAGGGCACTTTCCTTGGCCGGTAAGCCAGTGACGGCGGCTTCCGTTTGTCGCTGCAATTGTCCAAAACGATTGAGCGAGACCTCCAACCCACTGATGTATTGCTCAATGCCGCTGATGATGGCCGTACGCGTTGCCCCCAATTGTTCGGTGAGTTGTATCACCATGGGGCTGCGCTGTGTCGCACTCATCAGTAGGGTTTTGCGTTGGCTCACTGCCTCATTGTACTGACTTATAAGCCCATTGACATTTTCGCTTGAGACCCCAACATTGGCTGGGAGTAGCTCATAATCGCTCTGGCTCTTAAGGCCTTCCAATAGTGCAGAAGCGATTTCTTTCTGGATGCCTAAATTAAGCGCCTCTTCCTGACCCTTAATGATGTTGCTCAGAGCATTGCCTGTTTGCTGGGCCGGATCAAATAAAGCATTGGCCCTTTGATAGGCAATCGTGTTCTGTGAAATGGTGTCGATGCTTTGGGTGAGTCCTTGCAAACGCGCATCAATAAATTCGATGCTCACCGTAGATATTTCGCGTTTGTCCGCCACTTGATCTTGTTTTAGGACTTCGATGAGGGTATTGACGATCGCTTCGTTTCGTTTTGTGTTGGGTCCTTTAAATTGAATGTTTACGATTTCTCCTTGTTTGGAGGCCGCAGACACGCTTAAACCAGACCGCAGTTGCTCTATCGCTTTATTTCGCGATACGCGGCTTATCACATAATCAGCCTCTTCAAGAAACAACGAATCTTTGGGCGTGATCGTACCGAATTCTAAATCAAGAGGCGCGCCTCTATTCAAACTGTACGATGAAGAATCTGCTGTCAATGTAGC
>DGAU01000027.1 GCA_002384055.1 Flavobacteriaceae bacterium UBA4022
GTATCGCATCCGGATAATCACCCAATTTAAATCCGATGTCGGCCCGATAAAATAGAATCTCCTGGTGGTAACCCGAACGGATATCGACCTGATCAAACCAGCCCAATGCCTCTGTATATTGACCATTTGTATAATCGATATAGCCCAAATAATATAAGGAAGCTTGAGCAAATCTTAGGTCATTACGGCTCTCCAGCAAGTCGGCTCTGGCCGCATTATATTTACCGAGTTTAAAGGCGCTGTACCCTTGCATAAACCGATAATGGGCAACCTCTTGATCATTCAGATTCGCCTGAGACACTTTGCTTAACCACTCACGCACATTGGCAAATTGATTTTTTTCGAAATAATAACGCGCAATCAAAAAAGAAGCTTGATCGGCATGGGCGCTCAAGGGATACCCCGTAGCAAAAGACTGCATGTTGTAAACCGCGTCAGCATGACCTGCCTTCAGCCCACAAAATGAGCTGCCAAAAGCCTTTTCAGAAAGCTGCAGGGGATCAAGCTGCGCGTCAGACAGATCCGCCCAGGCATTATAAGCCGCCTCATAATGCTCATTGGCCAATAAGGTCGCTACTTTTGTGCGGGTCTGTTCAAATGCGAAAAGGGCCTCAGATTGTTGCGCATGAGCGCTATTTTCACAAAAAATAATGCAACCCAAGACATAGAAAATACCCTGGATAAGCCTGCTATTTGTCTTGTTTTTATTTGCCATAATATCTATAACGGATCATTTCAGAAATCCGTATCTTTTTGATGTCCTAAATGGGTCGAAAATTAATTTAATTTTAAACCATAACCTGAGACAAATCCATTATGTTATGAAGAACATCTTGTTAATATTAGCCGCACTAGTACTGGCCTCTTGCAGTGCCTCCGACAGAGCCCTCAGTGCGATAACTCAAAATGACGGCAAGATCGGTATCGGCACCCCTGCGCCAGACGATCTGCTTACAGTCAAAGGGACTATTCATGCCCAAGAAGTGAAAATTGATCTTAAAGGAGCCTTGGTCCCCGACTATGTCTTTGATGTTTATTTCGGGCCTGACCCTTCTGTAGATTATCGACGCCTGACTCTGAAGGAACTGGCGCAATACCTTGATGATCATCACCACTTACCGGGAGTGCCTTCAGCAAACGAAATTGACGCTAATGGGCTCTATATGTCGGCCTTTAGCCTGAAACTTCTCGAGAAGATTGAAGAACTCACCTTATATGTTTTGGAACAGCAACAGCAAATTGATGCGCTTGAAAAGCAATGCGAAAATGGGCAATGAGCCCCAAAATCCATTGCATTATTTGTACCTTTACCCTGTTCACTTTTAAGCCGACACCTCATGTCTGACCCTGTATTAGCCTTCAAAAATGCCGCCATTTTTCAGCGCGAACAGCTGATTTTAAAAGACGTATCCCTCTCGATTGATCGGGGTGAATTTGTCTATTTGATTGGAAAAACCGGAAGTGGAAAAAGCAGCTTAATGAAGACCCTTTATGGGGATATCCCCTTGACAGAAGGAGAAGGCCACATTGTAGGGTTTGATTTAAAACAATTAAAGGAGCGTGAAATTCCTTATCTGCGCCGCAAACTCGGAGTGGTGTTCCAGGACTTTAAATTACTCAATGAGCGCAGTGTCAATGAAAACCTACTTTTTGTGTTAAAGGCAACGGGGTGGAACGACAAAGCCCAGATGACCAACCAGATCCACAAGGTATTGACCAAGGTAGGCATGGGCGATCAAGGACATAGATTTCCGCACCAGCTTTCTGGTGGCGAGCAACAACGGATCGCCATTGCGCGGGCCCTTTTAAACGACCCCGAACTGATCATCGCAGATGAGCCTACCGGCAATTTAGATCCACAAACCAGTATCGAAGTCATGGAGGTCCTCCAAGAGATTCATCAAAGCGGACGCACGATTCTTATGGCGACACACGATTATGCGCTTTTATTGAAATACCCTTCTAAAACATTAAAATGCGAAGGGCAAAAAATATTTGAAGTCATCCAAAAAATAGTTTAAATCTAGGCTTTTCAGTTCTTAATTCTTTAAGCGCAAAGCACAAGGCGGTGCCCTATTGGAGTCAATCCATAAATGCATTCCATCCCCCGATCCCTTTGGCGACAATTCGGTCCCAGGTCCCAAGACAATAGAACCACTCGAGGACAAATCTAATGAAGCAGCACCTCGAAATATGATATCGCTAAACACCACTGAATCCGCATAAGACGTCAATTGAAAATGCCAACGGTCAAATTGTTGCTCAGACAAAGTGACCGTCGCCTTCGGATCGTATAGCCCCCCGACTAATTCCACCGCTTTACCAGTCTGCAGAATACCGGCACCATAATGCCCGCGATAAGGCTTATTGGCTTCGATATGATCAATATTTAAGGCCGTTAGCTTGAGCATCGATTCTATTTCGACTGCAGGCAAACAAGGACACAAGGCATTCATCAAACCAATGGTGCCGGTTACAAATGGTGTGGCAGCAGAAGTCCCTTGATAAGTACTCTTGACCACCTCATTGTCAAGGATCCACTTATTGTAGCGGAAAAGCCCCACTGTGGGGGCCAATAAATCGACCTCGGTATTGAGTGTCGCAACTGACTCGGGATAAATTCTAAGGGGCGCAGAAGTATCAAAACCATCAAACCCGGCAGTACGCCCAACAAAACCACGGACATTTTCCACATAAGGTCGGCCATCGGCTTCAAAGCTGAGGCCTTCCTTGGGGTCTTGATGCAGGTACATGACCGATGAGACCGAAATTACTTTGTCCAAAGAAGCCGGATAATAGAGCGTTTTGCCTTTGTTTTTTTTCCAATTTTCGTTGCCCGCTCCGGCCACTACCACAGTGCCCATAGCCATGAGCTCATCGATGACTTCTTGAGCCCTTGCCGTTTTCTGGCTTGTGACCCAACTGGCATTAATCACCTTGGCGCCGTTCTGGCCAAGTTCGAGGAGCATTTCTAAATTGGGATTACCATAATTGGTGGTCAGCAACCCACAGTCATAGCAGACGCCAGGAATGCCAAAATTGTTGTCACCCTGAGCCGCTGCAATGGCCCCGACACTTAACCCATGACCCGAAGCGATAGGCGCAGTTTTTAAAATTCTTGTCTTGCCTCTAAAGTCAATCAAAGTCGTATCCACGGCCCCATCGGATAGGCCAATGATGACATCACGATGCCCGGTCGTGTATTTCCAAGCTTCAGGCACCCCCAAAAAGTTCAAATAGCCCAAATCAAGTGGAGCGACCGTATCCCCAGCTTTGTTCATGAGAAACGAAAAATCATTGGGCAGGTAACCAGGACGAGGACTCTGGGCCATTCCAGCGATGGTAACGAGCAATAAGCCCAAAAGGACCCAGTAAGATAAGGGCTTAAAGTAGCGCATACCCGAATGTAATAAAAAGTGATGGCAGTACCTCAGTAAAATTGTAAATTAGCCAGAGACTTAGGCTATGGTATCGATTCTCATCCCATTATACAACGACAATGTCGTTCCCCTAGTGGAAGCGCTGCTCAATGATGCGCAAGATCTTCGCGTTCCTTACGAGTTATTAATCTGGGACGATGGCTCGACAAACGCAGAAAAATTGCCTGAATCTATTGCAGTCCTGCCACATGTGACCCTACACCGCAGTCACCAAAATCTAGGACGCACACAGACCCGACAACTTTTAGCCCAGGCCGCACAATACCAGTACCTTTTATTTTTGGACGCCGATATGCTGCCTATAAAACCAGGTTTTCTATCGGCCTATAGCGCTCTGAGCCAAGAACCATATGATCTGCTCTCTGGAGGAATCCGCTATCAAGACACCCCTCCTGAGCCGGCACATTATTTGCGTTGGTTTTATGGACAACACAGAGAGGCGAAGCCCGCGGCACAGCGGCAGCAAAATCCCTATTTCGTGATCTCATCTAACCTTTGGGTCAAAAGAGATTTATTTTTGGCCCTTAATAAAGTGCTGGAACACCAATATGGATTAGACAATGTCTTTTCTTTTCAGCTTCAGAAGGAGCAAATTGCCGTATTACACCTCGACAACCCAGTCTATCATTTGGGCCTCGAAGAGAATAAGAGCTACCTTCAGAAAACAAAAAGCGCAGTAAAAACGCTTTTAAGCCATGAACAAAATGGCGTTATTTCAGATGACTTTACGCCACTCCAAAGTGCCGCCAAAACATTGAATCGATGGCGCATGACCCTAGTGTTTATCTGGGTAACCAATCCTTTAATGGACTTTATCGAGCGGCAGCTTTGCGGTCCACGGCCCCGGTTATTGTACCTGGATATTTATAAATTGCATCATTATTTAGCGCTTAAATACCGCTCATGAATCCAAGTATTTCTATCATCATCCCATTATACAATAAGGCGCGCGATATCATCGCGACCTTAGACAGTGTCTGGGCACAGACCTATACCAATTTTGAAGTTCTTGTGATCGATGATGGCTCAACCGACCATGGCGTGGACTTAATCCAGGCCTTAGATGATCCGCGTCTTCGCATTTTTCAACAAGAAAATCAAGGTGTCGGCCCTACTCGAAACTTTGGTGTGATGCAAGCCAATGGACCTTATGTTGCATTTTTGGATGCCGATGACTATTGGCATCCCTATCACTTAGAAGACCTCAACCAACTGATCCAAACCTCTAGCGGTGGGAAATGGTTTGGTACGGCATATGAAAAGGATTTTGGACCAGACCGCATTATGGCAATGGACACCCCATTAAGACAGCGAGGCCAAAAATGGATGGGTGCAGTTGATGATTTTTTTGCCATGGCCAAAAAAGACTGTCCGGCATGGACCTCAGCCCTGTGTTTTGACAAATCTTTTTTTGATAATCTTGGTGGGTTTAATCCCAAAATAACCATGGGCGCTGGCGAGGATACCGAACTTTGGATCCGTGCTGCCTTGGCGAGTCCCTTATATTTTTGCAACCGTATTTCGGCACGTCATCGCCTCCAAGGAAGCAATAGGATCTCGCACATACCCACGCGCAACAGAAAATTCATTGATTTGGATCAATTTGAAGATGTCGCACGCGACCTGCCCCATTTAAAATCCTATTTGGACGTAAACCGTTATGCCATAGGGCTCAAATACGTCTTAGCAGGAGAAACATCGGTCGCCCGCACCTATTTTGATGCCATTGACGCCAATTCCCTGAGCGGAGCACAGCTGTTTTTGAGGCATTGCCCCGCTTGGATCTTAAAAATAATGTTGAAAATTCAGCAGTTACTGCTGCGCTTGGGCTGGCGTATCAGTGCCTTTGAACGCTAAAAAGTCGGGGTAATTACGAATGTAATCCGGCTCATCAAATTCGCCTGAAGACAAGACCAAGCAAACGGATCCGGAAGAAAAATCGTCTAACGAACGCCATATGCCTTTAGGAATAATCAAGCCTTGATCGGGTTTATTCAAAAGTTGTGTTGTGGTATGCGTACCGTCATCCAATACGACCGAAAAACTGCCACTTAAGGCAATCAAACACTCGACTTGATCGATATGAGCATGACCTCCGCGAGATGCATTGGACGGCACATCATATAAATAATACACCCGTTTGATGGCATAAGGCAGGACATCGCCTTCAATGACAGACAAGTTTCCTCTACGGTCCTCGATCTTTGGCAAACTAATGCGTTGGCAGTTATGTATCGTTGTTTTATTCATGGGTCACCAGTGCTTTCCATTGAGTAGCGATTTGCGCCATTGAAAAATGCCGAACAGAATCCTGAGCGTTGTCACGACAAAGTTGATAAAAATATTCATCAAGACACATACAGTCAATCGCTTGTGCGAAAATACGACTATTTCGTTGACCGACCAGCAATCCGTTCTGTTGGTCCCTTATTATTTCATTTGGTCCTGAGTTGATGTCCAAAGAAATGACTGGAGTAGCAAGACTCAAAGCCTCTATGAGTACCATGGGGAATCCTTCAAAAAAACTTGTCAAAAGTACGGCACGCGCACCAGCTATAATAGGCCTGGGGTCCGCCTGAAAATCCATAAATACAATGCAAGCCTCATGGCCTGTTTCCCTTGATTTTTTTTCGAGTCGTGCCCGATCAGGACCTTGACCCATAATCCGCAGATCAATGCCCAAGGATGGGGCCTTAGATTGGGTATAGGCCTTGATGAGAAAAGAAATATCTTTGACCGAATCGTCTAATCGTCCGTACCAAAGAAGGTAGGGACGCTGCGCAACCTGTGAGGCCTCCATGTGGTCTTGCGTCCAGGTCGGCTCAATACCGTTAGGAATGTGTTGCGTCTTTTTCATGGCATAACTGCCCAAAACGTTCTTTTCGATCCATTGAGAAACGCCAACATTAGCCCAATTCGACTGGCAAAGGCGGGCAAAATACTTTGGCCATTGCGTCATATACATCGGGACATGTGCACTATGCGTTACATAAATAATCTGCAGGCCCCTATAAAGCCATTTTTTGTACAACCACTCTTTGGCGTAGTTGTTTTTTGGCCGGTGGTCAATGACAAAATCTGGTTGTTCGGTTTTTAAGAATTTTTTCAGTTGTTGGAATCTTGACCACCGACCAAAGGATACCTTTTGGCTCTTTTTTCTGTCCAGGGACCAGATCTGTCCCGCATAAGGATAGGCAATCTCGTGGTTCAGAACAACAATAGTGACCCGCGCGCCCATGTCATGCCACATGCGTGATTGGTTCGCCACAGCGCGCTCCGCCCCTCCCTTTGCTAAAGAAATGGTGACTAAGCAAATATGTATGTTTTTAACTTCGTTCAAATAGGCTACCTTAGTGGTCACGCACAAAGATATGAAGATACTTTTAGTAGGCGAGTACAGCAGACTACACAATTCTTTAAAAGAAGGACTGATGACATTAGGCCATCAGGTAACCATTATTGGCTGCGGAGACTATTTTAAAAATTACCCGGTCGATATTAAATTCATTCGTCCTTACCAGAGTGGGGTGATGAAATACCTCAAAAATCTCATCTACCGCCTGACCGGATTTGATTGGGCTTCCTGGCATATCAAAAATCAATTTTTTAACCGTGCTCAGGATTTTAAAAATTATGATGTGGTGCAACTCATCAATGAAAGCCCCTTAGGCATTGCCCCTAGAGATGAAGCCGCCATTGTTGGCTATTTGCGCCAATACAACCCCTTGCTTTTTGTCTTATCGTGCGGCACGGATTATATTAGTGTGCGCTATGCGATGGACCAAAAATTCCGCTATTCCATACTAACCCCTTTGTTTGAAAACAAGGTGACGGCAAAAGACTATGCCCCCATCTTGAAATACATGGAACCTCAATTTGTGGCCTTACATCACAAAGTGATGTCTTGGACTGATGGTGTGATCGCTACAGATCTGGATTATCACATCCCGATGATGGGCCAAGAAAAATATCTCGGATTGATTCCTAACCCAATCAATACCGATCTTCTGCAAGACAATGCCACGGCAAAAGAGGACAACAAAGAACAAGAGACACAAAATGACCTCATAACCATATTTCACGGCATTAACACCAAAAACTATTTCAAAAAAGGGAGTGATTACTTTGAACAAGCCCTTAAAGAAATTCAGAAGAAATATGCAGATCAAGTGCGTATCATCACCACTAGAGATGTGCCATATCACGATTATATTACCGCCTATAGCCAGGCAGACATTATCTTGGATCAAGTTCTGGGCTATGACCAAGGCTATAATGCCCTAGAGGCTATGGCTCAAGGAAAAATTGTTTTTACCGGAGCAGAGCAAGAGTGGCTCGACCACTATCAATTGGCTCCAGATACCGTAGCCATTAATGCCATGCCTGATGCCGAAGCCATAGCACAAAAATTAAGTTGGTTGATCGACAATCCAGAGGTGCGTCGCACCATAGCCCAAAAGGCACGCCTATTTATAGAAGAATCCCACCAGTATCAAAACATTGCCAAGCAATACCTCAACGCCTGGCAACAAAAAGAAAATTAGTAAAGGATCAAATAGCGCTCCATTAACTCCTGCTCACCTTCCCAATCACGAGAGATGTGCTCTTTGAGTTTCTGAGCGGGTACCCCACCGATCAGAATATTTTTACCCCAATCAGAATAATCTTTAGTGCATAAGGTATTGGAGGCTATGGTACAATAATCGCCAGTTTTGGCACCTTGTAAAAGGGTCACGCGGTTACTGATATAATTATAACTGCCCAATTGAATGGGTCCACACACAGGGAAACGCTCTCCGGTTTGGGTGTCCATCATTTGATGCGCATTGGTGTCGATGAGCTGGGCTTCAGAACCTATACGGGCATAATCACCCAAAGTAATAGATTGATGACATATGACCTTACCTAAAGAAGCGACACTAGACATATGACCCATCTCAAAATGAGCCTCAGATCCCACATGCACAAAATAATCGATGCCAAATTGAGCATACCCCCTGAAGGTGATTTGCCCTTCGAGATGCAGCTCGGCGACTCCTCGAGAGTTCGTGACCAATTCATAGGGCTGACCAAAACCAATCATACCCATTTTAACGACTTCGGGTAAATGAACGCTACCGCTGAGATTGCCCAAGGACACGCGACCATAAAACAATACGGGTAAGTGACGGGCTTTGGACCAAGGCAACATTTTAAAATTGAAATACAAAGACTTGAGCCAATTGACTTTGAGGTACAAGCGCACCCGCTTTCTAAAATATCGGTATGGTCTTTTAATTGTTTCCATTATTTCGGTCCATTCGTTTACTGAGTAAGTCTTTGAGTCCTAATTTCTGATCCAAATGGTACAACGAAAATAGACAAGTTATCACAATTATAAGCACCTTCAAACTGATTTGCCCCCAACCGGCCGTCATAAAGGTCACTCCGAATGCGGCAACACAGCACAAAAGCCCTAACAGAAACAGACCGAAAAATGCTTTAGGCAAATGAAGTTGGTATCGCTTTTTGACAATGATACTTATGGCCACCAGGTGTATTACATAATAGGCCAAGAAGCTCATGCCAAGACCCTCTAACCCACCATAATGATAGCCTAAAATATTGAAAGTCAACAACACCGCATTGAAACCTACAGCCGTTTTGATGAATAATTTTGAATCGCCTTTCGCAATCAAAACGTAACCCAAAGAGAAAGAAACGGCCTTAAATAACATGCCCAAAATCCCCCAAGTCACCATAGGGACTATGGCCAAAAACTCTTGAGTATACAGCACTTCAATAATCCACGGGGCTAAGGACAAGAACACAACTATAATTGGCAGAATCAATACCATAGCGACGAATGCCTGGGCGGTCACCGTCGACCGGGCTTTTTCTAATTGATCCACAACCTCGGTCAAACGCGGAAAATAATCCGTTCCCATCGCCGTAAAGACCAGTCCTACATAGGTATTGAGGATTACAAAGCCCGCATTATATAGACCGACTTGATCGAGTCCTCCTTGGCCACTAATAAATAGCTGAATCATATAACCCACCACCAAAGTGATGAGCGAACTCAGGCTGAGCATCACCCCGAGTCGGATCATGGGTTGGCCCTTTTGCCAAGCCTCATTGATCCCCATAAGGCTTACCGAGAGTGATTCTTTTTTGGCGATATAGGCCGTCACAATAAAACTCAATACAGAGCCGATAACAATAGCAGGCACAATGGCGTCTAATGCGTAGAGATAATAAAGTGGCACGGTGAGCACAAGAGCAATAAGGTTACCCCATAAATTAGCTTTTGCCAAGCCACCCAATTTTCGCAAGCCTTGAAGCTGGGTCAATTTTCCTTGAGTCAATTGGCGAAAGAATAAGGCCAAAGCGACCGCTCTAACAGCATTGGTATATCCCGCATCCTCAAAAACCCATAGGCTGATCCATGGCGCCATGGCAAAAAGCAAAATCATCCCAACAACAGAGGTCAACCAAAATAGGGTGTGGAGAACAGAGAGCGTTTCTTGTCTTGTCGCCGTATCGCGTCCTGAGGTGCTTGAGGCAATTTCTTTAACTCCGCTGCGGTCGAGTCCTAGATTGGTCAGCGCCCCCATCAAATTGATGGTGGCCACCAACAAACTCGAAATACCCATTCCAGTCGGCCCGATAAAGAGGGCGATAAACTTGGACCGCACCAAGGCAATCATGATGTTAAAAACCTGTACCCCGCCAAATAACGAGGTCGCCTTGATGATGCTTTTATAGCCTTGTCGCTCGCTCATCATTGCGGCACATTTTTTTGCTTCGCCTGCTGAGTCAGGTAGTGCCAAACCATCAAAAACACCACAACTACATAAACGATATAACGAATCATGTGCCCAATAACCACTCCTTCAACCCCATAGATATCAATGAAATAATGGGCAAAAACATAAAACAAGCCCACAGATAAGATTTCGGTAATCACAAAGTAATAGACCAATTTACGGGCAATAAAGTAATACGACATGACCATACCGATCAATCGAATAAAGTCACCAATCAACTGCCACTTAAATAAGGCCGACATCGAATCAAACCCAGGGAATATCAAATCAATGATAAATCCTCTAAAAAAGTACACGACAATCATGCCTAAACCAAAAATCGGCAAAATGGTTCTGTAGACCAACCCCATTTCTTTAAAAAATTGAAGCCGTCCGTGAACCACAGCAAATTTTGGAATGACATACATGGTAAAAAGTATCGTCGAAAAAGCCATGTAGTTTTTGGATAGATCCAACATAGCCGACCATATACCCGCTTCACTCTCGGAGATACGTCTTAAAATAAGATTTCTGATTTCAATTTCTACGGTACTGAGAATCACGGTAGAGAAAAAGGACATCATCGAAAAGGCCAAAAATAATTTGGCCATTGGGGCCTTAAATCTAAGTTTTTTAAAATGCAAGTACTGCCGCAGCACACCCATAAAAACCCAAAGCAAGATAATTAATTGGATCATTGGGGTCACCGCAATACCAATCAACACCCCATCAAAGTTCTCTTGAAAGAGGCAAATAATGATCCAAGCAGAACTGATGAGGTAACTGACCAAATCAATTTTAGCGAATTTCTTATACTGAGAAAGACCATTGACCACACCGTTGAAAACGCGCTGTAGACTAATAAACGGAACCAATACCGCAATCAATTGAATCAAATATCCATATTGATAAGTCCCAAAAAGATAATGACTTAAGTCGTCATGCCAAACCAATAAAACGACAGTACTAATGGCGCTTCCTAGGACAGTAAAAACAAAAGTGGTCGAGAACAAGGCCACCAATTTTTCCTCATCATCTCGATACTCCGAAATATATTTGACGATACCATTAAAAATTCCCAGGGAAGTAAACGACGTCAATAACTGAATCAGACTGCGTAATTGTCCCTGCAAAAAGATCCCAGATTCTCCAAAATTCTCGGCAATAACCCGGCGAATAAATAAGGATATGAATTGGCGCACCAAAATGACTGGCGCGTTGAGCGAGGTCATCTTGAGCAGGACATTATTACGAATGAATCCAGGGATTCTCACTTAGTATCGATTTAAAATTTGAATGACCTGATCCACTTCACTATCGGTCATTACGGGACTTATTGGAAGGCTAATGATTTGATCATGAATGCGCTCAGTAACCGGAAAGGACAGGTTTCCTAATGCCCTTAGCGCTTTTTGACGGTGGGGCGGCACGGGATAATGAATCAAGTAACCCACCCCATTATCCGTTAAATAGGCCTCAAAATGGGCGCGATTGACGACACGCACCACAAATAAATGATACACATGATCTGGGGTGCACGGCTGCTGCTGCAATTCAATTTTAGGTTGATCAATACCCTCCAAATAGCGCTGTGCTATGACTCTTCTTCGCTCATTGTCTCGATCCAAGATCGGTAATTTTTTTAATAAGAAGGCCGCTTGTAATTCATCAAGTCTTGAGTTGAAACCGGCATGCTCGTTGATGTATTTGGTTTTGGCTCCATAATTACGCAGAGACCGGACAACCTCAGCCAAGGCGTCATCATTGGTTGTGACCGCTCCCCCATCGCCTAAGGCACCCAAATTTTTGGTAGGATAAAAGCTAAAGCCCGCTGCATGACCTAAATTACCCGCTTTGACCCCCTTTGGGCTCGTCGCTCCATGGCCTTGAGCAGCGTCTTCGATCACCAACCAATCCCTTTGCTTTGCCAAACGATTGATGGCCTCCATTGGCGCTAATTGACCATAAAGATGCACGGGCATGATCCCTCGGATTTTTTCGCCTTTGACCTGAGCGAGTTGATCCAAATCAAAGTTATAAGTGGCGCTATCGGATTCCATCAGCAGTGGAGACAAACCGGCCTGCTTGATGGCCAATATTGTTGCTATATAGGTATTTGAAGCCACAATAATTTGATCCCCGTCTTGGAGCCGACCCAAAGTTTTGTAGCCTTGGAGAATAAGGTGAAGCGCCTCCAGCCCGTTGCCTACCCCGATGCAATGCTTGGTGCCACAATATTGGGCAAAAGCATTCTCGAATTGATGCACCGCATCTCCCAAGATCAATTGACCCCGCTTTAAGAAAGCAGTAAATTCCGCTTTGAAGTCCGCTTCAAATCGTTGGTTAATCTTCTTAAGGTCGAGAAACGGTATCACGTGAATTGCAGGTTTAGGGTTTTATGGGCCTCGGTATTGATGCGGTACTGACTCGAGGTGATACAACGCGCACCGCAGGTTTCTTTCCAAAAAAGCAAGCCCTGATTGAGCAAACGCCCCTGATCTTCACTCGAGGAATTGAAATTAAAATAGCGACGTCCTGGCTTAAAGGTCTCGATGATATAATCGTAAGCCAAATCCAAGCTGCCCAAAGCATTCTTGTCGGCATTGCCCATGACATACTGCGGATGTACTGTTGTTGGCGTCAAAAAAACGGTCGTGCCAGCAACTAGTTTGTTTTGATGGTATACCGAAACTTGTTGAATTTGGTTGGGAAAACGCTGTGCAAGCAATTCAATCTCTGCCAATGAATGTACCGGTGCCGCCTGATGTTTTTCCTTGAGTTGCGGGACCAAAATAGTTTCCCAAAAATCTTTAAAATTCGCGTCGACACGGACCTCTAGTCCATGACGTATGGCTCTGTTGATTCCTTGTCGTCGGTTCTTTTCGAAAGGCAGATGGTCCTGATAATCAATGACCAATAAAACTTCTTTTTTTATCAATTCGGCCCCACACAATGCCATAAAATAATCGGATTCATCACAAGGTAGCTGGTGGTAAATTCGCGGTATTTCTTTGATTTCTAAAGTACTGAAACCTTCCTTATACAAATAAGCCAACGCAGACTTAAACGCCTCAAAAGCATCAATAAATTTGATTTTTCGGCCCCAAACAAAACCACCATAGGTCAAGCCATTGTGTGACAATAGGTGTTGGTCTGATTTATGCGCCGGTAAAACGGCAATGAGTTTGTCTGCTTTAAAAAACATTAAGGAAAAATCTTCAAAGCGATCGCCGTGATAGTCCATAAAATCACGATCGAATAAAAACGTAGCATTCTTGGCCGTGGCAACAAATCCGTTCCACAAGGCTTTGTCTGCTCCGCGATAAGGTCTTACGTCAATCATAATTAATGTTTTTCACAAACAACCTGTCCTTGGTCATTGAGATATTCATATACGCCACGATGCGTTTCATCTTCCAGTATGACAAAACTGGCATCTGGGGCCAAATTTTGTGCATATTTTGGTGCATGGCCCAGGTGCGCAAACAACAAACGAAATACATTCACAGATGTTGTGAATGGAATCGAAACTTCGGGCTTAAGCTGCTGTGGCCATCGAATAGACAATTGACTACTAAAGATAGAATAAATTAAATCCCGATCCTGTGTTTTTTGATAAATCTCATTGGTGTAATTCAGGCCAACAAAGCCACCGTGATCCCCCATAATCATAATTAATGCCTCCGGATCTCGCTCGAGAATACGCCCAACCAAATCATTTATTTTGACCTGGGCACGCTGCATACTTTCTTGCCAGAGATCGGCCTCTTTATCGCGGCCCAAGGATGTGCTCGATTGGCTATGGATGTGCCCTGGATTAAAAAATTGTACAAAATAAAACTGAGGTACTTGACCCTGCTGGTCCATCACTTTGACCAGGTCTTCTTGGACCTCTGCCTTGAGATTAAAGCCCTGACTCAAATAACCAATAGCCTTATAAGAAAAATTGGCCGTATCGAAACCCAATTTAGGATGGTTGGCCAATAAATAGGGTGATTCCGAAATGAAATGACTTTCATAACCATTGCGGCGTAAAATAGTCAAGACTTGATTTTCGGAAATGATACTTTCGCGGCCGTCGATGGCCTCGCTAAAACTTTTACCATTATTGTAATAATGGTGCCGCATCATCAAGAGCGAACTATTGGAAGATAAGGTCGAGGCATAATTGGTTCTAAAATCGTCATAATGGCTAAAACCGCGCGCTGTCAAGCCTTCTTGAAATGCAGTGGCATCCATTTGATAATACCCTTGAGACAGCTCACTAAAATTGACCAGTCCATCGGGCTGTAACAGATAAATATTGGGGCGGTCTTGTAGTGTGATTTCGGTGATATCGTCGATCGGCTCTTTCCACTGCTGAGAAAGATTGAGGTGATGAAATACTTGAGCAGAAAAACTCATGCCCCCCATCAGGGCCATCAAAAATTGGATGACCATAATTTTTTTATGGTGTTTGCCAAGAAGATAACTATATAAGGCACTGACCAAGATAATGACTAGGGTAATCTTGCGATGTGGCGCCTCGAGCAACGTCATCTTGATAAAAAACAGAAACAGGCCTAAGCCCAAGAACGGCAAATAATACTTTTGAATGGCTCTTGTTTTGGTCCATCCCAACAACTTAAGTCCCATAACGCCCAAGGCAATGGGCAAAGCCAAAAAGACACCAACAAAAAACCAAAAATGTCCCCACGAATTCACCAGCCCATAGTTATTGCTGGCGTAAAATAAAATAGGATAAAGCCCAGCCAATAGACCAACAAGCCAAGGCTGAAGTGCTGCAGAGGCCTTAAACCTATCCCTAAACCCCATGAGGTCCGTCGTTTTTTCTTTTCATCAGATACAAAACGCGCGCACTCTGTGGTATGGCGATTTGTTCTTCAATACTGAAGAATAATGAAAAGTCTTCTTCAAAAGCCGCTTGATGATAATGATCAAAATGATTGATAAACTCGCGCTTGCGCAATAACAAGGACTGCACCCAACTATCTTCGCGCTTTGGAAACTCAATGACTAAGTAGTTCGAAAAACGCGCGAAAAAGGCGGCAGATGAGGCAAATGGCACATTACCCGATAGGGTCACATGGTGTATCAGCGCTAACGCCAGAGTGATGTCTGGAGCAAACCCTGCAAGCCGCTCAATCATAGAACTGCGCTCCTGATTATTGAGTCCAATACCCGGACTGGGCTGTAAGACATCAAGCCATAAGGGTAACATATTTTGTTCTTTATTGGCCCGTACTTGACGGTAATTCTGTGCTACTGCATTGGGGTCGATGTCGGCAACCAGAGCCAAATCCATATCAGGCAATATACACCGCACAAACGTCCCGTCATTGCCTCCAAGGTCAACCAAGGTTTTGGCCTTGACCATAGATACCCAGCGCGCCAACTGTGTCTTTTTAAAGTCAAAGGACTCTGGTGTGTAGTTGGTTTTGCCATAATAATCTCCCCACTCCGTTTCTTGATGCATCTTGAGCCCCTTGATATAATCAAACAAGGCCTCGATCATATTGAGCTGAGCCTTCTTGCTGAGGGTAATGACACGCTTCGGTTCTTGGTAATCGTCTTTGTGCTTGGCCTCTAATTTGGCCAAAAGGTGAATATTGGTGTACAAGGTAGAGCTCAAGCGGGATTTTAGCGGCAATAAGGATGCCGTGAGTGCCACCGGAATGCCGTCGATATGATTCTGCGGCAATTTGAGCATGTCCCCACCGTGATAATGGGCCAACACCAATGGCGATAAAAAGTGCATAATGAACTGCTTGTAGGCCCGCCAAGGAGCGCTCTCTTGGTAAAAGTCAAAAGAAAGGGTGTCAATAAACACCGGATGACCCTGATGATAAGTCACGTTATAAGCCGAAGCATCCTTCAGACTAAACCCCTTATTTAGCGCAAATTTTTGTAATTGAAGCGTCAATAAAGCGGCATGCTTGAGTTGGTCAAAACTCCACTCATAAGGCTGGCTGATAAAAGGTATCACCTCTGGGGTAATCTCAATTTGCGCATCCGAGCGTGCCGTTTCAGTATGCGGAATCAACAACCCGCGTTCCATTAGTTTTTGAAAAAAACCAGAGGAGGTTAAAGCATCGTATTGTTTGAAATAAATAGGATTAATGGCGCGTTTGAGAACGGGTCCATCATAAAACATATAACCAGAGGGGTCCCGAAAAGACGCCTGATGTTTAGTCTTGTTTGGTGTCATGATTTTGGGTGTCGTCATCATCTAAATCAATAGAATCGTACGTATCGTCTTTTGTTTTGGTGAGACCAAAAAACGATTTTACCTGATACATTACATTTTTAGAAAAGAGCAAAATTCCCGCAGCCGCAGCCACGATAGCCTGCACAAGCATGGCGGCTAATCCTGCATCGAAATATAAAAACATCATAGACATATACCGAATGAAGGTGTTAATTTGGTCCCTGACAACAAATTAACTAAAAAACGACAACTTACAGGGTCTATTTAAACTAAAGTTTGATCCTTTTACGGTCCGTCTCCTTGAGGTAAATCTTGCGCAAACGCATTTGTTTTGGCGTGACTTCAACATACTCATCCTTCTGGATGTATTCTAAAGCCTCTTCTAAAGAAAATTTGACCGCCGGCACAATACGAGCCTTATCATCCGCTCCAGAAGAGCGCACGTTACTCATTTTTTTCGTTTTAGTGACATTCACTGCCATATCATCCTGACGCGAATTTTCACCGATCACTTGCCCTTCATAAATGTCTTCGCCCGGATCCACAAAGAAACGACCACGGTCTTGTAATTTGTCAATCGAATAAGGAATGGCGGATCCATTTTCCATAGAAACCATACTTCCATTCTGACGCTCGGGAATACCACCTTTGAGTGGTTGGTACTCCAAAAATCTATGGGTCATGATCGCTTCACCCGCTGTAGCGGTTAAAAGTTGGTTACGCAAGCCGATAATACCGCGCGAAGGGATCAGGAACTTACAGATCATGCGTTCTCCTTTTCCTTCCATACTCTGCATTTCGCCTTTTCGAATGGTCACCATATCGATGGCACGACCACTTACTTCTTCCGGAAGATCAATAGTCAATTCTTCAACAGGCTCACACTTGATACCATCAATTTCTTTAATGATAACCTGCGGTTGACCAATTTGTAATTCGTAGCCTTCACGACGCATGGTCTCAATCAGTACCGAGAGGTGCAAAACACCGCGGCCAAAGACCATAAACTTGTCAGCGCTGTCGGTCTCTTTGACCCGTAAAGCTAAGTTTTTTTCGAGTTCGCGTGCTAGGCGCTCTTTGATGTGACGTGAGGTGACAAATTTTCCATCCTTACCAAAGAATGGTGAGTCGTTAATGGTGAAGAGCATACTCATGGTCGGCTCATCAATGGCAATAGTTTGCAATGCTTCTGGGTTTTCGATATCGCCAACGGTATCGCCAATTTCAAACCCTTCTAATCCAACAATAGCGCAAATATCACCAGCAGAAACTTGAGTAATTTTCTTACGACCCAAACCTTCGAAAATATGCAGTTCTTTGATGCGGCTTTTGACGATTTTTCCATCGCGCTTTATCAGAGCAACTTGCATGTTTTCGCTCAAAACACCACGCTGCAAACGCCCGATAGCAATACGACCGGTAAATGCAGAGTAATCTAGCGAGGTGATGAGCATTTGGACCGTGCCATCTTCTGTTTTTGGGTCTGGAATATGCTTGAGAACCATATCCAATAAGGGCTCTATTGTTTGGGTTGGCTTTTGCCAATCGTCACTCATCCAGTTGTGCTTCGCGGATCCATAAACGGTCGGGAAATCAAGTTGCCATTCTTCTGCACCTAATTCGAACATCAAATCAAATACAGCCTCATGGACTTCTTCCGGGGTACAGTTTTCTTTGTCCACTTTATTGACAACCACGCAAGGTTTTTTGCCCAGGTCAATCGCTTTTTGCAATACAAATCGAGTCTGAGGCATTGGTCCTTCGAAGGCATCCACCAAAAGGAGTACACCGTCGGCCATATTCAGTACACGTTCTACCTCTCCACCGAAATCGGCGTGACCAGGGGTATCAATGATGTTGATTTTTGTCCCTTTATAAACTACAGAAACATTCTTTGAGGTAATGGTGATTCCGCGTTCTCTTTCGAGATCGTTGTTGTCTAATATAAGATCTCCTGTATGTTCGTTATCTCGAAATAAGCTACAGTGATGCAATATTTTGTCAACCAATGTGGTTTTTCCGTGGTCAACGTGTGCAATAATGGCGATGTTCTTGATGTTCATAATCCCCCGTTTTAGGCGGCGCAAAAATAGTGCTATTTCACTGAAAATAATGGTTTTATTAAAATAATATTTAAATTCAGGCTTGCCGCTAAATACAGGATATAGAGGGATGCGGAAAAAATGTATCTTTGGACCATTAAAACCGCCTTATGGACCTGACTCAAATTCCTCATTTAAAACACACCGGAACCAACAATTTTTTCCTGTTGGCAGGACCCTGCGCCATAGAAAGCGAAACCATGGCGCTTCAGATTGCCGAAACGGTTTTGGAAATCACAGATGCATTGCAGATTCCCTATGTATTTAAGGGCAGTTTTAAAAAAGCCAACCGCAGTCGTTTGGATAGTTTTACTGGGATCGGAGATGAAAAAGCCCTCAAGATACTGCGCAAGGTTTCTGAGACTTTCCACATCCCCACGGTTACTGATATTCATGAAGTAGGCGATGCTGCTATGGCTGCTGCCTATGTTGATGTCCTGCAAATCCCTGCATTTTTGGTGCGCCAAACAGATTTGGTAGTTGCTGCAGCCCAAACAGGCAAAGTCGTCAACCTCAAGAAAGGTCAGTTCATGAGCCCCGAAAGCATGAAACACGCTGTAACCAAGGTCGAAGAATCTGGAAATAACCAAGTGATGATAACCGATCGCGGGACCATGTTCGGCTACCAAGATATGGTTGTGGACTTTAGAGGTATTCCGACCATGCGGGCCTATGCACCGACGGTCTTAGATGTTACCCATTCGCTACAGCAGCCCAATCAGGCAGCGGGGGTTACTGGTGGCCGACCGGAAATGATTAGTACAATTGCACGTGCTGGGATCGCCGCAGGAGTCGATGGTTTGTTTATAGAAACCCATTTTGATCCCGCCAACGCCAAAAGTGATGGCGCGAATATGCTTGATATTTCTTTGTTGAAGAAATTACTCACCGAATTAGTGGCCATACGCCAAACGATCAATCAATTTTAGTCTTTACCCGCAGCAAAATCGGTCAAATAAGCAAATCGCTGGGTCAGCGCCCCTTGGTCGTTGGTCATTTGTGCGCGCGCTAAGATATCATTCTGATCTCCATCAAAAAAAGCAGGCGCAATCGAAGCCAAAAACTGCTGGCCAAATCCATGACTCGCATCTCGAGGTAATTCGCAGGGTAAATTATCAACGGCCATCACCCCAATGCTCCCTAGGGCATCATAAGGCACTTCGGCATGGGTCTGTGCAGCGTATCCATAGAACGGATCCCTAATGGTAGAAGGCCGCAAAGTACAAGCCACAGGACCATCAATATCACAAGAAACATCCGCCACTACATCAATTTGGCAATCTGGTGCCGTCAGCGCTTCGCGGGTCAAAATAATCGGCGCCCCATTACCATAAAAATGTCCCGCAATAAAAAGATCCGAAACTTTAGTGAAGCGTCCAAAATCAGTGACATAACTTTCGGGGTGTTTGTAGAACTCTGCTTTTGATCCCGGTGTGCCATCAGCCTTTCGGTTATAGTCCAAAATATCGATCATGGCATAAGAGGGGGCTTCGGCTGGGCGGTGTAAAAAATCGTCCACACCTAACGGCATAAGTCTCAGGTGATCTAAAATCTCTTGGGCGCCCAAGGCCACTTTACCCTTACCGGTCAACACAACCTTAAAGTGCGCTGGTAAGGAGATTTTGTCTAATGCTGCTTTAACGGCCTTCAAGTCATAAAGTGTGTTGACCTTTGGCAAAGCAAAAGTCTTATGGCGGAGCCCGTAAAGGCGCAAGCCATTGTAAGCGCCTACTAAACCTGCATAGCGACCAAAACCAATCAATCGACTCCCCGAAGCACTGACAAAGGTTTCATGATCGAACAGACTGATTTTGTGGTCTAAAATAGCCCGCAACAAATCACGATTGTAGCTTTGTTCCTTGATGGTATGACTAAAAAACAAATAGGATTTTCCGGGAATCAAAGCCTCTTTTGGGACTTCCTTTACGCCGATCATCACATCAGCTGCAGAGATGTCGTCTGTGACTTCGATCCCAAGATCGCGATAAGCCTGATCTTCAAAGATTCTTATCAAAGAGGTTTCGACCAGCAAATGCGCTTGAGGAAATCGCTCTTTGAACAACACACATTGCTCCGGCGTCATAACGACCCGTTTATCTGGTGGGTTTTTACGCTCCCGAATGAGGGCAAAAGTTAGTGACATAAGCTGATTTTTTGGCCGTAAATTTAAAGTCCAAAGATAGCTTTTTCACGTATCTTTGCCACACTAATAAGACACATTTGGTATCTTATTAGTGTTGCATTAATTACGGGGCCGACTGGTTTTGACAGCGGGTTTCATTGTTTGGTAAGCATGTCGAGCGCTGGGATACAGCTCGTAAATATCATATTTCACACTTTTTTAAACGGCGAGAATAACTACGCCCTAGCTGCATAATCCGAATTATAGTAGGATGTGCCTCGGCCCGCAAGGCGGGCAAGCAGGAAGTCACTCGAGAGCCTTGGTTTGCGGCAATCGATTTAGTGGCTTCGTAAAAGTAAACCTAGTAACAGTAGTGCTTTGATGCTGTTATGAAACTCAATTATAGCTAAGCCCAACGCAGGTTGTTTCCTGCCAGCAATGGGTCGAAAACTCTAAAGGAAAATAAACATGTAGAAAGCCTTGCAACGGCACGTTTGGACGGGAGTTCGACTCTCCCCGGCTCCACAAAACCAAAGGGGACAAACTCATATTTTTTGAGATTTGTCCCTTTTTGTTTTTTGGTAAGTCTTTGTCTATCTGTAAGATATACCTCAATACATCATTAATTCTTGTAGTTCGACATTTTTTTCCGTCAAATTGTAAAGATTCTGGAAATATCGAACTAATTAGTATGGATTTGTCTTCAATTCGACTCTCTGTATAGGATTGTTTAAAGTATTGAGATCTAAAAAGATTAAGATATCCATGTGCTATTAGATGTTATACATTCCCATTTATCATCACTAAGTTTCCATAGTTGGCGAGTACCACCTCCCATTTTGGGAGCAGGTTTACTGCCAGTCCATATCACGCACTGTTCTTTGTGGATTTCTAAAGGAAAAATAAAGCCGTTCATTATTGGCGCTCTTTTAAGTTCTGAGGGTATATCTAGAGTGAAAAAATTATTTGAAGATGATTCTGAGCTGCCTGAAATAAAAAACTTGTGGGTAATTATAGGTTTTGGAGTTTTAGGTAAATTTCGATTCAAATCGCTTATTTCTATTTTTAATCCATTAAGAAGATCGTACATATTGTCATCACACATTATCTTTTGTATTCGAGACACTTCAGATCTGTAGGAGTCTATATCAAAGGCTTTTAGCTCTGAGTTAGCTAATAATATGTTGGTTAAATATTTCAAATCTTTTAAACCCTTGGTAAGTTTATTTTCAATATTTATAGAAATAAAATCTTTAACCGATTTATCAATACGTGCTAATTTTTGATTGTAAAAATTAAATTCTTCTTGTGAGCTGTAGTCTATTTGCTGCTGCTCATAAAAATATATAACAAAACCATTCTCATGATTTGATATACCCTTATAGCGGTCAATTACCATATCATAAAAACTGGCATTATTTTTATAAAGCGCTGTTAATCTAATTTCTTCTAAGGTCATAAATTAATGTTCGGGAATGGTTTTAATATAAAATAGAAAGCTGCTGGTAAAAACTAATATCTATAAACCACTTAGAGTAAAACATTTAATATCAATTATATCTTCATCTTTAAATAGTTTAGTATTGCCCCCCAATTTCTGAAGTTTTCTGATCCAAAATGCAACCACTCCCCTTTAAACTCAGAAGCTCCGTTAAATCTTCTGTCATCAATTAAATAATCTCCGATCAAAAGGTTTTTGTGATGAGATAAAATCAATCTTTTTCTAACTAATTTTTCGTTAAAGTATTTAGCAATCCACAACCGTTTATGCATCCATGCCTCTGGATTATCCCAAGGGGCTGTAGACAAGAAGTATACATCAAAGTCTTTGTGGTTTAAAAGTATATTTACAGATGCTATAGCATCTGCAATAGGTTCTAGGTCTTGATAAACTCCTGGTAATTTATCTGGTCTGCCTATGTAAGGAGTAATGGTAGATAATGGGTGGTTTTTTCTGCCTTTTTCAAAATCGGCAACAACGCCATCAAGATCAATGTAAATAATTTTCATATGTAATCAATATTTATACTGTATTTTGCATTGTATTAAAATATTCAATAAATTGAGGTGTTAATATATAGATTATCAGCCAATAACCTTTACAATCTTTCAATGAAATACTCAAAAAGCGTAATTCTATTATTATTTTTATTGTTATCAAACTTTTTATGGGCAAACCCAACCACTGATT
>DGAU01000030.1:0-679 GCA_002384055.1 Flavobacteriaceae bacterium UBA4022
GATGTAGGGGCTTTTTTTGTCTTAACACATCAGGCCAAGGGCTTTAAAAATATACAAAGGGAAAGATTTTTAAAAACAGGAGTAGATTAAATGTGATATAAATTAGAGTTTTTTTCAACAACAACACATCTTGACGGGTTGGTTTTGAAGGAGGAAGAATTAGTTCGAAGAAAGCAACAAGCCCTTGTATCGTGGCTGCTCAACACCAGCAACATAATGCTTTTTGAGGGTCAAATTACCAGAGCTATCGAAATAGGAAAACACGCCATGTGCTGCCCCATGGACATAATATTCTTGCCATCCGACCTGGCCATTAGGGTGAAACCACAATTCAGATCCATGCAGAAGACCGTTTGAGTAGTTTTTCTCACTCCGCACCGCACCGTCCACAAAATAATAAATCCACAAGCCTTCTTTCTCGCCATCAACCATCAATCCCTCAGACTGAATCACTCCAGAGGGGTATTGGTTTTGCACAAAGCCATTGGGTTTGTCTTCTGAAGCTTGTCCAAAAGCAAGCAACGGGCAAAAGATTAAAAACAGAATTATTCTACGCATAATTTAAATGTATGAATTTAATTTGAATAAGCGATCTTTCAAAGAGCCGGCAAGAATTTTAGTATGCAACAAAAAATTTTTAAAGTATATTTGCGCCATATGAAACAATCCCAAGTTTTGA
>DGAU01000030.1:902-10961 GCA_002384055.1 Flavobacteriaceae bacterium UBA4022
CCCATAGACAGCAACCTTTATGTTTTGGGAATTATAGGACTTGCTCTAGGCGCCTACGTCGTTTTAAAGAAAAAACCGCTTAGCGGTAAGCCTGAGTAAGCCGGGCAACATATTTCCCAATCACATCAAATTCTAAATTAACACTTTTACCCGCAAACAGCTGGTTGAAGTTCGTGTGGGCATGTGTGTAAGGAATGATCGCGACACTAAACGTGCCATCACCACTATCTACAACAGTAAGACTCACGCCATTAACGGTAACCGAGCCTTTCTCGACGGTAATATTTCCTTGTGTTGTATCATAAGTAAACTGGTAGCGCCAACTTCCTTCTTCTTCCGATGCGGACACACAAGAGCCTACTTGGTCCACATGGCCTTGCACCAAATGCCCATCCAGACGCGCCCCCAGGGTCATTGCGCGCTCAAGATTAACGAGCGCGCCAACCCCCCAATCGCCTAACGTCGATTTTTGGAGCGTTTCGTTGATCGCCGTCACCGTGTAGCAATCACCGTCGATAGCCACTATCGTAAGACACACTCCGTCATGAGCCAAGCTTTGATCAATCTGTAGCTCGTGCGTGAAACTGCAGCGCAGCATGATATGAATGTTGCTCGCTTCGCGCTCGATCGCAACTATTTCTCCAATAGATTCTATTATCCCTGTGAACATGTATACAATTATTTACCTTTGCAAAAATAACAAGGCCAGTCGTCATATGGGTAAAAATGAAACAATTATTCTTGGAATCTCCATTGGAGACCTCAACGGCATTGGTCCAGAAGTTGTTTTAAAGGCTTTTGAAGATCCGCGTATGCTGGATTTTTGCACCCCAGTGATTTTTGCCTCAGACAAATTAATCAATTGGTACGTGAAGCATTTCCAAACCACGACACCAATGAGCAGTATTGATCACTTGGATGCAATACTGCCGAACAAAATAAACGTGCTTAACTGCTGGAAAGAACCATTTGAGGTCCGGTTTGGCACAGCAGACAAAAACGCAGGCCGCTTGGCTATAACCTCATTAAAAGAGGCTACAAAGGCGCTAAAAAACAACCAAATTAACGTTTTGGTAACTGCGCCCATCGATAAAAAAAACAGCCAATCCGAGGTGTTTAATTTCCCAGGACACACCGATTTTTTGGCCCAAGAACTGGGCGGAAAAAGCCTGATGTTCATGATTTCAGAGTTTTTGAGGGTCGGTCTTTTGACAGATCACGTTCCTGTAAAAGACGCCCCAAATCAAATCACACCTGAGCTTATTGAGTCCAAGCTGCGGCTCATGGAGACGTCATTGATTCAGGATTTTGGCATTATAAAACCTAAGATAGCCGTCTTGGGCATTAACCCTCATTCTGGCGACCAAGGCATTATTGGCAACGAAGACCAGGTCGTAGTTGGCCCAACCCTAGAGCGCTTGCGCGAAAAGGGCCTATGGGCTTTTGGCCCCTACGCGGCAGATGGGTTTTTTGGTTCCGGTCAATACAAAGACTTTGATGCGGTACTTGCGGCCTATCACGACCAAGGATTAATCCCATTTAAAACAATCTCTTTTGGCACAGGAGTCAACTTTACCGCAGGCCTAAGCCACGTGCGGACTTCGCCTGACCACGGCACGGCATTTGCTATTGCCGGGCAAAACACCGCGGACCCAACCTCGTTTAAGGAGGCGGTCTTTGCTGCGATCGGCATTTATAAAAAACGGGCCTCATATGTGCTGCACACCAAAAACCCACTAAAGGTCTCGAAACAAAAATCTTCATCTAAAAAGAATTTCTAATTCGAGAGACCAAATAAAATTATTTATTATCTTTGCAACCGCCTTTTTTAGGGGCGAACGTCAAAATAGAGTAGTGAAAATGAAGGATCTGAAAGACTTTACCATTCCATTTGCGGGATTGAAGTTGGGAACACACCACTACGATTTTGATGTAGATCAAAAGTTCTTTGCACATTTTGAGTACTCTGATTTCCATCAGTCGGCAGTTCATGTAGACGCTGTTTTAGAAAAAAAAGCAACACTCTTGGAGTTTACCTTGACATTCGACGGAACAGTAAACGTTTCATGTGACCGAACCAACGAGCCATTTGATTTACCCATCCATGGGCAATATCATTTTGTGGTCAAGTTTGGCGAGGCCTATGACGATCAGCAAGACGATCTTTTGGTTTTGCCTCACGGCAGTTACCAAGTAAACATACAGCAGTTTGTTTACGAAACGATTGTTTTCGCGGTTCCGGCAAAAAGAATTCATCCGGGCATTATCGACGGGACACTAGAAAGCGAGGTACTCAACAAATTAGAAGAACTTAGTCTCACGACGGAACAAGAATCTGAACAATCAGAAGTGGATCCGAGATGGGACAATTTAAAAAAACTATTAACGGACAAATAATATAGAGCCATGGCACATCCTAAAAGAAAAATCTCAAAAACCAGAAGAGATAAGCGACGTACGCACTACAAGGCTACGATCCCTCAAATTGCAACTGACCCAACAACTGGCGAAGCACACCTTTATCACAGAGCGCACTGGCACGAAGGAAAACTTTACTACAAAGGGCAAATCGTTATTGATGCGGTAGAAAAAGCAGTGGCTTAAATAATTCGGGGCGAAACACCTAAAGAAACTCTCACTAACGATTGCGGAAGTGAGGGTTTTTTGTTTGCCTAAAAACTGATAATAACAAGGGTTTTAAGGCTGTTTTTGGCCGAAATTTAGTAATTTTCACCCCTAAATCGTGAATTTTGGCTGTTTTTGAGCATTTAGAATTTTGAAAATTATGACAAAAATTACAGCTGCTATTACTGCTGTTGGAGGATACGTCCCAGACTACGTTTTGACCAATGATATTTTGTCAACTATGGTCGACACCAACAATGAGTGGATTGTCGCCCGCACAGGCATCAAAGAGCGCCGTATTCTCAAAGAACCAGGCCAAGGCACCTCTTATTTGGCAATAAAAGCCGCCGAAGATCTTATCAAGAAAGCCAACATTGACCCCAAAGATATTGACCTCCTTGTGATGGCAACCGCCACGCCAGATATGATGGTGGCCGCGACAGGTGTATTTGTGGCTACAGCGATTGGCGCAACTAACGCATTTTCTTATGACTTATCTGCGGCATGTTCAAGTTTTCTTTACGGAATGTCCACCGCCGCGCGCTACATTGAATCTGGGCGCTACAAAAAAGTTTTGCTTATTGGCGCAGACAAAATGTCTTCGATTGTAGACTACACCGACCGTACCACTTGCATCATTTTTGGGGATGGCGCAGGCGCAGTTTTGTTTGAGCCCAACCAAGAAGGGCTTGGCCTTATTGATGAATATTTGCGCTCGGACGGCACGGGTCGGGACCATCTCAAAATGGAGGCAGGAGGCTCTTTGCTGCCCCCTTCAGAAGCTACCGTCAAGAATAAACAACATTTTCTGTTTCAAGATGGCAAATCAGTCTTTAAATTTGCAGTAACCAATATGGCGGATGCTTGCGGCAAAATTATGGAACGCAATAACCTAACGAGCGACCAAGTCAAATGGTTGGTGCCACATCAAGCCAACAAGCGCATTATTGACGCGGCCTCAGGACGCATGGATGTGCCGGACGAAAAGGTAATGATGAATATTCATCATTACGGCAACACAACCTCGGCAACATTGCCGCTGTGCTTGATGGATTATGAATCGGAGCTCAGAAAAGGAGACGCGCTTGTTTTTGCTGCTTTTGGCGGCGGATTTACATGGGGGTCCATTTATTTGAAATGGGCATATAACGGAAATTAATAGAGAACTTAAATTATTTTATATGGATATTAAAGACATTCAAAATTTAATCAAATTCGTTGCGAAATCAGGCGCGACTGAAGTAAAACTAGAGATGGAAGACATCAAAATCACCATCAAAACAGGTGTTGATGGCGATAAATCAGAAACTGCATTTGTGCAGCCCTTGAACGCGACTGCTGCTCCAGAAACCGTTGTTATGGCACCTGCAGCACCTGCAGCCGTTTCACAAATAGCCGCCGAGCCAGAAAACAATTACATCACGGTAAAATCTCCAATTATTGGGACCTTTTATCGCAAACCGTCTCCAGACAAGGCCAACTTCATAGAAGTAGGGAGCGCAATCAAAGAAGGGGATGTGCTTTGTGTCATTGAAGCGATGAAACTTTTTAATGAAATCGAAAGTGAGCTCTCGGGCACAGTTGTTAAAATTTTGATTGACGATTCTTCGCCAGTTGAGTTTGACCAACCCCTATTTTTGATAGACCCGGCGTAACGACCTAAAACAAAACAGATGTCTTCAAAAAAAGCACCTGCTGCTAAGCAGCCGACCATGTTCAAGAAAATTCTTGTGGCGAATCGCGGGGAAATCGCCCTGCGCGTGATCCGGACATGTCGTGAAATGGGAATCAAAACTGTAGCGGTCTATTCGACTGCTGACGCCGAAAGCTTGCACGTGAAATTTGCGGACGAGGCGGTTTGTATTGGACCACCAGCCAGTAGCGAGAGCTATTTAAAAATTGCCAACATTATTGCGGCTGCAGAAATTACCAATGCGGACGCAATTCACCCGGGGTACGGATTCTTATCAGAAAACGCGAAATTTTCTAAGATTTGTGAAGAGCACGGCATCAAATTTATTGGGGCGAGTGCCGAAATGATTGACCGAATGGGCAATAAGGCTTCAGCCAAAGAAACCATGAGAGAGGCAGGCGTGCCTTGTGTTCCCGGGAGTGAAGGAGTCATTAAGGATTTTGAACAGTGCAAAAAAGTGGCGCTCGAAACAGGCTACCCCGTAATGCTTAAGGCGAGTGCGGGCGGCGGCGGTAAAGGGATGCGCGCGGTATGGAGCCCAGACAATCTTCAAGAAGCCTGGGAATCGGCCAGACAAGAAAGCAAAGCCGCGTTTGGCAACGATGAGATGTACATGGAAAAACTCATCGAAGAGCCCCGTCATATCGAAATACAGATTATAGGAGACAGCACTGGCCGGGCATGCCATTTGAGTGAGCGCGACTGTTCCATCCAACGACGTCACCAAAAGCTCACAGAAGAAACCCCAAGTCCTTTCATGACGGACGCGCTCAGAGAAGCGATGGGCCAAGCTGCTATTAAAGCGGCGGAATACATTAATTACGAAGGGGCAGGGACCGTTGAATTTTTGGTCGACAAACACCGCAACTTCTATTTTATGGAGATGAATACCCGAATTCAAGTGGAGCACCCCATTACAGAACAAGTCGTGGATCATGACTTGATTCGCGAACAAATCATGGTTGCCGCAGGGATTCTCATTTCAGGCAAAAACTACCTGCCTCAACTGCACTCTATAGAGTGCCGGATCAACGCAGAGGACCCATATAACGGCTTTCGCCCATCACCAGGCAGAATAACCACCTTGCACGCCCCAGGAGGGCACGGGGTGAGGTTAGACACACATGTTTACGCCGGGTATGCTATTGTTCCAAACTACGATTCAATGATCGCTAAGCTCATTACAACAGCGCAAACCAGAGAAGAGGCGATCAGTAAAATGAAGCGGGCTTTAGACGAATTTGTGATTGAAGGAATCAAGACAACAATACCGTTTCACCGTCAATTGATGGACCATCCAGATTATGTTGCCGGAAATTATACTACAGCATTCATGAACGACTGGAAAATGGATGACCGTTAAGAGGTTTTATGGGATTGTTAAATAACACCAACCTCTTCTGGGCATAAAGTCTAGAGGAGGTTTTTTGATTACAAATATGGCCAACAAACAACATTCGTATTGGGAACAAGACCAGCTTAGCGCTATTGACTACATCATTGTGGGCAGTGGGATTACGGGGCTGAGCTGCGCGCTAACCCTAAAAGGGATTGATCCCGCCAAACGGATTCTTGTTTTAGAGAAAGGGGTCATGCTCAACGGCGCGAGCATGAAAAACGCAGGATTTGCCTGTTTTGGAAGTGTTTCTGAGATTTTGGCAGACGCCAAGCTCCATTCAGAGCAAGAATTGATAGAGTTGATCCGCAGTCGCGCCGAGGGACTAGAAACCCTTAAAACGCTTGTGTCGCCAACAGAGATGGATTTCCAAATCAACGGGGGGTATGAGTTTTTTACCAAAGATCAAAACGCCCTTGCTGAAGCATGTTTTGCCCAAGTGGACTACGTGAATAAGATAACACAAGAGGCCCTTTCGAGTGTCTCTCCGGTGTTTGAAACCGTCAGCAATCACTTTGGCTTTGGAAGCGTATTAGACAAAGGGCTGGTTAACCTCAAAGAAGGCCAGTTGCATGTCGGCAAAATGATGAACAGCCTCATGCGCCGTTGCGCGCAAGAAGACATAAGGATCTTGTCGGGCGTGGAGGTGTTGGGCTACCAAGAAACGACAGAAAACTGTTTGGTAGAGACCAAAGAGCTTGGGTTGCTCAAGACCCAAAAACTTCTATTAGCGACCAACGGCTTTACCCAATCTATCCTGCCAGATTTGGTAATCCCTGCCCGTGCACAGGTGTTGATTACCGAGCCCATTGATCAACTCAAAATTAAAGGAACATTCCACATGGATCAAGGGTATTATTATTTTCGGAACATCGACCAAAGAATTCTTATCGGCGGTGGGCGAAACCTAGACTTTAAAGGGGAAACCACCACCACGATGGGAACAACCGAGCAGATACAACAAGCGTTAGAGCGCACGTTGCGCGATGTGGTTTTACCCAAGCATCAGGGCATTAAAATTTCAAGAAGATGGTCAGGCATCATGGGTCTTGGCGGCCAAAAGCGACCAATCATTCGAGCCCTATCCGAGCGCGTCTTTTGCGGTGTTCGTTTGGGAGGTATGGGCGTGGCTATTGGCAGTAGCGTGGGCGCTCAATTGGCTAAAATAAGCTCAAAATAAAAAAGGGAGGCTCAATTCTGAGCCTCCCTTTAACCTTTAACTATTAATAAAGGACTACTTCTTAAGTAACTTTATTGTTTTAGAACCAATAGATGTGTTCACTTGTGCAAAATAAACGCCTTTGCCTAAGCCTGTGTTGTTGATTGAAACAGAAGAACCTTGCGCATCGTAAGAGGCAATAGTTTTTCCTAAAACATCAAATAATACAACCGAAACGATATCTGTGTTGGCGCCACGAATGGTCCAAACAACATCAGACGGGTTTGGAGAAACACTTAATGCAATAGCATCAAACGATCCAACACTTAAACTAGAAGCCCGCACAACGACATCGCCTAAGGCAGATTCATTGGCAGGATCTGCGTTTAAGCCAGTGATCTGGAAACCATACTGGACGGTAGTGTCAGGAGCCTCTACATTTGTGTAGTTTAACTCAAAAGACTCACCCGCCACTAAATCAGCTGTTTCGATTTTCAACACTGAGAAATCTACATTAAACACCTTGATAAATGCAAGGCTTGTATATGCTGCGTCTAAAGTGTTGCTATCAACAAAACCAGTAAAGGTCAGTTCTGACCCAGCTAAACTTGCGTCTTCGACATAAGAGTTTCCTTCGAAAGTCTTAGCGCCCTCACCTGTAGTTTGGTTGACCCAAAAAGGATCAGTTCCATCGCCCCAAGTGTTGAAATTCGGCTGCAACGTTACAGTCCCTCCAGTGGCATCTACAACAGTTTTAATGTCCGCCAAGCCCCAAGGCTCACCGAATACATAGCCACCAGTTGCAGGATCAAAGATATTGGCATAGCCAAACCATACTGCGTTAACATCTACTGTTACGGTGTTTTGGGAGACTCCTGATAGAGTCATCCCAAAAACCGCAATAATCATTAAAATCTGCTTTTTCATTATTTTTTTTTTGAATCAGAATAAATTATTGTTTGATCAATTTATAAACACCTTTCTGACCGTCTACAGTGACTTCCATAAGGTAAGCACCAGCGGCTAGGTGAGCAACATCTAATTGAGTTGTTGTTGCGTCAACGTTTAGGTTGATGAGTTTTTGACCAAGGATATTGTAAAGAACGACAGTTTGTATGTTCTGCACAGAAGCAAGGTTCACGCGCTCGCTTGTTGGGTTTGGAGAATACACAAATCCTTCGATTTCATTGCTTGCAGTACCTAACTGACAGTTATCAAAGATAATGTCGGTAATCCCACCAGTGTTCACTACAAAACAGTAGTACGTTTGACCACCTACAACAGGAATAGTCGCGCTTGAACCTGGTAAACATTGGTTCTGATAATAGTCTACGTGTACTAAATCTGTCTCATTTGAGGACTGATCAGGAGCAGTGTAGAAGGTTACAGAGCTAATACCCGCTGGAGAAGCAATCGTTCCAGTGATGAAACCATTGATTTCAGGAGTAAACTCATACCATACACCAGCAGCACCAGAGATATCACAACCCGCAGGAGTTCCAGCTTCTTCAGTAGCAGCGGGCATCGCCACATCTTCATCAGTAAATGGACAACCTACAGCCAATAAATCAATTGCGTTAACAATATCGTTATTTGGTGGTGGAATCAAAGTACATTCCATGGTCAACTCAAAGCTTCCAACACTTGTATTCCATCCGTGAACTAGGATGTAGAAAGTCGTGTTTCCGTCAGATACGAATTCAACAGAAGACTGGAAGTTTGGACAGTCGTCATCGTTTCCAACAACACAGGTGAAGTCTCCACATGAACCAGTGTAAACAGAAAGCTTGGTGTCATAATCCGTATTATCACTACAAGTGTACAATAAGATCTCAGAAGCAAGTCCTGAAGTATCCTCAAACTTATACCAAACACCTGGAGCACCAGTTGTTGTGTCACAATCAGGCGCGACTCCTACGTCAGAAGTTGCTGATAAGGTATCTCCAAATACTGAAGTGTTACACTCAATTGGTCGCGCACCAACACAAACATCATAGGTTAATGGATCAGTAGCCACCATTTCGATATCCATCAAAAGGTCTGGACCTAATCCTCCACCAACACCACACTCAGCAAATGTTGCCCATGAAGGACAAACACCAAATCCGCCACCTGGGTTTTGCCAAAGTGCAGCATTGTCATTGGCGTCTGTTGCGCTTGCCCAGTACCATTGGCCTGAAAGACCAAACTCCATAACAGCCACAACAGAAATCCAGTAGCGCGTGTCAGGGTTAATGGTTGCTTCGATAACCTGTGCAGGCTCTAAGGTAAAGTTTCCATCAGCATCAGCATCGACACTTCCGGGGAACGATTCAGTATATTGAACAGCGCCAGGAATACCATTGTCATCCGCATAAATCGTTAGCTCGACAGTACTGTTTGGATCTCCTGGAAGACCTGGAGCACCAGCAGAGTAGCGACCTTGAATGTCAATGGAACAAATAAGACCAGCGTCTCCAGTGATGAATAAATCATCTACAGAGATACTTGTAAAATCTGGGAAGTCAGGGAAAATTTGTGATGGTGGCCCACTACCCGTTGGCGCTTCGTTGATATAAGCGAAATCACCACAACCTGCAGGCTGAGCTCCGATTACGACGTTTCCTAATGCCCCTTCATTGGCTGAACTCGCATTTAAACCGATAACATAAAAACCATATTGTACAAAAGTATCTCCTGGTTCTACGTTAGTGTAATTCACTTCAAAATATTCACCTTGAACAAGTGGAGCAGTTTCAATTTTCAAAACAGAGAAATCTGCGTTAAATACCTTAATAAAGGCTTCCGCTTGGTATGAAGGATCGATCGTATTAGAAAGCACATAGCCAGTCCAAATTAGTTCTTGCTGAGCCAAAGATGGATCATCTATATAAGTATTGGCCTCCATAGTCTTATTTCCTAAACCTGTGCTTTGATCAACCCAGAACGGATCTGTTGGGTTATCGTCATAAGTATTGAAGTTCGGATAAATAGTTGCTGACCCGTCTACAGGAGTAGGATCAATAACGGTTTTTAGATCTGGTACACCCCAAGGAGAACCAAAAACATAACCACCACCATTGGCCGCCGTTTCAAAAACGTTCATGTATCCAATAAAGTTGGCGGTAGGGTCAAAGTTAATTACAGTTGCATTGCTTCCTGAACTACACTGACCAGAGAATGAATAAACACCATCAGCTAATGGAT
>DGAU01000029.1:0-19518 GCA_002384055.1 Flavobacteriaceae bacterium UBA4022
TATGGTTATTGACAAACAACACCAACAACACGCCCATCACGGAGCCTCCAATGAGCGACCATTCGTAGAGCGAAACCATTTCAAAGGTAGCCACCAAAAAGACTAAAGTCACAATACCAATCCCAGAGGCCAAGCCATCGATGCCGTCGATCAGATTAAACATATTGACAAACACCACCAGAACCATAACCGACAACCCATACGACATGAAATAATCTAATTCATAAACATTAAACAGCCCATGGAAAGTCATGATGCGAAACCCGGTAAAACTGATAAATACCAATGATAGGGATGCGACCACCAGCAATTTGATGGTTGGGCCAACCGTTATGGAGTCATCTATGGTGCCTAAAATAAAAATAAGAAGAGTGACCAGGACCAAAAGGAACATTGGTGTTGAAAGTTCATAATTAGAGATAAGGAGCAAGAGCATAATAGCCATAACCAAACCAAACATCAGCAACAAGCCACCACCCAATGGAACGGCGTTAAAGTCCACCTTGCGCCAATCTGGGGTATCCACCAAACGCATGCGTTTGTAAAACGCATGAACAGGGCGAAACAAAATCAGGGCTAAAAGTGATGAGAAGATAACGGCTATCGGTAAATCCATATACAAGACTTTTTAAAATTACAGTCAAATATACATTCGATAACGCCTCATCCCTTAATAATTAGTGGACATTAGTGGATCCAGTAATTATTAAGGGATGTGGTGTTGTTTCTTCACGAACAAGACTTAAACGAGGATTAGTTTACTCTGTTATTTTAGAAAATGGAAAAACAGTTGATGAATGTTCTGTTAATAAAATTTTATCTGATTGTCATATTGTAAGAGGACTTACTAAAACATTAAAAAATGAAAAAAGAAATAACACCACATCCCTTAATAATTAGTGGACATTAGTGGATCCAGTATTTTTTTGGTGGGCTTACAGCACCTTAAAGTGTTGTAAATTAAGGGCTACCACTTTAATCCTGCGGTCTTCCGTATCAGCGTGAAACAAAAAATATTCACTGCGATATTTTGGGCTTTCGTTGAACAGGGCACCGATTTTATCATTGAGGCTTTTAATCAAACGTTCGCGTTTTTTGATCCGTACCGCACTGGAGTCAATAGCATCACTGACCAGATCTTCAATGGCCGGCAGACTCATTTTCCCTTCCAGGGCTAAGGTAATTAATAGATCACGTTCCGGTTCACTAAACACTACGATGCGCTTGCCTTTATAGATAAATAGGGCCTGCTTGATGCGGATCACCAAACGACCTTCAGAGCGCAATTGAGTTACCAGTACAAGCACAAGGGCAATAAAAAGGATCAAGGCCAATAAGCTTATTATGGTGGAATAGAAAGTATTAATATCCTCCTGGTAAAAGCTATCTTCGTAAATCAAATGATCGGCCAGTGTCGCCTCACTGACTGCTACAATATTAAATCGATCAGCAGAATCACAATAAGAAATCAAAAGATTTCCGGAAGCGCTGTAACCTATGAGATCAGATTTTGCAGAAGAATATTGGAGTTTTTGTTCTTTATAAATACGTAAAATATTGTTGACAAAATCCAAACATACTAAACCTTCATGTGATTGATAATAATACTTGCCTTGGCTCTGAAAGCCAATGTTATTTTGCAGCTCAGGAATGCCTTTGTCACCTGCGAGTGGCACTGGCGTTAATCCACCTAAGTAATGCCATGTCCAGGTCTTTAAGTCTAAGCGATAAGCGGCGTTTTTACCCCATTGCGTAGCCTTATCCTCTTCGCTAGCATCGGTGTTGGCTGAGGAAGATATATAAAACGACTCTCCGACAATCAGACCCTGGTAAATGTGATTAAAACCCAATGCAGGTATTGAACCCTGGGTTTTCTGCAAATACCACTCGCGCGCTTCAAAATCATAACGGGTGACAAAATTCTTGGAACTAAACAGACCATTGCCACCAAACAAATACAGCGAGCCCTGATACACAAAAGGAGTACCGCGGTACTGATTTTGGTGTAAAAAGGAGCGATCGATGCGATCAAAGTTTTGGCCATCGTAAGCCAAGACAACACCACCGCCGCCATGGACCAGGTATAAAGTATTGTCCAGAATATACTCATGATAAAAATCCGCTAATGGAGCATTCAGGCGCAAAGCACCAGGCACCAGCCCAATACTACCTTCGGGATAGCGCACAAAAGTGGAATCCGTTACAGCCATGATGAAACCCGAGTTATTAGGCAGCTCAATGACGCCAGTTGTTCCATTTTGGCAGTTTGACTGATATGGCGTCAAATCAGTTTGTCCCAAAACAGACAAAGGACACGCCAAAAACACGAGCAATGCGGCATAGCCAAAAAAAGAAGTATCAGTAGAAAAACGCATGATCTGCATGAAATATCGGTTAAGGTGCCGCCTGAATTCCGTCTCGCGCCAAACAATCAGATTGTTTTTGGCTTTGGACTCAGGAGGATCAAATTCAGCACAATATAAGCAACATAATTGACCTAGCTACCCCACTGAAGTAGGATAAAATGACCTTCAGATCAAAAGCCCTGGAAGCCTGCATCAGTGACCCTATTAATGGGCACGAGGATACAACTGATAGACCAGCATCAGACCGCCGCGGTAGAGCGCCCATTCACCACTGCGGTTAAAAACCCGCGGATCTCCAGGGGATACATCAACCCGCATAAAACCTTGATAACCTTTATAATTGGATTGCACCAGCCCACCGCCGACAAAAGCCTCGAGCGCCCAACGCGCGTTGAGTCGGTGTTTGTATCCTGTGGTCAATCCATAAAACCCCGCGCGCCCAGACTGGAAAGAACCAGGAAGATCGCTATAGGTGTCAGGATCTTGGTATTGGTCGTAAATGACCAAAGCATTGGTTTTTTGGATGGTAAACATACCGTAACCCACATGAACACCACCAAACCATCCCGTCTGGTCGCTGTTCTGATAACGGCGCAGCGCTACAAAAGTCTCGTTGATGTGGTAAGGATCTCGATCGGCCCCTACACTATCCCAGAAACTACCCAAAGCATCCATCTGTGCCGTATAATGCGGCGCAATATGCAACTCAATACCAAAGTTAGGGACAGCCACCAAAGCCGTAGCCCCGTTAAACTTAACTTCTGCTTGCCCCCATAATGGACTCGAAAATAAAAGCGCAAAGCATATACGCAACCCAAATAATCGCAATACCCCGCGAGGAATCTTTAAAATATTTGCCCCCATAAGCATCAGAAATAAGCTTTTTTGAGACGATAAACCAAGATCGGTCCCAGATACAGCCCCAAGGCCACTGCTAAAGTGGCCAAGAAATGATAATGTAACGGCAAGAAGTCTAACCAATAGGTAAACAGCCACAAGGCCACGGTCAACTCCATAACAATAAAGGTCGTTTGGTTGTGTGTGAGGCCCATGTCAAGATAGCAGTGATGGATGTGGTTCTTGTCGGGCGAAAATGGCCCAAGACCTTTGCTGAGGCGCACCACCACCACACGTAGGGTGTCGATAAGCGGTAAGGCTGCCAATGATAATAACAAAACGATCGGATGATTGAAGTTAAAGGACACCTCATTTTGGAGATGGAAATTCTCCAACACAAAATACCCCGCGATTAGTCCCAGGACCAATGATCCCGAATCGCCCATAAATAGTTTGCGCTTGTGATACATATTGTAATACAAAAAAGGCAAAAGGGCCCCTAAGGTGGCTATTGCCAGGATCATTAAAAAAGGATGGTCCAACATATAGCCTTGCAACAACATAAAAGCGGATAAAAGAACAAGATAAGACCCCGCATAACCGTCGATACCGTCTAACAAATTGACCGCATTTACAAGCCCCACAATAATCAAAAAGGTTAACCCATAACCCAGTGCTTGGGGTAATTCATGAATCCCAAAAAGACCATTGAGGTCGATAATTGCGAGGTCCAAAAGCCCCATCATGGCAATAGCTGATATAGATTGCAGCAGCAACTTTTCATAAGATTTGAGCGCGGCAAGGTCATCCCAAATCCCGAGCATAAATACAAGAAGGACCGGAAAGATGAGCCCATAAAGTTCATTGACATCAATGACGTTCTTTAAAGCTATAGACCCCAAGATAGCCCCCATAATAAAGCCAAAAACAATCCCTATGCCGCCAAAGGTAGAAACAAATTTACCATGCACCGTGCGCTTATTACTGGCCTTAAAAAATTTCTTCTTATAACTTATTTTAATGATGAGCGGATAGACCGAAAACCCCACAGCCAATGAAACGATTAGGGTCATAACCAAACTAAAGAGGAGTGTTGGTGTCATAAAATAATAAATGATATATTCATTTTTCTGTTATAAAATCATGCCTGAGGCAACGGTGTTGTGCGTGGTGTCATCTACCAAGACAAAGCTTCCGGTTTGTCGGTTATCGCGATAGCCGTCAACCATCAGTGGTCGCGTGGTGCGGATACTGACCCGTGCGATGGTGTTCATGGCCAGATCTTGTGATGCCTCTTCACGATTAAGGGTGTTGACATCAATACGGTACACGACCTCCTTGATCATGGCCTTCTGGGCATTGCTGCAATGCAAAATACTGTATTTGGCTCTGGGACGGGCCGGCGCACTATCCAACCAACACAACATGGCATCAAATTCTTGTGTGGTTCGTGGTTGGTTGTTGGCCTTTACGATCATGTCACCGCGCGACACATCGATATCGTCGGTTAGGGTTATGGCCACAGACATTGGGGCAAAGGCCTGTGCGACTGCTTCAGAACCACGCTCAATGGTTTTGATCTGTGACGTAAAACCAGAGGGCAAGACCACCACATCATCACCAGGGCGGAAAATACCACTGGCAATACGCCCGGCATAGCCCCGGTAATCAATAAATCCTTCGCGTTGCGGACGTAAAACCGTTTGCACTGGAAAACGTGCATCGATCTTGTTATAATCGCTGCTGATGTGCAGATGCTCGAGTACATGAAGCAAGGGCGCACCTTGATACCAAGGCATGTTATCACTGCGGTGCACAACATTGTCCCCGTTGAGGGCACTAATTGGGATAAAGCGGATGTCTTTGGTCAAGAGTTTCGACGCCACTTCCTCAAACTGGCGAATCACCTCTTGATAGTGAGCTTCTTGATGATCCACCAAATCCATTTTGTTGACACAAACAATTAAATGCGGAATCTGTAATAACGAGGCAATAAAAGCATGGCGCTTGGTTTGCTCAATCACACCGTGACGCGCGTCGACCAAAATCAGTGCGGCATTGGCCGTTGATGCGCCAGTCACCATATTGCGGGTGTATTGTATATGGCCAGGTGTGTCGGCAATAATAAATTTGCGCTTGGGCGTTGTGAAATAACGATAAGCCACATCAATAGTAATGCCCTGCTCCCGCTCATCGCGCAAACCATCTGTAAACAGAGCCAAGTCGACCCCTTTGTGACCTTTGCGCTTGCTGGTCGAAGCAACCGCCTCGAGTTGGTCTTCAAAAATCGACTTAGAATCATACAACAAACGCCCAATCAAGGTGCTTTTGCCATCGTCTACGCTCCCTGCTGTAGTAAATCTCAGTAGTTGATTAGTATCTATTTCCATGGGTGTATATGCTCTGCTTTTGAATGATTAAAAGTAACCTTGACGTTTGCGATCTTCCATGGCCGTTTCGCTGCGCTTATCGTCGCTACGGTTGCCCCGCTCGGTTTGTTTCATCGCCGCAACTTCGGCCACTATTTTTTCTAAAGTATCAGCGTCGGACTCAATACCTCCTGTGATGGTGATATCGCCAAGGGTCCTAAAGCGGATCCGCTTAGTCGCAACGCTCTCGCTTGGCTCTAATACCAAATGTTCTGACATGGGAATCCACGAATCACTGCGCCAGACGACCTCTCGATCGTGGGCCAAGTATAGCGATGGGATCGCAATATGCTCACGCAAAATATAATTCCAAACGTCCATCTCGGTCCAGTTACTGATCGGAAAGGCACGAAAATGCTCTCCTTCAAAATGACGGCCATTGAGCAGATTCCATAATTCAGGACGTTGGTTTTTGGGATCCCACTGACCAAAGTCATCACGGTGCGAAAAAAATCGTTCTTTGGCACGGGCCTTTTCTTCGTCGCGGCGCCCCCCACCAATGGCACAATCTACTTTATTGCTTTCAATGGCATCCAAAAGTGTTGTGATCTGCAAAGCATTGCGTGTGGCATTCTTACCGCGCTCTTCGGCCACGCGACCTGTATCGATCGATGCCTGAACTGAGCCTACAATAAGCGACACCCCTAAGTCATCAATGAGACGGTCCCTAAAATCTATGGTTTCTGGAAAATTGTGCCCGGTATCCACGTGCATCAAGGCAAATGGAATTTTGGCCGGATGAAAGGCTTTTTGAGCCAAATGCGTCACCACGATCGAGTCTTTTCCCCCAGAAAATAAAATCACGGGGTTTTCAAATTGCGCCCAAACTTCACGCAAAATATAAATCGCTTCAGATTCTAGTTCATCGAGGTAATTCAAATAATATTTACTCATTGCGCTCTATTGATATCAATCGTTTTTTATTTTTTCTGCCACATAAGCCCATAAAAGGTCTGCAGATTCTTCTATACGCGTAACACTGGTATCGATACGCAAATCCGCCTTTATGGGCGACTCGTATGGCGCATTAACTCCAGTAAAATCTTTTATTTGTCCGGCGCGGGCTTTGGCATACAGGCCTTTTACATCGCGCGCCTCGCAAACCGCTAACGGCGTGTCGACAAAAACTTCTACAAAATGTGCCGACCCCACAATATCCTTAATGGCCTTGCGATCCTGAAGATACGGCGATACAAACGCAGACAACACCACCAGACCCGCGTCACACATTAAATTGGCCACATGGCCTATACGGCGGATGTTTTCGCTACGGTCCTCTGGTGCAAAGCCCAAATCGCCATTAAGGCCCAAGCGCACATTGTCCCCGTCTAGGGTATAAGTATGGATGCCTTGATGATGCAAACGTTGCTCTAGGGCATTGGCCAATGTCGATTTTCCTGAACCCGACAAGCCCGTGAACCAAATCACCAGACCCGTATGGCCTTTGTGCTGTGCACGCGCCAAACGGTCTAAAGAAAAGTCATGTCGGACAATGTTTTTCATACAGTAGTTTCATTATTTCGCGAAGGCAAACCAAAATCCATTCGGTACCACACGCGCTCATGAAGATAATACAAAATCATTTTGGTCACCAATTCGGCAGCGCCAATTTTGAGGCCAGTAAATGGGTTACCTGAAATGATCCAAGACAGTACCATGGTGTCACTGCTTCCCAATACACGCCAGGTGATTGTTTTAAGCAAGTGACGCTTCTTACTGTCCCATGTGATGCCATCTGGGCCTATATTGAGTTTAAACCAAAGGCGTTCATGAATATAATACAAGAGCATCTTGGTGACCACCTCGGCAACTCCGATCTTGAGGCCTATTAGCCCATCGCCTGTAATAAACCACGAAAGCAACACCGTGTCGATGGTGCCAATAATGCGCCAGGTAGTGGCCTTAACCAGGTGCCTTAGTCGCGTATCCTTGCCTATCGAGTTCATGGACATACCAAAAAATAAGGATTCAACAGGTTTTCTTTGTTATAGGTCAAGGGCTGGCAAGTCTCTTGATTCAGGACCTGAAGTCCTGCATGGGTGCAGACCGCATGTCCTGCCGCCGTGTCCCATTCCATGGTCGGGGCAAATCGCGGATAAACGTGTGCCGAACCTTCAGCGACCAGACAAAACTTCAAAGAACTGCCCTTAGAAACTACTTCGGTCTCATGTTTTTCGCTGAGCTGGGCGAGGTATGCTTCAGTATCCGCATTCATATGTGAGCGGCTGCCGACCACTTTGATGGGTTGTTCCCAAGGCGCCTTTGTCATTTGCTGGGCATGATCCCAAATATGTTCTGCCGTAACGGGCACATTGGGGTCAATAGTATATTTAAAAGCACCTTCACTTTTAGTAAAATAGACATCCCCTAAGACCGGGGCATAAACAACACCAAAGATTGGCGCTCCGTCTTGGATCAAGGCGATGTTTACGGTAAACTCACCGTTACGTTTGACAAATTCTTTGGTCCCATCCAAAGGATCTACCATCCAACAGTGGTCCCATTTTTGGCGCGTGCTGTAATCTAAAGTTTTGGTTTCTTCACTAATGATGGGAATACCCGTAGGCAAAAGAAGTGCTTGGATCACCTCATTGGCCTTTTGATCGGCCTGAGTCAGTGGAGAATGGTCTTCTTTGGTCTCTACCGAAAAGTCAGTGGCGTACACCTCCATAATGGCCGCGCCACCTTGAAGTGCCGCTTGTAAAGCGATCAGTCCGTTCTGAATCTGGTTTTCCATACAGTGCGTAAAAATAGCCATTTCAGGGCAAATGCTCAAGCATTAATACACTTTATAACGCAGTAAATTAAGCACCCTACTCTAGTAGTGGCTCACAAATTATCAACGCTAATAGCTACAATGGTCTAGCGCATTTTAAGGCGTTTTTTAATTCAAAAATTTCGGATTAAAATGTATTTTTGTAACAAATCATAACACAGTACTTATGTCACGCGCACTCGCCAAACTGATCCTCCTGACCCTTTTTATCGCTTCGGCCGTTCAATGTAATCAAACCGGTAGTTACCAAATAAGGGGCAACGCTCTGGGTTATGCCGACCACACAAGGTTTTATTTGTACCAACTCGACCAAGACAACCAACCCATAGCCCTGGATACACTCGTGGTGCAAAACGGAACATTTTCTGGCCAATACCCCTACAGCGAAGAGTCTTCACTGAGCTATATCAAACTAGACGACCAAGGGCGTAATGTGGTTTTTTTCATCGAAAACCAAGACCTGACCATTACCGTAGATCGCGAAGATCCTGCGGTCACCCAGCTCAAAGGAGGCAAAATCAATACGGCTTATTACGATTACCTGAACCAATCTGCCAGTTTTCAGGCCGAGAAGACAGCACTCACACAAGCCATCAAAACAGCCAACGCCCAACAAGACGATTTACTGGCTCGAGAGCTCGGTAATGACCTCAATGCCATTGGTGCTCGAGAAGCACAATACCTGGTGACATTCATGGATGCACACCTCAACAGCCTTTTAGGGCTCATGCTCCTCAACGAAATTTATAACGAAGAAGGGCTTAATCCCACTCAGGTATCGGATTATTTGGCCGTTTTGAGTCCTAAGTTCAAAAACCATCCAATCGCCAAGAGCATTCAGGAACAGCTCTCTGCGGTGGGCAAAAATGAAATTGGCGCTATCGCAGCCAAATTTGAAGCCCCGACACCAGAAGGTACAATGCTTTCGCTCGATCAAGCGATGGGCCAGTACACCCTGATTGATTTTTGGGCCTCGTGGTGCCGTCCCTGCCGGGTAGAAAACCCTAACGTGGTGCGTGCCTATAGCAAATATCACGAGCGCGGACTCAACATTATTAGTGTATCTCTAGATCGCGAAGGCCAAGAAGACCGATGGGTCAAAGCCATCGCCGACGACCAAATGGACTGGTTCCATGTCTCAAATCTGCAGTTTTGGCAAGAACCTATTGCCCGTGAGTATGGGGTGCGCAGTATTCCTCAGACCTTTTTGATTGATGCCCAGGGGCGTATCATCGACAAAAATTTACGTGGAGCGGCTTTAGAAGCCAGACTAGAGCAACTCATGCCCAGACCCTAAAATCTTGAGATCAAGACAGATGAAGATCGTTTACCCTCAGCCGCTGTGGCGCAACTTATTTGTTTTGGCCCTTGGCCTTGTTTTATCGGCCTGCCCACAAGAAAACGATCCCCAAGAAGAACAGGCGCGGTATCTGGCAGCGGTGCTCAGCGGCTTGCTGGAGCAGGCATCAGCCATTACTTGCCAGGACGCTGCGCAATGGTCCTTTGCCCCATATGGCAGTAAGGCATGCGGCGGGCCACAAGGATTTTTGGCTTATCCTGTCAATGACCAAACAGCACAATTTCTTGAAGATTTAGAAGCTTACCGCCTGAGCGAGGCCCAATACAACGAAGATTTTGGCATTGCTTCGGACTGTTCTGCTCCGGCGACCCCCATCGGCGTGGATTGTATTCAGGGCAGCGCAGTACTGATCTATCCGTAAATTCATGCTTATACTTTTCCCTTTTTTTCCAAAAAATAAAGGGCTACAATCGGCAGGGCCATCAGGACCACCAGCCATAAGTCAGTAGCTAAAAGTTCTGGTCGGGCCAACAAAATAAGGGCATACCCCACGACCGCTCCCCCAATATGGGCGTCATGACCAATGGAGCCCAGTTGGCGCTTCATCCCATAAATCGAATAAAGCAAATACATGATCCCAAAGAGCCAAGCCGGTATGGCAATCGGAATGAAAAACATATAAAGCCCCATGTGCGGCTGGAGCATGATGGCGGCATACAATACGCCCATAACGGCACCACTGGCCCCTACAGCACTATAATAGGGCTCGTTGCGGTGGCGCTGCAGCGCATACCAATTGCCCCCAAAGAGGCTCGCGATATAAATGAGTACAAAATATATAGGGCCAACGCCATAGAGCACCACATCAGCAAAGAAATACAAGGTCAGCATATTGAACAGCAAATGCGATACATCGGCGTGCAAAAATGCCGAACTGAGCAAGCGAATGCGTTCCCCTGCTTGCAAGGGACCAATCTGAAATTTATATTGATCAAAAAAGGCCCGGTCGTTGAATCCTTTGAAAGAAACTAAGGCATTGAGAATGATGATGACTAAAGGAAGTGTGCTCATGGGCGAATATTGTTGAACCGCAAAAGTAAACATATTAACGAGATCCTTATTTGTCGTTAGGGGTCAAAATACTGGTTACCGGTCAGGCGCAAGATTATAGCGTACTTGTGTTGTGATAAAGCATTGCCAAGTGGAGAGATACAATCGTTCCGCTAAGGCATAAGGCGCAAGAGCGCAATGAGATCATTTTGCGCAAGGATACAGCAGGCAACCAGGCTGTTGCTGATCCTTAATTCGTGATCCTCAAAATTGTTCAAAAAATTCAGCCCACATGAATTTATTTGTTGGAAATATTCCATAATTTTGGATATATTCCAATAATGCAACTGAACACACACACTTATTATAGCCTTCGCTACGGAGTGCTCTCTCCCCGATCCCTCTTGGAAGAATTGACCCAGAGAGGCATCAAGCAATGGGCTTTGACCGATATCAACAATACTTCGGCAACCCTAGAGGCCCTCAAAATGGCTCCTGAGTTCGGTAGCCGAATCAGTGTTGGTGTGGATTTTAGAAATGGCGCCCAACAGCAGTTTATTGCCTTGGCCCAATCCCCTAACGGCCTGACCCAAATCAACCGTTACCTGTCCGAGCATCAGCAACAGCACAAAGCATTTCCCGAGCGTGCCCCCGAATTCTCAGAGGTGCTGGTCATTTACCCTTTTGCCCGCTCAGGGGGTTTTGCCTTACGCCCCAATGAATTTATTGGCGTGAAACCCCGAGACCTCGGTCAATTGCTTTACCAATACCCAAAAACACTGCCCAAACACTTTGTGGCCCTACAGACCATGAGTTTTCGCCACGGCCAAGATTTCAACACCCATCGACTCCTCAGAGCCGTCCAAAACAACAGCCTTTTGAGTAAGTTGCCCAAAAGCGCAGAAGGTGACCCTCAAGACCTGTTGTGCTCCGCCCAAGCCCTTGAGCACACTTACAACCGTGCTCCTGAATTATTGGAACGCGCCCGGAGTCTCTTGGACCATTGTGTATTTGCCCTGTGCCTGGACCCTCAAAAACCAAAAAACCAAAACAGCTATACTGGAAATACGGCCCTGGACCAACGCTTGCTCAAAAAACTTGCCCAGCGCGGTTTGGGCAATCGCTACCCTAGCCCCACAGAGTCCAAGGTACTCGAGCGCCTAGACAAAGAACTCGACCTGATCATTCAAAAGGGCTTTGTCGCTTACTTTTTGATCAATTGGAAGATTGTGCGCTATGCCCAAAGCAAAGGCTATTTTTATGTGGGCCGTGGCAGTGGTGCCAATAGCCTAGTGGCCTACCTGTTGCGCATCACCGACGTAGACCCCATAGAACTGGATTTGTATTTTGAACGCTTCATCAATCTATACCGCACCAACCCACCCGATTTTGATTTGGATTTTTCGTGGACCGACCGCGACGACGTGACCAAGTTCATTTTCAAACGCTTCAAACATACCGCGCTGATCGCCGTATACAACACCTTCAAGCACAAAGCCGCCATCCGCGAATTGGGCAAGGTCTTTGGTCTGCCCAAGACAGAAATAGACCGCCTGGCCAAAGGCCGCTACCAATACCAAGACCTTGACCATATGGCACAATATGTCGTGCGTTACAGCAAACGTATTTTGGGATTTCCCAATTATCTGGGGATTCATGCCGGAGGCATCATCATTGCCCAAGAACCCATCCATAGTTATACTGCGACCTTTTTGCCCCCTAAGGGCTATCCTACAACCCACTTTGATATGGTGGTGGCCGAAGACATTGGCCTGTATAAGTTTGATATTTTGAGCCAGCGGGGACTGGGCAAAATCAAAGAGACCATGGCTTTGATCAAAAAAAACCATCCCAACCATCCGCCTATTGACATCCACGACCTCAAGGGTTTTAAATCCGATCCCAAAATAAAAGACCTGCTGCGCAACGCCAAAGCCATCGGCTGTTTTTATGTGGAGTCTCCTGCCATGAGGATGCTGCTGCGTAAGCTCCAAGTAGACCATTATTTGGGGCTTGTTGCCGCCAGCTCAATCATACGCCCTGGCGTAGCACAATCGGGCATGATGCGCGAATACATTTTGCGCTATCGCGATCCCCAACGGCGCGCACAGGCCCACCCCACCATGATGGCGCTGATGCCCGAAACCTTTGGGGTAATGGTTTATCAAGAAGACGTCATTAAGGTGGCCCATTATTTTGGCGGGCTAAGTTTGGGAGAAGCCGATATGTTGCGGCGGGGCATGTCGGGCAAGTTCCGCTCCAAAGACGAATTTGCCAAGGTCAAAAATTTGTTTTTTGAGCGCTGTAGCCAATCCGGAAAACCCCCAGAGCTCACCCAAGAGGTCTGGCGACAAATCGAAAGCTTTGCTGGGTATGCATTTGCCAAAGGCCACTCGGCCTCTTATGCTGTAGAAAGCTACCAAAGCCTCTTTCTTAAAGCCTATTTCCCTCTCGAATACATGGTGGCTACTGTCAATAATGGTGGTGGGTTTTACCAGCCCGAATTTTACCTGCACGAAGCACGGATGCACGGAGCCACCATTGTAGCGCCATGCATCAACACCAGTGAGCAGCAAACACGGATTATAGGCACCACGATTTATCTGGGACTGGGCCTACTCTATGCCTTAGAACAAAGCCTCATTGAGCAGATTGTGACCCAGCGGCAAGTCCATGGCACATTCGAAGATCTAGACGATTTTATAGAGCGTATCCCTATCGCTATTGAATCCTTGTTACTGCTGATCAAAATAGATGCCTTTCGCAGTACCCTAAAACCCAAGCGAACACTTTTGTGGGAGGCCCATAGCAAACTCAAAAAAAATCCAAAACCTTCCCTGCAGCAGCGAATTTTTCGAACCAAGCCCCTAAATTATAGCTTGCCCCCACTAGGCAACAGCCCTTTAGAGGATGCTTTTGACCAAATAGAACTCCTGGGATTTGCCCTCTGTGATCCTTTTGACCTGCTGCGCACACCGTTGCACAATACAACCACCGCTGCAGACCTGATGCGTTTTAAGGGCTGCCAGGTAGAAATTTACGGCTACTTGGTCACCACCAAATACACCCAAACCAACAAAGGCACTCTGATGTACTTTGGGACTTTTTTGGACCAAGAGGGTGCCTTTGTCGACACGGTGCACTTTCCGCCTATCGCTCAAAAATACCCCTTTCGGGGCAGAGGAATTTACGCCATTAGCGGCAAAGTCGTTGCCGAATTTGACTGCATCACCATAGAGGTTAAAACCCTAGAAATCCAACCCATCATCGAAGATCCGCGCTATGCCCAAGGACAAGTGAGCGCGCGACTTCAAAGCAAACACTACCGCAATGTCTGACCCCGCGCTACGCAACATCCTTCATATGGATCTCGATACCTTTTTTGTCTCCTGCGAACGCCTTTTGGACGACAGGCTCAAAGAAAAACCTGTCTTGGTTGGCGGCACTTCCGACCGTGGTGTCGTGGCAGCTTGTAGCTACGAAGCCCGTCTGTTTGGGGTACATTCGGCCATGCCCATGCGCCTTGCCAAACAGCTCTGTCCCGAAGCCATTGTGGTGCGTGGCAACTCGGCTACCTACAGCAAATTCTCTCGGATGGTCACCGAAATCATCCAACAAACGGTGCCTGTATTTGAAAAAAGCTCCATTGATGAATTTTATATCGACTTGACCGGGATGGATCGCTTTTTTGGGAGTCAAAAATTGGCTGGTGAGTTGCGGCAAAAAATCATTAAAGAAACAGGATTGCCTATTTCTTTTGGCCTTTCGGCCAATAAGACGGTCTCCAAAATTGCCACCGGACAAGCCAAGCCCAACAACGCGCTTTCGATCATACAGGGACAAGAAAAACCTTTTTTGGCGCCGCTATCGGTAGCCAAAATACCAATGGTGGGCAAAGTGACTTACAAGCAACTCTGCGATTTAGGCATCAAACAGATCAAAACACTCCAAGAAATGCCGGTAGAATTTTTGGTGAAGGTCTTTGGCAAAAACGGGCAACACATTTGGCAAAAAGCCAATGGTATCGACCGCAGTCCTGTGTTGCCCTATACCGAGCGGCAATCGATTTCTACCGAACGCACCTTCAACCAAGACACTACCGATCACAACAAACTCAAAGGCATCATGGTTGCCATGGCAGAAAACCTTGCTTTTCAATTGCGGCGGGGCCATAAACTGACGGGCTGCGTGGCCATCAAAATTCGTTATTCAGATTTCCAGACCTATACCCAGCAACAAAAAATTACTTACAGTGCTGCCGACCACAACATCATCCCTATAGTCACTCAGCTCTACGAAAAGCTCTACCAGCGCAGGATGCTGGTGCGGCTTATTGGTATTCGACTCAGCGATCTGGTCTCGGGCGGACACCAAATCGATTTGTTTGACGATGCCGAAAAAACCATCAAACTCTATCAGGCCATGGACCTGATGCGTGAGCGCTACGGTGATCGCGCTGTAATCCGTGCCGTTTCTATGGACGCAAAAACTATTGGGCGCTACAATCCGTTTAGTGGCGAACCGCCCCCATTGCTGGCGAACCGCCGTCAATAGAAGGCCCAAATTATTTTATCCACCAAAGCACCAATCAATGCCTTGGCGCATTATATTTGTCCTATGAAGCCTATAGAAAGTATTAGTGTTTTTGACATGCTCAAAATTGGCGTTGGCCCTTCGAGCTCACATACATTAGGCCCTTGGCGGGCTGGTTTGCAATTCATCAAACTCCTGACTGCCAAAAAAGCCATCAACCAAACCATAAATATTGACGTCGAACTCTACGGCTCCTTATCTCTAACAGGACGCGGCCATGCCACCGATACCGCCATCATGATGGGCCTTCTGGGTACGGATCCGGTAACTTTTCCTGTGGAACAAATACAAGCCGAAATTGATGCCATCAGCCAGCAAAAATCACTGCTACTCAACGGTGTCCACCCTTTGGCTTTTGACCCCAAAACGGCCATCATATTCCATCGCAAATTTTTGACATTTCATCCAAACGGCATGTGTTTTACCGCCACAATAACAGATGGCAGTACAATAACTCAAACCTACTACTCTATTGGCGGCGGCTTTGTCGTGACCTCAGAGCGCAAAAGAGGCAAGCGCAAAATAGAAGACCTAAGCCATTTTCCTTATCCCATCACCGCAGGCACCGAATTACTGGCCTATTGCCAAGAAACCGGCTTACCTATTAGTGGTGTGGTAATGGCCAACGAACGCTCGTTGCGCAGCGAACAAGAAATTAAAGATGGCATCAATGCTATTTGGGCGGTCATGCTCGATTCGATGTATGTCGGTTGCCATACCTCGGGGATTCTTCCTGGAGGACTCAATGTGACCCGTCGTGCTTTTGAAACCCACAAAAACCTCATTGGCGACAAATCATATCAGGACGCGGTGAGTTGGATCCAAGCCATACGGCAAACCGAAGTCAAATTCAGACAGATCCTCAAATGGGTCACCTGTTTCGCCTTATCTGTCAACGAGGTCAATGCGTCATTGGGCCGTGTGGTCACAGCACCAACCAACGGTAGTGCTGGCGTAATTCCTGCAGTGATGATGTATTATATGGTCATTGAGAACCATGACGCCAACCTAGAGGATGTGCAAAAGTTCATGCTCGTGGCTAGTGAAATCGGGAGCTTATTCAAAAAGGGTTCGACCATCAGTGCGGCTCTTGGCGGCTGCCAAGCCGAAATCGGTGTGTCTTCTGCCATGGCGGCCGGGGCACTTACAGAACTCATGGGCGGTAGTCCAGAGCAGGTCTTGATGGCCGCTGAAATTGCCATGGAACATCACTTGGGACTCACTTGTGACCCCATTGGTGGTTTGGTCCAAATACCCTGTATCGAACGCAATGCCATGGGCGCCATTAAAGCCATTAATGCTTGCGAAATGGCTCTAGATGGTGATCCAAAAAATGCCAAGGTGCCTTTCGACAAAGTCATTGCTACCATGTGGGCTACCGCCCAAGACATGACCACCAAATACAAGGAGACCAGTCAAGGTGGTTTGGCTATTCAAGTCAACATGAGCGATTGCTAAATCGGCCATTACGGTTTAAATCACTACTTTTACCCTTTAATAAAACGTGTATGTCAACAGCAAAAAAAGACTATAAACGCATTACCGTGAAAACCTTGGTGGACATGAAGCAGCAGGGCGAAAAAATCGCTATGCTCACCGCCTACGATTATACCATGGCCAAAATTGTGGACCGTGCAGGCATCGATATTATTTTGGTTGGTGATTCGGCCTCTAATGTTATGGCGGGTCACGAAACCACTTTGCCTATTACCTTAGACCAAATGATTTATCATGCCTCTTCGGTGGTCCGAGCTATTGAACGCAGCCTTGTTGTGGTGGATTTACCCTTCGGGAGTTACCAAAGTGACGCCAAAGAAGCCCTGCGTTCTGCCATTCGTATCATGAAAGAAAGCGGTGCTCATGCCGTCAAAATGGAAGGCGGGCAGGAAATCAAAGATTCGATCAAGAAAATTTTGAATGCGGGGATTCCCGTAATGGGACACCTGGGTCTTACCCCGCAGTCTATATATAAGTTTGGGACCTACAGTGTGCGGGCCAAGGAGGAAGAAGAAGCCCAAAAACTCAAAGAAGACGCTTTATTTATAGAAAAAATGGGATGTTTTGCCTTAGTCCTCGAAAAGGTACCCGCCCAATTGGCTAAAGAAGTAGCCCAAAGCATCAGTATTCCCGTCATTGGGATTGGTGCCGGTGGTGATGTTGATGGTCAGGTCTTAGTCACGCACGACATGCTGGGCATGACGCACGAATTTAGTCCACGCTTTTTACGCCGCTACCTCGATTTGTTTACCGACATGAGCGGTGCCTTCTCCCAATACATCGATGATGTCAAGTCGTCGGACTTCCCGAATGAATCCGAACAATATTAAACCCATTTAATGCCGACAAAGCTCCACACCACTGAGGATAACCTTATCGTCCTGTTCGAAGACAATCACCTGATCGTGGTCAACAAACGCCCTGGAGATTTAATTCAAGGCGACAAAACCAAGGACAAGCCGTTGGCCGAGATCGTCAAAGATTATATCGGCAAGAAGTACGAGAAACCCGGAGCAGTATTCTTGGGCGTGGTGCACCGTCTGGACCGGCCTACTAGTGGCGTGGTTGTATTTGCCCGTACGTCCAAATCTCTGAGCCGACTCAATCAGCAATTTGCCGATCGGGCCACCCAGAAGACTTATTGGGCCGTAGTCAAAAGCCCACCAGAAGTCCCTCAAGGCACCCTCACACACTATTTGGCGCGCCGACCCAAGCAAAACAAGTCCTTTGCATACACCAAAGAAGTTCCAGAGAGCAAAAAGGCTATTTTGCACTACAGCACCTTGGCGCAGTCGGACCGGTACACCTTATTAGAAATAGATTTGGAGACTGGGCGACACCATCAAATAAGAGCACAGCTTACGGCTATAGGTTGCCCCATTAAAGGCGATCTTAAATATGGTTTCGATCGCTCCAACCCGGATGGGAGTATCCATCTGCATGCCCGAAAGTTGATGATCGCCCACCCAATAACCAAAGAAAGTTTGAGCATAACAGCTCCTGCCCCTGACCAGAACCTCTGGAGTGCCTTAGCAGGCCTGGTAAAATAAAAGAGACCGCGACTGTGGCAACCGGTAACGACACAGCAGACCCCATTAGAGAGCAAGTCATCGCTTTAGCGCATAATGCGGTCTAGACTTCTGAACTGGATCGCTTCAGCGACATGATCGGTCTCTATGGCCTCGCACGCTGTCAAATCAGCAATGGTACGGGCCACTTTGATGATGCGGTCATACCCCCGAACCGACAAGCCCAAACCCGACATGGCTCGTGCCATAAGCCCGGTCACCTTTGGTGACAAAGGACAATAATCTTCTAGTCTGCCTTCGGGAATTTGAGCGTTGCAGTAGACCTGCTCTAGAGCCCTAAAGCGATGCGTTTGCAAAGCTCTAGCCTTCAAAACGCGTTTTCTGATGTCTCTGCTTGAGTCTTCAATCCCTTTTCGATTGAGATCGTCCACAGTGACCGGCTGCATTTCAATTTGCAGGTCCATGCGGTCTAGCAAAGGTCCAGATATCTTTTTGAGATAGCGTTGCATGTCTTGCGGCAGAGGCTGTTGCAGCTCTGTTCCTAGAGCACCATAGCCCTTTGCGCTTGGATTCATGCTGGCCACCAACATAAAGTCTGCAGGATAGCGCACCGTCGCCTTGGCCCTTGCTATGGTGATCATGCCCTCTTCCAAAGGTTGGCGTAAACTTTCCAAGGCCCGCCGATGGAATTCGGGTAATTCATCCAAAAACAAAACCCCATTGTGCGCCAAGGACAGCTCGCCAGGCATGGGGTATACACCCCCGCCAATCAAGGCTCTTTCGGTGATGCCATGATGCGGACTGCGGAACGGCCGATGCGCAATCAGGCCGCTTGGATAAGACAGTCCCATGACGCTATGTATTTTTGTGGTTTCTAAGGCTTCTTCGAAACTTATTGGCGGCAGAATGGTCGGCAATCGTTTGGCAAGCATACTCTTACCCGATCCTGGTGTACCGATAAGCAAAAGGTTATGACCACCAGCAGCAGCAATTTCGAACCCCCTTTTGGCCATGGGTTGTCCCTTGACCTGTTCAAAATCAAGCGCCCCATCTTGGCCGATCGCGCCCAATTCCCTTTTTCGATCTACTTGGGTCGGCTTTAGGAGCGTTTCCCCCTTGAGATGATCGATGATGTTCCCTA
>DGAU01000029.1:19641-77809 GCA_002384055.1 Flavobacteriaceae bacterium UBA4022
TTCCCTAAATGGCTAACCCCATAGACATCAAGACCAGACACAACAGCGGCTTCTGTCCTATTATCAAACGGGACCACAAGACCCTTGCAACCTTGCTTTTTGGCTTGTAATGCCATAGAAAGGACCCCATTTATGGGACGCAATGAGCCATCGAGGGATAATTCACCCATAATGATATGGTCTTCCAAAAACGGTATTGGTTTGATCTGCTGACTCGCCACCAACACACCTATAGCTAATGGCAGGTCATAGGCAGCTCCTTCCTTAGGCAGGTCTGCAGGGGCCATATTGATGGTCAATCGCTTGCCTGGAATACGGTATCCGTAGTGCGCTAAAGCCGCAGCGATCCGGTAACTACTCTCACGTATGGCATGATTGGCCATACCAACAAGATGATATCCCACGCCAAGGGCACAATGCACCTCGATCACCACCTTGGTGGCTTCTATACCCTGAACGGCACTCCCATAAATTTTTATCAGCATAACAGCATTCAAAAAAGGGGACGTCCCAAAGGTAAATGGCCCCACTAGATCATCCTAAGGACTATGGGTCCTACACATAAAAACACCGGATCATTTATAAATGATCCGGTGTCATGAAGCACTGTATGATGTGTGAATTTAGGACTTAATATGGGTCAACAAAGCCGCTGTAGATGGGTTGTTAATACTTGAAGTATCACTTGACTCAATTACATTTAATACATTTACTGCTAAGTTTTTACCTAACTCTACACCCCACTGATCATAGCTGAATATATTCCACACAACACCCTGTACAAATAACTTATGCTCGTACAAAGCAATCAAGCCCCCAAGGCTGTGCGGGGTCAACTTATCGATGAGCAATGTGTTGGTCGGTTTATTGCCCGTAAACACGCGGTAAGGACTGTCCATGGTTTGCCCTTGCGTCCCTTGCATGAGCGCCTCGGTTTGGGCAATACAATTGGCCATTAATTTGTTTTGATGGTCCTGTTGTCCGTACAAAGACGTTTTGAAGGCGATAAAATCGGCAGGAATCAACTTAGTCCCCTGGTGAATGAGTTGAAAAAATGCATGCTGTGCATTCGTTCCGGTGCTGCCCCAGACCACTGTACCCGTTTGGTATGTGACTGGATCCCCGTTGCGGTCTACAGACTTGCCATTGCTTTCCATAATCCCCTGCTGGAGGTATGCCACAAACTTATTAAGATATTGGCTGTAAGGCACCACGCATTCGGTCTGCGCGCCATAAAAATTATTGTACCAGACCGAAATCAGCGCCATAAGCACAGGTAAATTATGCTCGAATGGCGTACTTGCAAAGTGCTCGTCCATCTCATGAGCGCCTTGGAGAAGGTCTTCAAAATGATCATAGCCTACTGCCAAGGCAATTGAAAGTCCAACAGCACTCCACAATGAAAAACGGCCACCTACCCAATCCCACATGGGGAATACCACAGCCGGGTCAATGCCAAAATCACGAACTGCATCTCCATTGGTAGATACGGCTGCAAAATGCTGACCGATAGCCGCCTCTGGCGCTTCTTGCAAAAACCATTCTCTTATGGTTTGGGCATTGGTAAGGGTTTCTTGAGTTGTAAAAGTTTTAGAAACGATCACAAAAAGCGTTTGGTCTCTAGGCAAATCCTTGAGCTGGTGCATCACATGATCTCCATCGACATTACTCACAAAACGCAAGCTTAAGTGATTGTGGTAATAACCAAGTGCCTCACAGACCATATCTGGCCCAAGATCACTTCCGCCGATACCGACATTGACCACATGGGTGATCGCCTTTCCACTGTAGCCTTTCCACTGTCCCGAAATGACCTGGTCCGTAAAGGCCTTGATGCGCTCCAAAGTTTGGGCGACCTCTTCAGGCATAGCGGCAAAATTTCTGAGTGTGGTATGCCCGACAGCCCGTTGTTCTGTTTCGTTTATAATAGCGCCACCAAACTGCGCCTGAATAGCCTCTTTTAATAGAACCTCTTCAGCCAAGGCCAATAACGCTTTTTTGGTTTGGGCCGAAACAAGGTTCTTGCTGTAATCCAAATAGAATGCCCCCGCTTGTGCACTAAACTCCTGGATCCGACCAGGCTCTTGCAAAAAAAGATCCTGCAAAGCGAGATCTTTTTGTTGTTGGTATTGCTGGCTCAAAGTACTCCAAGCTGCTGTATGTGTGGGATTTATCTTAGGTAAACTCATGATGAGGTGTTTTGATTGAGTCGATGCGCTCTGTAATAGTCAACAAGACCATCAATTGGTCGGCGTATGATTTTACCCAGGGTTAGCTGATATGGCATCATGGCATTACGGATCATTTCCTCAGAAAAATGAGCAATTGAGCCGATAAAATGAATCGGGACATTCTGCGCTTCCTTATAACACAATACGCGATACTCGATAAAACGCTTCATGCCATCCGAAATTAATTGATAAAAATAGCCATTGACTTCTTGGGCCGTAAAAATAAATTCAGCAAAAGAGGCCAAATAGGTATTCGGATTGGCGCGTTGATACAAATTGAGTTTGATCTCATCAGCATCCAAATTGAAACGCTTTTCAAAGGACCGCATAATAGGCTCTGGCATCTTTTGATAATAATAATCGCGGATCAGACGCTTGCCGAAATAATTACCACTGGCCTCGTCCATTAATATGTACCCCAAAGAGGGTACTATATTATGGATTTTTTCGCCATCAAAATAACAGCTATTTGATCCGGTACCAAGAATACAAACGATCCCCGGCTCGTTGGTTGCGGCATAGACTGCAGCCAATAGATCTTCGTTGACGGTTACCTGTGCTTTGACAAACAATCCCTTTAACACCTTTGTCAGAATCTCATTGGGTGTTTTGGTTCCGGCTCCAGCACCGTAAAAATCCAAATGTTCCACCGTATCGAAAATACCGGTCAATTCTGGATTCTCATTTATTCTGGCGATAAGCGCATCAAAAGGAATTACGGCAGGATTGAGCCCTCGGGTACGGGTGCGTACCAGAACTTCTCCCTTGTGGTCTAATAGGATCCAATCACATTTGGTCGATCCTCCGTCAGCAATTAAGGTCATGTCTTATAACTTGGCGATATGCGCCGCTAATTCAACTAACTTGGCCGAATAACCATATTCGTTATCGTACCAAGCGATGAGTTTAAAAAAATTGTCGTTTAAAGCTATCCCTGCTTCAGCATCGAAGTTACAAGTATGCGGGTTACCCACATAATCCTGAGACACCACCATATCTTCGGTATAGCTGATCACTCCTTTATAAGCCCCTTCAGAAGCCTTTTTGAAGGCGTCTTTGATGGCTTGATAACTGACTGATTTTTCTGTGCGCACGGTTAAGTCTACCACAGAAACATCTGCTGTAGGCACACGAAAAGCCATGCCCGTTAGTTTACCTGCCAACGACGGAATCACTTTGGTCACTGCTTTTGCAGCACCTGTAGAGGCAGGAATAATGTTAATCAATGAACTACGCCCCCCACGGAAATCCTTGCGAGAAGGTCCATCTACTGTAAATTGTGTTGCCGTTGCTGCATGTACTGTGGTCATCAATCCTTCGACCAAGCCAAATTCATCATCAATCACTTTGGCCAGTGGTGCCAAACAGTTGGTCGTACAGGAGGCATTAGAAACCACTAAGTCGGTCGCTTTGACGTCTTTGTGATTCACGCCCATGACAAACATTGGGGCATCTGCAGACGGTGCAGAAACCACTACTTTACGTGCGCCCGCTTGAATGTGTCGGCTGGCCCCTTCAATACTGGTGAAGATACCGGTACAATCCATAATGATTTCAGCGCCGATATCGCCCCACTTAAGGTCTTCTGGATTGCGCTCTGCGGTAATTCGAATGGTTTTGCCATTGACCACCAAGTGCCCCCCGACAACTTCTACTGTTCCGTCGAAGTTTCCATGTACCGAGTCATATTTTAGTAAGTAGGCCAAGTGATCTACATCCAAAAGATCGTTGATGCCCACCACTGATACGTGATCTTGTGCTGCAGCTATTCTAAAAGCAATTCTTCCAATTCGGCCAAAGCCATTAATTCCAATTTTTGTCATAATTTTTTTTAAGGTTTAGACAGAGGTTATGTCTGCCACGCGTATTAAATCTAAATCTATTTTAGCCTCCCCTTTGATCGCAATGTCAAAAGGCACATGTACTATTTTGTTATTGGCAATACCGATCATGATGCCTTTTAGTCCTGCTTTCAGGGCGTCTACAGCACCGACCCCTAAACGACTGGCCAACACGCGGTCAAAACAACTCGGAGAACCACCTCTTTGGATGTGCCCCAAGACCGTTACTTTCACTTCGTAGTCGTCCAAATTTTCACGGACATAATCCGCTAATTCAAATATGTTTTTACCACTCTGATCACCCTCGGCCACCACAACGATACTGCTGGATTTCCCAGATTTCTTACTTCGCTTTAATGAGGTAATGAGTCGTTCACGGCCTAAGTCTTGCTCTGGTATAAGAATTTCTTCTGCGCCTGCACCGATACCAGCATTGAGCGCAATGTCTCCTGCATCGCGGCCCATTACTTCGATCAAAAACAATCGGTTGTGTGAGTTGGCGGTGTCTCTAATTTTGTCAATGGCTTCAACTACGGTGTTCAACGCCGTATCATATCCCACTGTATAATCTGTGCCATTGATGTCATTGTCAATAGTGCCCGGAATTCCGACAATTGGAAAATTGTATTCTTCCATAAAAACTTTGGCTCCGGTAAAGGTACCGTCGCCACCAATAACCACTAAGGCATCGATACCTGCATGAATCAAATGAGCATGGGCCTTTTGACGGCCCTCTGGTGTATGAAAATCTTTGGACCGGGCAGATTTGAGCAGGGTACCGCCACGGTTAATGATGTTTTTCACAGAGCGTGGACCCATATCCTTAAAATCGCCTTCGATAAGGCCTTGCAATCCGCGGAAAACACCGACACAGCGCAATTCATGATAAGCACAGGAGCGCACAACGGCACGAATGGCTGCATTCATACCAGGGGCATCACCCCCAGAAGTTAAAACAGCAATTTTTTTGATTTTTTCATCCATGACTTCCAAAATTAGATTTTAAATTTTACATAACAAACAGGAAAACAATCGATAACGTTTTCGATTTCTTATTTACAAAGTAATTCTTTACAAAAGGGCCGTTTCCTTAACAAATCTGTATTTCTTTTCCTAAAACATTCATTTTAGGCGTTCCTATAACCCCTCAAGCAGCACCACTCTGCCGGGCTTAGAAATCATCACGGTGCTGGTCGGGCTTACCACGACCTCTTGCCGGGTATAAAACTCAAACAGCACGGTTCCTGGCGAAAAGGTCGTCCCTACAAAGACTTCCAAATCCTGATCTTGGTCTGCATCGTTGGTCGCAATAGAGACCACCACCGCGTCCTGATAGGTACCATCGGTCAAATCGCGCGAAAACGTGTAAGGAATTTCGGCCCAAGCCTTATGTAATCCTGCGCCAATAGCGAAATGGCGGGCTCTGAATTGCCCCAATTTTTGCCAATGTGCCTGAATTAATTTAGTCTCAGGATCATTTGCTAAGTCGTCCCAATTCATGAATGAACGCAGTGTGGCATCGCCTTGAGTTCCATCAATCATCAATGAGCGGGCACTTTCGTCACCATAATATATCTGGGCCGCGCCTGGGGCCATCAATAAACGCGTTGCTGTTTCATAAGGGTTGGTTCGGGGCGCATCGTAAGGCGAACCATCATCATGTGAGGTCATGAAATTGAGCGTGCTATAACCCTCCATCGGGCCATTGAGCAGTGTAGCATAATCCTGATAAACCGAGTCCAGAGGTTGTTCTGCGGTCGTTTTGAGGTGGAAATTAATCAGTGCATCAAAACTGTTGTCAAAAAAAGTCTCCTTTTTGTCACCAAAATCGTGCTCCTTGAGGTGATGAAGGTCATAAGAATACACCTCTCCCACCATATAAAAAGGGGTTTCGTCCAGACGCGATTCAGGGTGCGCGGCCTTCCACTGTTCGAATGCTCCAGCACAGACCGCCTTAAATTCTTGCCACACCGAAGCCTCGGTATGTTTGGCTGTATCAACTCTAAAGCCGTCAATACCATAATCGGTGACAAAGTCCGACAACCATTTCATGATGTAAAACCGTGGTGCTCTGGGATGACCCGTCCGCGCAAAAAATGCATCGAGCTCTTCCAGCTCTTGCGCATAACGGCCTTCGGCTTTCCATTTCTCCACCAATTGTGGTGGCAGGTCTACGGATTGGTTGCTTTCGGTCAGCACATCGGGCAGGTTTTCGACCAAGTTACAAGCCGTGGTGCCGGCATAAGAATCAAATGTACAGGTAGGACCGCGGCGCACCCAGTCCTCTGGCCATATACCATCCAAAGGCGTTTCTGGGCCGTGGTGATTGATCACCGCATCAAACAAAATCCTAATGCCCCTTGCGTGCGCTGCTGTGACCATGGCCTCGAGTTCTTGTTCGGTGCCAAAGTTAGGGTCTAAGGCCGTCCAATCTTTGGCCCAGTATCCATGATAGCCATAGGTGAATCCAGTGCCTTCGTCTGTGCCCTCATGTATTTGCTCCACTAGAGGCGTTAACCAAATGGCATGTACCCCAAGATCATCAAAATAACCTTCGTTTATTTTTTGGGTCACCCCTGCGATATCCCCGCCCTCAAAACCACGTAAAACCCCAGTCTCTTGGGTCCGATCAAATGAGACATCATTGTCTGAGTTGCCATTGTTGAACCGATCGGTCAGCATGAAATAAACCGTTGCCCCCTCCCAATTGAAATATGAGGTTTGGTCCGTCGCTATGTCCGTGGTTGGCTTTTGTTGGCAGGCTGCCGCAAAAATCAAGAGCCATAAATATTTGTAGTAAGTCATGATTTGTTTTGTTTTTAGGCCGAAACGGGAACAAGCTCCTGGTCTACCATAATGGTGCAGTCGGGTCCTTCTTCTAGGGTAACTCTTGTACCGCTTTGTTGCACCACAACCGATAAGACAGAGCCTCTGAAATTAATTTTAAAGCGGTAACGCGTCCACTGACTTGGGATTTTTGGATTGAACTGCAATTGATCGCCAACAACCCGCATGCCACCAAATCCTTCGACAATACTCATCCAGGTACCGGCCATGCTAGTGATGTGACAACCCTCGTGCACTTCTTTGTTATAATCGTCTAGGTCCAGGCGCGCCGTGCGGAGGTAAAAATCATAAGCCTGGTCCATCAAGCCTAAGCGGGCAGCCTGAATACTATGCACGCAAGACGAAAGCGAGGATTCATGTACCGTGAATGGTTCGTAATACGCAAAATGCTTGGCCAACTCCTCTTGTGTAAATTGATCTTCAAAGAAATAAAACCCTTGTAAAACATCGGCCTGTTTGATATAAACTGAGCGCAGAATGCGGTCCCACGACCAATTTTGGTTGATCGGTCGCTGGGCAGGATCCAACGCCCTTACAGGAATTAATTCTTTGTCCAGAAAACCATCTTGCTGCAGGTATAACCCGAGATCTTGGTCATAAGGCAGATACATGCCTTGAGCCACCGCGCTCCATTTCTGAATTTCTTCTGCACTTAATTGGGTCTTTTCAACAATGCGCTTGTGTTCTCTTGGTGTTTGCACAGCGGTGCGCTGCACCATTTCTTTGGCGTAAGTCAAGCACCACCGCGCGCTGTAATTGGTATAAAAATTATTGTTGACATTGTTTTCGTACTCATTAGGCCCGGTAACCCCTAAAATAACGTATTGCTCTTTGGACTTGGCATAGGTCGCACGTTGCGCCCAAAAACGAGCGATTCCAATGAGTACCTCTAGACCCATTTCGGGCATATAAGTTTGGTCGCCGGTGTAACGCTCGTAATTATAAATAGCAAAGGCTATGGCCCCATTGCGGTGAATTTCTTCGAAGGTGATCTCCCACTCGTTATGGCATTCTTCTCCATTCATGGTTACCATAGGATATAAGGCGGCACCACTATGGAAACCCAACTTTGCAGCATTTTCAATGGCGCGATCCAAATGCCTGTAACGATAAGTCAATAAATTCCTGGCGACTGCCTGATTTTTGGTGGCCATGTAAAATGGCAGGCAATAGGCTTCGGTATCCCAATAAGTGCTCCCACCGTATTTTTCACCGGTAAAACCTTTGGGACCAATATTAAGGCGTGGGTCTTTCCCCAAATAAGTTTGATTGAGCTGAAAAATGTTGAAACGGATGGCCTGTTGCGCCGACACATCCCCTTCGATGCCGATGTCTGCACGTTCCCAAATCTTTGCCCATGCATTTTCTTGATGCTGCAACAATCCCTCAAACCCAAGAGCGCTGGCCCAATCCATGAGTTCTTGCGCTTTGGGCATCAGTTCATCCGCAGGCTGATACAGCCCTACGGTATAGCCCCCAAGTTTTTCCAAACGTAAGATTTGGCCTTGTCCGACAGTACAATTGTGGCTGAACCCTATTTTATGGGCGCTGCTCTGATCGGCTTCTTGAAGGCTCTGTTCTTGGTTATCGAGCCACAGTTGCGCCTGCATATAGGTGCACACCTCAAAACCTGTCTTAAGGGTCTTAGAGCGAATAAATGCCCTGCTCCCATTGGCTTGAATACCTAAAGTCTCCCAAAAAGGGTCATCCCAATTACTGTCTTGATTTTTGATGCCGGCATCAATATACGGGCGGATTTGAATCTGTGCCGCGCGATTTATGGGCGTCACCTCATAACGTATCGCGCCCAATTGATCTGGATCCAACATAAGCAAGCGCGTCGCGCTGATCTTGAGCTCTAGCCCATCGGCCAATACCATATTGCAGGATCGGTTGTAAACCCCAGTTTTCATGTGGAGATCACGTCGAAACGACAAGACTTTTGCGGTCGCCAAATCGACTGTTTGATCATTGACTGCCAAGTCAATACCAATCCAATTTGGTGCATTAATGACTTTGGCGAAATACTCCGGATAACCATTTTTCCACCAGCCCACTTTGGTTTTGTCTGGATAGTAGACCCCTGCCACATAGCTCCCCTGAAAAGTGGGGCCACTATAATGCTCTTCAAAATTAGCGCGCTGGCCCATAGCGCCATTGCCCAGACTAAATAAACTTTCTGAGGACATGACACGTTCTGCAGCAAAACCATCTTCGATGATGTGCCAAGGATCTGGTATGATATAAGCTGAGTTCATTAAGCGCTCATGATTTGGTGTAAAAAATTATGGTCTATTGCGGTAAAATCAGCAAACACATGGTCGGCCCCTTGCAACACTTCTGGCTGACCGATGCCAATGGCCAACATCCCAGCCGCTTTGGCTGCCTGAATGCCCGCTAGGGAGTCTTCGAAGACGATGCAGTGCTCTGCTGCGATATTGATCTGCAAGGCTGCTTGTAAAAATACTTCTGGGTCTGGTTTGGCCTTGGTGACATTGGTACCATCGACAACGGCATGGAAGCAGTCCAAAAGATCGATCTTTTTGAGGATCGGTCGTGCATTTTTGCTGGCAGAACCCACAGCGAGCTTTTGCCCCTCATGTTTTAGGAAAGTTAAGACCCGAGCAACATCAGGTAATTGCTCCCCAGGATTCATGTCCGCAATAAGATTCAAGTAATCTTCATTCTTCTGCAACAACAGCTGCTCAAATTCCTCGGGTGGTATGGTCAGATCATGCCAACCCAAAATCAATTCCAAACTCCGTACCCGACTCACGCCTTTGAGCTGCTCATTGTCCTTATGATCAAAGTCTGCACCCAAAGATCGCGCGATACGTTGCCAGGCTTCGAAATGATATTTTGCCGTATCGACGATGACGCCATCGAGGTCAAAAATAAATCCCTTGATCTGTCCCATGGAGTTGGATTATGGATGTAACGCTTGGTAGCGCATTAGGCCATTGTTAAGCCATTGGGCGTAAGCTTCTGCATCCGGTGTGTAACCCACTGGTTTTTCTAGAAGGTTCAGCTCTGTATCTAACAAGACATAGTAAGGCTGTGAATTATTTTGAAAATTGATGGTTTGAAAAGTCGCCCATTTATCGCCAACGGTCTTGATTGCCTTTACTGTTCCATTGGGTTTGGCATAATTGAACTGTGCCGCAGCATCGAGGGGTTTGCGATCATCCACATAAAGCGAAATCAGAATATAATCTTCGGACAGCAAAGAGAATACCTCGGGCTCGCTCCATACTTGTTCCTCCATCTTACGGCAATTTACACAGGCCCACCCAGTAAAATCTACCATGACTGGTTTGCCTGCCAAACGAGCGGCGGCCATACCCTGGTCAAAGTCTTTGTAGGCCTCAAGGCCCAGCGGAGCACTCGTCCCTTTATCATAAAGGCTATAAAATAATGGTGGCGGAAAGCCGCTCAATAATTTAAGATTAGCCGCAGGTGTATTGGTCAATCCTGGGGTCAAATAAACAAATAATGCAACACTCACAAGTCCGACAAGCCAATTCCCTTTTGGAATTTTTTGCCCCTTAGGCCCATCGTGTGGAAAACGAATCACCCCAAAAAGATACAAGGCAATACCCAGGGCACAAACCATCCATATAGCAATGAATATTTCGCGCTTGAGCAGCCCCCAATGCTCGACCAAATCGGCGTTGGAAAGGAATTTAAAGGCCAAGGCGACTTCGATAAACCCAAGTACCACCTTAACGGTATTGAGCCAACCACCACTCTTAGGTAGTGAATTGAGCCAGTTAGGGAATAGGGCAAATAATGCAAACGGAAGGGCCAAAGCCAGGCCGAATCCACTCATGCCTATGGTCAGTTGCATCGCGCCACCATCACTGGTGAGGGATCCTCCCAATAAGGTGCCTAAGATCGGACCGGTACACGAAAACGAGACAATAGCCAAGGTCAGGGCCATAAAGAAGATGCCGATATAGCCGCCTATTTTGTTGGCTTTATCATCCATCTTGGCACTCCATGATTGGGGTAAGGTCAGTTCGAAATAACCAAAAAACGAAATGGCAAACGCAATAAAAATGACGAAAAAGATCACATTCAGGGTGACATTGGTCGAAATGTTATTGAGAATCTCTGGATTGACCGAGTCCAACAAGTGGAACGGCAAACTCAGTAAAAAATAGATCAAAAAGATGAAGGCTCCATAGAGCAGTGCGTTAATGGTCCCTTTGGCTTTGTTTTGGGCCCCTTTGGTAAAGAAAGAAACTGTAAGGGGAATCATCGGAAACACACATGGGGTTAATAAAGCCAGTAATCCCCCAATAAATCCGAGAAAAAACAAACGCAACAACCCCGTCTCTTCTTGCTCATCGGCTTCGAAAAGGTCGCGTCCTTGGAGCGCGAGTGATAAGGCTTGGGACTGTATCAAGTCATACTCAGTGAGGTCTTCTTGCACCACCAAAGCCTGGCCTGAAGTTAAGTCTAATGAAAACGACTTAGTATCGGGCGGTAAGCATTTTTCTGCATCACAGACCGAATAATAGACCTCAGCGGTGATTTGCAATCCTTCGGGATTAATGACTTGTATGGTCTGCTCAAAACGAACATGATCTTCAAAATAAATCACATCCAGCTCAAAAACTGGATCAAAAACAGCGGCTACTGCCGGTTCTAAAGTAGTTCCTGAAAGACGAAAGGTACTATCGGAATCATTGTACAAGAATTCTGTCCGAATAGGGCCCTCGTATTGGTCACCAAACTGAGTCTGACTGTATAAATGCCATCCACTGTCTATGGTGGCCTCCATCACAATGGTATATTGGTCGTTTTTGACGGGCTCAACGCTGACCTGCCAGGTTACGGGATCTAAAAACTCTTGTGCCTGGGCGCTAAAAACTCCCAGTAAGGTGAATAGGTAAACTAATTTAAATGCTTTCATTGATCGGTTGTAGTTGTCAATTAATTATGGGTCATAAGACTGCAAAATGCATGATATCAGTGGTTTGACCGGTTATTTTAAATCGGTCATCAAGCCGATAACCCACAACCCATATAATGGCACCATTACTTTCTAATACCCAGATTTTATTTTTGCTCGCTAAAGATAACTTTTCGTCTTTAAAATACTTGCCTAATTGTTTTTTTCCTTCAAGGCCAAAAGGGTGAAATATGTCATCACTTTTCCAAGGACGCAAACACAAGGGAAACGATACTAACGACGCATCCACATAGATTTCATTTGATAAAGGCTTTTCCCATTGAGACACCAAATTAATGCGCAGGGTAACAGGGCCTTCAACACTATTTTGTCCCTTTTGAATCAAAATGGATTCTTTAGTTGACTCTTGAACCTTGTGGGGTATCATAATAAGCGTCTTGCGGTCCTTTTGAATGCGATGCGTTGGTGTGTCAATGTACTTGCCGCTTTCTGCTTCAATCAAGTCCGGGATGTCTTTCCATGCCGTGAATCCGTAAGGCTTTAAAACCGCGGTCAAAAGGCTTTTGGCATGAGGATGTTCGTTAAGTCGCTCTAGGTCAATCACCGCGCCTTGATCGCTTTTAGTGAGGACATCACCAGTGACTAGATTTAAGTAATCGCGCAATAAGGTCTCTGCCTGCTGTAGGTTCTGTGTGGTGGTCCTGAAGGCTTTGAGCCAGGGACGTTTCATTTGCTTTAAACCATTGGCCACATGATGTCTTATAAAATTTCGCTCATAGTAGTCCGAATCGTTCGATCGGTCTTGACGCCAAACGATATCATGATCTTGCGCCCAGCCTTCGATAGTTTCTCGTGAAAAAGGCAATAAAGGACGACAGATAAAACCATTTTGATTGGCCATACCACTGAGTCCAGAAAGACCTGTTCCCCTACTCAAATTAAGTAAAAATGTCTCGTGATCATCATCGGCGTGATGCGCCACGACGATCGCCTGAAGATTCAATTCGACCCTGATGGCCTCAAAATAGGTATAACGCAATTCTCGAGCAGCCATTTGTACCGAACACCCATGATCTTCTATATACTTCGGCACATCGACCCGCTTAACATAATAAGGAGCCGACCACTGCTGAGCCAAAGACGCCACAAAAAGTGCGTCTTGGTCACTATCTTGGCCCCGCAACTGAAAATTCATATGAACCACGACAAATCGAAAACCAGACTGATGCAACAAGTGGCCTAGAACCACACTGTCACAACCCCCGCTGCAGGCTAATAGCAGTGGTGACTCTGGGTCAAAGTCAAAGGTTTTTGCGATATGTTCTTTAAAATCGTTGTGCATTGTGCCATTATCTCATCACAAAAATAGACTTTTTTACCTGAACCCCTTAACCATCAGAACCATGAAGTCTTAAGGCCCTTAACGGCCCAATACCTGCCTTAAGGAGGCGCCCTTGAGCAAACATTCCTCATATTCCATTTGGGGATCCGACGCGCTGGTAATGGCCCCACCCACACTGAGGCTAAGGTATCGCCTGTCCGCCGCATATAACAAGGTCCGGATCACCACATTGAAATCAAAATCGCCATCAGGGGTCATATACCCAATTGCTCCGCTGTAAAGACCTCTTTTATGGCTTTCAAATTGTTCCATAAGGGTGCAGGCACGGATTTTAGGCACACCGGTCATACTGCCCATAGGAAAGGTCGCTCTAAGGGCTTGCGCCGGGGTAACCGTTTTGTCGATCTGACAACAAACACTTGAGACCAATTGATGCACATGGGCATACGATCGGCATGCGCATAGCGCGGCCACAGACACACTTCCCTTTGCCGCAACTTTTGACAAATCGTTGCGCACCAGGTCCGTGATCATAATGTTCTCGCGGCGTTCCTTGGGATCGTTGACAAATCGCTCACGTTGTTGGCCATCGGCTATGGGATCCGCTAAGCGTTTTGCGGTACCCTTGATGGGCTCTGACAAGAGCTCATTACCCTGTTTTTGCAAGTAACGCTCGGGTGATGCACAAAGGGCATATTTATGGCCGTGTCGGTAATAAGCGGAAAATGGCGCTTTGGAGAATTGATTGAGTTCTAAAAATGTAGCCAGCGGATCCAGAGTGATTTCGTCACAAAAGAACTCTTGACAAAAATTGGTTTCGTAAATGTCTCCTGCAGCAATATGTTGCTGAATATTTTCTATGGCCTGAATATAGGCTGGTTTAGATATTCTTGGATACAGCTCAATGGGATCAGCTGTCGCCTTATCAGGCAATGCCATTTGTAGTATTGCAGACAAATCTGTGGGCCATTGCCCATAGCACTCAGGCGTATAATGGGCTTCAAGACGATCGCTATAAACAATCATCACTTTTTGAGGCACAAAAAAGTAACCATCTTCGAATCCTAATCCATCTGGATTTTGGCTGTGCAAATCTTCATCGGCATTTTTGAGGTCATAGCCCAAGTGACCAAACAACCAATCTTTATGGGTTTGCTGAAAGGCATCAAGATCATCAAAAGCCGTTTTGCCCTCTAGAATGATTTCTTGTTGGACGCCAACGGCAATCAAAGCCTCATATGGGGTGTCACCAATTGTGGAAAGCGCTTGCTTGTTGGCTGATTTATGCCCATCCAAATACAAACAGGTTTGGTGCTGTGCCCCCCAGTGGATCAAGTGCTGCTTGACCGCTTCAGTGTTTTGGATATGATGTGTCGCTGTCCTTCTCATGGTCAACCCAAAGGTCTAAATAGATAAAGGATAAAAAGCCGCATTAATTTATAAGTGCAAAGGTCTGTTTTCTGTTGCCGCCAGAGCGGCTTCCTTAATGGCTTCGGCATAGGTCGGGTGTGCATGACTCATACGGGCCAAATCTTCGGCACTGGCTCTAAACTCCATTGCTGTGACCGCTTCTGCGATCAAATCAGCAACCCGTGCACCAACCATATGGACTCCTAAAATCTCGTCCGTTTCCGCATGACTCAAAATTTTGACAAAACCATCTAAGTCTCCACTAGCGCGGCTACGTCCTAAAGCACGCATTGGAAATTGACCGCTTTTATAGGCGACACCGGACGCTTTGAGTTGCTCCTCGGTTTGACCTACAGAGGCCACCTCAGGCCAAGTATAGACCACTCCAGGAATTAAATTATAATTGATGTGTGGTTTTTGGCCCGCAATAACTTCCGCAGCCATAACACCTTCTTCTTCGGCTTTATGCGCTAACATCGCTCCACGGACCACATCGCCAATGGCATAAATGTGTCCGATATTGGTCTGCAAATGATCATTGACCATTACCTGTCCCCGCTCACTGACTTGAATTCCGGCATTTTCCAGCCCCAATCCTTCAGTAAAAGGGCGTCTTCCGACACTGACCAAGCAGTAATCTCCTTCGAAAGTCACTTCGGCCCCTTTTTTGTCCAGGGCCTTTACGGTTACACCCTCTTTGGTGCGGTTAACCGCATTGACTTGGTGTGACAAATAAAACTTAACGCCTTGCTTCTTAAGGACTTTGGTCAGTTCTTTACTTTGGGCTCCATCCATCGTAGGGATGATGCGGTCAAGATATTCCACGACAGAAACCTCAGCGCCTAATCTTCTGTAAACCTGTCCCAGTTCAAGCCCAATGACCCCGCCCCCAATCACAACCAGATGCTTGGGTACTTCTTTGAGGCCTAAGGCTTCCGTTGAGGTAATGATGCGTTCTTTATCTATGGTGATAAAAGGCAGGCTCGACGGCTTACTTCCTGTAGCGATAATACTGTGTTTGGCTTCTAAGGTTTCTGTCGTATCGGAACCAGTCACCAAAATATGATGGGCATCTTGAAAAGACCCAACACCCTGAATCACGTCAATTTTATTTTTGTCCATCAAGTAGTCAATCCCCTTAATGGTTTGTTCTACTACACCCCGTTTGCGGGCCATCATTTGCGCTAAATCCAATTTGATCTCGCCGGTAATGGTCACCCCATGTTCCTGCATGTGTTTCTGGGCATCTTCGAAATGATGAGAGGAATCCAGAAGTGCCTTGCTGGGGATACAGCCCACATTAAGGCAGGTGCCTCCAAGGGTACTGTATTTTTCAATAAGTGCCGTCTTCATACCCAATTGGGCACATCTAATGGCGGCAACATAACCTCCGGGGCCTGATCCTATAACAACCACATCATAACTACGCATATTTGTGTTTTTAAAATGACCCTGCAAAGTTACGATACTACAACACAAAACGCAATGGACCTCAGCTAAATTTTAAAGCCTAGACAACTGGTTAAACTAACCCTGTCCCGGGGTCAATTTAGTCGTATTCAATATCTGTTCAATAACAAAGGAACTTTCGGTGCTAGCGATATAATTTAGTGTCGTTAGTTTGGTTAATAAAAAGTTTCTAAAATGCGCCATATCCTTGACCAATACCTTGAGTAAATAATCGTACGAGCCACTCACATGAAAACACTCGGCCACCTCAGTGAAGGCCAATACATCCTGTTCAAAATCCGTGAGGGATTCTCGCGCATGTTGCACCAGCTTAACATGGCAAAAAACCATAAAACCTAAATTAATTTTTTCCCGATCCAGCAAAGCGACATAATACTTGATGACACCGGATCTTTCAAGCTTCTTGATGCGTTCATAAACCGCTGTAACAGATAGATTCAACTGATGCGCCAACTGTTTATTGGTTTGCTTACAATCCGTTTGAAGTGCTTGAAGCAAAATAAGGTCATTGTTATCTAATAGCATGATGAAAGATTTTCTACAAAACTATGGATTTTAGTGAAATTTTAGTCTATAAATCTATATAACACTAACTATGACTAAATATAAACTGAATTATGCCTGTATGATTGACTTTTTATAGTCGTTTGTGTATTTTAGATTAAAATATATCATTATGGCATTCGATCCTGCAAACAATATTCAAGACCTTCAGTATTTTGGCGAATTTGGTGGTGTCAACCCCAGTATTTCGGATTCATCAACCTATACCTTCCTTTCGGCCAAAACGATGTTCGACACCTTCGAAGGAAATGCCGAAGGTTGCTACCTCTATTCACGGCACAGCACCCCTTCTAATTTATATTTAGGGCAAGCATTGGCTGCCATGGAAGGCACCGAAACAGCGACCGTTTCCGCTACCGGTATGGGTGCGATCACCCCTGCCCTGATGCAAGTCTGCCAGGCTGGGGACCATATTGTCTCGAGCAGAACAATTTATGGGGGCACTTATGCCTTTTTGAAAAACTTCACCCCAAAATATGGTCTAGAGACCAGTTTTGTCGACATCACAGATTTGGAACAGGTGGCCAATGCCATTAAGCCCAATACCAAAATACTTTATTGCGAAACAGTCAGTAACCCTTTACTTGAAGTCGCTGACCTGAGTGCTCTATCGGCTTTGGCAAAGAAACATGGTTTATGGCTCATGGTAGACAACACCTTTTCTCCATTGAGCATTTCTCCAGCGCAACTCGGTGCCGATGTGGTCTTACACAGTCTTACGAAATTCATTAATGGCAGCAGCGACACCATGGGCGGAGTGATCTGCGGAACCCAAGCCTTTATAGATGACCTGCGCAATGTGAATGATGGCGCCTGCATGCTCTTCGGTGCTAGCATGGACAGCTTACGTGCGGCGTCTATATTAAAAAACATGCGGACCCTACACATCCGTATCAAGCAACACAGCACCAATGCCCTTTATCTTGCCGAAAGATTTGAAGCCGATGGCCTAAAGACCGTCTATCCAGGACTAAAATCTCATAAGAGTCATGCGCTATTTACCCAAATGATGCTTCCAGAATATGGTTACGGGGGTATGCTAACTATCGATGCAGGAAGCCTCGAAAAAGCCAACACCCTAATGGAACTTATGCAAGCACGCAATTTGGGGTATCTTGCGGTGAGTCTCGGATTTTACAAGACCTTATTCAGCGCTCCAGGTTCCTCAACTTCTTCCGAAATCCCTCTGGAAGAGCAAGCCGAAATGGGCCTTACTGAAGGGTTGATTCGCTTTTCTATTGGACTAGACAACGACATTGAGCGCACTTATCAGATGATGAAGCAGTGCATGATTGAGGTGGGCGTCCTTTAATCTTTCTAATACAGGGCGATTATTTTGAGCTGAAGCGAAAAAGCCACCGAAACCGTCGCATTGAGCTGCAGGATACAATGGTAACCCTCTTGGTCCATCCATTGCTGGGTCAGCGCAACCTGTGCCCCTGCTTGTCCAAGGACCATACTGTTCACGTAGGCCGACAATGGAATCCCCTGCGCTGCTAAGACGGCAGTATTAATGGTTGTCTGAATTATGGTGCCTTGAGACCCTGCAGGAACCTCGATAGGCCATTCCAATAAATGCATCCCAGAAAGCACGGTCCCTGTAACACCCAATTTGACACTGCCATGCACATCCAAATCCGCAAGAGGATCAGGAGTTTTGAGTCCCAAAGCACCCTGATCATTGATGCGCAACACTTCGATGCCATCGGCCACATAACTGAGCTGGTGATCCTCAGGACTATAAAACCCGGTTTGATCCTGTCCCCAATAAAGGCTTAGATCTGACCGTGATCCAGAATCAAGTGATAGCTCATTAATGTGAGAAACCGCGCCTGGATCGATATAGTAAGCACTGTTGTCCCAATCGATGATCCGACGACTGAGCCAAAGATCATGGTTACTAGAGGACGAGGTGCCAATATAAACAGGCCCCTGGCCATAGCCAATCCCCTGACCCAAATACGACCACCTGGGATGCTGCCCTTCGCGCGTCAAACGCTGCCATAGGGATCCATCGTAATAATAAACGCCCACGCCATGATCCAGGCTTGCATTCTGGTTATAGACCATTAACCCATTTGTCGGGACAAATCGATGAGACAATCCCTGAGCCGCGCGTGAGATTAATTGGACGCGAGGCAAAAGCAGCCCGCGGTCCTCGGCTTCAAGATCCAATAGGGCTGATGGATCTGGAGACGCAGTTCCAATACCGACTTGCGCCTGACCAAACCCAGAGTAAAAGAACACACAAAGCAATAAAAAATGCCACATATAAGCATTGTTAATTCGAGGAAGTCTTGGTAAAACTAATCACTGCATGAATCAAATGATATCAATCCCATTGACCATTTATGAATTCAATGAGTCATTTGCACATTCATCCGCAAAATCGTAACATTACATAGTTAAGAAAACGATATGAACAACGCACCACAGCCCAACAAGACTACACCACCCAACCTGCCGATTTACCAAGCACTGATTCCTATTGTCGTACTGGTCTTTTTGTTGTTTCTCAATGTCTTTTATGCCTTTGGAGACGATGCGTTGAGTGGAAGCAATCAATTCTTGTTACTTGTTGGCGCTGCCGTAGCGACCCTCGTGGGAATGGCCAATAAAGTTACTTTTAGCGCCATGATGGACGAAGTTGCCGAAAACGTCAAAAGTACCACAGGCGCAATTTTGATCCTACTCATGGTGGGGGCTTTGGCGGGAACATGGCTCATAAGCGGCATTATTCCAAGCATGATTTATTTTGGCATGAAACTATTAACCCCGAGTATTTTCTTGGCCTCTGCCGTTGTTATTTGTGCTATCATATCCATTGCTACGGGCAGTAGTTGGACGACCTCTGCGACCATAGGTATCGCCCTGATTGGTATTGCAGAGGCTTTAGGCATTCCGCTGGGCATGGCGGCAGGAGCCATTGTTTCAGGAGCCTATTTTGGCGATAAATTATCCCCAATGAGCGACACCACAAATCTAGCCCCGGCTATGGCGGGTACCGACCTATTTACGCACATCCGCTATATGACCTACACTACAGTTCCAAGTTTTGTTATCACCATGATAGTATTCATCATCCTGGGATTTACCTTAGAACCTCAAGGTCAAGTCCAGACCGATGACCTACTCATGGCGATAGCCGATACATTTTATATCAGCCCATGGCTTTTTATCGTCCCTGCTTTGGTCATTTTTTTGGTGGTCAAAAAAACACCACCACTAATTGCTTTATTTATAGGGACTATGGGAGGGGGATTAACCGCATTAGTGGCACAACCTGATATCGTCGCCTATTTGGGCGGCGGCACGGAGTTGAATTTACTTACCGGCTACAAAGGGCTTATCAACGCCATAACGGTAGACACAGCAATCCCCGCGGCCTTCGAACCACTCAATGATTTGTTCACCTCTGGTGGTATGGCAGGTATGCTGGGTACTATTTGGTTGATCATCTGTGCTATGGTCTTTGGTGGGGTGATGGATGCTATTGGTGCTTTAAGTGCCATTAGTGTGGCCCTGCTCAAATTATTCCATACCACATTTGGTTTATTCGCCAGTACCGTAGCCAGTTGTTTGGCCATTAATATAGCCGCCAGCGATCAATATTTGGCCATCGTCATCCCAGGGAAAATGTATGCCCAAGCATTTAAAGACAAAGACTTAGCGCCAGAGAATTTATCCAGAACTTTAGAAGATAGCGGTACGGTCACCTCCCCGCTCATACCATGGAATACCTGCGGCGCATACCAAAGCGGGGTCCTTGGTGTCGATACGATGTCCTATGCAGGATATGCCGTGTTTAATTGGATCAGTCCATTTATGACCTTGCTTTTTGCCGCTTTTCGAATCAAAATCAGAACATTATCTGAAGCAAAATCAGCCTAATCAATCACAAACAAATACTTAATTTTTAATTGCACTATATGGCCAACATCACCCTTGGGGGCACCCCCACAACGACTTGCGGAACACTGCCCGACAACGGGACAAAAGCTTCTGATTTTTTATTAACGGGCAAAGACATGAACGAACTTTCCTTAAAAGATTTCAGTGGTAAAAAACTGATTTTAAATATTTTCCCCAGTGTCGACACTGGAGTGTGCAGTGCTTCGGTCCGTGCTTTTAATATCCGTGCAGCAGCACTAAGCGATACCCATGTTTTGTGTATATCGCGTGACCTGCCTTTTGCTCAAACCCGTTTTTGTGGAGCGGAAGGCCTAGATCACGTCGTTATGTTGAGTGATTTTAAAACGGGAAACTTTGGTCAGGATCATGGCCTTACCATAACCGGCGGAGCATTTGATGGTCTATTTGCACGTTGCGTCATTGTCTTAGACAGCCATCACCATGTTGTCTATAGCGAACTGGTTTCTGAAATCGGTCACGAACCCAATTATGAGGCGGCTATTGCTGCAGCGAGCGCATAATGATGCCCAAACAAACCACGATACAGGCGATGCGGGTCGCAATCAAAGGAGGTCGCATACTCCTGGGTGAGCGGAGCATTCAATTGCAATGTGCCGCTGGCCTACTCATGAGTATTGTGGGGTATACAGTAGGTCTTAGCCCGTTAGAGTGGGCTATTCAAACACTAGCCATTGGCCTAGTAATCAGTATCGAAGGCCTCAACACCGCGATAGAACACCTCGCTGACTTTGTCGAGCCTGAGTTCAATCCAGCGATTGGCAGGCTCAAAGATATTGCTGCTGGCGCCGTGTTTCTTGCTGCTGTGTCGGCATTTATCGTCGCGCTTTTGATCTATGTGCCAAAAATGATGTAATCAATAATTTTAAACTTTTATACTCAAGCCTATCCGCGTATATTTGTAAGGCCTCTAATCCATTACGATGATTTTTAAAAGCAAAAAACCGAAAACCAAGAGTACACGAGCGACAAAGCCAAAGACCTCTTCGTGGCAGATGACCAAGCAGCAAACAGTATTGCTTGGTAGCTTTTTGACGCTGTTTGGTATCGGCCTGCTCATTTCGTTTACATCCTATTTAATGCATTGGCAAAGCGACCAAAGTGAGCTCGGGCTTTGGGCCCGAAATTCATCTGTCGATAATTGGCTGAGCCACTTAGGCAGCAATCTCGGACACCTTTTCATTTACAATGGTTTCGGCCTAGCGGCCTATATTCTTGCCTTACTGATGAGCGTCAGCGGAATCTATTTATTTCTCAGCATGAACCGTAAGCCGTTGCAAAAGCTATGGTTCTGGGGCTTATATCTGTTGCTTTGGATTTCGATAACCGCTGGTTTCTTTTCGGCGCAACACCCGCTTATTGGCGGTATCGTAGGCTACGAAATTAATGATGTGCTTCAAGATTATATGGGTTTTGCAGGCACCCTCTTACTGATGACTTTTTTGGGTATGATTTATTTGGTCATTCGCCTAAAATGGACCCCAGACGCCCTTGTTCATGGTATTAAATCTTTATTTCGAGCGAAACCAAAGGCCCATGATCCCTCTGATCAAGAGTCCTCAATAAACGAAGGATTTCATGACCAGATCAACAGGCCACATGAGGATCTACCCAGTGGCTTAGAACAGCGCTACGATGAGGCTTTAGATCATGAAGACCCAATCGTTCCCGATGACATCGCCCAAGAAGACGTATCAAGTCAATCTCCTGTTGCCGTTCAAGACAAAACAACTCCAGCCATAAAAGAGGAGCATGACGCCTCTTTATTGGAACAAAACACATCCACTAATGATCATGACGGGGTCAAAATGGAAATTGAAACCGTAAAAGAAGAAGAAGCGGTTCCGCTTACAGCCAGTGAAAAATTAGTGGCTGATTTTGGCGTTTTTGACCCAACCCTAGAGCTCAAAAATTATAAATTCCCTACCATTGATCTACTCAAAGACTACTCGGGAGGCAAAGGTATTACCATCAACGAGCAAGAACTAGAAGAATACAAGAACAAAATTATCAGTACGCTCAATAATTATAACATCGGTATTGCCAGTATCAAAGCGACTATAGGACCTACCGTAACACTATATGAAATTGTTCCAGATGCAGGTATCCGCATTTCTAAAATCAAAAACCTGGAAGACGATATTGCCCTTTCCCTTGCTGCACTGGGCATCCGTATTATAGCGCCAATTCCTGGCAAGGGCACCATCGGAATTGAAGTGCCGAACAAATCGCCGCAAATGGTATCCATGCGCAGTGTGATCAGTTCTCCAAAATTCCAACAGGCCGAAATGGAACTGCCCCTAGCTTTGGGTAAGACCATCAATAACGAAACTTTCGTCGTCGATTTGGCCAAAATGCCTCACCTATTAATGGCGGGAGCCACAGGTCAAGGAAAATCCGTAGGCCTCAACGCCATATTGGCCTCCTTGTTATACAAAAAACACCCGGCAGAAGTCAAATTCGTATTGGTCGATCCGAAAAAAGTTGAATTAACGCTATTCAATAAAATTGAACGGCATTACTTAGCCAAACTGCCCGATACCGATGAGGCCATCATTACCGACACCACCAAGGTGATCCATACGCTCAATTCCTTATGTATTGAGATGGACCAGCGCTATGACCTGCTCAAAGACGCTATGGTCCGTAATATCAAAGAGTATAATGACAAGTTCAAAGCCAGAAAATTGAATCCTAATGAGGGCCACCGTTACCTGCCCTATATTGTGCTGGTAATCGATGAGTTTGCCGACTTGATCATGACTGCCGGCAAGGAAGTAGAAACACCGATAGCGCGGCTCGCACAGCTCGCAAGAGCCATTGGCATACATTTGATCATAGCCACACAGCGACCATCGGTTAACGTGATAACCGGGATTATTAAAGCGAATTTTCCCGCACGTATTGCTTTTAGGGTAACCAGCAAAATTGACTCGCGCACTATCTTGGATAGCTCAGGAGCAGATCAATTAATTGGTCGTGGTGATTTACTCTTTACCCAAGGCAACGAATTAGTCCGCCTGCAATGTGCCTTTTTGGATACACCAGAAGTCGCCGACATCACCGAATACATTGGCGCGCAAAAGGCCTATGCCAGTGCCTTCATTTTGCCTGAATATATCAGCGAAGACAGTGGCACGAGTCTTGATATTAACATAGACGAACGGGATGCATTATTTCGCCAAGCTGCTGAGGTCCTTGTGATCGCACAACAGGGTTCAGCGTCATTACTGCAACGCAAGTTAAAATTGGGCTACAACCGCGCAGGACGAATTATTGATCAATTGGAAGCTGCCGGAATTGTTGGTCCATTTGAAGGCAGTAAAGCCAGACAAATATTGGTGCCGAGTATTGATGCTTTAAACAATCTATTAGACAATGGTGCGTAATCAATTAAAATCGATCGTTTTGGGGTCATTGATGGCAGTGTTCGCCTTGATGCCGACAAAAATAATGGCTCAAGATGCCAAAGCTTTACTCAATGAAGTCGCGGCTCAAGTCAAGTCATACAAGAGCATCACTATTCGTTTCAAATGGAAATTAGTTAATCAGAAAGAACAAGTCACTCAAGAAACCAAAGGTAATGTTTCCCTTATGGGCGAAAAGTACAAGCTCCAAATGATGGACATCACACGCCTATTTGATGGCACAAAACTCTATACAATTTCGCCAGAGGATTACGAAATCAGTATCGCTCCTTACGACCCCAAGGAGGATCGCGACATAACCCCGTCAAAGCTCTTGACTTTTTACCAAGAAGGCTATACCTACAAATGGGACATCACACAGCGTGTGGGCAACCGCAAGATCCAATACATCAAATTGATCCCGATAGACACTAACGCAGAAATCAAAGACCTACTGCTGGGCATTGATTTGGACTCAAAACAGATCTACAAGCTCATTCAAACCGATGGCCAAGGCACCCAATATACCTTGACGGTGCAATCCTTCGATACCAATATTGCTCTGAGTGATCAGGATTTCGTAGTAGATGTCAACGCTTATGAGCAGGAAGGTTACTACATCAATTATTTAAACTAAGCTATTGAAGATATTAGACCGCTATATCTTGATGAGTTTTTTAAAGACCTTTTTGACTGTCTTTATTATTCTGATGTTCATCTTTGTATTGCAAACCATATGGTTGTATATCGCAGAGCTCGCCGGTAAAGACCTAGGATTTAGTATTATAATGAAATTTCTTTGGTTTTTTACCCCAAAACTCATCCCTCTAGTACTTCCCTTAACCATATTGGTCACCTCGCTTATGGTGTTTGGGAGTTTTGCTGAACAGTATGAATTTGCCGCCATGAAATCGACTGGGATTTCTTTGCAGCGCGCTATGAGAAGTTTAACCTACTTTATTCTGGGTTTATCGTTAGTGGCTTTCATTTTTGCCAACAACGTCATCCCCTATTCCGAATATAAATGGCAAAATTTGAGACGCAACATCGCTCAAGTCAGCCCCTCTATGGCCATTATTGAAGGTCAATTCAGTTCTATTGGCGACGATTTTAATATCAAAGTCAATGAAAAAAGTGGGGATCGCGATCAATACCTCAAGGAGGTCATCATTCATAAAAAGAATCCACAAAGCCCGAGTGAGAACACCACAGTAATCATTGCCGAAACTGGAGAATTGGCCAGTTCGCTGGATTCCAATACCCTTTCCCTTATTTTAAATAAGGGGCACTACTACGAGGATGTCCAACTCAAAGATGGTGTCCAGGAGCGCATCAACCGTCCCTTTGCCAAAAGTGCTTTTGAGACCTACACCATCAATATGGACCTGACCGAACTCAACGATACCGATATTGACAAGGAGAATAACCTAAACAACCACAATATGTACAACGTCTCTGAACTGATTCCGGAGATCAAGCGCCTTGGGGATGTTTACAGTGATGATATCGAACAACTGACCGGAAATATTTATTTCCGTACCGGGTTCACACAGTTTGCGGATTCGACTTACAAAAAGGGGGGCAAACAACCAGACTTTGCATCAGTTTTGGCGCTTTATGACCTGCACCAACAAGTGCGTATTGCCGGAACCGCAATTGATAATGTACGCAGTACCATGGCCGCTTTGGGGTCCAAAAAACAAAATCATCGTCAATTGATCAAAACCCTCAACAAGCATGAGATCGCGCTACACGAAAAATTTGTATTGGCCTTTTCGTGCATTATTCTATTCTTTGTTGGTGCACCACTAGGGGCCATCATACGTAAGGGCGGAATGGGTATGCCTATGGTGGTGGCCGTTGTTCTGTTTCTGACCTATCATTTTATCGGTATTTTTTCTAAAAACAGCGCGGAGGATGGTACCATGCACCCATTTATGGCCACCTGGATCAGCACTTTTATCATGCTGCCCTTGGGGGTTTGGCTCACTTATAGAGCCACTACAGATCAAGGTATATTTGATTTTGAAACATTTTTCAATCGATTTAGATTTTTCAAAAAGAAATAATCCTCTGCCATTACTTATATTTGCACGCACCAATAGGATATCATTTTTATGGCACCACAAGCATCCATTACCCTAAATACTATAGAAGAAGCAATAGACGATATCCGCCAGGGTAAAGTGATTATTGTGGTGGATGATCAGGACCGAGAAAACGAAGGTGATTTTTTGGCCGCTGCAGCATGTGTGACGCCAGAGATGATCAATTTTATGGCCAAACACGGCCGTGGGCTCATTTGTGCCCCTTTGACAGAATCGCGCTGTAAGGCTTTACAACTCGACATGATGGTGGGCAACAACACAGACCCCATGGAAACCGCATTCACCATTTCAGTTGACCTTAAAGGATCTGGAGTCACCACCGGTATTTCCGCGTCAGATCGAGCCAAAACCATCAAAGCACTGACCAATAGCGCAACCAAAGCGCATGACCTGAGTCGCCCAGGGCATATTTTCCCGCTTGTGGCTAAAGAAGGTGGTGTCTTGAGACGTACTGGGCATACAGAAGCTGCCATTGATTTTGCCCGCTTAGGAGGCTGGTCACCTGCTGGAGTGATCGTAGAGATCATGAATGAAGACGGGACTATGGCACGTTTGCCAGAGCTCATGACTGTCGCCAAAAATTTTGAGCTAAAGATCGTCTCGATTGAAGATTTAGTGGCCTACCGAATGGAGCACGATTCCTTGATCGAAAAGAAAGAAGATTTTGATATCGCGACAAAGTACGGGCAATTTCGCCTACGCGCTTATCTTCAGACCACCAACCAAAAGGTTCATATTGCCTTGACAAAAGGGTCGTGGAATGATAATGAAGCGGTTCCGGTTCGGATTAACGCTTCTTTAGTGAATAATGATTTACTGGCAACCTTAACCCAAGACGCACATATACAGCTCGAAGCGATGTTTGAGGTCCTACACCAACAAGAAAAGGGTGCTATGGTCTTTATCAATCAAGACTCATCCGCATCTAACTTATTACGTCGTTTGTCTGAACTCAAGGCAAGTCAAAAGCACAATGAGGTGACTAAAGCACCACTGGTGCGCATGGATGTGAAAGACTTTGGTATTGGCGCACAAATTTTGCACGATCTGGGTATTCATAAAATAAAGCTGATTTCTAACCACGAACAATCTAAACGAGTGGGTATGATCGGATATGGTTTAGAAATTACGGAGTACCTTAATTATTAAGCACCTTATTGATGACTTGGGCCATCTTCTCTGCCCTGTTATTGAGTGTCGCTTCATCCCATCCCAATTTGACTAAAAAGCTAACATTACGCCCCATGTGATGATTGCTTTGGGAAAAGTCACGGGTCGTTAACTCATTTAAGCGCTCTCTAACCACTGGCATGATCGGATAAAGGCTTTTGGCTTGCGTCAAATGAGGCCAACCCGAAATATAATGCCAGTTATTTTTGAACCAATAAAAACACGCATCAATACCCCCTTGACCCATAGCTGCATGAACCTTTTCAGCCAGGTCAGCTGTGGGTAGAAATATATTGAGAAAGGAGTAGTTTTCCACCCCACCCTCAGGTACTTCACGAAAAGAGACGCCTTCAATGCCGGATATAGCCGATCGCAACACATGGTAATGTTTGTTTTGCTGGGCTATGATGTTATCCATTCGACCGAGCTGTGCTAAACCCACAGCGGCATTGAGTTCTGAGATTCGGAAATTATACCCCAAATAAGGGTGCGTCTCAGCGCCGCGATCTTGACCCATATGGTCATGACCATGATCTTGAAACTGGTCGGCATATTGGGCATAGATGTCATTATTGGTGATCACCGCTCCTCCTTCACCACAGGTAATGGTTTTGACAAAATCAAAAGAGAAGCAGCCTAAATCTCCATAACTCCCTAAGGCTATGCCTTTGTAACTTCCGCCAATTGCCTGACAGGCATCTTCAAGCAACAAAAGCTTATGCTCTTGACAAATGGCCTTTAAAGCGTCTAAATCGGCCATAGAACCGCACATATGGACCGGCATGATGCATTTGGTTTTTGGGGTAATAGCGGCACGTACCGCCTCGGGGTCCAGAGTTAATGTTGCATCGATGTCGACCAGTACCGGGATCGCCCCCAACATCAAAATTGATTCAAAACTGGCCACAAATGTAAACGTGGGTACAATCACTTCATCTCCCGCCCCAACACCTGCAACAGCCAACGCAACGGTAAGGGCAGAAGTACCACTGGAAACGAGCTGGCAATGAGCCACTCCCATACGCTGGGCAAAAGCTTTTTCAAACTCTAAGGCTTTGAACTGTCCTTGGCGCATGCCTTCAAAACCATAGCGCATCAATACACCGGTCTCTAAAACCGCGTTAACTTGTGCGCGTTCAGCGTCTCCAAAAACTTCAAATCCAGGCATATAATCAGGGTTTAGTAACGTTCATTAGATGAGTACCAAAGATAAGGGTTGCGCTGCTCTTGTGCAATACAGCCATCAAACTCTGCTATCTGATTATTTTCAATTAAATTGCACTCATGAAGTGTGCTATCGTCCTTTTGAATTATAATGGCCTGGACCTATTGAAGCGGTTTTTACCTGATGTGGTAAATCATTCAAAAGAGGCCCAAATTTATCTTGCCGATAATGGATCTTCTGACCAAAGCATGGACTGGGTCTCCAAAAACTACGCGCACGTCAAGATCATTGCTTTGGATCGTAATTATGGCTATGCCGAAGGCCACAACCGCGCTTTACAGCAAATCGAGGAAGCGCTCGTTATTCTGCTCAATAACGACGTGCAAGTACCCCCTAATTGGACTGAACCCATACAACTGGCCTTTCGTAATGATCCATTATTGGTGGCGGCGCAGCCAAAAATCATGGATTTGTATCGGCCAACCCACTTTGAATATGCTGGAGCTGCCGGTGGATTTTTGGACCAATTGGGATACCCCTTTTGCCAAGGCCGTATTTTCGATTCGCTCGAAGAAGACCTCGGTCAGTACGATCAAAATACAGCGTTATTTTGGGCCAGTGGTGCCTGTCTCTGTCTGAGACGATCTGCATTTCTAAAAGCAGGTGGCTTTGATGGCGATTTGTTCGCCCATCAAGAAGAAATTGACTTGTGTTGGCGCTTGCAATCTCAAGGAGGACACATTCGACTTATTGCCAATGTATGTGTTTTTCATCAAGGCGGTGGCACCTTAAGTAAACACTCCACGCAAAAGACATTTTTGAATTTTAGAAATTCCCTTCTGGTGTTGACCAAAATGGTTGGCGGGCCAAAAATAGTACTCATTGTGATGGCACGTCTGCTCTTGGATGGTCTGGCAGGCCTCAGGTTTCTCATCAGTGGTAAACCGCGCCACACTTGGGCCATAATCAAGGCACACTTAGATTATTACCGCAAACTACCTCTGTATTTAAGCAAACGAAAAAAATATAAATCTGCCGTTACATACGCCAGAACCCATTCGATCGTTTTTGATTATTATATGGCAAATCGGCGCTCATTTAAAGACTTATAAATCGGTGCATAAATAATTGTTAAGAGCCGATAATAGTGAACAATTATTAGCTAATTTTGCATAACTTAAACCTACCTAAATCATGAAGAAGTACTTTTTTTTATTGCTCTCTATTGGATTGATCACGACCTCATGTGTGTCCAAGAAACAGTTTTCTGAGCTCACCGCCAAACAGAAAAAAACCCAAGATTTACTCAATACCGCCACGGTCAAACTCAACTCATGCGAAGCGGAACAGTCTGCAGCTAAGATACGAATAGCCTCATTTGAGGAGCGCATCGCCGAGTTAAAGAAGGACAAGCAAGATTTATTTGAAAGTTCGAAAGATCTGACCATGTTGACTCAAAAAGGAGCGACGAACCTTGAAAAGTCATTGGAAAGCCTAAAAGAACGGGACTTAAAGATCAACCGTCTTCAGGACGCAATCAGTAAAAAGGACAGTGTTTCTTTCGCCCTGGTCTCTAGCCTAAAGAAAGAAGTTGGTCTCGATGACAAAGACATTGAAATCAATGTAGAGAAAGGGGTGGTTTTCATCTCGCTATCGGACAAGATGTTATTTAAGAGCGGGAGCTATACCGTAACCTCACGAGCGCGTGAGATCCTCTCTAAAGTTGCCGTAGTGATCAATGGCAAACCAGATTTCGAAGCGTTGATTGAAGGACACACAGATAATGTCCCATATGCCAATGGAGCGCTTGTCGACAACTGGGATTTGAGCGTTAAGCGTTCTACCGCTATTGTCCGCGAACTTCAATCATTGGGGGTCAAACCGGGTCAATTGATTGCTGCTGGACGTGCTGAATATGCGCCACTAGTAGACAACACCACCGCAGAGAACAGATCCATTAACCGCCGCACGAAGATTTACGTTTTGCCAAAAATCGATCAGTTTTATAAAATGGTCGAAGACGAATTAGAAAGTCTTTCTGGACAAGGTAATTAATCCAAACCGCATCATTGAGTGCAAACAAAAACAACCGGCAAATGCCGGTTGTTTTTGTTTGCAGTGTGCCGGGTATCGTGTTGATTAAAGAACGTCTAGGGACCCGAGACCTTCACGCAGGACTACTGGTGGATTTTGTGTGACATCAATAATAGTAGACGGCTGGTTTCCACCAATACCACCATCAATGATCAAATCCACATGTTTGTCCCAATACTCCCTAATGAGCTCTGGATCTGTGGTGTACTCAATAACTTGATCTGGATCCTTTATAGAGGCGGTCACAATCGGATGGCCTAAAGCGGTCACAATACTAATTGGGATATGATGATCAGGGATCCTAATACCTACCTCCTTTCGTTTTTTAAATACAGGAGGCAAATCATTATTACCCGACAAAATAAAGGTATAAGGACCCGGTAGCGCGCGCTTTAATAATTTAAATGTCGCATTGTCCAGCGGTGTTACATAACTGCTGAGATCACTCAAATTAGCACACACAAACGATAAAGTAGATTTATCTTTATGCCAACCTTTGAGACGCAAAAGACGCTCGATAGCCTTTTTATTGTTGATGGAACAACCCATGGCATATACCGTATCACTAGGATAAATGATGATCCCACCGGATTCTAATTGGGTGACCACTTGCGCTATGGCCTTAGGATCCGGGTTGTCGGCATATATGCGAATACTTTTGGCCACTATTTATCTTTTAGGTCATTAGCCTTACTGCTGATATAAGAAACAGCCGCTCCAAAAGACGCCACTCCCGAAACAATAATAATTGAGGCGATTAAACGTCCCAAATTGGTGACGGGGTAATGATCGCCGTAACCCACCGTAGTAATGGTGATGAAGCTCCACCAAATGGCATCTTCTGCCGTTTTGATATTGCCGACGTCTTTTTCTAATACCAATACGGCCGATGTCCCAAGGACCAAAACAGTAAACGAGCAAAATACAATGAACCCATATAGGGATGTCGCTCTATTTTTTTTGATAAAATTTATCAAAAGCCGTATCGATTTAATGATGCGAAACATGCGAAAAATACGAAAAACACGAATATAACGCAGCTCGCTCACTACGGGAATTGAGGATAAAAAGTCTAGCCATCCAATGGTTAATAAATACTTTGTTCGGTTCTCACTATAGTAAATTTGCAACACAAAGTCATATAAAAACAGCACACACAAGAGCACATCAAAATAATTAATCAGCCGTAATAATTCAGATCCTGGATCCAAAAAAAACGTAATACTGAGCAGCACAATGCTCAAGATCGACAATAAGGTCATGACGAGATTGGTGACGGATATCATAGGCTTTATGTTTTGATGATACTAAGTTTGGCAAAGCGCAGCAATAATTTTTTCACCCCACCTTTATCGAAATCAATTTCGGCCTTCATGTCTGCCCCAGAACCTTCTAAAGAAACAATTGTCCCTGGGCCAAAACGCATATGCCCCACCCGCAAACCAATATCTAGATCCTTGTGCGCTGCTGGGTCAACTGGCGCAGAAGACTTAGCCATGAGTGGTTTAAGATTTTTTAAACGCTCGAGCTGTTCTGGTGCTGGGCCTTTTTTAACTTGAGATGGCTGAGATTTACGCAATCGTATCTTGGTCTGATCCACATTGTCAAAAATGGAAGCATCGACAAGTGGCCGGTAGCGGTGTTCTATGGTCGGGGTCATTTGATCCAAATAGCGTTCATCAATTTCTTCTATAAAGCGACTCGGTTCGGCATCGATAAGCTTGCCCCAACGATAACGGCTCTGGGCGTAAGTCAGATAAGCCTTCTCTTTCGCCCTGGTTAAGGCCACATAAAATAAGCGGCGCTCTTCTTCGATTTCGGAGCGGCTATTGAGACTCAACATACTGGGAAACAAATCCTCCTCCATACCAACAACACATACCACAGGAAATTCTAATCCTTTAGCCAAGTGGATGGTCATTAAGGCCACTTTATTGCCCGTATCCTTCTCTTGGTCCAAATCGGTAACTAAAGCGACATCTTCTAAGAACTCTGAAAGACTTGCTGTGCTATCGGCCATTTGGCGTTGTTCCTCGACAAAATCCTTGATCCCGTTGAGTAACTCTTCCATATTCTCCAAACGCGCCAGACCCTCAGGAGTGGCATCTTTTTTAAATTCTATGAATAAACCCGCATGTTTGATAACGTGCTCTGCCATCTCATAGGCATTGTATTCCTTGTTTTGCACTTGAAAACTTTGGATCATCGTGGCAAAATTTTCGAGCTTAGTCTTGATACCACTATTGACTTTTACGGCCAATTCATCCAGCCGCAATAAAACATCAAAAACATGGGTGTTGGCCTCATTGGCTGCGACTATCACGCGATCTATAGTGGTATCGCCAATGCCACGACCTGGAAAATTAATGACCCTTTTCAGGGCCTCTTCATCTTTTGGATTCAAAATAAGACGCAAATAGGCGATGACGTCTTTGATTTCTTTGCGCTGATAAAAACTCAAACCTCCGTAGATGCGGTAAGGGATGTCTTTCTTTCTCAAAGCATCCTCTATAGAACGAGATTGGGCATTGGTGCGGTAAAGCACTGCAAAATCATCATAAGGTCTTTGGTGTTGCATCACCTGATCATAAACCATGTTGGCCACAAAACGACCTTCGTCTCCGTCGGTCATACTGCGGTGTACCCCAATCTTCTCGCCCTGAGTATTGGCGGTCCACACGACTTTTTCCAAACGATTTTGATTGTGCTCGATAATGTTGTTTGCCGCCTCCACAATGTTCTTGGTTGATCGGTAGTTCTGCTCAAGACGAAACATCTTGACTTGATCATAATCCTTTTGAAAATTCAGAATATTATTAATGTTGGCTCCTCGAAAGGCGTAAATACTCTGAGCGTCATCACCAACCACGCAAATATTCTGATAGCGATCACTGAGCGCCCGAACAATCAAATACTGACTGTGGTTGGTATCTTGATACTCATCTACCAATATATATTTGAAGCGGTGCTGGTATTTGGCCAAGACTTCAGGGAAACGCGTGAGTAATTCATTAGTTTTTAACAACAGATCATCAAAATCCATGGCGCCTGCCTTAAAGCAGCGGTCAACATAGTGCTGATACACATCACCTAGTCGAGACATTCTGGCCATTGCATCAGCCTCCTTTAACTCTGGATTGTTCCGATAAGCCTTGACGGTGATCAAGTTATTTTTGTAGGACGAAATACGGCTATAGACCTGTTTGTATTTGTAAATGTCTTTGTCTAGTTGCAAGTCTTTAATGACTGCTCTGATCACACTCTGGCTGTCTTGTGTATCGTATATCGTAAAGTTTGATGGATATCCCAGTCGCTCTGCTTCTACTCTTAATATTTTGGCGAAAACACTGTGAAAGGTCCCCATCCATAGGTTCTTGGCTTCACTGGTCCCCACAATATCGGCAATTCGATTTTTCATTTCGCGGGCGGCCTTGTTGGTAAAGGTCAGGGCTAAAATCTCAAAAGGATCGACACCATGATGCATCAAGTGAGCAATACGATAGGTCAATACACGGGTCTTACCCGAACCTGCACCTGCTATGACAATCATGGCGCCTTCGCGCTGAAGTACTGGTGCCAATTGGGCCTCATTGAGTTTTTTTAAATAGTTCTGCACGCAGGGAATTTTAAAATTATTTGGATTTTGAAATTTACTGAATTTGAATCGGGACCTATAAAAAGAAATTGAATTTTTATAAACATTATCGGGTCTTGCCGTGTCTTTAAATTATTTTATATTTAACAATTAACAAAGACCCGATGAATCGCATTATACTCTTGACAGTTGTCTTATTCTCCAATGGATTTTTACAGGCACAAATGGATCCGAATATCCAGAAGACTATTGACCAAATAGAAGATAAGGTAATCGCGTGGCGCCATGACTTTCATCAGAACCCTGAATTATCCAATAATGAATTCCGTACGGCAGCAAAAATTGCGGAACATTTGACTTCGCTTGGCCTTGAAGTTCAGACCGGAGTCGCTAAGACAGGGGTCGTGGCCTTGCTTCGTGGCGATCATCCCGGCAAGGTAGTTGCGCTTCGCGCCGACATTGATGCCCTACCGGTTACTGAGCGTAATGATTTACCCTACAAAAGCGCAGTGCGTGCGCGATTTCTTGATACCGAGATCGGTGTGATGCACGCCTGTGGTCATGACACCCATACCGCGATGCTCATGGGTGTGGCTGAGGTATTATCGGCCCACAAAGACAAAATAAATGGCACCGTTAAGTTTATATTTCAACCTGCCGAAGAGGGCCCACCACCCGGTGAAGAAGGAGGTGCCAAACTCATGATCAAGGAAGGTGTCTTGACCAATCCCGCAGTCGATGCCATTTTTGGTTTGCACATCAATTCAGCAACTCCTGTTGGGACCATTAGATACAAAAGTGGCGGTACTATGGCCGCTGTAGAGCGTTTTGTGGTTGCCGTCAAAGGTAAGGGCACACATGGCTCTGCCCCTTGGACTGGCGTTGACCCGATCCTCATTGCGGCAAAAATCATTGACGGATTCCAGACCATCATTAGCCGTGAGGCACCACTAGTCAACGAAGCCGCAGTCATTACTATCGGTAAAATAACCGCTGGAGTGCGCTTTAATATTATCCCAGAGTCCGCCGAATTGATCGGTACCGTCCGCACCTTAGATCCTGACATGCGTACCTTGATCATGACAAGAATGGATGCCATGGCTGCAGACATAGCACGTGCCTACGGGGGAAGTGCGACAATTCAATGGCAAAACAACACCGTGGTCACCTATAACGATCCAGAATTGACAAGCCAAATGGTGCCCAGCTTAACCACCGTAGCCGGAGCCGAAAATGTTCAGACAACCAAAGCCACCACCGGTGGTGAAGATTTTTCATATTACCAAGAAGTGGTTCCTGGTTTCTTTTTCTTTCTTGGTGGTATGGCGCCCGGCAATACAGAGCCATTTCCACATCATACACCTGACTTTAAGGTGGAAGACAGTGGTATGAAATTAGGGGTCAAGGTCATGAGTCAAATTGCCATCGATTACTTAAACCAATAATAGACTAATCATCCCTTAAAATACAAAATATGGAAGATTTGATGCCCGTATTCCAGCTTTTACTATTGACTCTGCCAGCACTATTTACGGGTGTGTTAGCGATTTATCTCTTTAAGGGGTATCTCGCTCAAGAAAACAAAAGACGTCAATTTGCTTTAGAAAAACAACGCGCTGCACAAGCGCTACCCACACGCTTGCAAGCATACGAGCGACTTACTTTGCTCTTGGAGCGCACCACTCTCAAAAGGCTTTTGTTACGTGTTGCGCCATTGAGTCAAGATCTAGAGGCCTACATTCAATTATTACTCCAAACTATAGAGCAAGAGTTTGATCATAATTTAAGTCAACAGATTTATGTCTCTGCCCCCTGTTGGCAATCGATCATCCAGGCCAAGTTGCTGACCATGCAGCACATACGCAAAGCGGGGACGGCCGACCAGGTGACTTCGCCCGATCAACTGCGGGAAATTATTTTAAAGTATTTTGCAGAACATCCCAGTCCTATGCAGGCGCCACTTACCCTTTTGCAGGCCGAAGCCAAAACCCTATTTTAGAACAACTAAGGGGTCTTAATCCAATCGGGATAGGTCCGATTTACAAAATCCATAACCGCTTGGGGCCACCGGCCCTCATGTTGTCTGAATAAATCCGTCAAATCTTCTTGACTCGCCCAACGAACCAAGTTCGCGCGACACTGCTCTCGGAATCGCCAATAATGATGGGTGCTCCCATCAAGTAAATAAGCCAAAGTGGCGCTGGATTTTTTAAACCCTATTAAATCGAAATACGAGAAGGCCTCTGACCTGATGCGGTACCCATATTCTGGGGCCATAAAGCCGTGCAGCGCCACTTCAATGGTTTTATGGACCTCTTCAGGCTGCTGGCCATTGGCACTCAAGTAAAGCCAAAGTAACCGGAACTCAGGTTGCTGTTGCACTCGCGTTTGGCGATCCGTTTGCCGCAACCAAATCGCCTTGTCCTGGCTAAAGTGGTTGCATAGGCGCCACATCGCCCACATCGCCACGATCATATTGCTCGATTGGGTTTGCCGCACTAATCCGTCTAGGTCCTGCGGGCCCCATTGGTCATAATGATTGAGCAAGACAATCAAAAGCCGGTGATCTTCAGAAGCCAACAAAGTGCTGAGTCGCTTCTGATCAATCCCTTCTATAGCCTGAGTCCATTGGTAAACGATTTCCTCTTGCCATAGCACTACCCCTTCATTATAACGCTCATTGAATCGCGCGGCCTTTTGGGCTAAAGGAAGACCCCTCTGTTGCTGAAGCGCCATATATTCAGCCAAAATAGGAAAGCCCCCTAAAGTGCGCTGTATTTGGTCAACGGGCAGCGCGGAAGACCTTAGCCAGTCATTTTCCCATGCGCTAAGATCTACTGGACTCTGGCGGGCCACCACATTGATGAAATCCGATGTGGTCACCGACCCATAAGCATATTGGTGCACAAAAGATTTAATACTCTCTACAAAGGCCTCCACCCCGATGAGTTGTTGCAATTGTACTAAGGCCCACGCCCCTTTTGTGTAATAATCCAGTGAGGTGCCTTGATCGCTTATCAGCGGCTGAAGTGCTTGCCTACTTTGACCAGATATCAATTCTTGAGCTGCCGTATACAACTCTTTTTGGTACTGTTCTGGGCCTAAAATATGCCGTATGGCTTGCCAACTATAGAAGGTCGCAAACCCTTCATGGAGCCATTGGTCTTGATCATGGGCTTTGGTCACCAAATTACCGAACCATTGATGGGCCATCTCATGAGCATTGATCTCAAAATAGCCCAAAGCATCCTCATAATACGCCGCCCGCATAAAGTGTTGATCAAAAAGGGTACAGGCCGTATTTTCCATGCCGGCATACAAAAAATCAACAATGGGAACTTGCTTATAATTGGACCAAGGATAGCCGTATCCGATTTCTTTTTCCAAAAAACCCAATATCTCGGAGCTATAACGATAGGTTACTGCTGCGTATAGGCTGTCTTGGGGTCTGTGGTAATTTTCAATAACCACTCCAGAAGTGGTCGTTTGTGTTTGTCGTTCAAAAGGGCCAATAACTAAGGCTAATAAATAACTCGACATGGGGTGCTCCATTACAAAACAGGAGTCCTGGCGGCCCATGCCCTGAGTCACCTCTAACACCCCATTGCTGATTACCCTAAGGGGCGTTTGCCCCTTAACGCATAAGTTGAAAATGATTTTATCACGGGTATCATTGCGGCTTGGAAGCCAGTGGGCTGACTCCATACCTTGCCCTTGGGTCCATATGATACCACGATCAAAATACATGGCCTTTTTTGGCGCCATGCTGTAGGTAAATCCCCGTTCATAAATGGTTCCAGGCTGAAAGGGACCAAATAGCCAAACTTTTCCTTCTTGGTGCTTTACTTGGGCGCCCTGGGTCTGAGACGAAAGCGACAGCACATTGTAGGCGTCGAGCCCTACAGAATCAACTGGTGTTGTTACCTCAAAAGAAACCACCACTTTGCCTTTTATCATTTTTGCGGCATAAGTAGGCTCTAATTGTGCCGTTATAGAAAGAACATCCAAAGGGTCTTCAAGGGCCTGTGAACTGGCGCTAAAGGATATGAGCAGTAAGATCAGGAGCCCGCGCATAGTGAAGTAAATTTTAATTTAAAAGACCGTTTAAATTACCATTAATCTCACAAATGACCTTTAGAAACAATGCTTTTTTGGTATTTTAGTTCCGATGAAATCACAAGCGCTGCAAACCCCTATAGAATACCTCAAAGGTGTTGGACCACAAAGGGCTACTTTATTGCGTCAAGAGCTTGGCATCGAAACCTTTCAAGATTTATTGCACCTTTTCCCTAACCGTTATATTGACCGGACACAATACCACAAGATAAGCGAGCTTCAAGGTACCGCAACGGATGTACAACTCGTGGGAAAGATCGTTTCGGTCAAAATGATCGACCAAAAAAGAGGCAAACGTTTGGTCGCGACCTTTCAGGATGAGACTGGTGTCATGGAACTTGTTTGGTTCCGCGGCCATAAGTGGATCAAGCAATCTCTAGAGCTCAATACGCCTTATGTCGCGTTTGGTCGTATCAACCACTTTAATGGCAATAATTCTATTGCCCATCCCGAATTAGAACTGCTGAAGACCCATGAAGGCCAGCTCAGATCATTACTACAGCCTTTATACCCATCCACCGAGAAGCTCAGCAAGAGCGGATTAAGCAATAAAGTTATGGGGCAACTGGTGGCCCATCTCATCAACGAGCATCAAGCTGCCTTTTCGGAAACACTCCCCAAGGCCCTTTTAGAACGCCTGAAACTTGTCGATAAATCAGAGGCCTTGGTCTCCATACATTTTCCAAAGACCCAAACCAGCTTAGCTCAAGCCTTATTTCGGTTAAAATTCGAAGAATTGTTCTATATCCAACTTCAGTTGGTGCGTAAAAACTTGATCCACAAACACAAGATTAAGGGCTATTCATTTCCTCAAGTCGGGTCCATATTTCATGAATTTTATCACAAGATTTTGCCTTTCGAGCTGACCGACGCGCAAAAGAAAGTACTGCGCGAAATTCGGCATGACTTGGGAAGTCCCGCGCAAATGAATCGGCTCCTTCAGGGCGATGTAGGATCAGGCAAAACCATTGTGGCATTTATGTCGCTACTCATCGCTATTGACAATGGTTTTCAAGGTTGTCTTATGGCACCGACTGAAATTTTGTCAGTCCAACACTATAATGAACTAAGTAAATGGGGTAATTTACTGAATATCAATATACAAATACTCACAGGGTCAACTAAAACTTCAAGTAGAAAAGCCCTTTTAGAAGGTCTAAAAGAGGGCAGCATACATTGTTTGGTGGGCACTCATGCCCTTTTGGAAAACCGGGTAGAATTCAAGAATCTAGGGCTCGCCATTATCGACGAACAGCACCGATTTGGGGTGGCACAACGCAGCAAGCTTTGGCACAAAAATGAGCACCCGCCCAACATATTAATCATGACCGCGACGCCCATTCCAAGAACCCTGGCGATGAGTATGTATGGTGATTTAGACATCAGCGTTATTGACGCCCTACCTCCGGGACGAAAACCCATCAAAACGGTTCACCGACGCGACAGCAATCGCCTGAGTGTTTTTCGATTCGTTCGGGATGAAATTACCAAAGGGCGCCAAGTCTATATGGTCTACCCCTTGATTCAAGAAAGCCAAGCCCTTGACTATAAAGACCTGATGGATGGATATGAGAGCATCGCTAGAGAATTTCCGGCGCCACAATACCAAGTCTCTATCGTCCATGGCCAAATGAAGTCTGCCGACAAAGACCATGAAATGGAACGGTTTATTCAGGGCAAGACTCAGATTATGGTGGCTACTACCGTTATCGAAGTCGGTGTCAACGTGCCAAACGCAACGGTTATGGTCATCGAAAGTGCCGAGCGATTTGGTTTATCACAACTCCACCAACTGCGCGGCCGTGTGGGCCGTGGAGCAGATCAGAGTTTCTGCATCCTCATGTCTGGCAACAAACTCTCGGATGATGCTAAAAAGCGCCTAGAGACCATGGTCGCTACTAATGACGGATTCGAAATCTCTGAAGTGGACTTGAAGCTGCGCGGACCTGGAGATCTGATGGGGACACAACAAAGTGGCGTTTTACAGCTCAAGATTGCCGACCTCATCAAGGATGGAGAAACCTTAAAATTGGCCCGAAGCTATGCCATCGAGTTGTTAACTGCAGATCCGCAACTCAGCGATCCCAACCACAATAATGTCCGTGAAACGCTTCAAGCGATATTACTTTATAAGAATATTTGGAATTATATTTCATAGACAAGGCTTAACGGCCCAATAAAGAGGGTTTTAGTCTTCTTCAAACCACCCCGAAGCCCAACAAAAATAGATAAAGCAGCAACCTTGAAAGCAAACGGCTATTTTATAGATATTGTTTTTGCTAAAAAAAGGATAACACTATCTTTGTCAGACTAACGTAGGCGCCATGAACGTATCATATAATTGGATCAAACAATTTATTCATCTCGACTGGTCTGCAGAACAGGCTGCAGAACTCCTGACCGATCTCGGATTAGAGGTTGAAGGGATTGCCCAACACGAATCCGTACGCGGCAGCCTAACGGGTATTGTCGTGGGAAAAGTACTGAGTTGTACCCAACACCCCAATGCGGACCGTTTGAAATGCACCACTGTAGACATTGGTCTGGACAGCCCGCTTTCGATTGTCTGTGGGGCACCTAATGTTGCCGAAGGGCTTAATGTTCCCGTAGCGACTATAGGTACTACGTTGTATACCCCAGAGGGCGAGGCTTGGGTGATCAAAAAAGGAAAAATTCGTGGGGAAGAAAGCCATGGTATGATATGCGCCGAAGATGAACTGGGACTAGGGAAAAGCCATGACGGCATCTTGATACTTGATCCAGATCTCGCCGTAGGCACGCCGCTGAGTACCATTTACGATGTGGACACAGATGATGTTTTTGAAATTGGGCTCACGCCCAACAGAGCCGATGCCATGAGTCATTGGGGGGTTGCACGAGACCTTAGGGCAGGACTGATAGCAAAGGGTATTGTCCTGGAGCTCATCACGCCATCAAACAGTAGTTTCCGTACGATAAATCGGTCCTTAAAAATTGACGTCACTGTCGAAGATCCAGAGAGAGCCCCGCGTTATGCTGGAGTCAGTATCAAAGGACTAAGCGTAAGCGATTCACCCAAATGGCTACAAAATAAACTTAAGGCCATTGGCTTGAAACCGATCAACAATGTGGTCGACGTCACCAACTATGTATTACACGACTTGGGTCAGCCATTGCACGCCTTTGATGCCGACAAAATTACGGGTGGTCACGTACGCGTCACCACACTGCCTGCGGGCACTGAATTCGTGACACTCGACGGGGTGACTCGAGAATTAAGCGATGAAGATTTAATGATTTGCGACAGCGAGAAACCCATGTGTATTGCAGGTGTTTTTGGTGGTTTGCATTCTGGCGTAAGCCAAAACACGACCGATATCTTTTTGGAAAGCGCTTATTTTGATCCGGTAAGCATCCGAAAAACAGCCAAACGTCATGGCTTAAGCACCGATGCTTCTTTTCGCTTTGAGCGTGGCATTGATCCTAATGCCGTCGAATATGCCTTAATGCGCGCCGCACTGCTCATTACAGAAGTTGCTGGAGGACAAATATCGAGTGATGTCGTTGACCTCTATCCCAAAAAAATTATAGACCACCAGGTCGTTTTAAATTTTGACACAGCCAAACGGGTCATAGGTTGTGAACTGCCCAAAGAGACCATCAAGTCTATTTTAACTTCCTTGGATATCAAAATCAATAATGTCACAGAAACCAGCTTAGGCATGACCATTCCTGCTTTTCGTAATGATGTGACTCGAGAGGCCGATGTGATTGAAGAAATACTGCGCGTCTATGGCTATAACAATATTCCAACCACGACCAAGCTCAATGCTTCTATTGCGAATTACCAAAAGATTGAAGACTTTCAAATTCAGAATCGTCTGGGTCAGCAATTGGCCAATCATGGTTTTTTTGAAATGCTCAACAATTCACTCACCCACGCTAAATACAGTGATCTGATCGATGAAATCGACACTGAGCAAGGTGTGAAATTGCTCAATCCATTGAGTCAAGACCTTGGCGTGATGCGCCAATCCATGCTTTTTGGAGCCCTCGAAACCATCGCATTCAATCTCAACCGCAGAGCGAGCACACTCAAATTATTCGAATTCGGGTACACATACACCCATGATGGTTCTTACAAACAGGCACAGCATCTCACAATTGCGCTGGCTGGAAAACAACATGACGACTCATGGCATAACCCGACATCAGCGACCAGTTTCTTTTACTTAAAAAGCATGGTCCATCAATTACTTGACTCTATTGGCATCAAGGATGTCTCAGAAACAGAATTACCACAAGGCCTATGGAGTGAAGGACTCTGTATTACTTACAAAAACCGCACCTTGGTGCGTTACGGCATGGTCTCCAAAAAGACAACCAAGGCTTTTTCTATTGATATACCCGTTCTTTATGCCGATTTTGATTGGGACGCATTATTGGCGGTTATCGACACCACGCCTCATTTGACTAAGCCAATAGCTAAATTTCCGCAGGTTAAGAGAGATTTTGCCCTATTACTCAATCAAGATATACGCTTTGATGACCTCAAAAATGCGGCTTTCAAAACCGAAAAGCAGTTATTACAAGACGTATCCCTCTTCGATGTATATATGGGAAAAAATTTACCAGAAGGCAAAAAAAGTTACGCCTTGAGCTTCACCCTGCAGGACAAGAACAAAACACTTACCGATAAGCAGATTGATAAATTGATGGGGACACTCAAAAACATCTTTGAGACTGAATTTGGTGCTGAATTGCGCTAAGTATAATAAGGCACTTACATTTTAACCGACAGCAATTATGATACGTATATATACTGGACCATCACTCATCGCTAAAGCAATTGTTGCAGAACTAAATGATTTGGGTATATCTCCAATCGAAAGAAACGACATGCAAAGTAGTATTGTCGCCGGCTTTGGCAGCGCTATTCCCGATCAATTACAGTTATTTGTGCGCCCTGACCAGCAGGAACAAGCAAGCGCAGTAGTGCATAAATTTGAAGCACTTTAAACGGCATACATACTCTGGCGCAATTCCTTTATTTTCTTATCGCTCATATAGTCGTCAAAGGTGGTATACCGATCAATCACACCCTTTGGCGTTAACTCAATAACTCTGTTGCCAACAGTTTGGGCGAACTCATGATCATGGGTGGTCAGCAAAACAGTTCCCTTGAAGTTCTTTAATGAATTATTGAATGCGGTAATAGATTCCAAATCCAAGTGATTCGTCGGTTCATCAAGCATGACCACATTGGCTCTGATCATCATCATCCTACTGAGCATACAGCGTACCTTTTCCCCTCCTGAAAGGACTTTACAAGTCTTGAGCGCTTCATCTCCGCTAAATAGCATTTTTCCCAAAAATCCGCGTAAAAACACTTCCTCTTTTTCCTCTTCGGTCTTGGCCCATTGGCGCAGCCAGTCTACAAGACTATAATCCTTGTCAAAAAACGGCGTATTGTCGAGGGGCAAATAGCTTTGTGCCGTGGTTACACCCCATGAGAAGGCACCTGATTTGGCTTTTAGGTTGTTGTTGATGATTTCATAAAAGGCTGAGGAGGCACGAGAATCTTTAGAGTAAATGACCACCTTATCCCCTTTTGATAGATTTAAATCTATACCACTAAAAAGCACCTCGCCATCTTGTTCCGCCGATAAGCCTTCAATATTTAATATCTGGTCACCTGCTTCCCGCTCGCGATCAAAAATAATCGCAGGATAACGCCGACTTGACGGTTTGATTTCATCGATATTGAGTTTTTCCAACATCTTTTTACGCGATGTCGCCTGCTTACTTTTTGCAACATTTGCACTAAAGCGCAGGATGAACTCCTGGAGTTCTTTCTTCTTTTCTTCGGATTTCTTATTTTGCTGTGACCGCTGACGCGCCGCTAATTGACTGCTTTCATACCAAAACGTATAATTGCCGCTAAAATGGTTGATTTTTCCAAAATCAATATCACTGATGTGGGTACATACAGCGTCCAAAAAGTGACGGTCGTGAGATACCACGATGACACATTTATCATAATTGGCTAACAAGTGTTCGAGCCAAGAAATGGTTTCATAATCCAAGTCATTGGTCGGCTCATCCATGATCAAAACATCTGGAGATCCAAATAGCGCTTGTGCCAAGAGCACACGCACCTTCTGCTTTCCATCTACATCAGCCATCAAGGTATAATGCAAATCTTCTTTAATACCCAAACCAGACAATAAGGCTGCTGCATCACTATCGGCATTCCATCCATTGAGCTCTTCGAAGGCCACTTGAAGCTCACCTATTTTCTCTGCATTTTCGTCGGTGTAATCTGCATAAAGCAAATCGATCTGCGCTTTAAGGGCAAAGAGGTCTTTATTTCCGCGTACTACCGTTTCTAAGACGGTAAATGCATCACAAGCATTGTGGTCTTGCTCTAAAACACTCATGCGCTTTCCGGATTCTAAATGCACATGACCCGAAGTTGGATCTTGTTTGCCGGAAATGATTTTGAGAAAAGTAGATTTTCCGGCGCCATTGGCACCGATAATGCCATAACAATTCCCTTGAACAAATTGCGTGTTGACTTCATCAAATAAAATACGCTTGCCAAATTGAACGGATAAATTGGATACTGAAAGCATGAATTTCTAATTTAATTTTTTGCAAAAATAGCCATTTCTTAAGAGATTTAAGAGGTTGCTTCTTAAATACTTTAACGCCCTATTAACAGATTGCGTCGTCAAGACTTCTATTTTTGTAGGGTAGTTATTTAATAAGGACTCTTGCGCCATATTTTCATTTTATTAACGGGTATCATCATGTTGTCGTGTCAATCGAAACAACATCAGGACCCGTGTGGCAGTGCGTGGATCGGCGGGCAGATCGTTAACCCCAAGCATGACTACGTTATTATCTCTCACAACCGCAACACCATAGATACGGTCTATCTTGATGAGCGCAATTCATTTACCTACAAGATTGCCCCAGTAGATCCGGGCCTCTACTTTTTCAGACATTTCGAATATCAAGCCCTTTTTATAGAACCGGGCGATAGTGTCATGCTTCGGGTCAACACCATTGAATTTGACGAATCCCTAACCTATACCGGTAAGGGCTCGGCCAAAAATAACTTCTTAACCGAGTTGTTCTTGCTCAATGAGACTGTAGACCAGTCTTTGGTCAATTACTATGCATTAACCCCAGAAGTTTTTCAGGCGACCATTGATTCGATCAAAAGAGAACGCTTGATGTTTTTGGATCAGTTTGTCGCTACCCAAGACGTCTCTGAGTCCTTTTTATCTATGGCCAACGCCGCGATAGACTATGCCATTTTTTCCAAAAACGAACTTTACCTTTCGGCCAATTACCGCAAGCAACAATATGATGAAAGTGTGGTCATCCCCGAAACTTTTTACAACTATCGTGCACAAATTGATTTGGGCCACGATCATCTCTGGACATACTATCCCTACTTCCGTTGCATCGGATATTACTTAGACAATCTGGCCTACCTTAATTACCGCACCACCGAAGACTTTGACCGACGTTCCTTCACCCATACATGGCACAAGATCGACTTGATTGATCAAATGACTACCAACGACTCCCTCAAGCACAGTCTATTGAAAAACACAGTAGCCTCATATTTTATGTACGCCAATAAAGTCGATGAAGAAGAACGAATGCTTATCAAATTCAAGGCCTTAAATCACAATAAAGATGACCACAAATTGATGGAAGAATTAGCCGAGTCCATCATGAAACTTGCCCCAGGAAAGATCATTCCAGATGTTGTGCTGGTCAATACAGATAATGAAATTGTCTCATTGAAGCATGTCATTAAGCGCCCTAGCGTATTCTACTTTTGGTCTCTTAATTCTTCGCTACATTATAAAAAAATACACAACCGGGTCAATGAGCTTGCCATCAAGTATCCTGAATATGATTTTATTGGCATCAATGTTGACGATCAATTCAAAAAATGGCAACGCCTGGTGAAGCATCTCAAATACAATGCTGCTTCAGAATATCAGTTTGACAATTTCGGTCAAGCAGAAATGACCTGGCTGGTTAATTCAGTGAATAGATCGATGATCATATCTCAAGAGCGCATCATCGTTAATGCCAATATCAATATTTTTGGCATTAAAGTAGAGCAAGAATTATTGAATTACTTGAATCAATAAAATGTCGCTTCTTCTTCTTCCAATAATAAAAGACTAATTTCCTTTTTTGTAATCAGCTAAGAACTGAGCCAAACCCATATCAGTTAATGGATGATTGAGCAATCCTTCTATAGAAGATAATGGCCCTGTCATAACATCAGCACCAATCTTCGCACATTCAATCACGTGCATGGTATGGCGCACTGAAGCCGCCAATATTTGCGTACTAAAGCCATAGTTGTCATAAATAAGTCGAATTTCTTCGATCAGGTGAAGCCCATCTGTAGAGATGTCGTCTAATCTTCCAATAAATGGAGAGACATATGTCGCACCAGCCTTAGCCGCCAACAAGGCCTGACCAGATGAAAAAACCAAAGTACAATTAGTTCGGATCCCACGATCAGAAAAATATTTAATAGCCTTGATCCCCTCCTTAATCATCGGTACTTTGACCACAATTTGTTCATGCAGCGCTGCTAACTCTTCGCCTTCTTTGACCATGCCTTCAAAATCAGTTGCAATGACTTCTGCAGACACATCTCCAGTGACAATGTTGCATATGGCGACATAATGATTCAAGATCGCTTCGCGACCTGTGATGCCCTCCTTAGCCATGAGCGATGGGTTTGTAGTGACCCCATCTAAAACACCTAGGTCCTGTGCTTCCTTAATTTGATTCAAATTTGCAGTGTCAATAAAAAATTTCATAGTAGCAGTTGGTTTTAGCCTGTAAAAATAAATCAAGTTTTTTCGTTTCCATCGTCGCCCGATCAAAAGTTTCTCAACGACTTGTCCACAAAATTTATTATAGTTTATAATGGTTCATGATTAGCCGCTCATAAATCCGCTGAGGCAATACTTTTTTGAGAACAATAGAGAATTTCTGCAACCCAGTGCCAACCCTGTAATGTGGCTTTGGTTTATTGGTCTGTATGATGCGTAAAATTTTATCGGCCATAGGCTGTGGGTCCTTAGCTTTATGGACATGATCATCCATAAGACGCAGCGTTGCCTGATAATTCTTGTGATAGGGCGAATCTTCTGATACCTGGGCATGAAAGCGACCCGCGGCAATGTTGGTTGCAAAATCACCGGGCGCTACTGCAGTAAAGCAGACATTGTAAGGCGCCAATTCCATTCTGTAAGCTTCAGTAACGATTTCTAAGGCTGATTTAGTGGCCGAATATATACCCCGAAATGGGAGCCCCATATAACCTGCAATCGAAGTAATATTGATGACTAAACCAGAACGCTGCGTCCTCATTTGGGGTAATACGGCATTGATCAGTGCCAAGGGACCAAAAAAGTTTGTTTCAAAAGCCTGTTTACTGGTTGCTACTGGAGTATCCTCTAAAGGTCCAGTGATCCCGGCACCTGCATTGTTGACCAATACATCGAGGCGCTGATGGGTGTCAATGATCTGGTTTAATGCTGGAGCGAAACTGCCCGGGTCATGCAGGTCCAGTGCCAGCAATGTAAAAGGTAAATCAGAATATTTCTTTGGACTACGGCTTGTACCATATACCACATAACCATTATGATGCAAACACAAGGCAATTGAACGGCCAATTCCAGAGGAGGCACCAGTGACTAAAACAACTTTTGACATGACTAAGGCTTAAGAAACAAAGATGAGCCTTTGTAGGGAAGAAAACAAAAAAAATGGCAAGTACACTACATCACACCGCTACGACCATATACCCTTGCTGCGTTCCCACCCTGGGGGATTAAACAGGAGCTGGTTGTGTAGGACTTGCCGGGACAAATATACACTGCTTTTTGAGGTCATACAAACATTTTTAGCATCAATTAATATTGGTTATCTTGCCGTAAATTTATAGATCCATGCGCCCATTTTTATATGCTTTATTTCTGTCTTTTTTGGCGCAGGCACTTGTCCAATGTGGCCACACAGTCGAGGACCCAAATCAATTATTTTCCATAAAGGTCGTGCCAAAGAAAACAACTTATGTATTAGGTGATACTTTAACCTATGAACTGATCACCAAAACCCAGAGAAAGGCCACCGCAGTTTCATGGGTATTTGATGGCGTGTCTGTCGATGAGCAACCGCAGGCTTTGGCTGATACCAAACTCGGCAAACATACGGTTACAGCAATAATAACTACCCCAGATGGCAGCGTAAAGGTTTCTGACCAAGTATTGATCGTGGCTGCAGCGCCCCCAAAACTTTACACCTACAAAATCCTTGAACGTTATACCCACGACATCAAGGCATACACCCAAGGCTTAGAATTCTATCAAGACACCCTCTACGAGGGCACTGGGCAGTACGGCTCTTCTTCACTAAGACAGCTGGACCTCAAACGCGGTAAGGTATTACAACAAAATACGCTCGACAATCAATATTTTGGCGAAGGCATTACCATCCTGAACAACAAGATTTATCAATTGACCTGGCGTTCAAATACGGGATTGGTTTACGACCTTGCGTCATTTGAGCTCATTGACCAGTTTCAATACGATCAAAGCCGACAAGGTTGGGGCCTATGCAACGACGGCGACTACCTCTATAAGAGTGATGGTACCGAAAAGATTTGGCGTCTGGACCCCGTAACCTATAAAGAACTGGACTATATCGAGGTTTACACCGACAAACTCGTGATTGACCAAATCAATGAATTGGAATGGGTTAACGGTAAAATTTATGCCAATATTTACCAAAAAGATGCCGTGGCGATTGTCGATCCCAAAACCGGCGCTGTCGAAGGCGTGATCAATCTTAAAGGGCTTCAAAAAGAAGTCACCCAGCATGCTGCGCTAGATGTCTTAAATGGGATCGCCTATGACGGCTCCTTTGAAATATTGTATATTACAGGAAAGAACTGGGATGTCCTTTTCAAAGTTCAAGTCATTGAAAAACAGTAATTTAAAAACAAATAAAGATCCTTAAAACAAAATTAATTAATGAAATTTAACGCTGCACTTCTTATTTTATCTGTGATCCTCTGGAGTTCCTGCCGTACGGATTTCGATGCTGTGGACAGCACGGGTAATCTCACCTTTTCCCAAGACACCATTTTCTTAGATACTGTTTTTTCTCAAATTGGTTCTAGCACCTACACCCTCAAGGTTTACAATTCAAGCAACAACACCATCAACATACCAACAGTTGGCTTATCACAAGGAGATGCTTCTCATTACCGACTTAATGTCGATGGGCTACCTGGTAAGGTTTTTACCGATATTCAGATCCTACCCAAGGACAGTATTTTTGTCTTTATAGAGACCACTGTAGACGGTATCGACCCTGCAAATGGAACCCAACTCCTTTATGAAGACCAGCTGGTCTTTGATCAAGGAAATAACACACAGACTGTTTCACTTATCACCTTGATACAAGACGCTCATTTTCTTTTTCCCGAGCCACTCGGTGACGGTATTTATGAGACACTTGATCTGGGCGATGAAGTGGTCATCGATGGGTTTTTCTTGGACGAAAATGAATTGACCTTTACCAATGACAAGCCCTGGGTGATTTATGGTTATGCCGCGGTGCCTGCGGACAAAACCTTGATCATAGAGCCTGGAGCGCGAATTCACTTTCATGAAAACAGTGGGATTATTGTGACCAATGGAGCTTCACTGAAAGCGCTTGGCCAACCAAGCCAGGATCCTGAACTTATGGAGAATGAAATCATTTTCGAAGGAGACCGAATGGAGCCTGCTTTTTCTGATATTCCAGGACAGTGGGGCACAATATGGCTTACAGCGGGTAGTACCAATCATGAACTGAGTCACACCACCATCAAAAATAATTTAGTCGGTATTTTAATGGACAGCAATGATGGAGACCGAACACTCACCCTTAAGAACGTCCAAATTTACAATACCGTTACCGCAGGTCTTATGGCCCGAACAGGAAATATTTATGGTGAAAATATGGTCGTAAGCAATGCTGGTCAATCGGCCTTATCGCTTTCCTTAGGCGGGACTTATGAGTTTAATCAAAGTACCTTTGCCAATTATTGGGCCAATAGTTTTCGGTCCTTTCCTGCAGTTCAGATCTCTAATGCACTGCCTATAAGTGATACCGAAGTATTGGTCAGTGACTTGGTTTTAGCGCAATTTACCAATTGCATCATTTATGGTGGTGAACAAAGGGAGCTTGGTTTGTATCGAGAGAATGCCGCAGGGTTTTCATTTAAACTAGACCACTGCCTTGTCAAGTTTCAAGATCCCTTAGACCTTTTTGTCGATGACCCCCTCTATAACTTTGACGACACCAACTATTATGACCAGGTCTTATTTAATATTGACCCCCTATTTCAAAATATTAACTTGAACAACTATAATATTTCTGACCCCGACTCAGCCGCAAAAGGTATTGGCAGTTCTAGCGGTGCGGCAAGCACCCCGTTGGATTTAAGCGGAACTTCACGCCCGATGAACAATCCCGATGCTGGAGCTTATCAGGCTATTGTTTTCCCTCCTGAAGATTGATTTGATCCAACAAAATTAACTCCTTTTGGTCTGGTGGCTTCAAGCAGAAATGACGCAGATGCCTGTCATTTGCGGCCAATACATCAATCGTTTTTAAACAAAGGCCGATGAGCCATCATCGCGTAAACCTCATCGGCTACTGCTTCCAAGTTGGCTTCATCTTCTGGGTTTTGAACCACGCGATCAATCAGATCAACAACCTGTTGCATATCATGCGCTACAAGTCCCCGAGTGGTAATTGCGGCCGTACCAATACGTATGCCACTGGTCACAAACGGCGATTGATCATCAAAAGGAACCATGTTTTTATTGAGCGTGATTTCAGCTTTGCCCAATGCCTGCTCAGCGGCTTTACCGGTGATGCCCTTGTTGCGCAGATCGATCAACATCATATGGTTGTCTGTCCCGCCAGAAATAATATTGTATCCCTTGTTCATGAAGGCCTCCGCCATGACTTTGGCGTTTTTCTTGACCTGGACCATATAGTGCAAAAAATCATCGGTTAGGGCCTCGCCAAATGCAATAGCTTTTGCGGCAATGATGTGCTCAAGTGGGCCACCTTGATTTCCTGGAAAAATACCACTGTCCAATAAGGACGACATCTTGCGCAGCGAACCATTTTTTAAAGTGATGCCAAAAGGATTATCAAAATCCTCACCCATAAGGATCATACCGCCTCGAGGTCCGCGCAGTGTTTTGTGCGTGGTGGTGGTCACCACATGACAATGCGGTATAGGATCCCCAATAATACCTTTGGCGATAAGTCCGGCAGGATGGGCTATATCAGCCAGCAACAGGGCCCCTACTTTATCGGCAATGGCTCTAAATCGTTTGTAGTCTATTTCTCGTGAATATGCCGAAGCGCCAGCAATAATCATCTTTGGTTGATGCTCGATGGCCAAAGCTTCGATCGTATCATAATTCAGCAACCCGGTTTCCCTTTCTACGCCATAAAATACAGGTTTATAAAGGCGGCCCGAAAAATTCACAGGACTACCATGGGTCAAGTGGCCTCCATGAGCCAAGTCAAAGCCCAAAAACGTATCTCCTGGTTTAAGACACGCAGCAAAAACTGCGGTATTGGCTTGTGATCCACTATGAGGCTGCACATTGGCATAAGCCGCACCAAACAATTCTTTGGCACGATCAATAGCCAATTGTTCTACCTGATCCACCACTTCACATCCCCCGTAGTAACGTTTGCCAGGATAGCCTTCTGCATATTTGTTGGTCAATACACTCCCAGCAGCCTCCATGACTTGCGGGCTGACAAAATTTTCAGAAGCGATCAGCTCTAAACCATTTAACTGTCTTTGGTGCTCGTCCTCGATAAGATCGAATATTTGGGTATCTCGTGTGATCATTTTTATAGAATTTTTACCCTCAAAAATACTAAAAGCCGCCGCTTACTGCTCAATAAATTATATATTTGATTAACATTTTACCAACAATTAAACACCCTATAATATGCCCCTAAGTGCCAATAATCCTTCAAAAAGAACCTGGCTAAAGGTCCCTGAAGGCAGTGATTTTCCGATACAAAACATTCCGTTTGGCGTATTTCTGACGCGTGATGACGTGATCACTATTGGCACACGTATTGGAGATACCGCCATTGACCTAGGCGCCTTACATCAGCTCGGGTATTTTGACGGCATTGATTTGACTGACGATTTATTTTTACAAGACAGTCTCAATGATTTTATTGCCGACGGCCGCAAAACTTGGCGTTTGGTGCGCAATCGTATTTCAGATATATTTTTGGATAGCAACCCTGCCCTTAGAGATCATAGCGACCACAGAAGCACCGTATTGTTTGGCCTAAATGAAATTGAAATGCAGTTACCTGTTGATGTGGGTGACTATACGGACTTTTATGCCAGTAAAGAGCATGCCACTAACGTGGGGACGCTCTTTCGTGATCCAGAAAATGCACTCTTGCCCAATTGGCTGCATATCCCCATTGGTTATCACGGGCGCAGTTCCAGTATCGTGCCCAGCGGCACAGCGATACGCCGGCCACATGGCCAAGTGGCACCAAAAGATGGTAATGGACCTGGTTTTGGACCGACAAAATTGTTGGATTTTGAATTAGAAATGGCTTTCATCACCACAGCAGCAAATGATTTGGGCAAACCCATTCCGATAGCTGAAGCAGCAGAATATATTTTTGGTTTGGTATTATTCAATGATTGGAGCGCGCGCGACATTCAAGGTTGGGAGTATGTGCCTCTTGGTCCATTTTTGGGCAAAAACTTCGCCTCCACCATTTCACCATGGATCGTTACCCTCGATGCATTAGAAAGCTTCAAGGTTTCTGGTCCGTCACAAGACCCCAAACCACTGCCTTATCTGCAGCAAGATGGGGCTCAGAATTATGACATTAATTTACTGGCAAGCATCCAACCCAAGTCTGGCCCAGAAACGATGGTATGCCACTCAAATTTCAAGTATATGTATTGGTCTATGGCCCAGCAATTGGCCCACCATACGATCAATGGATGCAACATTCGCAGCGGTGATATGATGGGTAGCGGCACAATTTCGGGTCCTACGCCAGAGAGTTATGGCTCGATGTTGGAATTGAGTTGGAAAGGCCAACGGCCCCTAACCCTCAAGGATGGCTCTACCAGAACATTTATCAACGATGGAGATACCGTGATCATGCGCGGTTATTGTCAAAATGATGAGGTCCGCATTGGCTTTGGTGATTGCACAGGTGAAGTACTGCCCGCAAGAGCGCTATAGGTTATTGAGCGCTATGCGCTTAACACGTCCCTTATTTGATCGGCATTGATACTTTGATGTGACCCAGCCCAAATGACTTTCTCATTGCGAAGAATGATCAGTTGTGGGCTTTCGTGTCTTACGGATAATATTTGGGCAACATGATCAGATACGCCCCGGAAAGCAAACAGGTCTATAAAAAACCATGTCCCCAGAGCGGTAAGCCGATGGGCATTAGCCTCAAGGTCGCGCAAAACCATTTTGCTGATGATGCAACGCGTCGAATGTTTAAAGAGCAAAACAACAGACTCATCTGAGGCGCTTAAGGCCTGTGTTACCTCCAACTCAGAACGCAGCGTTTGCCAAGACAGACCGTCAGATAATTTCTTGGAGTCCTCCTGTGGCGCATTGTTTCTGCTAAAATTGAATAGTTTCATTGATTTTTATTAGAGCGACAAAAATACACATAAACCACAATGTAAAAGCGGTTAATCCTTATATTTACGTTTATGAAGCGCCATAGAGACTCCAGACCCAATCGGCAGCATGCCTTAGGTAAATCACCTGGGTCAACCCACTATATTGGTTTAAAATCCCAAGGTAAGTTTAGTGGTAACTTTCATCAATACGCTAAGGACAAATACCGTTCGGGTAATTTTCAAGAATTAAATGAGATTGAGAAATTGCCTTTGGACGCATCTGATCAATTTTGGATTGATTTTCGAGGAATCCAATGGTTAGATAACCTTGATGTCCTCACCCAAAAGTTTGGGCTACATCCCTTGATCATTGAAGACATTCTCAATACGGATCACCGGGTCAAAATCGACATGACCGACCATTATGTTTTTGTGATTTTAAAAATGCTCTTTATAAATCCCAAGACCAATGCCATCATTACCGAGCCTTATGCCCTTTATATAGACCGCAATTATTTATTGAGTTTTCACGAGACCAATCAAGAAGAATTTTTAGAATTAGTCAGAAGATTGGAATTGCCAGAAAGTCGTTTGCGTCAAAGTGGCTTGGATTACTTAGTCATTAGAATCATCGACACTATTGTCGATCAATACTATGTGGTGTTGGATCACATTATCCAACAGATTGAGTCATTAGAGGACCTTCTTTTTCAAAATATTGATTCCGAAAGCATCCCAGAGCAGATTCAACATCTCAAACGCGATATTTTATACCTCAGGCGGCATATTGCGCCCTTACGCGACATTATCGCCAAATTAGAAAAGCCCGAAATCTCCTTCGTTAGCGACCAGGCCAAACCTTATTATAAAGATGTTTATGACCACGTGGTCCAAATCAATGAAAGTATTGAGATCTATCGTGAGATGATCTGGGGACTCATGGATCTGCATATGACTGGCGTGAGTCATAAAATGAACAACATCATGAAGGTGCTAACGATCATCTCCACGATTTTCATCCCACTAACATTTATCGTCGGGATCTACGGCATGAATTTTAAGTACATCCCTGAATTGTCCTTTAAAAATGGGTACTATGGTGTTCTTGTGGTCATGGGATTATTGGTCATGGGTATGGTCCTTTACTTTAAGAAAAAGAAGTGGCTTTAATCCGCACTATCAGGAGATCCAAGCTTGTCTTGGCTCACCAGATGAGCACCCGCCATATGGCGCACCAATATCCAAGAGCCGCATACAACAACAACTGATGATTCAATAAATAAAAAGCTTCATGTCGTCAGGTCTTTTTTACATCCTTTTATATCGTTACTTTTATCAAAAAGAAACCAAAAATGGCAAATGAAAAAATTTTAGAAAGCCAATCACTTGTGCGCTTTCAGGATTGTGACCCCTTTAACCATCTCAATAACGCGGCTTATTTAAATTACCTGGTCAATGCCCGCGAAGACCAGTTAATAGAGGCCTACGGCATCAATATTTATGATACAGCACAACTTGGGGGTAAAAGCTGGGTGGTCTCCAGTAATCAGATTGCTTATCTACGTCCGGCTTGGCTTATGGAGTCTTTGGTGATGCAATCGCAGCTGCTGCGCTACGACAGCACCGAAACCTTGGTTGAATTGCGCATGTATAATAAGGATAAGACCCAATTAAAAGCACTGATGTGGAGTACTTACGTCCATGTCGCTCTCAGCACACAAAAACGTGCAAGCCATAGTGAGGTCCTAATGGATCTATTTTCGTCCGTTTTGGCTCCAGTAGAAGAATCTCATTTTGAAGCGCGCGCTGCAGCGTTCAAGGTCAGTAAAAAGAACTCATGAAAGCATCAAAAAAATCCATATCCATCGCTTTACTGAGCGCAGTAATCCTCATCCTCATGGCTGGGTTTTTGATAGAAAAAAACGATCAATCAGATGCCCATCAGGCGTTAAACCCGGGGCAAAAGACGATTTATTATGGGATACGACACGCCGAAAAAGACCGCACCGATCCCGGCCAGTCGGACCCAGAGCTCACGGCCATTGGATTACAACGGGCGCGCTATTGGGCTACCTACTTCGACAGCATTCCGTTAACGGGGATTTACAGTACCGCCTATAAACGCACACTGCAGACTATATTGCCGACGGCGGCAACTCAAGAATTAAACCCAAAAATATATACACCAAGTAATTTAATCACAGAGGATTTCTTGTCGCAAACCAAAGGCGGTGTCTGGCTGATCAGTGGGCACAGCAACACCATTCCAAATACCATCAATGCCCTCATGAAACACGATTCGCTTACGGATATTCCGGATCATGAAAATAGCCGACTTTATCGGGTGGTCTTGAGCAACCAGAAAATCTCTTTGGATATCATCACCCTACCCCTATCTCAAAAAATAGAGTGACCCTACCCAGCCATGAGCGGCAGAAGAGGACAATTTAATCCTCCGAGCTTACCCTCTAATTATTGATCGGGAGACCCCTCCAACAAAGTGCTTGGTAAATGCACCATTGATAATCGGTTATCGCGTCAGTATCTTAAATAGAATCTTCTTACTTTTGTCCCCATGGGACTGGCCAAAAACATAACGATCAAAAACCGTAAAGCGCGCTTTAATTACGAAGTGTTGGATCGCTATACGGCCGGTATTGTCTTACGCGGAACAGAGATCAAGTCCTTGCGTGAAGGCCAAGCATCGATTGCCGAAGGCTTTTGTGAGTTTACCCGCGGGGAACTTTTCGTGATCAACATGACTATTCAAGAATATTCGCACGCGACCCATTTTAATCACCAGCCCAAAAGCGCACGAAAGCTCTTGCTGAAATCTCGAGAACTCAAGAAACTCGAAAAAGAAGTTAAGAATACTGGACTGACCATCATTCCTATGCTCCTCTTTGTTAATGACCGGGGTTATGCAAAATTGGAAATCGGGTTGTGCCGCGGAAAAAAGAACTACGATAAGCGCGAAACAATGAAAGATCGTGACACCAAACGTGATTTGAGTCGGGTTAAAAAATCGTTTGCCGACAAATAATTCCTATTGCAGAACGGATCTGGTTTCTTACCTTTAAGATATAAAAGTGCAAGCATCTGTAGAGAGCGAATCTATGGCGGTCTCATGACTTAGGCTTGATTCATCATTTATTCTAGATTTAGCAGGAAACAATATTTAATTTAATTATTTAGCGCAAAAGTCATCTTATGAAACATCTTTTTATGTTTTTGTTGGTCAGTATTTTATGGACCACAAGCCATCAGGCACAAGACACGTTTTCCATCATAGCCCTAGATCCCGCAACTGGCGAAATTGGCTCAGCAGGGGCTTCTTGCATCAATGTTGTCAATGCCAATTGGGACACTTGGATTACCGATATCATACCTGGTCGCGGCGGGGTCAATTCTCAAGCTTATGTCTGCATCCCAAACGTCAATTTGGCAGGGGCGATGGATCGTATGGCCGAAAATTATAGTCCGCAAGAAATCATCGATTGGCTTTTGCTCAATGACGCTTGTGGCTCTCAAAACTTTAATCCCGACTATCGCCAATATGGCATTGTTGATTTTGATGCATTAGGCGGAACGCGTTCCGCTGGGTTTACGGGAACACTCACAGACGATTATAAAGAAGACCGACAAGGTGCGACCTACAGCATTCAAGGAAATATTTTGTTGAATGTCAGTGTCATTGATCAAATGGAAGAAAACTTCAATAACACCACGGGGTCTTTAGCCGATCGCCTCATGGCTGCCTTGCAAGGCGCTAATTTCCCTGGAGCAGACAGTCGTTGTTTGGCCAGCGGTACGTCTTCCAGAGCCGCGTATATAGTGGTTTATGGCCCAGACAATCTACCTGGAGAACCCGATATACGTTTGGTGGTTCCTGCACAGACTTCTGGTGTCGAACCTATTGATCTTCTGCAAGACCTTTATGATAATTTGGTGCTCGACAATGGCGCCTTTGATGCCACGACAAATATCGCGTTATCACCGAATCCGACAAGCGCTGTGATTCATCTCGATATTCCGGCAGCATTAGTGGTTCAGAGCATAGAGATATTTGATACACAAGGCAAGCAAGTTATGGTTCAGTATGATAATTTTCAGGTCATCAATACGCAAGAATTGGCCACAGGGCTTTATCTGACCAAAATCTACACAAGCAAAGGCGTACGCTATTTGAAGTTTATCAAAAAATGATGGAAG
>DGAU01000029.1:78051-144510 GCA_002384055.1 Flavobacteriaceae bacterium UBA4022
TCCTGAGAGATCACCTTCAAGAAAGAGGGGTGTTGCTCGATAGCGTATTCGATTTTTGCGACAATATCATCAATGCTATCGTTGTCGTAATCGATATCCAAAGGCTGTTTTATTTCCATGGACTGAAGAATACCTCTTTTTTTGATGCGTAAGCCCTTTTTATCAAAAGAACGACGGAAACCGTCAATGACGATGGGCACTACAATCGGACGATTCTGCTTGATAATATGCGCTGTACCACGGCGAATGGGGCGCCAAGGGGTTGTTGTCCCCTGTGGAAAAGTAATAACCCAACCATCGTCTAAAGCGCGATTGATATTACTGAGGTCACTCATTTTAACTTGGCGATTCACATCTTGACCCTTCTCTCGCCAGGTGCGGTCAATACTTACCGAACCAGCATAAGCCAGGATTTTTGGCAGTAAGCCCGCCTGCATGGTCTCTCGAGCGGCGACAAAATAAAGATTCATTTTGGGCTGCCATAGATATCCAATATTCTTTATCGTGTCTACCCGACCACTCAAACTTGCGTTAAACACATGAAACATAGCCACAACGTCGGCAAAATAGGTCTGGTGATTCGAGACAAATAAGACATTTGTATCGGGCAAATTTTTAATGATTTCACTACCCTCTATTTGCAGTTGATTGAATCCTTTGAACCGTCGATGGGTCAATGAACCAAATATCCTGATAAGCCATTTTTTGAAAAATAGAATATGTCCAAACGGATTTCTTTTAAATAGCCTCATAATATATCCACAGCAGTCTGCGCCAAAATTGAAGGCAAATATATGAAAATGCGCTTAGATATTGTTTTTGATCATAAATCTTACCTCGCTGAGCATCATCGCGGTGGCTCCCCACACCAAATGTCCCTGCAAGCGAAACGTCGGCACTTCAATGTTACCGGCATATGAAGTCTTTATAAGTTGTTGCGAAATAATGTCTTCTTGCAAAAATTCCTGCAAGGGAACTTGCAGGATTTCATCCACTTCCAAAGTTTGAGGCGTGAATTTTGGCTCAGTATTCATATAGGCTATGTAAGGCTGCACCCAATAGTGACTCGGGGGAATATAAACCTGACTTAGGGCACAAACGACTTCAATTTGCGTGCGCTCTATACCGACCTCTTCTTCACACTCGCGAAGGGCAGTAGCCTTAAGATCGACATCATGAGGCGCGACACTTCCTCCTGGAAAGGCAATTTGCCGTGCATGGACCCCGCGATCATCGCTACGCCGGATCATCACAAAATGAGTCTTACCCAGTGGATCAGGATAAAACAAGCATATGACGGCCGCCCATTTGGCCGGTGGATTATCGGGTATTGGGTTTTCAAGGAATTTTTTCCTGATCTCAGGAACCATTTGCCCCTGAAGCTCATGTCCTGGCAAATACATTTTCCCTATTTTTGGCAATACATGTTTAAAAAGGTCAAAATCCATTGAAGCGTTTTAAGAGACACATGATGTATGCCCTTGTGGTTTGTTTGCTTTCGTGCAAAGACCAAAGGCCCTCTGATAGTGTGTTTTCAACTGATCCTTTGATCGAAAATAAAGATACAACATCTGAGAACATACCGCGGGACCCAAAGGCTACAAAAGCGCCTGTTATAACGATCACCCAAGACAACCTGATGGACTTTCTGGGTCCATTTGGTTCAAGAACCACACAAAACAAAGTGCTCCTAAAGACAACCATGGGCGATATCGTGATTGAGCTTTTTGAAGAGACACCCTTGCACCGCGCTAATTTTTTATACTTGACCCAAATGGGTTATTTTGACCAAACTTTTTTCCATCGTGTCGTCCCGAATTTCATTATTCAAGGAGGTAATAGCGACAACATAAGCACCTCCCGTAAACGTAAAGCACTCGGGAACAATTACCGCTTGCCCTCAGAAGTAAATCCAGGTCGCAAGCACCGCTATGGCACGGTATCGGGTGCCAAAGAATACCGTAAGAACAAAGAAAAAATGTCGGCGCCTTATGAGTTTTTTATTTTTCTCGGCCCCGACACAAGTACGCGTCACCTCAATGGAGAGTACACTATTTTTGGTCAAGTCATCCATGGCATGGATGTGGTTGAAACCATAGCAAACCTGCCTACTGATTCAGGTGAATGGCCCAAGACAAATGTATTTATTGAAGCTAAGATCATAAATTAGTCGTTGTTGGCCAGGGCCGCGCATGACTTATTGTTTCAGTTTAAATAAATCAAAACGTCAGATCAAATCACCCAAACGTCTTTCATAAGTTTTTTCTTTTATAACTCCTCTACGCTATAATATATTCTTATAGAATATTTATCTTTGACCCAAAGAAAATCCAATGACCATTACCCAGCTCAAATACGTATTGGCTGTCGCCGAATACCAAAACTTCACAAAGGCTGCAGAGCATACCTTTGTGACCCAACCTACTTTAAGCATGCAAATTCAAAAGCTAGAAGAGGAGCTGGACATTCTTATTTTTGACCGCAGCAAAAAACCGATCGAACTCACCGCAATCGGGCATAAAATCGTAGCTCAAGCACAGCATATCGTGGATGAAGCCACCAGAATGCAAGATGTGGTTGATCAGGACAAAGGGTTTATCGGTGGGGTATTCAAGATCGGAATCATTCCCACGGTAATGCCGACGCTCTTGCCCATGTTCTTGAAGGCCTTTACCAAACGCTACCCCAAAGTACAGCTCAGTATCGAAGAGTTATCAACCCAAGAACTTATGGATCGTCTTGCGGAGGGTCATTTAGACGGTGCCATTGCTGCCACACCGCTTCATGATGAGCGCATTAAAGAACGTCCCCTTTATTATGAACCGTTTGTGGGCTACATCCCGGAACACCACCGGCTGTTCTCAAAAAAAAACATCGAGCCTTCTGATCTCGAACTGGAGGATATTCTGCTTTTAAAGGATGGTCATTGTTTCCGAGAGGGTGTTGTGAATCTTTGTCAAACTTCCAAGAAATCGAGAATTGATGGATTTGAACTCACCAGTGGTAGCTTCGAGACTTTGATCAAGTTGACCCATGAGGGATTGGGCATGACCCTACTGCCCTATTTGCATTCGATCGACTTAGATCCTTCACATAATCGCTATCTGCGTTATTTTAAAGCGCCTGCACCTGCTCGAGAAATCAGTCTGATCTATCCAAAAAGTGGGCTTAAAATGCAAATTATTGATGCCTTGCATCAAGTCATCACGGGCATTGTGCGGGGGGCTATAAAATTTCAAGACGTAGCCATCATTAGCCCTAAGTAAAATTGCTTATACGCTAGTCAAAATCTTTAATGCATTTCGTTAATTTAGGATGGCGTTGGCCCCACCTTTTGAGCCAAATACGTAATTCGTGCTGTTCTGAGGGCAATAACCGTTTTTTTGCCTTCTTCAATTCAAACGAAAACAAAAATGTGCTAAAACTTACTTTTCTGAGTATCGCCTTAGTGTAACGAAACATAGCTCGTGCCATATGGTTTGGTTAAATTAGAAGGTAAATTTGTACCATAGGCAGTAGAATTTGAGTCAAGGTACAAAAAATAAAAAGGATATAATGCGACAATTCATACAGTCACAAAATACTTATTATTAACCCTTTACCCCCTCTTTTTAAGGGACCAAGTAAAAATGAATTCTGCAACCTGATCGCCCTGTTCATCCACACCGCGTGCTACAAGGTCAAAAACCTCTCCACCACCAGAAGCCAAGGCCTTTTTGATGTGCTCTTGAACTTTTAAACCCGCATCACAGGTAAAGTAAATCGTCCCTCGTGCTTTTTTGGTAAAAGACCCTTGTACCCCAATTAAAAGCGTCGCCATAGAGACCGCTTCTCTATGGACTTCATTAAGGATTAACAATCCTGTTGCTAATTCTGCCGCCATGCCCTGTACCGCCCAAAATAACGAGCGGAAGGGATTTTGATTGATCCATCGATGACGCACTTTGGTACGCACTTCATCAGATGACATATGAGCCACCCGCACACCACAGAGATATGCAGCAGGCAGTTTTAGAAGTAAATAGCCATGAACTTTACTTAAGAAAATCATTTAGTTTGTTTTACATCACAAACATAATACAATTCCATTAAGTGTTAATTTTTTATTAATTTAGTACTATGCATCGCCTAATACCATTTATAAGATATATATTTGTTCTGTACCTTAAAACAACATCAGAATGCAACTATATAACTGGCTTATCATCCTTGTCGTAACGACAATAATACTTGGGGGTCATTGCCCTAAAAAGGGTGAAATGCATACCGTTAGACCGGTCGCTTTTTACAACGGATACATCACCTCCAGCCAGATTAAGGTAAAACACCTTATTAGTCCACAGGACTATCATCTAGCCCTCAATCATCCCTCATTATGAATATAGACAACACAAAAGCCCAAATGCGAAAAGGGGTTCTAGAATATTGTATCCTCGCCATTCTAAAAGATGGAGAGGCCTATACCAGTGACCTACTTCTTGCCCTTAAACAAGCTAAAATGATCGTCGTGGAAGGGACCATTTATCCTCTTTTGACCCGATTAAAAAATAGCGGATTGCTTGAGTATCGTTGGGAAGAATCTACCAGCGGGCCGCCACGCAAGTACTATCAGCTCACACCAAATGGAGTGGCGTTTTTGAATGAACTCAACGAAACCTGGCTAGAACTCAACCAAGCCGTCAGCACCCTAACTAACCCAAATAAATAGTCATGAACAAAACTGTAAATATTAACTTAGGAGGTGAATTTTTTCATATCGACGAAGATGCTTTCATTGAACTAAAGCGTTATATCGACGCCGTAAGAGGATCCCTCAGTCATGACGATTCGATACAAGAGATCATCAGCGATATCGAATCGCGTATTGCCGAATTATTTGCAGAACTGCTGCCTAATGCCAAGAGTGTGGTGACCATGAATCAAGTGATGAGCGTTATTGAAATCATGGGGCAACCCGAAGAATTTGACATGGACGATCGCGCCAACGCCAATCAGCATTCGCGACCGACTGCCAAGGAACTCTACAGAGATCAAGATAATAAATATATTGCCGGTGTTGCCTCTGGATTAGGGCATTACCTGGGCATTGATACGGTGTGGATCCGTGTGATCTGGTTGTTGCTCACTATATTTTCAAGTGGTTCATTTGTCCTGATCTATGTCTTGTTTTGGATTCTTGTTCCTGCAGCCCTTTCGACCAGTCAAAAACTCAAAATGAAAGGCCAACCCATCAACATCTCTAATATAGAACAGCGCTTCAAAGAAGGCTATACAAATATCAGTGATTCTGTCAAATCCGTAGACTATAATAAATATGGTGATCAAGTAAAAAAACGCAGTCAGCAGCTCATGGAATTGTTAGCCAAAATCATCACGCTTTTGGCTAAATTCATTGGCAAACTCATTGGACTATTCCTGGTGGTCATAAGCCTTACCACAATTGTAGGTATGGCCGTTGGGTTCTTTTCTGCTGGCACCATAGAGTTTTGGGGTCAAGGTGACCTCATCGACTATTTTCATGCCATCAGTAATTTCGACCTACCCATCTGGGCGCTGTTGGCCTTGCTCTTTGTGACTTTAGGGTTTCCTTTTTTGGTGCTGTTTATCGTCGGAATTAAACTCCTTATACCGCATCTTCGCTCTATTGGCTGGACCACAAAAGTTATTATTTTTCTTGTTTGGCTTAGCGCGATCATGACCCTTATTTTTGTTGGGATGCAAAATATGCGTCAAACAGCTATCACCGGAGGTTTTGATCGAGAAATCCCGCTCAACATCACCAAGCAGGACACTTTGTATGTGTCGATGAATGAAAACCCTTTAGCCGGATATGGACCGCACAAAAGAGATGATTTTAAAATCAGAATGATTGAAGAAGGACAAAAATCGATTGTTAATCAGGATGTGCGCCTTATTTTCCGTGCCACATCAAATGCGGATGGCTATGTCCTGGTCAATGCCTATGCCGATAGTTATTCCCTAAGCGAGGCCCAACAGAAAGCGCGTCTGATCAATTATCATGTTGTACAAGATGGCAATCAACTTCTTATAGATCCTTATTGGACTACTGACTTGGCGCATAAATACAGAAATCAGCGCATCGAAGTTGTCGTGTATCTACCTGTAGGAACCATTTTTTGGGCAGACCAAAACACCCATTCATACCATCAAAATACAAAAGATCATAACGATATTTTAATGTCCGGTGATGAACAGCATTTTCTTAAAGTTTTAGCGCAGGAAGCAGTCTGCATGGACTGCGGCAAACATGGCGATCACCCCCCAAAAGAGGAGAAAGAGCATAAAATCAGTATCCAAATTGATGGCAAAATCATGACGCAATAAAGCCAAATGGTTCGCATTTTTTTTAACGTATATTAATTTAATCAAAAAATGAAAACAACAATTATTCTAGCACTTTGCTTGATTACAAGCTTTGGCCAGGCACAAAATCTAATGGAAAAAGATGTTTTGGGCGCTTGGGTATTATCGATCGATATTGACCAAAAAATAATGGAAGAAACTGAAGATTTAACTTCCTTAGAGCGCTTGCTGGTTAGAGGTGTGTCTGGTTTTGTTCAAGAAGTGCTTGATGCCATAGACCTGCATTTTGATTTCCAACCAGGTGGCCTTGTTTTGTTGTCCGTAAAAGTTCCTACAGATGATTCAATTCAGAAAGAACCCCTGACCTGGTCCATCAATGACGAAGGATACCTCATCATTCACGACCTGAAAAGTGAGCACGCACAAATTAATTTTGATGCCCTATGGCAACTAGACGGAGCGATTCTCCAAGCTTATGATCAAGATACCCGAGAAAAGGAGCATATGATCCTATCCCGAAGGTAAGCCTGTCGGTCTATTTCACCCCTTCTAAAGTGGCCAAATAGCGTTCCGCATCAAGCGCTGCCATACAGCCTGTACCTGCAGCGGTTACGGCTTGACGGTATTCTTTGTCTTGAACATCGCCACAGGCGAATACACCAGGCAAATTGGTTTTTGTAGACTTTCCTTTAGTAATGAGATAACCGGTGTCATCCATATCCAACTGACCACTAAAAATATCTGTGTTAGGCTTGTGCCCAATGGCAATAAAGAGTCCCGTAATAGCGATTTCTTCTTTTGCTCCAGTTTGGCTATTGACCATCCGTAATCCCTCAACCACCATATCCCCTAAAACCTCATCAACTTCGGTATTGTACCGGATATCAATATTAGCGGTCGCCGTGACACGGTGCTGCATGGCTTTTGACGCACGCATGGCATCCTTACGCACCAACATCGTAACAGATCTACAGATATTGGATAAGTAGGTCGCTTCTTCGGCTGCTGTATCTCCTGCGCCAACAATAGCGACATCTTGTCCTTTATAGAAAAATCCATCGCAGACGGCACAGGCCGAAACCCCACCGCCGCGTAACTTTTGTTCGCTAGGCAGTCCTAAATATTTTGCCGTTGCACCTGTAGAAATAATAATCGTTTCAGCCGTTAATTGTATGGCATTATCTACCGTTACATGGTGATGACCCCCTACATTTTTACTGAAAGACACCTCGGTCACCATGCCGATGCGGACATCCGTACCAAAGCGTTCTGCTTGCTGCTGTAACTGAACCATCATCGTAGGCCCATCAACACCATCAGGGTATCCCGGAAAGTTATCTACTTCTGTGGTTGTCGTGAGCTGACCACCGGGCTCCATTCCAGTATAAACAACCGGTTTCAAATCAGCGCGTGCGGCATATATTGCAGCAGTATATCCCGCTGGACCTGAACCAATGATAAGGCATTTGATGTGTTCTGTAGCTTGAGCCATAGTGTTTTTCTCATGTGTTTATGGAGGTTAAAAATAGGGACTTTCCGCCAAAGATTAAGGGAAAAGTTATCAAGATAACATCCCAATAATTGTTGACTATTTATCGTGGTTTTCATCATCAATGACACAAAACGCAGCCATTATCATCACCTTGGTTCTCTAGAGATAAGTCTTGCAAAGTTTATGGTGCACCATTGTCTTTACCCATTGATGGTTTATCTTTGTTACGCCAATACGCCATATCAGCATGAAACAATCTTTCCCAGACCTATTAGCATCACATCCCCTTATTTTGGTCGATTTTTATGCGACCTGGTGTGGCCCTTGCAAAACCTTAGGGCCCATTTTATCACAAGTCAAAGCTGAGCTTCAAGAGGAAATTAAGATCATAAAAATAGACGTCGATAAAAACCCGTCTATCGCAGCACAATACCAAGTTAAGGGGGTGCCGACCCTTATTGCCTTTAAGAAAGGACAAAATGTATGGCGACAATCCGGCGTTTTACAAAAAGACGTGATCATTGGCCAAATTAAAGCGGCAGGGCGCTCTGTCTAAAAACGCCAGGCAACATCAATCTTGAGGTTACGTCCTTGTGGCGTATAACCATATAAAGGTGCCGCTGCCCCATCCAGGATATTACTTAAGGTGATTGTAGCCCTTACTTGAGGCGTGAGCACCACTTGGTAAAGCAAGTCAATCCAGTGATACGATGGCAAGAAAACATCTCGCGCACTAAAACTCACTGTGTCATAATAACGGTCCAATCTCTTGCTGCTATAGAGCCATTGAAAGCGCAATTGCTCAGACGGATTGATTGTTATATCCAGGTCCGCACTCAGCTTGTGGCGTGGTATGCGCAAAAGGTTCTCTTCTGCAATAAAGGTATAGCCTGCGGACATCTTGATGGCTTCATTGAGCTGTAAGTCAAATTCACTTTCAAGTCCAGACACAGATCGGTCACCATCAGCATTACCATAAGCATATTGATAAGTCTCGGGATCTAATAAGAGAAAATCCACACGCTGCTTTTCATTTCTCTTGAAATACACCGCCGACCAGCGAAAGCCTTTGTCCTGTGTTACCTCAAGCCCCAATTCCTGGGTATGGTCATGCTCTGGAAGCAAAGCGCTATTTCCATAAATGGGATCATATAACTGATATAACGCGGGAGCGATAAATGCGGTGCTTTTGGTGTAAAACACTTTAGCCTGCCCATTGTTGTAATTAAAACGATAGGACGGATTGATTTGATATACCCATTGCGGGCCATATAATTGGTGCCAATGATGTCGGATGCCCGCTTGCAGCGCCATCCCTTTATCACTCTGCCAGTGCGCATTAAGATAGGGGTCAATAAAATAATAATTTGCGGTATTGGTCGCCAAACTTGTTGCCCATTCCCCTCCTATATTTGACTCTTCTACAGACATACTGGCGAATCCACCTTGGGTACCAATGACACCAGAGAGTTTCTTTCCAAAGTGATGGCTCAGATATTGATCGAAGTTGTACCCAATGCCTGTATAGCGCGTATCCTGATAAAATCGCACCGTTCTAATGGTCTTGTTCCATTGGTCATTAAAGGCATAAGTGCCCTTTTTATAGTCCCATTTAAAGTCACCTCCGGAGCGCAACTGTTGGGTTTTGCCCTTATGCGGGGCATCCTGATAATCAAAACCATCAAAATCATGATCAAAGACATCATATGACACGAATTGTCCCATAGAAATGTTTGGTTTTGGTCGGTAACGCAACGCGGTCTTGATGGTGCGCTGGATCACAACATCCTGTTCGACCAAAGGCGTATCCGATTTTGGTATGATCGCTGACAAAGCACTATGACGTGATTGAGTCGCATCCAAACGAATTTGCCAATCCCCTTCGACTCCAGAAACAGCCATTTGTCTTGCGACCATAAGCCCCTCAAAAGGTGTTTTATTGGCCGTGCGATTGGTACCCAATTGATGTGACAACTCTGTGGTCCATCCCGCTTTAGTCGCCTTTTTGGTTATAATAGATATGACTGCTGTGGCCGCACCACTTCCATAAAGAACGCTCGCTGCCCCTTTGATGATTTCAATAGATTCGATCTGTGAAAGCGGCAGCAGCCGCAAATCGAAGTCTGTCGCAATCTGTGACGGATCGCTGACCACAGCCCCATCGATGATGACCAGCACTTGTCGGTTACCGCCACCACGCACATACATACCAATATTTTGACCGGGATGTCCCGTACTGCCATTGAATTCAAATCCTGAGACGCGATTCAGTACTGAGGCTAGGGAAAACCCATTGAACAAACGCAACTCTTTTTGTGTTATCTGTACAGAAACTTGGCCACTATTACGGCGGTCTAATTTGACTTTTGTCGCAAGAAACACAGAATCTAACTGTTGCGTAACCGCTAGTGAATCCTGGGCAGCGATGAGGTGGGTAAAAAGTATACCAAACAATAACGCGGTATATTTCATAAAAATAGTATACAGGCGTTTGGATACACTAAGCCATGGCAATGCCGCAGCAGCATATGGCCAAACCTTTATCCCGAAAGTTAGACAATATAAATGTTGCGGCAGGTCTCCTGGCTGACCCCTTACCACTCACCTTCCCGTGCAGTGCACAGTGGTTTTTGCTTGAGTAGACTCTATTACAGAGCGGGCTTACAGTTGCGGGTACAGCTCCGGATTTAAACCGGATTCCCTTTTCATTGTTTCGCAAAACGAAAAAAACCGAAAACAGGTCAAAAATACAGATTTAATCACCTCAGTGCTCATTATTTATTTTATTTTTGAGCATGAATCATTGGGGTCTTTTTATCGTCATATTTTGCTGCCTATATAGCTGTAAATCACCTAACAAAGACATCAATACTTCATCAAATAGCAGGGTCTCTTCTATGCTTTATGCCACAGGTTTTGACCGCATTGACCATGAGTATTATACCGAACTCATCATTAATGAGCCTTGGCCTGGAAGCCAATCACCACATCGCTATGCACTGCTCACCCAAGGCCAAACAATAAAGGACCCAGAAGCCTTTGATGCCGTGATTCAGATTCCTATTGAACATATTGTGGTGACCTCAACAACACATATTCCGGCACTTGAATTATTAGGGGTCAGCCATACCCTCATGGGCTTTCCGCATCTAGACTATATCTCATCACCAAAGACCCGGGAACGCATTAACCAAGGTGAGGTTCTTGAATTAGGACAAGCCCAGGCCCTGAATATGGAGTTACTCCTCCAAGCACAGCCCGATGCGTTAATTACTTTTGCCGTCAGTGGGGCGCAGTCAGATCTCATGCAACTGCGCGATAGTGGTATTCCTGTTTTATACAATACAGACTGGACCGAAACCCACCCACTTGGTAAGGCTGAGTGGATCAAGTTCTTCGGTGCTTTATACAATCAATCCGAACGGGCAGACAGCTTGTTTCAAAGGGTTGCCTCTAATTATTTAAAGGCCAAGCAGGATGCCGGGCAACAAAAATACGCCCCTAAAGTACTGAGCGGAGCACTTTACAAGGATGTTTGGTACCTCCCTGCAGGCGAGAGCTGGGCTGCAAAATTCATCAGCGATGCTCATGGACAATATTTATTCGCAGAAACTGCAGGTGCCGGGAGTTTGCAACTCAGTATTGAAGAGGTCATCGCCAAGGGACAGCAGGCCGATGTATGGGTCGGCCCAGGACAATTTACGAGTTACCAAGAGCTGAAGGACGCCAATCAAGCCTACACCCTTTTTAATCCCTTTCAACAGCAAAAAATTTACTCATTTAGTCTGAGTAAAGGTCCGACAGGGGGTGTTTTGTATTTCGAAATGGCAGCCATGCGGCCCGATTTGGTATTGAAAGACCTTATTTCGATATTTCATCCTACAGCCCTTCCAGGTCATGAGCCCATTTACTTCAAACCCATTAAACCATGATCCAAAAGGGACTTAAGTACCATCACCTTATACTGCCATTGATCCTACTCCCTGTGGTCATGCTGGTGAACGTATGCCTGGGTTCTGTCTATATTCCTTTCAAAACAGTGCTCGGCGCTCTTGTGGGCTTCACCACAGAAGAAGATTCATGGACCTATATCATTCATTATTATCGCTTACCAAAAGCCATTACCGGCATCATTGCTGGAGGTGGTTTGGCTATATCGGGTCTTCTCATGCAAACCCTTTTTCGCAATCCTCTTGCCGGCCCTTTTGTTTTGGGAATCAGCAGCGGAGCAAGCCTTGGTGTGGCGTTGGTGATTTTGGGTTCTACTGCTGTTGGTGGTGTTTTTGGCCAATGGATGGCCCAACCTTGGGGCCTGGTCTTTGCCTCAGGACTGGGTAGTTTCGCAGTTTTATTGGCTGTAGTGAGTGCCTCTGTTAAAATAAAGGACACCATGACCCTACTCATTATTGGGCTTATGTTTGGCAGCTTGAGCAGTGCCCTTGTTGGGGTCTTGAGCTACTTTAGTACTGCCCAAAAACTGCAACAATTTGTTTTCTGGTCGTTTGGTAGCTTAGGCAGTTTGTCTTGGGAATCGGTCTTGATTTTGACGATTTGTTGTGCCCTTGGACTGGCGGTTGCTGTGGGTTCAATCAAATCAATGAATGCGCTCCTTTTAGGCCCTAAATATGCAGAAAGCATGGGTGTCTCTATAAAACGCACCACCTTAATGCTGGTTATAGCCACAAGTATTTTAGCGGGGAGCATTACCGCCTTTACTGGGCCTATTGCATTTATTGGCCTTGCCGTTCCGCATATTGTTCGGCAATTCATCGCTACCGCGGACCACCGTTTTATGATCCCTGCCGTCTTTTTGTGGGGCAGCATCATTCTCTTGTGCTGTGATGCTATCGCACAAGTCCCCTTCCATTCCATCACCCTGCCCATCAACGCGATCACCTCCCTTATTGGTGCTCCTGTTGTCATTTGGCTTTTATGGCGGAAAAAAAACCTCCTGTTCTGATATGATTATAGTTCGTGATTTATCTATTGGATATGGTTTTGGTACTGGTCAGGTTACCCTGTCACAGATCAGGGATTTTAGCCTGGAGTCTGGTTCCTTGACCGCACTAATTGGCCCCAACGGTGTCGGAAAATCGACCCTTCTCCAAACCCTTAGCGGGAGCTTAAAACCCCTTAATGGACAAATCAAAATAGGGCATCATGATCTGGCGCAGATGGCCCCTGAACTCCGGGCAAAGTCTCTGAGTTTGGTGCTGACAAAAAGCGATCATTCACGCCAATTGACCGTGGCAGAATTTGTGAGCTTAGGCCGCCTGCCTTACGCCAATTGGATTGGGGCGCTCAACCTGCAAGACCAAGAGATCATTCAAAGCGCCATTATAGCGACAGATCTCAGTGCTTTGCAAGGCAAAAAATGTTCTGACATTAGCGATGGCGAAATGCAACGGGTAGCAATTGCGCGCGCACTGGCGCAAGACACTTCTGTGATTTTGCTGGACGAACCCACGACTCATTTGGACTTACACCACAAAGCATTGGTGTTGAAACTGCTAAAGGATCTTTCTAGCAAGCACCACAAAACAGTTCTCTATGCCACGCACGACATAGAGTTGGCACTGGATACCGTCGATCAAATTTTGTTGATGACCGCCACAGATACAAAATTGGCCACACCTGAGATACTCATGACCAACGGCGATCTAAATAATTTATTTCCTCAAGAACATGTTCATTTCGATCCAAAGTCAAGACGATTTTCAATGAGGGAATGATTATATTTACCTTTATAACCTACTTCTATGAATGAAATGAATTTGGCCATCACTCTAGTCCTTGGGCTTGGTGCATTTTTTTTGGGCCGCTATCTAGCACAGCTCAAACAAAAAGGCACAAGCGCCATCCTAGAAGCACAAGTGGCTCAAGAACGCGCCACTAATCAGCAAAAATCGCAAGCCCTAGAGGTCCTTCAGTCCGAAAAAGAACGCCTTAGCCAAGATTTGATTAGATCTCAGTCTCAGGGAGAACACCTGACGGCCAAATTAAACGATCAAAAAAAGGAGTTAGAAAATATTCAAGAACGCTTTACCAGCGAATTTGAAAATTTGGCACAAAAAATCCTTGAAGCCAAAAGCGAAAAATTTACCAAACAAAACCAAGAAAACCTCAATCTTGTCCTCAAGCCGCTTCAAGAGAAGATTGAGCAGTTTGAAAAGCGCGTCGAATCTACCCACAAAGACAATATAGACTACCATGCTTCGTTAAGGCAGCAAATCATTGGCCTGACACAGCTCAACGAACAAATGAGTCGGGAAGCCACTAATCTAACCAAAGCCCTTAAAGGGGACAGTAAGCTTCAAGGAAACTGGGGTGAATTGGTCTTAGAGCGGGTATTGGAAAAAAGCGGCTTAGAGAAGGACCGTGAATATTATGTGCAACAAAGCTTTACCAATGAACACGGCCAGCGATTACTGCCCGATGTCGTCTTGCATCTGCCTGAGGGCAAAAAGATGATCATTGATTCGAAAGTCTCCCTAACCGCCTATGAGCGTTTTGTTAATGCCGAAGATGAAGTGGAACAATTGAAGCAGCTCAAAGAGCATGTTGGCTCGTTAAAAAAACATGTCGATCAGCTCAGCGCCAAGAACTATCACGATTTATATGATATAGAGAGCCCCGATTTTGTACTACTCTTTGTGCCTATCGAACCTGCCTTTGCTGTAGCCCTAAATCAAGACAACTCTCTCTATACAGCGGCTTTTGAAAAAAACATTGTTATAGTCACCCCTACGACCCTTCTAGCGACCTTGCGCACCATTGACAGCATGTGGTCCAACGAAAAACAACAACAAAATGCTTTGGAAATAGCCACCCATGCAGGGCGACTTTATGATGCTTTTGTCCGCCTGAGTGAAGATTTATTGAAAGTTGGAGAACAAATGGATCGTGCTAAGGGCACTTATGCCGATGCCATGAATAAGCTGACGGACGGAAAAGGTAATTTGGTGGGACGCGTAGAACGATTGAAGAAATTAGGCGCCAAGGCCAGCAAGCAACAAAACGATAAGTTACTCAAACGCGCCTCGGATACTGATCTTCTTGATCAATAAACCCGGGGGGTTGGTCATCTTGAATCTGTATAAGATCGTTAGGCCTTAGCGTTTGGCTACTTTAATGACCACAGACTGCTCATTGTGGTGTAAGACCACAATATAAACGCCTGAAGCATAACCATTCATCTCTATTGCACCAGACGTACCCACTAAAGCACCAGAGTGCTGCTGCACCCCAAGAATGTTAAAAACCTCGAAAGAAGTCAATGTGAGTAACGACTGTATCATGATTTTTCCGGTGGTTTGATCCATGTAAGTCGTGACATTCTTCTGGAATTTATCTTCTATAGAAAGGCCTTGTTCTACAGTGATGACACCGAACATACTTGAAGAATGTGGTGTGCAATGATATCCATTAGTACCCACCTGGTTAAATGTATACGAAAAGGTGGATCCTAAGCCCCCAATAATGCCACTGTCGAAAGATTCTTGTGCGTCACCATCACTTGTCACGGAATGGTTTAAAGCATCCGTCCAGGTCCACTCTACGGTATCTCCAGCTTCTATGGTTAATGAGGCTGCCGACCCGTTGATGCCAATGGCCCAATCCAGAGCATAGGTTTGTTGTGCAATAGCGCTAGAACTGAAGCCTAAGACAGCGATGACAATAACTTGAATGACATTTTTCATAATTGATGGTATTATTTGTTTAAATACATTTTCCTTCTGGAGTATATTTCATAAAACTCATCGTCCTGTAGACTATCGATAAATAAAATACTCTCTCCGGTACTCTTCATTTCTGGCCCCAACTTTTTGTCCACATTAGGGAACTTATTAAAGCTAAAGACTGGCTGCTTTACAGCATACCCTTCCAATTGTGGATTAAAGGTGAAGTCTGATACCTTATGCGTCCCGAGCATGAGCTTAGTCGCATAATTCACATAGGGCTCACCATAGGCCTTGGCAATAAAAGGCACCGTGCGAGAAGCCCTTGGATTTGCTTCTATAATATACACCATTTCATCCTTAACAGCAAATTGAATATTGATGAGTCCAACGGTATTGAGCGCTTTGGCAATTTTGACCGTATGGTCTTTGATCTGCTGCATTACCGAATCGCTTAGATCAAAAGGTGGTAAGGTAGCATTTGAATCACCCGAATGGACCCCACATGGCTCGATATGCTCCATGATTCCAATGATGTATACATCTTCCCCATCACTAATGGCATCGGCCTCAGCCTCTATTGCCCCTTCTAAATAATGGTCTAACAATAATTTATTATTCGGGATTTTGCGCAATAAATCGATGACATGATCCTCCAATTCTCGCTTATTGATTACAATCTTCATGCCTTGGCCTCCTAATACATAAGAAGGACGGATCAATAACGGAAAGTCAAGCACATCGGCTAGGGCTAGGGCTTCATCGGTCGTCTCAGCCGTACCAAATTCTGGATAGGGGATGTTATTATCTTTGAGCAGGTTAGAAAAGCTGCCGCGGTCCTCTGCCAAATCTAGTGACTGGTAACTCGTCCCCATGATTTTTATGCCATAACGATCGAGCTTCTCGGCCAACTTCAAGGCCGTCTGACCTCCAAGCTGAACGATGACTCCTTCTGGTTTCTCATGGCGGATGATATCATAAATATGTTCCCAAAAGACAGGCTCAAAGTATAATTTGTCGGCCACATCAAAATCTGTGGAAACCGTTTCTGGATTACAGTTGATCATGATGGTTTCGTAACCACATTCAGAAGCCGCCAAAACACCATGGACACAACAATAATCAAATTCAATACCCTGACCAATACGGTTAGGTCCTGAACCGAGTACAATAATTTTCTTTTTATCGGTGACGACACTGTCATTTTCGACATAACGCGTGCCTTCCTTGGTTTGAATTTCATTTTCAAAAGTCGAATAGTAATACGGGGTTTCGGCACGAAATTCTGCAGCACAGGTATCTACTAGTTTATAGACCCGCTGAATATTCATCTCTATTCGCTTATTGTATACTTTGCTCTCAAGACACTTTAGCATATGGGCAATTTGACGATCCCCATAACCTTTCTGCTTCCCTTCGAGCAATAAAGCACGTGGAATGGTCTCCAAGTTATAAGTCGAAATCTCTTTTTCTAATAGATAAAGTTCTTCGTACTGCTTCAAGTACCACATATCAATTTTTGTGATCTCATGAATACGGCTCAGCGGCATGCCGATTTGAATGGCATCATAAATCACAAAGACACGGTCCCAGCTTGGATTTGTAAGCTTGTCAATAATCTGATCGTAGTCGGTATAGCTCTTTCCATCTGCACCTAACCCATTACGCTTAATTTCAAGAGACTGGGTCGCCTTGTGCAGTGCTTCCTGAAAGCAACGGCCAATACCCATGACCTCTCCTACTGACTTCATTTGAAGACCAAGGGTACGATCGGCTCCCTCGAATTTATCGAAATTCCATCGTGGTATTTTAACAATGACATAATCAAGTGTTGGCTCGAACAAGGCCGACGTGCTTTTGGTGATCTGATTATCCAACTCATCCAAGTTATAACCAATGGCCAATTTAGACGCTATTTTAGCAATTGGATAACCAGTGGCCTTAGAAGCCAAAGCAGATGAGCGAGAAACACGTGGATTAATTTCAATAGCAATGATGTCTTCCCTTTCGTCTGGACTTACGGCAAATTGCACGTTACATCCACCCGCAAAATCGCCAATACTGCGCATCATTTTGATGGCCATATCACGCATACGCTGGAAGGTGGTATCGCTGAGGGTCATAGCCGGAGCGACCGTAATGGAATCTCCAGTATGGATGCCCATAGGATCCATATTTTCTATCGTACAAATAATGACAACATTGTCATTGCCATCACGTAATAGTTCTAATTCATACTCCTTCCATCCCATCATGGCTTTGTCAATCATGACTTCGTGGATCGGAGACACTTCTAGACCGCGTTTGAGTAATTCATCGAAATCCTTCGGATCATACACAATTGAAGCACCTGCCCCACCCAAAGTAAATGACGACCTGATGACTAAAGGAAAACCAAATTTCTGGGCAATTTCTTTACCCTTTAAATAAGAATTGGCCGTTAATTGCGGGGCCATAGGCACACCAATTTCTTCCATAAGTTTACGGAACAGCTCACGGTCTTCAGTAATATTTATGGCATCAATATCCACCCCGATAAGCTTTACACCATAGTCTGCCCATACGCCTTTTTCATCCGCCTCAATACATAAATTTAAGGCCGTTTGACCTCCCATTGTAGGTAAAACAGCATCAATCTGTGGGTGCTCTTTTAAAATTTTTATCAGCGATTTCGTGGTCAGTGGCAACAAATAAACATGGTCTGCCATCGCTGGATCAGTCATGATCGTGGCTGGGTTTGAGTTGATCAAAATCGTTTCGATTCCGTCTTCACGCAACGAACGCAATGATTGTGATCCTGCATAATCAAATTCACATGCCTGACCAATAACAATGGGGCCAGAACCGATAATTAGTATGGATTTTAAATTTGTGTTTTTAGGCATTTTTTAACTGCTTTTTCTGTTTCTAAAAATACGACTTGATGGGGTATAAAAAAAAGGTGTTGCTCTAAAACAACACCTTTTTTATTTATGATTTATCAACATTACTTCTTGTGACGCGTTTCTGAAGATACTGATAATTTCTTTCTGCCTTTTGCTCTACGAGCAGCCAATACTTTGCGGCCATTAACCGACGCCATACGCTCTCTGAAACCATGCTTGTTTCTACGTTTTCTTTTAGATGGCTGAAATGTTCTTTTCATTATGCTCGTGTATTAAAACTTCTGATCAATCCCTTCGCAAGTGGAAGGCTTTCTTAAACTCGGGTGCAAATATACAATGATTTTTAACTCCGCCAAAAGCAAATGCCAAAATATTTTAAGCTTAATCGCTTATAAAAATGAGCGGCATAATGGCCATTAATTAGTAACTTTGTAACCGAAATTCACCCGTCAAATAGAGCAGAATCGCACGGGCTTATAACTAGGACTTATGTTTCATAAAAACTTCAAACTCGCTATAACTATTTTAATATTAGCAGTTTCTATTTGGGAATTTACTCAGGGGCATATCGGTAATGGGATCATGTATATCCTACTGAGCAGTATTTTTGTATTCCTTTATTTCAAAAACGAATTGATTTTGTTGGCCTTTTTAAAACTACGCAAACAAGATTTTGTTGGTGCAAAGTCATGGCTAGACCGCATTAAACATCCTGAAGGTGCGCTTGTGCCGAAACAACAAGGCTACTATTATTACCTCAATGGTCTGATGATTTCTCAGACCAATATGAATGAGGCTGAAAAATATTTCAGAAAGGCCGAAAAACTAGGACTCAGTATGTCTGCCGATATGGCCATGGTCAAGTTGAATCTAGCAGGTATTGCCATGTCCAAACAACGCAAGCGTGAGGCTGAGGGTCTTTTGGCGGAGGCCAAAAAACTGGACAAACATCAAATGATGACCGATCAAATTAAGATGATGCAAGAGCAAATGAAGAAATCTGGTGGGCCCCGGCAACAATTCTCTCGCGGTGGCCGCAGTGGTCGCGGGCGCTAGAGCTTGACCCCACCCTGTCGCTTACCGGTTTTAAATTGTGTATCTTGCACTTTGCAAAGTATTCACTCAAAGCGATTTATGACCTTTACGTCCCTGAGAAATAGTGTGTTTTTAATCTGCATCTCTGTCCTTTGCATGCCAGTAGTTTATGGGCAAGTCGACCAACAAAAGACATTCTTCTCAGAGGTGATTGGCCAAAACATCCGCAAATACCGTTACGAATCACGCAGAGCGATCAAAGATAAAGACGACCAGCGGCTTCAATTTTTATTTGATTCTTTAGTCGATCACGTGGTCATCAACAGCTACTTAGATAATTTTAAAGTCCGTAAGTTCAATGGTCGGCGCATTGAATTGGATCATTTCGAAAAACCCATGTATTTGATCACTTATGCCGACTGGTGCACTCCAGGCGTGGGGGAACTACCGGCACTCAACGATATTGTTAACAAAAACCATGAATCTATAGATTTTGTCATTTTATTTTGGGGTCCAAGACGCTCGGTCCGTAAAATCAAACAACGACTTAATAGAAAAATAACGGTATTGTTTGTTAACGAGAAGGAGAATGACCATAGTTTCATCATCAAACGCATGAAGCACAGCTTAGGGTTTCCTACTACTTTTTTGTTATCTCAAGATCAACGGATCATCAGCGTGTCGCGCATGCTCTCTCACCATTACAACCTGGCTTACGCGGCCTCTTACAACAAGCATTTCCAGCAATTCACCCAGAGTGTTTCCCTATTAAAGGCACAATCCATTAGTCGCCTTGATTCAGTCAAATAGATGTTTTAGTGTGCCTTGGTAACTTCTAAGGCCTGTCGTAGTACCCTAATTTTGGAATCTCAATATAATAAACCTTACGCGAAGCATTATTTAAATGACTTTGGCGCAACCAAGGATTATGAATCTTAAGGATTTTGTAGTTGATGCCATAGTCTTGGGCAAAGCGAACAAAATTGCTCACCGCCGTATCTACTTTTACCTTTTTGGTAGGAATGGCTTCATAGAGATGTTCTTGATCATAGCGAAACCCATAAGACTCGGTGTTTTCGAGCAGTTCCTTAAAGGCCAAGATCCTAAAGACATAGCGACTCGTTTCTTCATTGAGCAATAAATCATAATAAGAGTTGACCTCCTGCTTGTTCATTTGCGATTTAATTCCAGTACGCCCAGCATTGTAGGATGCTGCAGCCAACGTCCAAGATCCGAAAAGTTCTTTCGCATCTTTAAGGTAAGCCGCGGCGACCTGGGTCGCTTTGATTAAATTAAAACGCTCATCGACATTGGCATTTACTTCGAGCCCATATTCTTTGGCCGTAGTTTTCATAAACTGCCAAAACCCAGCAGCACCAGCTGGCGAGGTCACATTCTGCAAGCCGCTTTCAATGATTGCCAAGTATTTGAAATCCACTGGGACGCCCTCCGCGATTAAAATCGAATCAATCAGCGGAACATATTTATGCGCCCGTTTAATGATCAGAAGCGCATTGGACTGCCAGTAAGTATTGACCAAAAGCTCGCGGTCTAGACGTTCTTTGACGTCGGGATGGTTCAGCGGTACGCTTTCGCCCGCGAAAGACATCTCTACGGGGATGGGTAGCGCTTGTACGTTATAGTTTTGTGCTGAGACCTCAGCCAAGGAAGCCCATAGCTGCTGCGGCATATCAACTTTCTGCTGACCAAAACCCATTTGCCAAACAAAAAAGAAAAGAAAACAATTCAGGGGCCAATTTAAGTTCGATTTCATGTGCTTATTTTACCATATAAAGGTAAAAATTCAACAGAGACCAGCCCTTAATTGTTTAAAATTGTTGCTAACAATTTTGAAATTTGACGCGCATGCGTGATGATCATGATATGACTTCCACCTTCAATGATTTGGGCATTTTTGATTGACTTAATGGGGAACATCTCATCACGATCTCCATGGATATGAATGGGGTCTTTACCCTGAGCGGATGGTTCCCATTGAAGGATTTGATGCACCGACCAACGAAGATACCCTTCGGACCGCACAGGCAAATAATGATCGTATTGACGTAAGCGCTTTTCGACCACAAAAGGCAGGATCTGGTAAGGACGGTAATTCATATAGCGCATCATGAAGAACGGTAACATTTTGTGAAGACTCCAGCGATACCCTATACGCATCCATAGAGGCTTCTCTGCTGCTGATTTGATACTCGAAATGATGATGGTTTTTACCGGGTCATTCATCAATGACAATTCTTGCGCAATAACGCCGCCAAATGAGACACCTACCAAGGCAAAGGGCATAGAACGATCAATCGTCTGTCCCATACGGATGGTATAGGCCTTTAATGATTCATCTTTTATCGGTTCTAACCAAGACAAGACTTTTACCGAAAATTGACTTTCGTTCCATTCCAAAGAATCAAAGCTTGCGGTGTCCGCAGACATGCCTGGAATCAAATAAACATTAAGTGGTTGGTCAAAAACCATAAGAAAGGTTATTTTGTTTCTCTCGAATATCAGCCATTATGATTACCTTTACATCACAGAGAATTATTGCGCTATTTTAATCGGATCGGCCAAAGCTATGAAAAAGATTTTACATCCTGCCAGTACACGGGGTCAAGCCAATTACGGTTGGCTAGAAGCCAATTACTCGTTTAGCTTTGCCAACTACTTTGATCCAAACCGTTTGCAATTTGGTCAATTACGGGTCCTCAATGATGATAAGATCGCACCGGGAATGGGCTTCGGCAAGCACCCGCATCAAAACATGGAGATTGTGACCATCCCTTTGAGTGGCAGCTTGCAGCACGAAGATTCACTGGGCCATAGTGGCGTTGTCACTTCTGGTGAAATACAAGTTATGAGCGCAGGACACGGGGTAGAACACAGTGAGTTTAATGCCTTAAAAGACGAGGCGTTAACGTTGTTTCAAATCTGGATTTTTCCAGACACGCAAAATGTCACCCCACGTTATGACCAAAGAACGATTGCCCCATTACTTGAGCTTAATGCAATGACGCCTGTAGTTGTGCCCAAAAGTGCCGCAACCGAAAATGCCCTCTGGATCCACCAGAATGCTTATTTCTATATGGGGGTATTTGACCAAGTGACCACCACAAATATTGCCCTTCACGGAGCCCAACAAGGCCTTTATCTGATGGTCATTGAAGGACAGATAAATGTTGATGGTGTGACCCTAAATCGTCGTGATGCTATAGGCATACACGACACACAGTCCGTACCTTTTGAGGCAAGCGCCGACACCAAATTACTCGCCATAGAAATACCTATGTAACCAAAAAATAAAACCAAATATGATTGATGATGTTGCAATAATAGACAATGAATTTTTAAGACAATTTGAGTTGGAAATTGGCGATAATATGGCACGTATCGAATATGCCCTCCAAGAACGAAAAATATTTTTGACCAAATTCGACATGTGTCAAGAACTTATCGATCAAGGATTTAAAGAAATCTTCATTAAAGCTGTTTTTGAAAATGTGCGCGAAAGAGGGATATCATTGGTACCTACTAGTTCGGAAATCGCTCTCTTTTTCAAGCGTAATCGTTCAAAATACAAACCACTGTTGCCTATTGGCATGAACATTTAGGCCGTCTGAGCTGACGCCAAAAAATCAAATCGCACAAGACCATCTTCATCAATACGATCTAGTCGGACGCGCCTCAATGTGTTGACTAGGCTGGGATTCCAGGGCGCTTTGACTTTGACATAGTTCTGGGTGAATCCATGAATATAGCCTAGTTTATTTTCCCCCTCAAACAATACATCAAACACTTCCCCCAATTGAGCTTCATAAAAGGCACGCCGTTTCTTAACTGATAAGCCACGCAACATCTTGCTCCTTTTTCTTCTGACCTTTAGAGGCACAACATCAGACATTTGAGCCGCTGCTGTATTGTCCCGCTCAGAATAAGTAAAGACGTGGAGATAACTGATATCTAGAGCACTTAAATACGCATAGGTTTCTAAGAAAAGTGCCTCGGTTTCCCCTGGAAAACCCACAATGACATCTACACCAATACAGGCCTGAGGTAATTTTTGCCGGATCAAATCAATACGATCGGTATAGAGTGCTCTATTGTAACGGCGCTTCATTAGTTTGAGTAGTGTATCACTCCCACTTTGTAACGGTATATGAAAATGGGGTACAAATTTATCGGCTCGAGCGACAAAGTCAATCAACTCTGCCTTCAAAAGATTGGGTTCTATAGAGGAGATGCGCACGCGCGCAACACCAGATACTTGGTCTAGAGCCTCTATGAGCTGATAAAATGTATGCTGATGGCGTTTATTGCCAAATTCGCCTTTTCCATAATCACCAATATTGACACCCGTAAGGACTATTTCCTTAATACCCCGATCCACAATCTCTTTGGCATTACGGCATATATTTTCTAAGGTATCTGAGCGCGATATACCTCGTGCCAATGGAATGGTGCAATAGGTACACTTATAGTCACATCCATCTTGAACTTTCAAAAACGCTCTTGTGCGGTCTCCTATGGAGAAGGAACCTACATAAAAATCAGCCTCCTCAATGGAACAGCTATGTACAATCGCTTTTGGAGTGACCCCTTGATTCTGCTCCAATAATTCATTGAGATAAGCCGTTACTTTAAATTTTTCGCTTGCGCCCAATACCATGTCTACTCCATCGACCGAAGCCAACTCACTTGGCTTGAGCTGCGCGTAACAGCCAATGCCTATAATGAAGCCCTCTGGATTTTTTTTCTGGGCCTGACGCACAATACTTTTAAAACGCTGGTCTGCATTTTCGGTAACACTACAGGTATTGATTACATAAATTTCGGCCTGATCTTCAAAGCCAACGCGCTCATAGCCTTCATCGACAAAGCTTCTCGCTATAGTCGCGGTTTCACTAAAGTTGAGTTTACAGCCAAGCGTATAAAATGCTACTTTTTTTGTTGCTTTCATTCTTGTATTTTAGCCAAGAGGAATTCTAAAATACAACTAAATTTTATATTCGATGAACTGCACACATGCTCCCAGAATACTTCTATTGGCCTTTGCTGCTTTGCTCGGTATCCTGCCCTTATTGACTTCTTGCCAAGATGCCTTCCCCGAGAGGCCCAATACCTCCGTATTTCGTTACAACGAGTCAGCCAGTATCAGTTCCCTAGATCCTGCTTTTGCGCGCAACCCTCAAAACATATGGCCCACCAATCAACTCTTTAATGGTCTGGTTCAACTGGATGATTCACTTATGATCCAACCGGACTTAGCGCATTCTTGGGAATATAACGACAGCAGCAGAGTCTATAGGTTTTTTCTCAGAGACGATGTTTCCTTTCATGAAAATCCCGCTTTTGCCCCCCAGAAAACACGCAAGGTAACCGCACATGATTTTGTCTATAGTTTTGACCGTTTAAATGATCCCAAAATAGCCTCACCCGGGAGTTGGGTGCTGCATCAAGTCGCTGATTATTACGCCGAAAGCGATCTTGTCTTTGTTATCCAACTCAAGCAATCCTTTCCACCATTTCTGGGTATTTTATCGATGCGCTATTGCTCGGTAGTCCCTCATGAAGCCATCACTTATTACGGCAAAGACTTCCGTAAAAACCCAGTCGGCACAGGGCCTTTTCATTTCAAGTTATGGATCGAAAACACCAAGTTAGTCTTGCGAAAAAACCCATTTTACTTCGAAAAAGATAGCACAGGTGTGTCCCTGCCCTATTTGGAGGCCGTTGCGATCACTTTTTTACCAGATAAGCAAAGTGAGTTTTTGGAGTTTAGTCAAGGGAACTTGGACTTTATTTCAGGTATTGATCAGTCCTACAAAGATGAATTACTGACCTCTTCAGGTGCCTTGAGGGCTAAATATAAGGAGTCGACCTATATGCTCTCGATACCTTTCCTTAATACTGAGTATATAGGTTTTTACCTCCCAAATGACCAATTAGAAGTGCAGTCTATCAAGTTACGGCAAGCCGCGAATTATGGTATCGACCGTAAAAAAATGATCACCTACTTGCGCAATGGTATTGGTATTCCTGGCACATATGGATTTATTCCTCATGGCATGCCCGGAGCTGTTGATCATGAACTATACCCTTATGACTTTAAAAAATCACAAGCCTTGGTACAGGAGTTCATAAAAGAGCACAATAAAGCGCCAAAACTAACGATAAGCACTAATAGCCAGTACTTGGACATCTGTGAATATATACAAACAGAGCTGGAAAAAGTGGGTATTGAGGTCGCCATCGACGTTATGCCTCCCGCAACACTACGCCAGTTAAAAAACACTGGAGGTCTCGAACTTTTCCGGGGAAGTTGGGTGGCAGACTACCCCGACGCCGAAAATTATTTATCACTTTTTATCAGCGACAACTTCACCCCAAACGGGCCCAATTACACGCACTTCAAAGACCCCGTGATCGATTCGCTCTATACGGCTGCACTTCAAAGCAGCGATCTTAAGTCCCGACTCAAAATATATCAAGCCATGGATGCCCGTATCATGGAGCAAGCACCTGTGATTCCTTTGTATTATGATATGGCTGTGCGTTTTGTGCATCAAGAGGTCCAAGGCCTGGGCATTAATCCACAAAATTTTCTTTTCCTCAAGCACGTCAAGAAAACGGCCAAAAGCCAAACCAAAGAAAATGAATAAGTTCATTGATTAAACCATTAAAGACCTTAAGAGTCACAGTTGCAACATTAATGGATAAACCACCACTCACTTTTGACCCGAAAATTCTTTCATGCCTGTATCTTGTTTTTTGCCGCGCAATGGGCAATGGCGCAAGACCTGAATTTTGAATTTTGGTTCAACGACGCACCTTTAGTTCTGGGCCAAACTTATTACGTACCTCAATTTGCAGATAGTGTTCGCATTGAAAAACTGGCTTTCTATATTTCTGATGTGGTCCTAAAAGACCTTGAAAAACAGAACGCAACGAAAATAACTGACGTCCATCTCATCGATTTATCACAGCAGCATACCTTGGTTGTTGAACGCCCCACACTAAACCATGAAGCCCAGCTTTTGACTTTTAATTTGGGGATTGACAGTACAAGGCAGGTCTCTGGTGTTTTTTCGGGCCCTTTAGATCCGACCAAAGGCATGTATTGGACATGGCAAAGCGGTTATATCAATACAAAATTACAAGGGACAAGTGCAAGCAGCAGTGCGCGGAATCATAAATTTGAGTTTCATTTAGGTGGCTACCGTATGCCTTATAATACCTTGCAGCATGTGGCCCTTCTGATAAATAAGAAGCAACCCAAAATAATGGTGGATCTGGGTGCTTTTTTCGACACTCTTTCCATTAACAATACCAATCATGTCATGCGCCCAGGCAAAGAAGCCCTGGCCCTGAGCCAACTGTTTGCCCTCACAATTAAGCCTTATGACGAATAAATCAATATTCTGGGGGTTGCTCTGCGCCATGATGTGCAGCATAGGATTGAGTTGGATCGGGCTGCGTCATTATCCAAACTACTTTCCAAAACCGTATTACGAAGGACGCATGACCGACATGTCTGTTCCGGAAATTGATTTGGGACGTCATTTGTTTTACGATCCCCGATTATCTCGTGACAACAGTATTTCTTGTGCCAGCTGCCATTCACCGTTTAATGCCTTTGCGCACAGTGATCACGATTTAAGCCATGGAATCGACGATCAAATCGGTACCCGAAATGCACCAGGGCTCTTTAATTTGGGCTGGCAGACCGAATTTATGTGGGATGGAGCGATCAATCATTTGGATATGCAAGCCCTGGCCCCCATGACCCATCCAAAAGAGATGGATGAATCATTAACCAACGTGCTACAAAAACTTTCGACTGACGCTTTCTACCGCAAAAAATTTGAAAACGTTTATGGTCCCGATGGGCTTACAGGCCCCAATTTTTTACGCGCATTAACAGCCTTCGAGCTTTCACTCATATCGACCGATGCCTATTACGATAAGGTCACCCAAAATAGAGCGCAATTTACCAAGCAACAAGTGCGAGGTCAAGCGCTTTTCACAAAACACTGTCAAAGTTGCCATACGGCTCCGTTATTCAGTAATTATGAATTTGTGCGCCATACCCTTAAGATTGATAGCACTTTGGATGATTTGGGACGTTTTATGGTCACCCTGCGTTCGCAAGACTCTGCACGGTTTAAAGTGCCCTCATTACGTAATCTCAGTTTCACAGCGCCATACATGCATGACGGAAGATTTCATTCCCTTCGTGAAGTGCTCAACCATTATGCCCAAACAGATACAGCGCGCCCCGACGTTGATCCGCGACTCAAGAAAGCGGTGGTGGCCGATGCGGTCGACAAAACAGACCTGATCGCCTTCTTACTGACCCTTAATGACACTACATTCGTGTTTAATCCAGACCATCGATTACCTTATCATTATTAATTAACCGATTATATAGCTCATGAAAAAATACGCCACCACTCTGATTCTGCTCTTAGCACCCTTATCCCTGATTTATGCGCAGCTGAATCCTGCCATTACCTCCTGGCTTCAAAACACCACAGAAACCGGACATTATTATATGGCAGGCAATGCCACACCAATAGCCAATGGTATATTGGTGAATTGTCAACTCGTTGAGTATTCTCAAGATTATGTCTACGTGCATGCCACAGGAATACCCGCCTACCCCACAGGGCCCTTTTTGGATGGAAATCCTTCGCAGGCTTCCAACCAAGATGTCATCTTTAAGTATCCTTTAGCCCCTCAAGCCAACACAGGTGCCGCGATATCGACCAATGGAGGCAATATCGGTGCCTTTATCAACGGCGTTGCCTTGTTTGATTTTCGCGATGGGACCAGTTGGGATACAGCCAGTAATAGATTATGTGGTGGACCAGGCAACCCGCCTTGTCCCGGACCACCAGGCACCCTTCAATCATGGAATAGAGATGCTATACCTGCCGAGATGGCTGGTTTTGACTGCTCCAAAGCACATCCAGCTATGGGTAATTACCACCACCACCAAAACCCTTCCGCCTTCAAATTGGATTTAACTGTGGTTTCTGACATTTGCAACCTCTATGACGCAGATGGTCTTTACGCCATTGATCCAGACCAGCACAGTCCATTGATCGGTTATGCCTATGACGGCTTTCCGATTTATGGAGCCTATGGATTTCAGAATCAAGACGGTACGGGGGGTGTCGTCCGGATCAAATCAGGGTATCAATTAAGAAACATTACCGCACGCACCCATTGGGCCGATGGCACCAATGTCCCTGATGGACCAGCAATTAATGGGACCTACTATCTGGGCTATTTCCGTGAAGATTATGAATTCATCGAACACCCAACAGAACAAGATTATTTAGATCAGCACAATGGACGGTTTTGTGTGACGCCACAATACCCTAATGGCATCTATGCTTACTTTGCAACTGTGGATGAACAATGGAACTCATTTTACCCGTATGCTGTAGGCCCTACATTTTATGGCCTTGCACAAGACCGAGTCGTGACAAGCGTCAATGAAAACACAATCATTTATGACAATACCTTGGGGTTTGCTGAAAATGATCTTAACCGCACACATATCGAGATCATCCCCAATCCGGCATCAGATTTGATCGCCATCCAACTGGGCGATCTCATTACCTGTGATGTGGTTTTGGATTTGTTTGACAGTAGCGGAAAACAAGTGCGCTCTTCAGTAATCAAAAAAGGCAGTACTATCAGTTACTTTGACGTACAAACCCTTTATGACGGTGCTTACTTTATTCGATTAAAAACCCGCACACAACAGGTTACAAAAAAAGTCATGATCAAAAGAGAATAACCCAGAATGTATCTTTCGGGAGGCCATCAGTTAATGCCTTAGTCCTTTCGATAAACTTTTGTCTGTTCAAAGAGGCTTAAAAACAGTGCTTGGTCATGATCAGTCCAATCGATGGAACGACGACTCATGACGCGTTGTGCTGTAAGACAGGCTTTTTCCAAACCATATGTGGTCAAACCTGCAGCACCGCCCCAACTAAAACTGGGAATGAAATTGCGGGGAAATCCACTGCCAAAAATATTAGCACTCACGCCAACAACACTCCCGGTATTAAACATGGTGCCAATTGCACTTTTGCTGTGGTCGCCCATCATCAGGCCACAAAATTCTAAACCCGTTTGGGCAAATAGTCCGGTTTTATAATCCCAGAGGCGCACAGGATCATAATTATTTTTGAGATTCGAGGTGTTGGTATTGGCCCCGAGATTACACCAAAAGCCAATCACCGAGTTACCCAAATAACCATCGTGGCCTTTGTTGCTGTAACCCATGAGCATTGAATTACTGATCTCACCACCTACTTTGCAATAAGGCCCAATGGTGGTCCCGCCGTATAGCTTAGCACCCATTTTAACAACTGCTCCTTCGGCAATAAACAATGGGCCTCTGAGCATTGCCCCTTCCATAATGGTCACATTTTTACCAATGTATATTGGGCCTTCGCTAGCGTTCATGGTGCAAAAAGTCATTTGTGCCCCTTTGGCAACGTAGATGTGCTCAGGGGCAATCGCTTGAACTGAATCAGGCAGCGCCTCTGAGGGCGCATCGTTTTTTAAAAGGGAAATATCATTTGCGATCTCACGAGGGTTGTGCGCAAAGATGTCCCAGGTATTCTGAATGAAATTAAGATCTCCACCGGAAAACATTATAGAAGTCAACTGATCTTGAGAATCTTCTTTATAATTGGCGCTTCTATAGGCAACCAGCACATCGCCGTGATACAAGGCTTGATCGATTTCTAAGGCTTTTAATACCTCTATCAATACCTTACTGGGCAAAACCCCTGCATTAATCCATATATTGTCTTGCGCTTTGTCCAAAGGAAACAAACGGGTCAAATAATCTTGTGTGTGCACCAAGACTGTGTCCTTTAAACTGCGCTCCCACTTCTGCTTAATGGTGAGCCCTCCTACGCGCAACTCGGCGACTGGGCGGGTATAGGTAAAAGGTAAAAGTGCTTGCCTAAACGGTCCGTCAAATAAGATATAATTCATAAGGTCATTGTTTCATCTCCAACTAAAAATTAAAAATACAAAACTAATTGGTATCACATTTTTAAATTGACGCAATAAAAAAAGGCCTTCACATGGAAGGCCCTTAAACTTTAGGTTTGATCCTAAATTATTTTTTGAAGCTGGAGTATTTGTTTTTAAACTTATCAATACGTCCTGCTGTATCAACCAACTTGTGCTTCCCAGTGTAAAAAGGGTGTGACGAGCGAGAAATTTCCATCTTGACCACAGGATATTCAACACCATCTACTTCAATGGTTTCCTTTGTGACAGCAGCAGATTTAGTGATAAAAACATCTTCATTAGACATGTCTTTAAAGGCAACTAATCTATAATTCTCTGGGTGTATTCCTTTTCTCATGGTCTTTATATTAAAGCTTTTGATGTCATTTTAGCCATTTAGGGCCTAAAAGCGGATGCAAATTTAATCATAAATTGGAATTAGACAATACTTTCATCTTTTTTTTAGATAAAAAATGAGGTAACAATTTAGTACATTTGTCCACAGTTTAACCAGAGAAATTCCAAAATCATGTCTGAAATGCTTACTCCGAAAAAAAATGCCATCAATCACGGTACTATGCTTGGCCTTATGCTTGGTCTCAGCACGACCTTAATGTATGCCCTAAACACCGAATTATTTACCAAGTGGTGGATTGGCACCTTGAGCCTGCTTTTGGTGATCGCTATGGGGATCATCTCAACGGCCAAATCCAAAGGGATTTTATCCGGTGTCATGACTTTTAAAGAGGCCTTCACCTCTTATTTTATAACCACAGCTGTCGGTTTAGCGATCAGCACTGCGGTAGGCATCTTGATCTTTACCATTATTGATCCCGATTTGGCAACCTATCTCAACGAGCGTTCTTTAGAAATTGCACAAGAAATGATGATTCGATTTGGAGCACCACCAGAAGAAATAGAGAAACAAATAGCTAACCTGTCTCAGGTGGACAATTTTTCCATCGCGAGTCAAGCCAAGTCTTACGTCTCACTTTTGATCTTTCACTCGGTACTTGGACTACTTGTGGGTTTAATTTTCAAGAAAGCCGCACCCACAGACTAAACCAGCCGAATGGATCTATCTGTCGTCATACCGCTGCTAAACGAAGAAGGTTCTATTGCTGAACTACACCAATGGTTAGTCAAGGTTTTAGAAGTCCGTGAACTCAGCTATGAAATCATTTTTATAGATGACGGTAGTACCGATCAGTCTTGGTCAATAATCCAAGCGATCGCCAAAACAGATCCCAACACCAAAGCGGTGCGTTTTCAAAAGAACTACGGTAAGTCACAAGCGCTGCATGCTGGATTTCTTAAGGCACAAGGAAGTGTTGTGGTGACCATGGACGCCGACTTACAAGACAACCCTGAAGAAGTTCCTTCGCTCTATCAAATGATCCAAACCGGCAAATATGACATGGTTTCAGGATGGAAGAAAAAACGCTTCGATCCCTTTTTCGGGAAAAATTTACCTTCTAAATTGTTTAACTACGCTGCCCGTAAAACCTCAAAAGTGGCCCTACACGATTTTAATTGTGGCCTCAAAGCCTACAAAAATGAAGTTGTTAAAGCTATCGAAGTTACCGGTGATATGCACCGCTATATACCAGTATTGGTCAGTAATGCCGGATTTCTCAAGATCGGCGAAAAAGTCGTGCAACATCAAGCACGCAAATACGGGACAACCAAATTTGGTTCTGAGCGCTTTATTCGCGGTTTTTTAGACCTTATTACGATTTCCTTTCTTTCACGATTTGGCAAACGGCCCATGCATTTTTTTGGGTCATTGGGTGTGCTCATGCTCGCCTTGGGCTTTCTGTTTTCGGCCTATCTGGGCTTGGATAAATTATGGATCCACCCTGCCGGTCGACTGATAACGGAACGACCCCAGTTCTACATTGCCCTTACAGCCATGATTTTAGGGAGTCAGTTCTTTGTCGCGGGCTTCTTGGGTGAATTAATTCTGCGCAGCAAGCCACAACGCAATAACTACTTAATTAAAGAAGTCTTAAACTTAGATTGATTCGGCCAATAATCCGTATTTTTGGCCATAATAAAGAAGGAATATAGGATCCATGCAACACCTCTCAGATGACATTCTAAAAAAAGCACAACGTTGGTTAGACCCGCTTTTTGATGCCACGACCCAATCCGAAGTTACCTCATTATTAGCAGGTGACCCTGAGCGCGTTGAGGACGCGTTTTACAAATCTTTGGCTTTTGGTACCGGGGGCATGCGCGGAATCATGGGCCCTGGAGATAACAGAATCAATAAATACACCCTAGGCAAGGCCACTCAAGGTTTGGCGCAGTACATGCATCAGGTATTCCCCACACAGGACAAGAAAGTCGTCATCGCTTATGATTGCCGTCACAACAGCAAAGCACTGGCCCAAATGGTGGCTCAAGTATTTGCCGCCAACAACATTGAAGCCTTTGTCTTTTCTGATTTACGGCCTACGCCCGAGTTATCTTTTGCCGTGAGGCATCTCGGTTGTCAATGTGGTATCGTTTTAACCGCTTCACACAACCCACCTCAATACAACGGTTATAAAGTCTATTGGCAAGATGGAGGCCAACTGGTTCCACCACAAGATGCCGCCATCATCCAGCGCATCAATGCATTGGACTACGCCGACATAAAATTTGATGCTTCAGAACATTTAATCCATCAGATCGATCAAGAAGTCGATCAGGCCTTCATAGGCGCTTCTCTTGCCGCTGTAACACAGCAAACCACTTCGACCCAACGCGAGGATCTCAAAATTGTGTTTACCCCACTCCACGGTACATCGATAACGATGGTCCCACCAGTACTCGAAAAGGCTGGATTTAAAGGTTTATCAATTGTGGCAGCTCAAGCGGTACCAGATGGTGATTTTCCTACGGTGAAGTCCCCTAATCCGGAAGAGCCAGAAGCCCTTGCTCTAGCTATGGAACAAGCCGAGCGCGAGCAAGCCGATTTGGTTATCGGAACGGATCCAGATTGCGATCGTTTGGGTATTGCGGTACGCGATGATCAAGGCCAACTGCAATTACTCGATGGTAATCAGGCCATGATTGTCAAAACGCATTTTTTACTCGAACAATACCGCAAAGCAGGGAAATTAGACCATACCTTCATTGCCTCCACTATTGTATCTACCCCGATGATGCGGGTTTTGGCCGATCATTATGGGGTGACCTACCGAGAAGGTCTGACCGGTTTTAAGTGGATCGCAAAAATGGTTAAAGATTTTCCACAGGAACATTTTATTGGTGGCGGCGAAGAGAGTTTTGGTTATATGGTCGGGGATTTTGTCCGCGACAAAGATGCCGTTACCGCAAGCTTACTGATTTGTGAAATTGCTGCGTTCCAAAAAGCACAGGGTACCAGTATCTGGGCTTATTTGCAAAGCCTATACAAAAAGCACGGTTACTTCCAAGAAGTATTGATTTCTATGGTCAAGCAAGGGCGCAAGGGCGCTGAAGAAATTGAAGACATCATGAAATCCTTGAGAGAACAACCACCAAAGGAATTAGGCGGTTCAGCGGTCCGGTTCGTGGAAGACTACCAGACCCAAACACAAACTGATCTGACTACTGGCGTACAAACACCATTGGATCTTCCGCAGTCCAATGTACTGATTTTTAACACAGAAAAGGGCGGTAAAATAGCTGCCCGTCCCAGTGGAACAGAACCCAAAATTAAATTTTACATCAGTGTCCGGGCTGATGATGCCGAAGGCCTAGCGCCTCAAATTCAGCAAATCAAAACAGACCTTAGACTCGTATAATGACTTATTTTAAAAGCATCTTACATTTTGCCAAACCCTACATGGGTTATGCATGGCTCAATATCATTGCCAATATATTCTATGCGCTTTTTGGCACCTTGGCTTTTGTCTCTTTGATGCCGATGCTTAAAGTCCTTTTTCAGAATGCTACCAAAATAAACATCAAACCAACCTATGAAGGTATTGGTAATATTGGTGGCTACTTCGAAGATTTAATGAATTACTACATCACCCAAAAGATTGATTCTCAAGGCGAACTATATGCCCTATCCCTGATGATTACTTTGGTGATTTCGACCTTTTTACTTAAAAATTTATTTGGGTACACCGCTATGTACTTCATTACCTATTTGCGCAATGGGGTCCTGCGTGATTTACGCAATGAAGTTTACCGCAAAACAGTACTGTTGCCTATTTCATATTACTCCGAAAAGCGCAAAGGAGATACCATAAGCCGTATTTCTTCCGATATTCTCGAGATACAACACTCTTTTTTATCGATACTCGAGCTTTTAGTTCGAGAGCCCTTGATGATTCTATTTACCATTGTTGCCATGCTTTTAATTAGCAGCAAGCTCACGGTTTTTGTCTTTATATTCATTCCTTTGTCCGGTTTTGCCATTGCCTATATCGGTAAAAGTTTAAAGAAAAAAAGTGGCCGGGTTCAAAAAGAACAAGGCACATTTCTCTCTATTGTAGAAGAAACCTTAGGTGGGCTAAAGATCATTAAAGGCTTTAATGCTCAAAAACAGTTTCAGGAACGTTTCGGGCAAAGCACTAACCGGTTTTTTCACTTTTCAAATCGTCTCATGCACCGCCAGAATTTGGCCGTGCCGATTAGTGAGTTCTTAGGGATATTGGTCATCGCTATGTTACTTTGGTTCGGCGGATCCATGGTCCTTGTCGATCACACGCTTGCTCCAGAGGCTTTTATTGTCTACATGGGTCTAGCTTACAACATTCTAACCCCTGCAAAAGCCATCAGTAAAGCCAGTTATAGCGTTAAGAAAGGAAATGCGGCTGCAGAACGCGTTCTGGAGATCTTAACGACTGAATCAACCATTCAAGAAGTCGCTAATGCCCATGTTAAGCAAGGCTTTGATCAGAGCATAGCCCTAAATAATGTGTCTTTCAAATACGAAGATCAATGGGTTTTGAACGATATTTCACTCCAAATCCCTAAAGGAAGTACCGTTGCTCTTGTGGGGCAAAGCGGCAGTGGTAAAAGTACGATTGCCAATTTACTGACCCGGTTTTATGATGTCAATAAAGGAAACATTACGATCGATGGCTACCCCATTACAGAGCTGACCATTGCCTCACTTCGGGGTCTTATGGGATTGGTAACACAAGATTCCATTTTATTCAACGACACGGTTCGTGGTAATTTGTTAGTGGCCAAAGCTAACGCCAGTGACCAGGAACTTATAGAAGCCCTAGAGGTGGCCAATGCTTATGAATTTGTTACCGCTCTACCCTTAGGTTTGGATACTAATATTGGCGACTCTGGCAATAAATTAAGTGGCGGACAAAAACAACGCTTGAGTATTGCGCGTGCTGTACTTAAGAATCCACCTATCATGATTTTGGACGAAGCCACTTCTGCTTTGGATACCGAAAGCGAACGCCTGGTCCAACAGGCTTTGGAAAACATGATGAAACACCGCACATCATTAGTCATAGCGCACAGACTTTCTACCATTCAAAAGGCGGATTTGATCGTTGTTCTTTCACAAGGAAAGATTGTCGAACAAGGGAAACACGACGAATTATTGTTGCAAAAAGGCATCTACCACAACTTGGTTGCGATGCAATCCTTCAATTAGAGCCAAAAAAAAAGAAGCGGTTGGGGCTCCGCTTCTTCTGTTTTTTGAACCACCTTGGGGCTAGCGGCTCAATGTCTTATTTTGTTACACCAAAGATAGAACATTATTTCAATCCACCAAACTTTTTTTGCATTTTATCGTGTAATTATGCATTTCATCCGATATATAAGGCTATTTGTTGTTCCTATGGTATGGTTATTTTCTCATTACAGAGACTATCCTCTCATTGGAATTATATTTAATTCATTGTAAATCAGTGTTATAAAATTATAAGTTAATTGCTATGGTGCCAGAAACGACTATTTTCTTATATTTCTATCCATATCCGCGTTTTTTAAGCGTTTTTATCGCCAGGATGTCAAAAAATTTCGGAGTTGCGTTATTTGCCGCGGCATTTAGCCATCTCTTTTAAACCTTTGCCGGGTTTAAACGTCATAATAGCCCATGGATAACAACCCAGATAAAGAAATCATTGCATTACTCATCGATCCAAAAACCAAGGATCGGGCTTTTGGTGAACTGGTGCATCAATACAAGAAGCGCTTGTATTGGCAAATACGGCACATCGTGCTCAATCACGATGACGCCGATGATGTTTTACAAAATACCTTTATCAAAATTTACCGCCACTTACCGAGCTTTAAAGGAGACAGTAAGCTCTTTACTTGGATGTACCGCATTGCCACAAATGAGGCTTTGACCTTTATTAAAAAGGCCGCCAAACGCAACTTCATTACCCAACAAGAATTAATGGATCTTAAGATTGATCAACTCAGTGGCGATCATTACTTCGATGGAAATGAGGCCGAAATTAAGCTGCAGCGCGCCATAGCGCGGCTGCCGCACAAGCAACAGATGGTTTTTAAAATGAAATATTACCAGAACTATACTTATATAGCCTTATCCGAGCTCTTGGGGACAAGTGTTGGGGGGCTCAAAAGCAATTACCACATCGCACAAAAAAAAATAACACAATACCTACTTAATGAAACCCTTTAGTAAATTCTGAGTCCATTATAAACATGAAGCAACCAAACGCATACCGCCCATTTAAAGTTCCTGACACCTATTTTTCGGGATTAGAGCAAGAGGTCATGGATCAATTGGCATTCGAAGCACAAGCGCAAACCCATAAAGACCAAGAATCCTTTCAAGTTCCGAATGACTATTTTGACCGTATCGACCCGCAGCAGTTTATTTCTTTAAACCAGAATACAACCGTTCAACACCTTAGACCTTACCTCATAAAAACCCTGGCCATTGCCGCCTCATTGACCCTTATTTGGCTGTTGACCACTAAAAAAGATCTAGAGCCCTTAGCACAAATTAGCGATGAACAGATTGAGCAATATGCTTCAATTTATATGGATAACGACGACTTCTGGCCCTTGATTAGCGCAGCAGATTTGACGCCTGATCTGATATTAGACACCGACGAAGCTCCCAACGCGCTTGAATATTTTTTTGAACTAAATGAATTATACTTAATACTCGACTTATGAAACATCTGAGACGATTACTCATCTTTACCCTAATTTTAGGAACGACTCTATCCAACGCCCAAGGAAAAGAGCCCCTGAATCCAAAAATCAAAGCGTTCAAGACAGGGCTCATTACCAATGCATTATCCTTAACTCCAGAGCAAGCTCAGAAATTCTGGCCCATCTACAATCAATACAACGACCAAATCATGCAATTGATGCGCGAGCATCGACATGCTTTCCGTGATATCCAACCCAGTTCTATTGACTCTTGGAGTGATGCCGCGGTAGAAAAAACGCTCAAATCACTCAAGACACTAAAACAAAGAGAATTTGAATTGATAGAGCAAATGACTCAAGCCTTAGAACCTGTGATCAGTCAAAAGCAGCAATTGCAACTCTTCCTGAGTGAAGAAGAGTTTCGCCGTCAATTAATGGACCGAATTCGCCGTCGTGGTGCGCCTGGTAATGGTAAGGGCGGCAACGATCATTCTCCGCGATAAAAGGTCAAGCGTGCTATTATATTGGCGCCACTGGCATAGGCCAAAGTGTCATTAACAAATCGTAGCGCATAAAACGGTGTCTTGTCCAAATGATTCCAAGACTGGCCTTGATCAAAGCTAGAATAAGTCCCATTGGGGCCTACAGCGACCATACCCTTTCCTTTGCTCTGAGGGACAAACCGTACGCTGGAACAATAACCCGGTGCCTGGCCCTCTGACATAAGCGTCCATGTCTTACCAGCGTCCTTCGTGATCGCCTTGTTTTGGGTGTTTCGCTCAGGATCTGACCAGTCACCACCAAAAACAACCCCTAAATTTTCGTCATAAAAATCTACAGAGAAAATTCCCGTCATGACATCACCCTGGACAATGGGCGTCTGGAAAGCCTCCCAGCGCACGCCCTTGTCTGGGGAATAAAACACACGGGCTCTTTTGCCCCCAGTAACGACCCAAGTCCGATCATTAAACACTGCAATATTGCCGTTGCTCGCTGCAAAAGCCGCCTCACCTTCATTCATGGATGGCAAGTCATCACAGGCCGACTTGTTCCATGTCACCCCTCCATCTTGGGTCTTTATGACCGATAAGCAACCCGATAAAGGATCTCCAATAGCCAGGCCCTCTTGATCATTCCAAAATACCATAGCATCATAAAACACCCCTTGACCTTCTTCCTTATAAGTCAGGTCAACGGATTTAATCTCGTCATCCTTGTGCTTGATGCGGTACAGTAATCCTGGATTATCGATGCTCAAGGCAAAAGCAGTTTCATTTTGATAGGCCAACGCCCTAAACTGCAACGCCTTACCTTCATGAGTTACGGTGATGACATTCGCCTTCCCTTGTTGTATCAAACCTACTTTTCCACGATTCCCAGCAAACCAGACCTGCCCTGTGTCAATGGGTACAATTGCTCTTACGCTCACCGAGTCAGAATAAATTACCTCAATAGCCACTTTATTGAATCCTTCAGGCTGGGTACAAGACAATACTATTGAAGCTATGGAGGCCACAACCAAATGTAAATAATGAGCCATGTCGATTTTTATTTTTTCAAAGGTAAATAAAGCCTTAAAGAATAGTAACTTTGCGCCCAACAAATCAAACATGAGACTTCACCGAACATTAGTATTCGCCACTATAGATTCATTGCACGATATTTTCAATGAAGGCAAACAAGCGGATAAAGTATTAAAAAACACACTAAAGCGTGACAAGAGATGGGGCGCTCGGGACCGCAGTTTTATCGCGGAAACGACGTACGACATTGTCCGTTGGAAGCGACTTTATCAAGAAATTGCCGAGGTAAAAGCACCCTATAACCGTGAAAATTTATTTCGCATGTTTGTGGTTTGGGCCACCCTCAAAGGCATTAAACTCCCGGATTGGAAACAATTTGAAGGGACACCAACACGCAAGATCAAAGGACGTTTTGATGAGTTATCTAAGATCCGTGTGGTGCGTGAGTCCATACCAGATTGGCTCGATAAAGTAGGCCTAGAGGCCTTTGGCAAAGCACAATGGGAAAAGGAGTTAACGGCCTTAAACACTAAAGCCGAAGTCATCATCCGTGTAAATAGTCTTAAGTCCACTATAAAAGACGTACAAAATCAATTCAATGACCTTGAAATGGCAACCAATACCATTACTGGTGTCCCTAACGGCCTTCAATTGGTTGAACGAGCCAATGTATTTATTACAGATGCTTTTAAAAATGGTTGGTTTGAAGTTCAAGATGGAGCTTCTCAAATGGTCGCACAGTACTTAGATCCAAAACCAGGTATGCGGGTAATTGATGCTTGTGCTGGTGCCGGAGGAAAGTCACTCCATATGGCCGCACTAATGGAAAACAAGGGTTCTATTCTGTCATTAGATATTTACCCAAAAAAATTAGAAGAACTCAAGCGTCGTGCACGCCGCAACGGTGCACACAATATCGAAACACGTTTGATCGATTCCAATAAGGTCATTAAAAAACTTATGGGCAAAGCGGATCGCTTGCTCATTGATGCCCCATGTACCGGTCTTGGTGTGCTGCGCCGTAATCCAGGCAGCAAATGGAAATTATCGCCTGAATTCTTGGAAGAAATCATTGAGAAGCAGCAAGAAATATTAGCCGCTTATGCTCCGATGCTCAAAGCGGATGGCGAAATGGTTTATGCGACCTGTTCGATTCTTCCACAAGAAAACAAGCAACAAATAGATCGATTCTTGAAGACCGAAATGGGCCAAAACTTCAAAATAATCAAAGAGCAAACCTTGCTCCCAAGTGCCACCAATTTCGACGGTTTTTATATGGCGCTTTTAAAGCGCGTCTCCTAAAAAAAAAAGGCCCGCGATAGCGGGCCTTTTTTCATTTCAACTTGTTGTATTACTCTACAATTAACTTTGCTGATTTAAATGTCGACAATTCCGGACCCGACATTTTGATAAAGTACATACCTGATGCCGCCTGGCTCATGTCCAATTTCACTTGGTAGAGATCTGGACCAGATGGAGACAGCGTCTTGAACTTAAGCTGCTGCCCTAAGGTATTGTATAACGCAAAATACATGCGGCCTTCAAACCCTGTGGTCAATTGAATGTCAAATTGATTGTTTGGTAAGGACTTTATCAATAGATCACTTTGTGCTAGCGTTTGATCGCCAAGACCTAAGGTCCCTACAATAGCGGTGTAATCTTCAGTTTCACCGTAGGCGGTTTCTTCACAGGCATTGGCCGGCACAGGCGCTTGCCAGTTGGATTTGGCACGCATCAAATGCGTTCCAGGCAAAGCATTGGCTGGAATGGTCAAAGGCATCACTTCTGTAAAAGTGCCTGAGCCGCCCCCAGGAGCAATGACATAATCACTCACCACACGCTCGTCGTTTGTAAAATCAAAGTCGTCGTTAAAATCAATCCAAACGGTGACATATTGGTCACCGTAACCTGTAGTTACCGTGAGATCATAAGTTGTGTCAATGTCGAAAGTGGCCGACAGATTGGTAAAGTCACCATAACCCTCACAACCCGAAGGATTATTGATCTCATTCACCGCAAACAGCTGAAAACCGTCTCCAAATGAACAATTCAAATTTGGCTGACACAATAGGTTTGCGACCGTAATGGTTTGTGTGTCATTTGTGGGGTCTTGATCGCCATTAAGCTCAGTGGTTACTGTAATTGTATAAGATCCCAGTGCCGTCAAATCTGCCTGTTGGGCAAAATTAAATACGATGGACTGCTCGCTATCAATGACATCAGTCACCACCTCAGTTATGGGGGCACCGCCGTTGACCGTATAGGAAACGTCAAAATTAGCCTGTGCTACTGCGCCAAAATTCTTTAAAATTACCGTTACGGTCTCTAAGCCTAGACCTGAACCCGAAGCAGGCCCTGTGATTTCTTCAACCCCTATATCATCACTGAGTAAATGACGAACCGTCTTGGTATAGGGGTCGTTGGCACCAAATTCATCTGCTGGCAATACAGTTCGCGCAACGATCGAGTAGCTTTGTCCTGAAGTTGATAAATCAACAGTCTGAGCAAAAGTAAAGTTGGCTACGTCATTCGGCTCTAGAGAACCGGTAAAGGTCTCTGTCGCCAAAACATTACCGTCAAGACTTAATTCCACAGGGAAGTTGGCCTGAGTTGTCAAACCAAAATTTCTGATGGCAACCTCAACGATCTCGGCTGTGGTCAACAGTCCATTTTCCGGTTGACCGATGTTACTCACCCCAACATCATTATTGAAGCCACTGGATAAGGTAAAGGCCGCCACGCGTGAACTCCAATTATTGTTGGCGGTAAAATATTCTGCAGTATGCCAAAACGTAAAGTTGTCAGGATCCATTGTAAGGTGTGAGTAATCTCCAAAACGGTTGGAGAATGTCTGTACCCCAACGCCTTCTATAATAGAGGCCTCGGCTACGGTCATTTGTCCTAAAGGATCGCCATCATAACGACCTGTGTATTTAATTCCCGCAGGGAGGTTCGCACTGGCTATGTTGAAGCCCATCCCGATGTTACCGGCGGCATCCATTGCTGCACTCCCCATAAAACGACTGTTTCCGTCGGCGGGAGCATAAGTTCCTTCTTGAAATAAAGACCAGGCCCCTGTGCCAGAATTACGCAATTCAATCCAGCGAATACCAGCAGTATCATTACCATCGACATCCACATTATAGGTGATTAGCCATGAGTTATGTGTGCCAAAACTGCGGTAGTTAGCAGCATACGATATGACGCCACCGATCATGTCGATTTTTTGACTGGTACCAGGCTGCTGAACATCTCCAGAACCGAATGGTGCAAAGACCGAATCAAAAGGGTCTACAGGCACTTCCACTGGAGCAGAAATACTTGAGCTACTAGGATTGGTCCAATCCATAGTAATTTCCCAAATTTTGAGATGATCGTTGGCAACACCCCCCCAACCATCATCTTGAAGATAAACAATATACCCAGGTGTATTTGGTGGAAATAATTGACCTGTAAGATTTGCTGGTTCTGGACTAAATACGGTATTATTATTGTTGACCACCCCAGGTAAGTTAAAACCCACAATCGCAGGATTGGGCTCGCCAGCGATCATCGCGGCACGATCCATCACATAAGTTGTGTTGCCTTGGAATTTATTGGCCGTTACATAATAACCGTCAGGCCAAATACTATAGTGGGGATAATCCGGAAAGGCATCCAAATTAAATTGATAAACGTTATAGGCCCCGGTTGGATCAGGAGAATCTGAGACCCCAACCAAAAAAGAGTTGCCTGTACCAAATTCACTGACAAAATAACGATCGGCCAAGTGATCATACATAATAATGGGATCTCCACTGTTGCTCGCAGAACCTAAAAATGTTCCTAGAGCTGTAGGACCAGCAAGCACATTTCCTTGTTTGTCAAAAATTTTGAGCGCCACGTTAACCGCATTTATATAATGATTAGGTCCCGCAGCACCTGATGGATCTGGAGGCGTAAACCCACCACCTTCATTGCCATTTAAGCCATCAAAATTTTGTTCGATCGGCTGGCGAGCAACACCACCAAATTCGCGTTGTCTGAGCGGATCAATACCATTTTGTGGATAGGCGTCATTGTTTACTTTTTCGTTGGCTCTCAAATTATTCGGAATAATTGTGATCTCGTTAACTTGATAACGCTCGGGCGTGACTGTAGGAAAATCCCTTAAAGGCTCTGTTTTCCGTAAGAATTGTCCATACATAACACTTGATGCAGGTTGCGTATTCTGGGCATAAATATCCGAAGCCCCCATAATAATAGCCAAAATGACCCAAAGATTTTTCATAATAGTGGTTTTAATAAGGGGACTAAGTTAATTAATTTTTTAATCTATTGAGCCCCTGAAGGATCAAGTAAGTTGTAAAGAAATAATGTTGAAATGTCCCTCATAACTCTTCTAAAAACTCGCTCAATTTTGATTAAATTTGCTTCTTAAATCTGACTTCATGATTCATTTTTTTGGACAAGCCCGCGAACTTATTTATGCCGTTCAATCTTCACGCAGCTTGTCGGATCAGGACCAATCAAAGCTCAGTTGGTTATTTGGTAATCAACCCCTTGTGCCGCACCCACACCTCGAAGGTTTTTTTGTCGGCCCACGCGCTGCCATGATCACGCCTTGGAGCACCAACGCTGTAGAAATCACCCAAAATATGGGAGTTTCTGGAATCGAACGTATTGAGCTTTTTGAATGCCGCACAAGCGACAATCGCTCTTTTGACCCGATGCTTCTTGAGGCTTACGACCATCTGGATCAAGCTATTTTTGAAGTGGCAACAAATCCAGAACCCATCAAAAATATTGACGATATCGCAAGCTTCAACCAAGAGGAAGGTTTGGCGATGAGTCAAGAAGAAGTGAGCTATCTCATGGATTTAGCCAAGCGCCTTGGCCGCAGCTTGACCGATAGTGAGGTCTTTGGCTTTAGTCAAGTCAATAGCGAACATTGCCGACATAAAATTTTTAATGGCACCTTTGTTATTGACGGGATAGAACAACCTGACTCTCTTTTCAAGCTCATCAAGAAAACGGCGAAGGAACACCCCAACACTATCGTGTCGGCATACAAGGACAATGTAGCTTTTCTGTCTGGACCACAGGTCCAGCAATTTGCTCCAAGCCGTCCTGACGTCCCTGCTTATTATAAAAAAACACCCTTCTCGAGTGTCATTTCGATCAAGGCAGAAACCCATAACTTCCCGACTACTGTTGAGCCCTTTAACGGAGCAGCAACTGGCAGTGGTGGTGAAATTCGTGACCGTTTAGCGGGAGGAAAAGGTTCTATTCCACTGGCTGGAAGTGCCGTCTATATGACCGCTTATTCCCGTTCGGAGCAAGGAAGATCTTGGGAGACTTCGGTGCCTGCACGACCATGGCTCTACCAAACCCCCATTGATATATTAATTAAAGCCAGTAACGGAGCATCAGATTTTGGTAATAAATTTGGCCAACCCCTTATTAGCGGATCGGTCTTGACTTTTGAACACCAAGAAAATGAGCAGGTCCTCGGTTTTGACAAGGTCATCATGCTTGCAGGAGGAATTGGTTACGGAAAAACAGAACTCGCCTTAAAAGACCAGCCAAAAGTCGGTGACAAAATTGTCGTTTTAGGTGGCGAAAACTACCGCATTGGCATGGGTGGTGCGGCAGTATCAAGTGCCGACACAGGTGCCTTTAGCAGTGGCATTGAACTCAATGCCGTGCAGCGCTCCAATCCCGAAATGCAAAAAAGAGCAGCTAATGCCATTCGCGCTTTGGTGGAATGCGACAAAAACCCAATTGTCTCCATTCATGATCATGGCGCTGGGGGCCACCTTAATTGTCTGAGTGAATTGGTCGAAGACATGGGCGGCTTGATTGATTTAGATGCCTTACCCGTTGGTGATCCAACACTCTCGGCAAAAGAAATTATTGGCAATGAATCTCAAGAGCGCATGGGATTGATCATTGCTCCTGAACATGTAGCGATGTTGCAAAAAATTGCGGAACGTGAGCGCGCACCGATGTATGTGGTCGGCGAGGTCACTGATGATCACCGATTCACGATTCGCCGCAGTAGCAATGGGGAAACCCCAATGGATTTTGAACTCGTTGATTTATTTGGCAGCACCCCAAAGACCATCATGAACGACACAAGTATTGCGCCAAGATTTGCCCCGATACATTACCAGGTATCGGAATTGTCCCATTACTTAAAAAATGTACTACAGCTAGAAGCTGTAGGCTGTAAAGACTGGCTCACGAACAAAGTCGACCGATGTGTCGGGGGCTTAGTGGCCAAGCAACAATGTGCTGGACCACTGCAATTGCCTTTAAACAATTGTGGCGTGATGGCCTTAGACTTCGAAGGCGTAGAAGGCATCGCTACCTCGATTGGACACAGCCCGCTCACGGCTCTGGTCGACCCTGTGGCTGGATCTCATAATGCAGTGACCGAGGCCCTAACGAACCTGGTATGGGCGCCTTTGAAAGAGGGACTTAAAAGCGTTTCCTTATCTGCCAATTGGATGTGGCCCGCGAATAACGAGGGAGAAAACGCACGACTTTACAAGGCTGTCGAAGGCATTAGCAACTTTGCCATTGCCTTGGGCATCAATATCCCAACGGGTAAAGATTCTTTGTCCATGAAGCAAAAATATCCAAGTCAGGATGTGATGGCACCAGGGACCGTGATTGTCTCGGCAGCAGGACATTGTCATGCCATTGGTAAGGTCGTAGAGCCCGTGGTGAACCCAGAAGCCGGTGGCCTTTATTATATCAACCTCTCTCAAGAGGAATTTGCTTTAGGCGGATCTTCATTTGCACAGACCCTTAGCCTGATCGGGGACCAGGTTCCTGGTATCAAAACACCGCAATATGTCGGTCTTGTTTTTGAAACCATTCAGGAGCTCATTAATAAAGATCTGGTCGCAGCAGGCCACGATGTTTCCTCAGGTGGCTTGATCACCACCCTACTCGAGCTGTGTTTTGCCGATGTCTCATTGGGCGCAACACTAGACTTAAGTCCTTTGTCGCAGCAAGACATTGTCACCACACTATTTGCTGAAAACTGTGGCGTGATTATCCAGGCTACAAACGATGAATTGGTCACCTCTATATTTGAAGCCAACGGCGTCCGTGCAGCGTTTATTGGGCGCGTCAACACCTCTGGGATACTCTCTCTCCAACACCACCAAAACCAATATGGGTTTAATGTTGCTGAGTATCGAGATCACTGGTACCGCACTTCGTTTTTGTTAGACCAAAAACAGACCGCCAATGACTTAGCGCATGAGCGTTTTATCAACTACAAGAACCAACCCTTATCGTTTGTTTTTCCCCGGACCTTTAACGGCCTTCTGCCTGATTCTGCGCATTGGGATAAAGGACAGCGACGCATCAAGGCGGCTATCATCCGTGAAAAAGGAAGTAATAGCGAACGTGAAATGGCCCATGCGATGTACTTGGCTGGGTTCGACGTCAAAGACGTACACATGACTGATTTGATTTCGGGCCGGGAACAACTCGATGACATTCAATTTATAGGTGCTGTTGGTGGCTTTTCGAACAGTGATGTTTTGGGGTCTGCCAAAGGTTGGGCAGGTGCCTTTATGTACAATGCCATCGCACAAGAAACGCTAAAACGATTTTTTGCACGGCCCGATACTTTGTCTGTAGGTATTTGCAATGGCTGTCAGCTTTTTCTTGAATTAGATCTCATCAACCCAGAACACGAGCAGCTCTCAAAAATGAAACATAACCGTTCAGGCAAACACGAAAGCAACTTCACCAGTGTAACGATTCAAGATAACCATAGCGTGATGCTGTCTTCACTGGCAGGAACCACTTTGGGCGTTTGGATCAGTCATGGCGAGGGACGCTTTGATCTGCCCATGAGCGAAGATCAGTACCATGTTGTGGCTAAATATGGCTATGACCAGTACCCGGCAAATCCCAATGGTAGCGACTACAACACGGCAATGCTCTGCGACGCCAGCGGGCGTCATCTTGTAACCATGCCTCATATTGAGCGTTCTATTTTCCAGTGGAATTGGGCCAATTATCCCAAGAATAGAAAGGACGAAGTTTCGCCTTGGATAGAGGCGTTTGTCAACGCTAGAACATGGATTGAAAGGCGATAAGATCAACTTAAGCCTTAACCCTTTAAAAAATTAGCATGATTCGTATCCTACTGACTTTGGTCATTATTAATGTTTGGTCCCTATCGGGTCAAGAGCAAACCGAACGCTACCAGCGTGCTAAAATCCACTATCAAGGACGATCATTAGCCCAATTGGATCAACTGGGGATTCCTATGGCCCACGGCATTCACAAGCAGGGTCAGTTCATCATCTCTGAATTTTCAGAATCTGAATTGTCACATGCCCGTGCAGCAGGATTTACCGTCGAGGTATTAATTGAAGATGCGAAAGCACATTTCTTGGCACAAAACGCCTTAGATCAGCCTCATAAAAGGGCTTTAAGCAATAGCTGTAATTCTGCCAATGAAAATTACGAAACACCCAGTGCTTTTAACCTGGGTAGCATGGGCGGTTATTTTACTTATCAGGAAACATTGGACATCTTAGATGCCATGAAACAAGCCTATCCCAATTTGATCACAACAAAGGCAGACATTAGTAATTTTGTCACACAAGGCCAACCCGATAACAGTACCACGCCGCCCATCGGTGGCAATGGCATCAAATGGGTTAAAATTAGTGACAATCCCGATATTAATGAGGGAGAGCCGCAAATCTTATATTCGGCCATCCACCATGCGCGAGAACCCGCCTCTTTATCACAACTGATTTTTTATATGTGGTATTTGTTAGAAAATTACGAGACGGATCCCGAGGTTCAGAGCATCGTAAACAATACTGAATTATATTTTGTCCCTGTAGTCAATCCCGACGGCTACCTATTTAATGAAAAGACAGATCCTAACGGCGGCGGGTTTTGGCGCAAAAACAGACGCGGAGGATTCGGCGTGGACAACAACCGTAATTATGACTACCATGTAGGGGGTGATCCTGCGGCAGGCATATGGGGTGGTGTGGGTGCTTCAAACAACCCAAACAGTGAGACCTACTGCGGTACCAGCCCGTTTTCAGAAGCCGAAAACTTGGCCATGAAGTGGTTTGTAGAAAATCATGATTTCGTTATGGCATTTAACAATCATACCTCTGGAGACCTCCTGTTATATCCTTATGGCTATACCAATAATATAATATCGCCAGATGACGCCTTATTTCAAGATGTTTCTCAAGAATTGGTTTCACGAAATGGCTTTGACAATATTATGTCTGCAGGGCTCTACCCTGCTGCTGGAGACAGCGATGATTTCATGTACGGTACTGTAGGAACACACAACAGCATCTATGCTTTTACACCAGAAATCGGCCCCTCATTTTGGCCACCAGCCAGTGAAATCGAATCGATTTGCCGCGGCATGATGTACCTCAACCTCACCGCCGCCAAAATGGTGAATAATTATGGTGTTCTTGCCGAACAAAGCCCACAACTCATCGGGGCGAATTATACCTTCGATACGGATTTCTCTTTAAAGCGGTTAGGGCTCTCCGGCACAGGTAACTTTACGATAAGCGCGCAACCTATAAGTCCTGAGATTATTGATGCTGGGCCAAGTGTTTCGTTTGATGCGATGACGCCTTTGGAAGAACGCACGGGCTCGATTTCTTTAGAATTGGACCCGAACACACCAGAAGGAACGGCTCTTGTTTATGACCTTGTGGTCGATAATGGCTCCTTTTTGACCTCTGCTATCATTACCAAAATATTTGGCAGTAATGAGGTGGTTTTTGCGGATCCTGGTAACAGTACCAATAGCCAATTCGACAACAATGGATGGGCGACAACCACCAGTACATTTGTGTCACCAAGTTCTTGTATTACGGACTCGCCTACGGGAAACTACAGCAACAACACCAACAAAACCATAGCCTTATTAGATGAGATTGACCTGACAGAGGCTCTAGCGGCTAATGCCACTTTTTATGCCAAATGGGAAATTGAAAACAATTGGGATTATGTGCAATTCGAGGCCTCAACTGATGCCGGCGCAACCTGGATAGCGCTTTGTGGTCGCTATACCAATACAGCCAGCTCCAATGGATTTCAGCCCCTTGACGAACCCGTTTACGACGGCACACAATCCGATTGGATTTTTGAGGAAGTGAATTTGACCGACTATATCGGACAAGAAATTGTCGTTCGTTTCCAATTACGCACAGACGGTTCTGGTCGTGCAGATGGTTTCTATTTTGATGACCTCAACATTAATGTCGTTGTTGACAGCCAACTTGCTATCGCATCCAACCTCATGGAGCAGGTTTCATTGGCACCCAATCCAGTACTCGATGTTTTTACCTTGCGCACAGATTTAACAGATTATCAGATGCAGGTTTACTCCCTTCAAGGTCAGGTATTGTTGACCAAAACCAGTTGTAATGGATCGACCCTTGTAGCGGTGTCAAAACTGGCCACTGGGATATATTTCGTTGGAATACAAAAAGGCAACATGCGGCACACCATTAAGCTCATCAAGGCATGATGATTCTTTAAGACAGATATTCCATGAGACTGCATTGTCTCTCATGCCAATATTTTCTCAAACAAACCAAATTATTTTTCATAATTTGCAGAGACTAACGACACCATAGATGCAGCATCCTACTAGACTTTTCGACTTCGCTTATTATCAGAAAGAACATTACAACCTCAGCCACGCATTTGTGGACAAGGTCGATGGACAATGGAAAGCAACCTCTATTACTGAGTTTATTGAAAAGGGTAATGCCATAAGTCGGGCATTATTGCGTTTGGACATCGCCATAAATGACAAAATTGGCTTGATCTCCATGACCAATCGCAGCGAATGGAATATCTGTGATCTAGGAATATTGCAGGTGGGTGCTCAGGATATTCCAATTTATCCCACCAGTACCAAAGAAGATTATCAATACATCTTAAACCACAGCGAGAGCGTCATTTGTTTTGTCTCTTGCCGGGAAGTTTATGACAAAATTTCTGCCATAAGGGATCAAGTCCCTACACTCAAGTACATCTATAGCTTCGATGTTTTGGACGATTGTCCCCACTGGTCTGAATTACTGACTTTGGGCGATGATCAAAGTAACCAAGATCAAGTCGATCAGATCATGGCGCGCGTAGGCCAGGATGATTTGGCCACCATTATTTATACCTCAGGAACGACGGGGAAACCCAAAGGAGTCATGCTGAGTCACCAAAATATTTCAGCCAATATTGTACGAAGCGCAGACCGATTGCCCCTCGACCTTGGCCACTCAAAGGCCTTAAGTTTCTTGCCTGTTTGTCACATTTATGAGCGCATGCTCTCTTATATGTATCAATACTGTGGTATTGAAATTTATTTTGCAGAGTCCTTAGAAACCATCAGCGCTAATCTTCAAGAGATTCATCCTGATGTAATGACTGCGGTACCCAGACTGCTCGAAAAAGTTTATGATAAAATTTATGCCAAAGGGGCTGCGTTAACTGGAGTAAAACGCAGGTTGTTTTTTTGGGCCGTAGATCTCGGCTTGGTTTATGAGCCTTATGGACAAAACGGATGGTGGTATGAATTCCAACTGAAGATCGCAAGAGTGCTTATCTTTAAGAAATGGCAAGAAGCCTTGGGAGGGAATCTCCGTGTGGTAGCCTCGGGAAGTGCTGCATTACAACCGCGTTTGGCTAGAGTTTTTAACGCTGCAGGAATACCGATAATGGAAGGGTATGGCCTTACTGAAACTTCTCCTGTGGTCACCGTTAACGATTTTCGCAACTACAATTTTAGAATAGGGACCGTAGGTAAGGCAATTGCTGATACCGAAATCAAATTCGCGCCCGACGGAGAGATACTGGTCAAAGGACCGCAGATCATGATGGGCTATTACAAAGACCCTGAACTCACGGCCGAGGTTATCAAAGACGGCTATTTCCATACAGGCGACATTGGGGAAATGGACGCCGATGGTTTCCTCAAAATAACCGATCGCAAAAAGGAAATGTTCAAAACCAGTGGTGGTAAGTATATTGCGCCACAAGTTTTGGAGAATGCCTTAAAACAATCACGATTCATCGATCAAGTTATGGTCATCGGTGAAAATCAGAAAATGCCTGCCGCATTGATACAACCCAATTATGAGTTTATCCAGGCTTGGGGAGAAAATAAAAAATACAATCTACCGACAGACAAGCACGCGCTCAGCCAAAATCCAAAGGTTATTGCAAGAATCCAAGAAGAGATCGACACCTTCAATGAACGTTTCGGCAAGTGGGAACAAATCAAACGTTTTGAATTAACTCCAGAGGTTTGGAGTATCGAACAGGGCCACCTCACCCCCACTATGAAAATGAAACGCAAAGTGATTTATCAACAGTATAAGGCATTGGTCGATCGCATCTATGCGGATAGTATTATTTAGACGTCCCACCCTCCTTAACGGTTTATAAGACTGCGTCCCTCAATTTGTCGCATTATTTATTATGCATGCATAATAAATGTTGTACCTTTACTTCAGTATGAAAGTAAAAACCATCGACCATATATTGCGTACTGTTTGGATCTCAGTTTCCAAAATGTATCATGAAGAGGCCCTCAAAAAAGAGAGCACCATGGCCACAGGATTCACCCTGATCAGTATTGACCCCGAACAAGGCACCCCTTCAATGGCCTTAGGGCCCAAAATGGGTATGGAGGCCACTAGCCTGTCCAGAACACTCAAGTCTATGGAGGCTAAAGGACTGATCATACGCAAACCCAATCCAGAAGATGGTCGCGGGGTAATCATTCATCTAACCGAATTCGGGCGCAATATGCGTGATTTTTCCAAAGAAATAGTGCTCGGGTTTGATCAAAAGGTACGTCAAGCCATTACACAAGAGGAATTGGAGACCTTTAATAAAGTCGCACAAACCATTATGGATTTGGCACAATCTAATCAACCCTTCATAAACAAATAAGCCATGAAGCGACCAAAAAGAAGAATCAAACATGTTGCCGTCATCGGCTCAGGAATTATGGGTAGCGCGATTGCCTGTCATTTTGCAAATATTGGTGTGTCGGTCCTGCTACTAGACATTGCCCCCAAAGCACTAAACGACCAAGAGATTGCCAAAGGTTTGGCCCTAAGCAACCCACAAGTGCAAAATCGTATCGTCAACCAAGCCCTTGCACGATCCATAAAATCGAACCCTAGTCCCCTATACCACAAATCCTTTGCCAAGCGCATCGCGACAGGTAATATCGATCAAGACCTACACAAGATCAGTGCTGTTGACTGGATTATTGAGGTGGTGGTGGAACGCTTAGACATAAAGCAAAGTGTCTTTGAGCAAATAGAACGTTACCGCCAACCAGGTACATTGGTCAGCTCTAACACTTCAGGCATTCCGATTCACTCCATGGCAGAGGGTCGCAGCGAAGACTTTCAGAAACATTTTTGTGGGACGCACTTTTTTAACCCACCACGCTATCTAAAGCTCCTTGAACTCATTCCTGGTCCACAAACCGATCCAGAAGTTTTGGCCTATCTCGAGGATTACGGCAGTAAATTTTTGGGGAAAACAACAATCATTGCAAAAGACACACCGGCCTTTATTGGTAACCGTATCGGTATTTTTGGCATCCAAAGCCTCTTTCATCAAATGAAAGATTTGGATCTCTCTATCGAACAGGTTGACAAGTTAACTGGCCCGGTTATTGGTCGCCCTAAGAGTGCCACATTTCGTACCGTCGATGTTGTTGGCTTAGACACCCTGGCCCATGTCGCCGAAGGGATTCACAAGAATTGCCCTGAAGACCAGGCACACGATTTATTCAAGCATACGGATTTTGTACAAAAAATGCTTGATAACAACTGGCTAGGCAGTAAAACCGGGCAAGGTTTTTACAAAAAGGTAGCCACCGATGGCCAAAGTGAAATTCACGCCATGAATTTGACTACCATGGAATACCATCCCGTAAAAAAGGCAAAATTCGCCACCTTAGAAATGACTAAGGCTATTGAAAGGGTGATTGATCGATTTCCTATACTTATTCAAGGAAAAGACAAAGCCGGTGAATTTTACCGCACCAACTTTGGCGCACTATTTCATTATGTCAGCCTTAGGGTTGGAGAAATCACTGATGACCTTTACAAAATTGATGAAGCCATGAAAGCTGGTTTCGGCTGGGAGCACGGACCCTTTGATATTTGGGATGCCATAGGTCTTCAAAAGGGAATTGACCTCATAAAAGCGCTTGGGTATACCCCTGCACCATGGATACTAGAATTGGCCAAAAACGATAAGCCTCAGTTTTATACCTTAAGTCAAGGCAAACAATTATTCTATAACACCACACAAGCCAAACACACCTTGATCCCTGGTCAAAATGCCGTACTGGTTTTGGACCATATCGACAAATCACATGAATTATTCAGGAACTCCGGTGTGGTCATCCACGATCTCGGGGATGGTATCATCAATTGCGGGTTCCAAAGCAAAATGAACAGTATCGGCGGCGATGTCCTGGAAGGCATCAACAAGGCAGTTGACCTTGCAGAACGCCATTACGATGGGCTGGTCATTGGCAATCAAGGTGCCAATTTTTCTGTTGGAGCCAATATTGGGATGATTTTCATGATGGCTGTTGAACAAGAATACGACGAACTCAACGCGGCGATTAAGTATTTTCAAGACACGGTCATGAGGCTGCGCTATTCCAGCATCCCAACCGTTATGGCCCCTCATGGCCTCACCCTAGGTGGCGGCTGCGAGCTGACCCTTCATGCCGATCGCGTTGTTGCTGCTGCCGAAAGCTATATTGGTTTGGTTGAATTTGGTGTAGGCGTTATCCCTGGAGGCGGCGGAAGTAAAGAAATGACCCTGCGGGCCTCTGAAGGCTACCAGAAAAATGATGTCGAACTCAATCGCCTTCAAGAATACTTTTTGACCATCGGTATGGCCAAAGTAGCGACATCGGCTCAAGAGGCCTTTGACCTGGATATATTAAGAGCCGGAAAAGATCTTGTCGTGGTCAATAAAGATCGTCAAATGGCGATGGCCAAAAAAGTCGCCCGACTCATGGCAGATCAAGGCTATACCCAGCCAGCGATGCGCCAGGACATTAAGGTCCTTGGCAAACAAGCTTTGGGGATGTTCTTGGTTGGCACCAATTCGATGAAAGCAGGTCACTACATTAGTGATCATGATCTCAAAATAGCCAATAAGCTGGCCTATGTCATGGCTGGTGGGGACTTATCAGAACCCACACTAGTGAGTGAACAGTACCTACTTGATTTGGAGCGCGAAGCATTTTTGAGTCTTTGTGGAGAACGCAAGACCCTTGAACGCCTCCAACATATGTTGCGCACAGGGAAACCATTACGCAACTAAACACCATTGAACAATAATAAACGACTATAATAATAAAATCGTCTCAATTATGACTACTGCATATATCGTAAAGGCCTACCGCACCGCTGTAGGAAAAGCACCCAAAGGACTGTTCCGTTTCAAACGACCCGATGAACTCGCGGCCGAGACCATTGAATATATGATGACCCAACTACCAGAACTCGATAAGAATCGTATTGACGATGTTATGGTAGGCAATGCGATGCCTGAGGCCGAACAAGGACTCAATATGGCCCGATTGATATCCCTAATGGGCCTCAAAACCGATAGCGTTCCTGGGGTCACCGTCAATCGTTATTGTGCTTCGGGATTGGAAACGATCGCCATGGCCACGGCCAAAATCCAAAGCGGAATGGCGGATTGCATCATCGCTGGTGGTGCAGAAAGCATGAGTTTTATTCCTATGGGGGGCTACAAACCCGCTCCAGATTACGCTATTGTCCACCAAGGCCATGAAGATTATTATTGGGGCATGGGTCTCACTGCGGAGGCAGTCGCCAAGGATTATAACGTCAATCGTGAAGATCAAGATGCCTTTGCATTTGCCTCACACCAAAAGGCCATAGCCGCACAAAACAGTAATCGATTTAAAGACCAAATTGTTCCCATAACCATTACTGAGACCTATTTGGATGCCAATGGCAAAAAACAAAACAAACAGTATACGGTAGACCGCGACGAGGGACCCAGGCAAGATACCTCCATCGAGGCACTCAGCAAACTCAGGCCTGTATTTGCCAATAACGGAACAGTAACCGCCGGCAATACCTCACAAATGAGCGATGGTGCTGCCTTTGTTATGGTCATGAGCGAGGCCATGATGAAATCGCTCAACCTCAGCCCTATCGCCCGCATGGTCAATTACGCAGCCGTTGGCGTTGCCCCACGGATTATGGGAATAGGCCCAGTAAAAGCCATTCCAAAAGCCTTGGAACGCGCTGGAATAAAACAAAATGATCTTAAACTTATAGAGCTCAATGAGGCGTTTGCTTCCCAGTCACTTGCGGTGATCCGCGCACTCGAACTAGATCCCGAATTGGTTAATGTCAATGGCGGTGCTATTGCCTTAGGACATCCTTTGGGCTGTACCGGGACAAAATTGTCAGTGCAGCTCTTCGATGAAATGCGGCAGCGCAAACAACAAGGCAGTTATGGCTTGGTCACCATGTGTGTCGGCACTGGCCAAGGTGCCGCCGGTGTTTTTGAATTTTTAAATTAATCGCTCCCTGAGCACGCCAAATTATCTAACAATAAATCATAAAGCCATTATGGAAACGACCCCAACCCAAGATAACTTATTGCGCGGAGGACAATTTTTAGTTCAAGAAACCAACTGCGAAGCGATTTTTACGCCAGAAGATTTCTCCGAAGAACAACGCATGATGATTGATTCGGTAAAAGAATTTGTCGATCGAGAAATTTGGCCACACAAAGCCCGATTTGAACAAAAAGACTATGCGCTCACTCTGGAGGTGATGAAAAAAATTGGTGACATGGGACTCCTTGGTGTCGCTGTTCCCGAGGCTTATGGAGGACTCGGAATGGGTTTTGTCACCACCATGTTGGTCTGCGATTATATCAGTGGGGCCACGGGGTCGATAGCCACTGCCTTTGGCGCTCACACCGGTATTGGCACCATGCCTATAACACTATATGGCAATGAAACACAAAAGCAAAAATACGTCCCCAAACTCGCCTCGGGAGAATGGTTTGGCGCCTATTGCCTCACCGAGCCAGGTGCCGGAAGTGATGCCAATAGCGGTAAAACCAAGGCAGTATTGAGTGAGGATGGACAACACTATCTTATTTCAGGGCAAAAAATGTGGATTTCGAATGCTGGTTTTTGTCAACTTTTTATCGTCTTCGCCAGAATAGAAGACGACAAAAACATCACCGGTTTTATTGTAGAAAACGATCCATCCAATGGTATTTCTATGGGTGATGAAGAACATAAACTCGGGATCCACTCCTCGTCGACGCGACAGGTCTTTTTTAACCAGACCAAGGTTCCCGTCGAGAATATGCTTTCTGATCGAGAACAAGGCTTCAAAATCGCGATGAACGCATTAAATGTAGGGCGCATTAAATTGGCTGGAGCTTGTTTGGATGCGCAACGGCGGATCATCACAAACGCCGTTCAATATGCCAACCAACGGATACAATTCAAGACCCCTATCGCTCAGTTTGGTGCCATCAAATCCAAAATTGCCGAAATGGCAAGCGCCGCTTTTGTCGATGAGAGTGCCACCTACCGCGCCTCAAAAAACATAGAAGATCGTATTGCTCTGAGAATAGCTGAAGGCAATTCACATCAAACGGCAGAACTCAAGGGTGTAGAAGAATACGCTATCGAGTGTTCTATTTTGAAAGTTTCAGTGTCTGAAAGTGCACAACACTGTGCCGATGAAGGCATACAAATTTATGGCGGCATGGGTTTCAGCGCAGAAACGCCTATGGAATCTGCCTGGCGTGATGCCCGTATTACCCGCATCTATGAAGGGACTAACGAAATCAACCGTATGCTCTGCGTGGGTATGCTCCTAAAGAAAGCCATGAAAGGTCATGTGGACTTGCTTGGTCCAGCTATGGCTGTTGCAGATGAACTCACAGGTATCCCCTCTTTTGAAACACCAGATTATAGCGCTCCTTTTTCTCAGGAAAAAGCCATCATCCATAATCTTAAAAAAGTGTTTTTGATGGTTTCTGGACAGGCCGTGCAGCAGTATGGACCCGAATTGGAAGAACATCAACAGCTTCTATTAGCGGCTTCAGACATTATGATCAATATCTATATGGCTGAAAGCGGGCTTTTGAGAGCCGAAAAAACCATGAAAAATGACCAGCAAAAAGGTCTAGACCAACTGGCGTTAGCCCAACTCTATTTGTACCACTCAGTAGATACCATCATTCAAAAAGCTAAGGAAGGCATCATCAGCTTTTCTGAAGGCGACAGCCAACGCATGATGCTCATGGGGCTCAAAAGATTTACCAAATACACCCATCACCCGAACATTATTGAATTACGCCGATCTATAGCCGACAAAGTGATTGCAGCCAACCACTATCCGTTTTAACTATCAGAATCAAAAGAAAAGTAGTAATCCGTTTTGTGCTCATACCTATGCCCTGGTCTTAAAACAGCACTCGGAAAATGAGGTTGATTAGGAGCGTCAGGAAAATTTTGACATTCCAGGCAGATGGCAGGCCAGTCACTGGCATTTGGGCAATGACCTGATGAGAGTGACGTAAAATTTCTCGGGGTAAACACCACCAGACCTGGCTGATTGGTGGTGACCGCTAATCTGATGCCCGAATGCTTACTGTACAACACTGCGTGAGGCCGTGAACCCTCGAGGACAAATGGCGTGTCCCAACCATTAATAGGTTCTGGGTCAAGCAAGCTTCCTTGGCGAAAGTCATAAGGCGATTCCTGAACAGAAGCATACGCTCCAGTAGGCAAAAGATCTTGATCCAAAACCAAACGCTTACCAGCGCTGAGCGTCAATTGATGCCCCTTAATAGATCCTGAGCCATTGAGGTTAAAATAGGCATGATTGGTCATATTGAATACCGTGGCCTGATCGGATTTAGCCGTATAGGTGACCCTAAAAGTATCCTCCTGCCATTCAAAGCGCGCCTTTATCTGGACATTACCAGGAAATCCATTATGCCCCGATGGACTGCATACGGTCAATTCCAAAACAGATTCACTGGATTGCCCATCATCTGCGACCTGCCAATAAAGCGTGTCAAGACTATCGGGACCTCCGTGAAGCTGAATGCCCTTGTCATTAGTCTCTAGAGGATAAAAGACCTCATCTATGGTGAAACCACCAGAACCCATTCTACCGGCAAAGCGGCCAATGGTTGCCCCGAAATGCAAATTGGATTTTTTGTGTGCTGTGCTTCTGTAGTCTTGAGCCCGGTCAAACCCGGCAACCACCGCATGAGTCACCCCTTCTGCAGTGATGATTTTAATGGATTGGATCGTCGCGCCATAATTCAGTACCTCAGCTGTCCATCCCCTTGGATTGGTAATGGTGTACCCGCATAATTGCTCCATAGTGGTTCAAAAATTTTTTATGGCTTACCTAAAGTAGCCTTTTTATTCGAGCTGAGACCCTGTGGCACTTAATGAATTTTATGTACCTTTTATGCTTCTAAACGCTTCCAAAACTAAAGCGAATTGACCAAATCGAATGACACATAAGACACAATAATATGAAAAAAATCTTTCTTTTTTTATTTTGCTTGGTCGGTACTTATTCTGGGCTATCGGCACAAACCGACATGCGTCTTTACGACATGATCAAAGGCATCAGTAGCACCCGTATTGCCCAGGATGTAAAAACCCTAGTTGATTTTGGCACGCGACATACTTTAAGCGATACGATTTCGAGCACACAGGGCATTGGCGCCGCAAGGCGCTTTATCAAAAAAGAATTTGAGGCCATTAGTCTGGCCTGTGGTGGATGCCTAGAAGTCTCTTATCAAAAGACTTTGGTCAAAAAAGGAACTAATGAACGCATCTTTGAAGATGTCTGGGTGGTCAACGTTGTCGCGATACAAAGGGGCACAACCCATCCAAATACCTACATCATGATGTCAGGCGACATCGACTCACGCATCAGCGACCCTAATAACGCTACCGACGCCTCGCCCGGTGCCAATGACAATGCCAGCGGCATGGCAGGCACACTCGAAGCTGCTCGCCTACTCTCTCAATACTCCTTTGGCAATAGCATCGTCTACTTGGGTCTTAGTGGAGAAGAGCAAGGGCTTTTTGGCGGCGGAGGCTTTGCGCAAGAAGCAATGGAAAAGCAATGGGATATCATTGGGGTGTTCAATAATGACATGATTGGCAATACCACAGGAATAGATGGTGTTAAAGACAACCGAGCATTCCGTATTTTTAGTGAACCAACACCCGTGACCGAGACCGAAGCACAGCGCCGTGCGCGCCGCTTCTATGGCGGTGAAGTAGATGGTGTCTCGCGCCAATTGGCGCGATATGTTTATCAAAAGACAAAAACCTATATGCCCGAAATGAACCCTATGCTCATTTACCGTTTAGACCGATTCGGTCGCGGCGGACATCATCGCCCATTCAACGACAAGGGTTTTGCGGGTATTAGAATCATGGAAGCCCACGAAAACTACAACCAACAACACCAAGATTTACGCACTGAAAATGGTGTCCTCTATGGAGACCGTATCCAGCATGTTGATTTTGACTATGCGGCCAAACTCACTGCTGTGAATACCATTAATCTCGCGGCTTTAGCTTGGGCCCCGCCGGCCCCTAAGGAAGTAGCCATTGGCGGTATTGTCGCTCCTTCAGCCGTGTTGAGATGGTCTGCGGTAGCAGGCGCTGTGGCCTACAAAATTTATTGGCGCGACACCACGTCCCCAACTTGGGAATTCAGTAGGGTTGTTACTGATGCCACAGAATGCACACTTGAGGGTATTGTGGTGGATAATTATTTCTTTGGCGTGGCCGCATTAGGCCCTGAGGGACACCAGAGCGTAGTGGCCTTTCCTAACAAAATTCTGCGCTGATGATGACAAAAATACACTTCATACTTCTGCTGTTATTGCCTCTAGGGGTCTATGGACAATTTACCAGACAAGATTCTCTGCGGGGTGGGCTTACACCAGAGCGGGTTTGGTGGGACCTAAAACACTACGATCTTGTGGTAGCTGTATCTCCTGAAACGAAAGAATTTAAGGGTTCCAATACCATTACCTATCAAGTAATCGACACCGCACAAAGAATGCAAATTGATCTGCAAGCCCCTATGTCACTGGATCGCGTGATTCAAAACAACCAAAACCTTACCTTCACCCAAGAAGGCGCCGCTCATTTCATCACCCTCAAAGACCAACAAGAACTAGGCAGCGAACAAAAAATCACCTTATATTTTGAAGGTGCCCCAAGAAGCGCTATTAATCCGCCATGGGATGGAGGCGTTACCTGGCAACTTGACCAACAAGAGCGTCCTTTTATTGCCACAGCCAATCAAGGTATTGGGGCCAGTATATGGTGGCCTAACAAGGACCATCCTTATGATGAGCCTGAACAAGGTGCCAAAATCGCGATCATGGTACCGAAGGGTGTGACAGCAGTAGCCAATGGACGACTGATCCAGACCAGCACCGTTGGAGATCAAATGCAGTTTATCTGGCAAGTCGTTAACCCCATTAATAATTATGGTATCAACATAAATATTGGCCATTATGTGCATTTTAATGAGCCCTACAAGGGCCTGAATGGGCCACTATCCATGGATTACTGGGTTCTAGACTATAATCTAGAAGCCGCACAAGAACAATTCAAACAAGCGCCCATGATGATGGAGGCTTTCGAGCATTGGTTTGGCCCCTACCCGTTTTACGAAGACGGATTTAAATTGGTTCAGGTCCCCTACTTAGGCATGGAACACCAAAGCAGCGTCACCTATGGTAATGGCTTTAGCAATGGCTACCGAGGCACGGACCTCAGCGGCAGTGGCTGGGGCAATCGCTTTGATTTTATCATTATTCACGAATCTGGGCACGAGTGGTTTGCCAACAACATCACCAATATTGATGTAGCCGATATGTGGATGCACGAGAGTTTTACCGCCTATTCAGAGAATCTATACCTGGACTATTTTTTTGGCAAAGAGGCCTCGCGGGCTTATGTACTGGGTACCAAAAAGAGAATTTTGAACGACAAGCCGATCATTGGTCCTTATGGCGTCAACCAAGAAGGCAGCAGTGACATGTATTACAAAGGAGCCAACATACTGCACACCCTCAGGCAGCTCATTGACAATGATAAGCTTTGGCGAGAAATACTCACTGGTCTTAATCGAGAATTCTACCACAAAACCATTAGCTCCGCTCAATTAGAAACCTACATCAGCAGGGCTTCAGGGATTGATCTCACCGCGTTTTGGCAACAATATTTGCGCACCAAAGATTTACCTATACTGGCCTATAAATGGGTGCAAAATGAACTTTCATTTCGCTATCAGGATACGGTTTCTGACTTTGACATGCCCGTGCGGGCAATCGTTAATGGTAAGTCACAATGGATTTATCCCAGTGATCAATGGCAATCATTAACCTTTTCTGAGCCGGTAACCTCTTTCGCAGTAGAACAAGACTTCCTGGTCACCACTCAAGAAGTAAAAGTGCCCTAATGCTCGACCCCGTTTTTGTTTGTTTTTTGTTATTTGGTATTGGCGCTCTGACCTTTACCCTGTCTACCCTTACGGGCGGGGGCGGCGCCATGGCCCAGATCCCCATAATGAATGCGTTAGTTGGCCCTAATCTTGCCGCCCCGCTGGTCAATTTAGGGGCGTTCATCAGTCGGCCTTCACGCGTCTTATTATTTTGGAAACACATCTACTGGCCAGTCTTTTGGTATTATGTCCCAATGGCTATTTTGGGTTCCTTTTTGGCCTCTTGGTGGTTTTCGTCCCTTAACGCTCAATGGATACAAATTGTGGTGGGGTTATTTCTGATCAGTACTGTTTTTCAGTACCGTTTTGGCAAAAAAAAACAGTCCTTTAACATGCGCCTTTGGTATTTTATGCCATTGGGTCTGGTGGTATCGTTTATTGGAACGCTCACCGGCGGAATGGGTCCTATCCTTAATCCATTTTTATTGAATTTAGGACTCAAAAAAGAAGCCCTTGTAGGCACCAAAGGCGCTCAATCTTTTTTTATGGGAATAGGGCAAATCACGGCCTATTCGGCCTTTGGCCTATTGAGTGATCGTGTATGGCTTTATGGGCTCTGCTTGGGATTAGGCGCGAGCTTAGGCAACTATATCGGCAAGAGATTATTATACCGCATTTCAGAGAAAAAATTCAGACAAATCCTTATTGGCTATATGGTTCTAAGTGGTGTACTCTTAGTTTATGGTGCCCTATAGTTTTGTGCGCTAATTTTGGCCACTAAGCCTAATTTTTGGTAACTTCCCTCTTCAATTATTCCAAACCATTGTTATGCACGCAACAATTCGCCTCGCCCTAGCCATTGGGCTTTTTTTGACTACTGGCCCATGGGGTATTGCCCAAGGTATAGATCCTTCATTGTTAAAAGACTTAAAGCCCAGATCGATAGGTCCTGCTGGAATGTCAGGACGGGTAACCGCTATTGATGTGGTCAACACAAACCCAGAAATCATCTATGTGGGCACCGCCTCTGGAGGTGTTTGGAAAACAACTGGAGGTGGCCAATCATGGACGCCTTTATTTGAAAAGGAAGCGACCAGCTCTATTGGTTCGTTAGCCATTGACCAAAGTAATCCTTCGGTGATTTGGGTAGGTACAGGAGAAGGCAATCCGAGAAATAGCCTCAATGGGGGTTATGGTGTATATCGCTCTATTGATGCGGGCAAAAATTGGCAGCATATGGGACTTGAAGAAACCCGTCACATTCACCGTATTTTGATTGATCCACGAGACGCCAATACGGTCTACGTGGGGGCAATCGGCTCTCCATGGGGAGAACACCCAGAGCGCGGTGTTTTTAAAACAACTGATGGCGGTAAAACCTGGGCCAAAATATTGTTCAGTAATAACCGATCAGGGGTAGCCGATATGGTTATGGATCCGCATAATCCCAATAAGATCGTTGTGGCCCTTTGGGAGCACAAACGCGATCCTTGGCATTTTACATCGGGTGGCAAAGGAAGTGGCCTATACATTACCCACGATGGGGGGGAAACCTGGCAACAAAAAACCCATTCCGACGGGCTGCCAAAAGGCGACTTAGGCCGCATCGGACTGGCCATTGCCCCAAGTAATCCAGACCGTATTTATGCCCTTATTGAATCTAAAAAGAATGCCTTATACCGCAGTGATGACGGGGGGGGCCATTGGCAAAAGATCAACGATAATGACGATATTGGCAACCGCCCATTTTATTATTCAGATATTTTTGTAGATCCGCAAAACGAACACCTGGTTTACTCGGTGTTTACCTATGTCAATGTTTCTATTGATGGAGGTAAAAGTTTTGAGCAATTGATGCCCGCTTATGGGGTAGACAACGGCGTACACCCCGACCACCATGCCTGGTGGATCCACCCAGAAAATGGGAAATATATGATGGATGGAAACGACGGTGGATTGAACATCACCAAAGATGGTGGCAAGTCATGGCGTTTTGTGGGGAATCTTCCTGTGGGTCAGTTTTATCATATTGCGACAGATATGGAATACCCCTACAATGTTTATGGGGGTATGCAAGACAATGGCAGTTGGCGCGGTCCCGCCTATGTATGGAGCGCTCAAGGGATACGCAATAGTTATTGGCAAGAAATCTCTTTTGGGGATGGATTCGATGTAGTCCCTGATCCCGAAGACAGCCGTTATGGATGGAGCATGAGCCAGGAAGGTTATGTGAGCCGCTATGACCACCAGACCGGTAATAATTATACCGTACGACCAACACACCCCGATCCCGACATGCGTTTGCGCTTCAATTGGAATAGTGCCATAAGTATTGATCCATTTGATGCGAGCACACTATATTTTGGCAGTCAATTTGTCCATAAAAGTATAGATAAGGGGCTAACCTGGAACATCATTTCTCCAGATCTCACCACCAATGATTCTTTAAAACAAAGACAACACGAAAGCGGCGGACTGACTATGGATGCAACTGGTGCTGAAAACCACACCACGCTTTTGGTTATTGAACCTTCACCCATAACTCATGAACTCATTTGGACGGGATCCGACGATGGGCGCGTGCACCTCACACAGAATGGCGGAACCACATGGCAAGATGTCGGGGTCAACATCAAAGGTTTGCCCAAAGGCAGCTGGATTACACAGATCAAAGCCTCCAACAAACGTCCTGGAGAAGCCCTGCTTGTGGCTAATGACTACCGGCGTTATAACTACACCCCTTACGCCTATCGAACCCGTAATTACGGCAAATCCTGGGAACGCATTGTGGATCAAGATGATGTCTTGAGCTATGCCCTTTGTATTGTTGAAGATCCGTTCGAAGAGCGACTGATGTTCCTTGGCACTGATGATGGTCTTTATTTTTCTTTAGATGCGGGCGATCAATGGCAAAAATGGACCAACGGTTTTCCAACCGTATCGGTCAAAGACTTAGTGATACACCCCAGAGAACATGATCTTGTCATGGCCACCTTTGGGCGTTCTGCATGGATTTTAGATGATATTCGTGCCTTACGTGCCTTAGCGGCAAAGCCGGACATACTCAAACAAGACATAGCCCTTATGCCTCCGCCTACAGGCTACTTGGCAGCCTATAAGCAACCCTCTGGCTCCCGTTTTGGCGCTGATGCCCTTTACCAAGGCACCAACCGACCTTCTGGAGTTGCCATAACCTACTACTTTGGTGCTGAAAATGACGCTAAAGACCAGAAAGATCAGTCCACAAAACAAGACCCAAAGGACACCAAAAAAGACAGCCTGACCCTTCAAGTGTTTGATGACCAGACGCTGATCAGAACCTTAAAAAAGCCAAGACCCGATAGCATTGGCCTTTATCGTTGGTTCTGGCGCATGGACCAGTCTGGGGTTCAAAGACCTTCCAGAGATCCAAAGCCGGCAAAGTACGAACCTAGTGGTGGATCTGTTGGCCCAGGCACTTATCGTTTGGTCTTGAATTATGGACAAAATACCCAGGAACAAACCATAAACATTGAGGAAGACCCCAGAATCATTCCGGCACCAGAATCTTACGCCTTGAATCAAGTGATGATTGTTCAGGGGCAAGCATTGATGGAACGCACCAAAGAAGCGGTAGATCAACTCGCAGAAAGCAGAGACGCTGTGACGCATATGAGTCAGCGCATGAAGGATCAAGACGAAACCCTTTACGCGACTCAAATCGAGGAAAGTAAAAGCCTTAAAGAAGAGATCAATCAATTGATTGATCTCTTCTTGGGTACTAAAGATGACCGCCAAGGTATTACGGCCTCTTTAGAGGTCTCCGTAATGGAACGCATTGGTCAATTGGGAAGATATGCCCGCAGTCGTCCTTATGGCCCCACCCAGACTGAAGAGCAGCTTTACACGCAAGCTGAAGAAGCCCTCAATGCAGCCCTCAAAGAGGTTAATGACTTTTATCAGTCAAAATGGCCGGACTACCAGGGCGCTCTAAACGCTCTTGACTTATCACCATTCAAACCCCATAAATTATTTAAAACAGATGAATAAAACCCTCCGATACACGATTATCATTTTTTTAGGTCTTGGTGCACTAGCCCCGGTTTATGGACAAACCAAAGCCGAAAAGGATTTGGGCTCTTGGTTCTTATTTTTTAACCAACACCAACTCTCAGACCCTTGGAGCGTATTATCAGAAGTTCAGCACCGCAGCTATTCATTTGGCACAAATTTCAACCAATTACTGCTGCGTTCTACCCTTAATTATAAAGTAAGTGACGCCGTTTCATTTGGCGCGGGCTATGGTCTTATTCCCACCGACAGTTCATATGAAGCTATTGAGGATGAATCCCTCGCATATGAACACCGTATCCACCAACAGCTGATCATGAGGCAGAAATTTGCAGGGCTCACTTGGATCCACCGCTACCGTTTGGAGCAGCGATTCCTAGAAGACGCCCAAGGCGATTACCAGTTGGCGCATCGCGCACGCTATATGGCGCGCATCAATTTTAATTTGAATAAGGAATGGACCTTGTCGGTTTTTGACGAAGTCTTTTTGAATCTACAAAAGCCTACCTTTAGTCAAAATCGACTTTATTTGGGCATGGGCTATCAAGCGACACCGCAACTCAATGTACAAGTGGGTTTCCTCAAAAATCATTTTAATACGGTCCATTACAACCGTTTCTTAATAACCCTATGGTACAACACATCAAGCTAAATTTTCTTTTCTATTAGAGACGTCTCTTTACTTTGTCAAAAACCTTAAATTTATATCCTAATACAGACACACATGAAGCGTAACACCATCCTTATTTTAGCCATTGCTCT
>DGAU01000029.1:144664-146807 GCA_002384055.1 Flavobacteriaceae bacterium UBA4022
ACAACCACCTCCGCCTCTAGTGGTGGCCTTGTGGTCCGTCTAGAACCAAAAAGCGACAGTCAGGCTTCGGGTGTTGCCATCTTTGCAGAAGACGCTAATGGGGTTCGTATGGTTAGTAAATTTGAAGGACTGACACCTGGCACGCATGCCATACATTTACATGAGAAAGCAGATTGTTCTGCTGCAGATGGGACATCAACAGGTGGCCACTGGAATCCAACTTTTGAAAAACATGGTGCTTGGGGTGATCCCAAAGGATACCACAGAGGTGATTTAGGAAATTTTAAAGCCCAAGCTGATGGGAGTGCGAAATTCAGTTTCCAAACCGACCAATGGTGTGTCGGCTGCGGTGATCCACAACGGGATATCGTGGGTAAGGCCGTGATTATTCATCAAGGCACCGACGACTATACCTCCCAACCTAGCGGCGCGGCTGGAGCACGCGTGAGTTGTGGCGGAATCATTAAATAATTTTTTTCTCTTATAACGTGATCACTACTTGATCGATACCACGGCGCACTTTAGCAAAAGAAGCGAAAGCATCATCTTGGGCACGGTAGCCAATAGGCACAACTAAAACCGGTGTTAGGCCCAACTCATTCAATCCAAGAATGTTCACGTATTGGTCGGGATAAAACCCTTCCATGGGACAGGCATCGATGCCTTCCATCGCACAAGCGGCCAAAACATTTCCCAAGGCAATATAAGCCTGTTTGGTCATCCATTGGATGCGCTGCTGCTGGGTCATATCACCGAGCTCCTTAACCATATGCGCTTGAAAGGGGGCTAATATATTTTCTGCTGTTTGGCGCACGTTACGGATCAAGTCGAAATAGCCATCAATAAAGTCCTTATCCAGAATATTTTCAATACAGATGACCAGTACTTGAGAGCATTGAACCACCTGTTGTTGGTTCATGGTGGCTTCAACAAGTTTTTCCTTGAGTTCCTGTCGCTGGACCATAACCATTTTTAGGGGCTGCAGTCCATAGGAAGTTGCTGTAAGATTGAACGCCTCTTTAACTACAACCAATTGATCCATTGAAAGGCGTTTCTGCTGGTCGAACTTTTTACAAGCATATCGCCAATTTAGTTGTGTTAAAACTTTCGATTCCATAGGTGTTTTATTTTGCTGCAAAGGTATTATAAATGAAAGAAAAAACAGCTCTAGTGAGGACAAGTTAGTAGCGTAAAGTGTTGCATTTTACACCTCAAAAAACCACAATTTGATCGCGAGGATCCCCACCATGATGACTAAAAATGTGCGGATAAAGCCATCGCCTTTTTTAACAGATAATCGGCTTGAAATCCATGCTCCCAGGGCATTTCCTATGGCTAAGATCAAGCCGATCTTGAAGTCTACCTTGTCGTTATAGATGAAAACAGCTAAAGCTGCTAAGCTATAAAGCAGCACAACAAAAACTTTTGTGGCGTTGGTGCGCACCAAATTAATGTTGTGCGCGTAGTGCAGATAGAGAATGATTAAAAAACCAATACCGGCGTTGAGAAAGCCACCATAAATACCTAAAAAGAAAAAAACAATTACGCCTTGCCATAGGGACTTGCCAGAGACCTTTTCTGTAAGGTCCTTTAATTCCATCTTTGGTTTTAAGACGACAATAGCAATAACCACGACCATAATGATGGCCAATATCTTATTGAATAACGATTCATCAATTGAGACCGCAATATTAGCGCCAATCACTGAGCCAACAGTAGCGGAGAGCCCGACATAGGTGTTGAAAGGAAAAGTAGACACCCCCTTACTGCGAAAGCCCATAGTGGCCATAAAGGTTTGGATCACAATAGCCACGCGATTCGTCCCATTGGCTACCGCCGGCGGCAGCCCCAAAAATATAAGAAAAGGCAAGGACAGTAAACTTCCTCCTCCTGCTATTGTATTGATAAATCCCACCACAAATCCAATAAGAACAAGCATGGGATAGTGATACCACATTTCCATATTTCAAAGGTACTTTTAAAATCTAATTCCTCTAAAAATATTTTAAATCAGCTATATGATTTTTTGAAAAAGCATCCTATATTTGCAACCGCATTGGAGAAATGGCAGAGTGGTCGAATGCGGCAGTCTTGAAAACTGTTGAGGGTCACACCTCCGGGGGTTCGAATCCCTCTTTCTCCG
>DGAU01000008.1 GCA_002384055.1 Flavobacteriaceae bacterium UBA4022
GTGCTGATTTGACTTCAGAGATCATGGGGCAAGGTGATTGGCAAATTACCCGTTTCGAAGATTCTGGTGTGGATGAAACCAATAACTTTAACGGATACACCTTTGTTTTTAACGCTGACGGCACGGTAGTCTCCTCAAACGGTACGCAAACCATCAATGGGACTTGGAGTATTTTTGACGACAGTTCGAACTCTTCTAGTGATGATGATGGAAACTCAACGGACGACGATGACTTTAATCTCATGTTTACAGTGTCATCCACCAGCGATTTTGATGACTTGATTGACGATTGGGACTTTCTTTCTGTGAGCCAAACCAAGATCGAGTTGTTCGATGTGAGCGGTGGAGATGGCACTACAGACTATCTGACCTTCGAAAAAATTTAAACGCGTATTTCTGTGTTCAAAAAAAAATCCCGACGCGTTCGGGATTTTTTTTGTTTCCATTGGGCCTTTGAACTGGCCAATTTCATAAGCAAAATATTATACTCGGGTTTGGCGCATTAGGTTTTGATTCTGCCCAGGGAGTACTTATCTTTGTCCACCGATACAATCCAAGAGATATGTTTGATAATTTAAGCGAAAAACTCGATAAAGCCCTACATCGATTAAAAGGGCATGGGAGCATCACCGAAGTCAATGTTGCCGAAACCCTCAAAGAGGTGCGGCGTGCTTTGTTGGATGCCGACGTCAATTTTAAAATCGCCAAAGATTTTACGACAACAGTCAAGGAGAAGGCCCTAGGTCAAAATGTGCTCACAACGCTGCAGCCAGGCCAACTTATGGTCAAGCTCGTCAAGGACGAACTCGCGGCACTTATGGGCGGCAATGTCTCTGAATTGAATCTGACGGGGCAGCCATCGGTTATTTTAATGTCGGGTCTACAGGGGAGTGGAAAAACCACCTTCTCTGGTAAATTGGCGCATTATCTCAAAACAAAAAAGGGCAAGCAGCCCTTATTGGTTGCTTGTGATATTTATCGACCAGCGGCTATTGATCAATTGCATGTGGTTGGGGATCAAGTTGGGGTTCCTGTTTATAGTGAGCCGGATCAGAAGAATCCAGTCTTGATTGCGCAAAATGCGATTACTCATGCCAAGGCAAACGGGTATAATGTCGTGATTGTAGATACCGCAGGGCGGTTGGCGGTCGACCAGGCGATGATGAAAGAAATTGTAGCGGTTCATTCGGCTATTAAACCGGACGAAACGCTCTTTGTGGTTGATGCCATGACCGGTCAAGATGCGGTTAATACAGCCAAGGCCTTTAATGATCTTCTAAATTTTGATGGCGTGGTCTTGACCAAATTAGATGGAGATACACGAGGTGGGGCAGCCTTATCTATAAAGCGTATTGTAAATAAGCCGATAAAATTTATCGGAACCGGCGAGAAGATGGAAGCCTTAGATGTCTTTTATCCAGAGCGTATGGCCGACCGTATATTGGGCATGGGAGATGTGGTCTCCTTGGTGGAACGCGCTCAAGAACAGTTCGATGAAGTAGAGGCCAGAAAACTACAGAAAAAAATTGCCAAGAATCAGTTTGGCTTTGATGATTTTTTGACTCAAATACAACAGGTCAAAAAAATGGGCAGCATGAAGGACCTCATGGGTATGATTCCGGGAGCGGGCAAGGCCTTAAAGGATGTCGACTTGGATGATGATGCCTTTAAGTATGTTGAAGCCATGATTCATTCCATGACTCCGTCAGAGCGCAGCAATCCTGGTGTGATCAACGGCAGTCGCAAGAAACGGATCGCTAACGGGAGTGGGCGTTCTGTGCAAGAGGTCAACCAACTCATGAAGCAATTTGAACAGATGAGTAAAATGATGAAGATGATGCAAGGCGGGGGCGGACGTAAGATGATGCAGATGATGGGTAATATGAGATAATAAATCTGTTAAGCACGATGCTGCTGAGCAAATTAAATGAGTAAATGAGACCATGACGGTATTAGACGGAAAAAAAGTAAGCAACGAGATCAAAGATGAAATTGCTGTTGTCGTACAGAAGATGAAAGCCAAGGGTGAAGGCATACCCCATTTAGCTGCTGTTATTGTGGGTGAAGATGGTGCAAGCTTGACTTATGTCGGGAGTAAAGTACGTGCCTGCGCGCGCGTTGGGTTTGATTCTACCTTAATTAGGCTGGCGGATGACATTACCGAGCAAGCGCTTTTAGAGACTATCGCGGGCCTCAATAATAATGACGCCATTGATGGATTTATTGTCCAACTTCCCTTGCCCAAGCATATCGATACACAGAAAATTCTTTTGGCCGTCGACCCCAAAAAGGATGTGGATGGCTTTCATCCCGAAAACTTTGGAAAGTTGGCTTTGGATATGGAGACATTTATTCCAGCGACGCCATTTGGCATTATGGAGTTGATCAAGCGCTACAATATAGAAACTTCAGGCAAACATACCGTGGTTATTGGTAGAAGCCACATAGTAGGACGTCCCATTAGTATTCTGATGAGCCGCAAAGGTAATCCTGGCGACAGTACGGTAACCCTCACCCACAGCCGAACCAAGAATTTGTCAGAAATAACCAAAACAGCAGACATCATCATTTCGGCACTAGGGATTCCGGAGTTCTTGACCTCGGACATGGTCAAAGAAGGTGTTGTGATCATCGATGTCGGCATTACACGCGTTCCTGATCTAGATCATCCAAAAGGGTATGTCATCAAAGGAGACGTAGCTTATCAGGGCCTCATGGCCAAGGCGTCATATATGACACCAGTACCTGGGGGTGTGGGGCCAATGACCATCGCCATGTTATTACAAAATACCTTACTCGCCCGTCAAAGACGCGGTGCCTTGTAAAATATAAAAACAAAATTGTATCTTGGATCGTCAATGCGGCGAAATCATGGATACGGCTTTCTTTCAACCCAACACGGATTTTTCATTTTTAGGGATACAGCATGTGCTGGTGGTCCTGTTTTTTTTGTTTGCTGGTATGGTCCTGATACGCTATGCCCGAGGACGCGATAAGCCGACCCAAAATCGACTCTTTTTTTATCTGGCATGGCTCGTCTCTTCGAGTATTATTGTGTGGACACTCTTGAAATGGTGGATAGGTCCCTTTGATATAAAAGAGGACCTTCCGCTGCACCTGTGCAATTTCTTGGCTCTGATTTTGCCTGTCTTTGCCATTTATCGAAGATTTTGGATGTACGAAATTTTAGTGTTTTGGATTTTGGCAGGAACGACTCAGGCCATATTGACTCCAGATTTGAGCGAAGGCTTCCCGCACGTTAATTTTTTTAAGTATTGGCTGGAGCATGCTGGGTTAGTCGTTTTCATCATTTATGCGACACTGATTTACGACATGAGGCCTACGGTTAAGAGTATTTTTAAGTCTTTTGGCGCGATACAGATTTATTTTATTGCGATGATTGTCGTTAATGCCTTTCTTGGGTCCAATTATCTGTTTATATCGCGCAAGCCAGACCACGCCTCTCTTTTGGATGCCTTTGGGGACTGGCCCTATTACATCCTGGCAGAGGAGCTCATTATGGTGCCTTACTTTTATGTCATTTATTTACTCCTTAAACGGTCGTCGCGCGTTCGATCAAAGGAACTGGCCTAAATCAAAGGGGGTCTACCATCCGATCATAAAGTACTTAAAGGGCGCGTCATTTGGAATTTGAGCTGCCTCAATCTTACTCGAGTAGTCGTATCTTATGTTCTCGGGCAAATGTTTTTTGTCAATAGTCAGATAGAGGTCACTATCCTTAAGGTAAACTACCACGGCATTGATCGCATTATCGATACTTTGAATTTCATGACTGGATTTGATCTGACCAAAAGTGCTTAAGGCATTGATGCCTTTGTTTGTTGTATAACGAGGGTCTAATATCCGGATATTGGCAATGACAGATTCTTGGTCATAATCGTCTGCCGGTGAAATGACTAAGAGTTTTTCGCCTTTTGTATTAAACACTTCAACTTCGCCTATCAAAGTCTCTAGATCGGAAGAACCATTGATTGCAACCAAGGAATCGGCAGGGAAAAAGGCCTTGAGTTCATTCATTTTGGTCGTGTTAGACAGGGGGCCTAATTGTCCTTGAGAAATATTGAATGATGTATTGTTGCAGGAAACAAGAGTTAGGGCCAATAAAAGTAATGCAATAAGGTTGTTGGTTTTTCTTGATAAGAATGAGTCCATGTGACGCTGAGGTTAAGGTAAATGAATAGGTCAAAAGTACTAATTGTTTGTTGCTTGTTTCATGAATTTATAGAAACTTTTTAGGGCGCCATTTTGATGTTTTAGTGTTAACTTTGTGCCATGGATTTTGCTCATTCAAAAGAAATCGAAAACGCCGTGGCCTTGGGCCTTTCATTGCCGCTAATGGAAGCTTTTTATACCATTCAGGGGGAAGGCTACTATAAAGGAACTGCCGCTTATTTTATCCGTATTGGTGGCTGTGACGTGGGTTGCCATTGGTGTGATGTGAAAGAAAGCTGGGACCCAAACCTGCATCCGCCAACAAGCATCGAGATCATCTCTAGCCAGGCGCAGCAATATGCCAAGACAATTGTTGTCACTGGGGGTGAGCCCTTAATGTGGGACATGGATCCATTGACGTATTTGCTCAAGACTAAAGGCATGCAAACCCACATTGAGACTTCAGGGGCCTATCCTTTGACGGGTCAATGGGACTGGATTTGTTTGTCTCCAAAAAAAGCCAAGGAACCTTTGGCTGAAATCTATGCGCATGCCGACGAACTCAAGATGATCATCCATAACCGTGATGACTTTAAGTTTGCCGAAGCTCAAGCAGCCAAGGTCTCCCCGAGCTGCAAACTCTATCTTCAGCCTGAGTGGAGTAAGCGGGATAAAATGATGCCCGAGATGGTTGCTTATGTCATGAAAAATCCAAAATGGATCATGTCTCTGCAGACCCACAAATATTTAAACATCCCATAGGTGCTCGAGGGTTCTCGGCCTTGAGTCTTTACCACTGCCCGATGGTTTTTCCCTCCGGTATTTATGTGGGGCCTGATGGGGGTGTTTTTACACAAGTAATTGTTGATAACTTAGGCCGATCAATAGCGCTTAAGGCACTGAAATCATTGGTGATTTGGTTATATTTGTTAGCATAAGATATCAGCACAATTTAACACCCTAATTTTTATGAGCGAAGAAGCTAAAAACACCAATTATGGCGCCGATAATATTCAGGCTTTGGAAGGTATGGAGCATGTCCGCATGCGCCCCTCAATGTATATCGGTGATATAGGTGTTCGTGGACTCCATCATTTGGTTTATGAGGTAATTGACAACTCCATCGATGAGGCTCTAGCGGGTCATTGCGACACGATCGAGGTTTGGATCAATACCGATAATTCAGTCACTGTCAAAGATAACGGACGAGGAATACCAGTAGATTTACATAAAAAAGAAGGTGTTTCTGCCTTAGAAGTGGTGATGACCAAAATTGGCGCTGGCGGTAAATTCGATAAAGATTCCTACAAGGTTTCTGGAGGGCTGCATGGTGTTGGGGTAAGTTGTGTGAATGCTTTGTCGGAGCGCTTAAGAGCTGTTGTTTATCGAGACGGCAAAATTTGGGAGCAAGAGTACGAACGCGGAAAATCTTTATATCCGGTCAGATCTATTGGTGAGACCACAGAGCGAGGTACTTTGGTGACGTTCACCCCAGATGCAGAGATATTTAAGCAGACAAGAGAATACAACTACGACACCTTAGCGAGTCGTCTTCGGGAGCTGGCTTATCTGAATAAAGGTATTGTTATTTATTTGACTGATCAACGTGAGACCGACGAAAGCGGGGAGCACCCCAGAGAGAAGTTTCATAGTGAAGAAGGTCTTAAGGAATTCATCAAGTATTTGGACAGTAATAGAGTGCCGTTGATTGCTGATGTCATTTTCATGGAAGGGGAGAAGAACGATATTCCTGTGGAAGTCGCCATGATCTACAATACTTCGTTTAGCGAAAATTTACATTCTTATGTCAATAACATTAACACGCACGAGGGAGGGACGCACTTGTCTGGTTTTAGACGCGGACTAACCACAACGCTCAAGAAATATGCAGATGCCTCAGGGCTGCTCGATAAGCTCAAGTTTGAAATATCGGGAGATGACTTTCGCGAAGGGCTTACGGCCATCATTTCGGTTAAAGTTGCTGAGCCTCAATTTGAAGGCCAAACAAAAACAAAATTAGGCAATCGTGATGTTACCGCTGCGGTGAGTCAAGCGGTGTCAGAGATGCTTGAGAATTACCTTGAGGAACACCCCAATGACGCCAAGACGATTGTTCAGAAAGTTATTTTAGCGGCTACAGCAAGACATGCGGCGCGGAAGGCTCGTGAGATGGTCCAGCGTAAAACCGTTATGGGAGGCGCAGGTTTGCCGGGTAAATTATCTGATTGTTCTGAGCAAGATCCAGCAAAATGTGAAGTATTTCTTGTAGAGGGTGACTCTGCAGGGGGTACCGCAAAGCAAGGGCGGGATCGTAATTTCCAAGCCATTTTACCGCTTCGCGGTAAAATCCTCAATGTTGAGAAGGCTATGCAGCATAAAGTATTCGAGAATGAAGAAATCAAAAATATCTTCACGGCCCTCGGGGTCACTATTGGCACAGAAGAAGATGCGAAGGCTTTAAATTTAGCAAAACTGCGCTATCATAAAGTAGTCATCATGTGTGATGCGGATGTCGATGGAAGCCATATTTCAACACTTATCCTTACTTTCTTTTTCCGCTATATGCGTGAATTGGTCGAGAGCGGACATGTTTACATTGCCACACCACCTCTATACTTGGTGAAAAAGGGTGCGAAAAAAGCTTATGCTTGGAACGATGAGCAGCGTGATGCACTTAATTTGGAGTATGGCGGTAGCGCAGGGATCCAACGTTATAAAGGTCTTGGGGAGATGAATGCCGAACAACTCTGGGATACCACGATGAATCCCGATTTTAGAACATTGCGCCATGTGACCATAACCAACGGAACCGAGGCCGATCGCGTCTTCTCTATGCTTATGGGTGATGAAGTCCCGCCGCGCCGTGAGTTTATCGAAAAAAATGCGGTTTATGCCAATATTGATGCCTAATACGCACATGCAGTAGGCTGGGGTCAAAACCAGAGATTGAAGCTAAAAAAATAAAAACAAATATATTCTATGAAAGTTACTATTGTTGGTGCCGGAGCAGTCGGTGCGAGTTGTGCAGAATACATCGCGATTAAGAACTTTGCTAGTGAAGTCGTGTTACTGGATATAAAAGAAGGATTTGCCGAAGGTAAAGCAATGGACCTGATGCAAACCGCTACGCTCAACGGTTTTGATACTAAAATTACTGGCGTGACCAACGATTATTCCCAAACAGCAGGGAGTCATATTTGTGTCATTACTTCGGGGATACCGCGAAAGCCGGGAATGACCCGCGAAGAATTGATCGGAATCAATGCAGGTATTGTCCAAAACGTTGCTCAGAGCCTTCTGAACCACTCTCCTGACATGATTTTGGTGGTGGTGAGTAACCCGATGGATACCATGACCTATTTGGCACACAAAGTGACAGGATTACCCAAGCACCGCATTATCGGTATGGGTGGCGCTCTAGACAGCGCCCGTTTTAAGTACCGTTTGGCGGAGGCCCTCGGTGCTCCAGCCAGCGATGTAGCCGGTATGGTGATCGGCGGACATAGCGATACTGGAATGGTCCCATTGACCCGCTTGGCCAGTAACAATAGCGTTCCTGTTTCGGCCTTTTTAAGTAATGAAGAACTCGAGAAGGTCAAAGAAGCAACGAAAGTGGGCGGAGCGACCTTAACTAAATTATTAGGGACTTCAGCTTGGTATGCGCCAGGCGCAGCGGTCTCGGCGTTGGTTCAATCCATTGCTTGTGATCAGAAAAAAATGATTCCGTGCTCCGTTTTGCTGGAAGGAGAATATGGCCTCAGTGATTTGTGTTTGGGTGTACCCGTTATCCTAGGAAAAAATGGGATAGAATCGATCATTACAATAGACTTGAGTTCAGAAGAAATGGATCACTTGAAGCAAAGTGCTGAAGGTGTGCGAAAAACCAATGAACTTTTGTCGGTCTAAGGCCGTTAATAAATAACCCATAAGGTCGCTTGATGCGGCCTTTTTTGTCTTTTTTTCAAAGGAAAATAATTGTCATTTCCTTTTTGAAAAACTATATTTGCTCGTTTTTAAATACTCTAAATACACATAGAATGCAAAACAAAGGACTCATTACCGTATTTGCAATACTTTTTGGCTTGGTCAGTTTGTACCAATTGTCATTTACATATGTTGCCAATCAAGTCGAAGATGCAGCTCAGGCTTATGCCAATGATCGTTATGACGCAACACAGTCATCCGAACGTCAAGCTGCTGCAGCACAGTATATAGACTCTGTCGCAACAGAGCCTGAATTCTTAGGTATTGATTATGCGACGGCCAAGGACAAGGTGCTCAACAAAGGACTTGATCTTAAGGGCGGAATCAATGTTATTTTACAAGTCTCCGTAAAGGATATCTTAGCCGGTTTGGCTAACAATACCAAGGATCCTGCATTTAATCAGGCCTTAGCCGAAGCTGATGAGTTACAGAAACGTTCACAGGACACCTACCTAGAGTCTTTTTACGAAGCATTCGAGGCTTTGCCGGGCGAGAACAGCTTGGCATCTCCTGATATATTTTTCAACAAAGGTCTAGAAGACCAAGTGCAAAGCGGCATGACCAATGATGAGGTTCAAGTTGTGATCGCTCGTAAAGTTGATGAGTCCATTGCTTCAGCATTTGAAGTACTGAGAAAGCGTATCGATAAATTTGGGGTTACGCAACCAAACCTTCAGCGTTTAGGGACTTCAGGAAGAATTCTTGTGGAGCTTCCCGGAGCAAAAGACGTCGAGCGTGTTAAGAAACTTCTTCAAAGTACCGCCCAACTTGAGTTTTGGGAAGTAGAAAAAGAAGAAAATATCACCTCATTTTTATTGGCTGCAGACGCCAAGTTAAAAGAATTATTGGCTAGTGAAGCTCCAGCCACCGAATCTGAAGAATCACAAGCGACTGAAGGATCGGAAGATTTGAGTGACCTCCTAGGGGGTGAAGATGTGGCTTCAGAAAATGATCCTTCGACGGAGCAACCCTTGATTGGTCGTATCCTACCTGTGCGTGCGAGTAATCCTGGATTAGCTTCTTTTAGCCTTAAAGATACAGCAGTGATTAATGGCTATTTACGCATGCCACAGGTTCGTGCCTTACTTAGCGGTGAGCAACGCTACACCAAATTTGTTTGGAGTATCCCAGAATTTAATGAAAGCGTTAGCGAAGAGATCACAAGCCTCTATGCCCTTAAAGGAAATCGTGAAGACACTCCAGAGCTTAGTGGTGGTGTTATTGTTGATGCACAGCAATCTTACACTCAAGCAGGTCGTGTTGCGGTTACCATGCAGATGAATGGTGTTGGGGCTAAGATTTGGGAGAGCATGACGGAATACGCTTACAGCACACAATCTCAAATTGCGGTTGTTTTGGATGATATTGTTTATTCAGCACCAGGGGTAAGCTCTGGTAAAATTTCAGGCGGCCGTAGTGAGATTACAGGAGACTTTACAATTCCAGAAGCACAAGATTTATCCAATGTATTGCGCGCGGGTAAATTACCGGCCTCTGCGGATATTATTCAAGCAGAAGTGGTGGGGCCGACCTTAGGTCAAGAGGCCATCGATAGTGGGGTCTTATCTTTCATTATCGCTTTGAGCATTGTGCTCCTATGGATGATATTGTATTACGGAAAGGCTGGTATTTTTGCCAACGTAGCCTTGGTGGTCAACATCTTATTCATCTTTGGTATTTTAGCCGGATTGGGCGCGGTATTGACTTTACCTGGAATTGCAGGTATTGTATTGACCATTGGTATGTCTGTCGATGCGAACGTACTTATATTTGAGCGTATACGAGAGGAATTAGCCAAAGGGAAATCCCAGCGGGATTCCATCAATGACGGGTTCAGCAATGCCTTGTCTTCTATCTTAGATGCGAACATCACTACAGGACTTACAGGACTCATATTATTAGTCTTCGGGACAGGGCCTATCCAAGGATTCGCCACCACCTTGCTCATTGGTATTTGTACCTCTTTATTTACAGCGATTTTTGTGACGCGTCTCTTTATAGATAAGTATACAGTCAACGGTAAATCTTTGACTTGTTCAACATCTTTAACCAAGAATTTATTCAAGAACGTGGCCATTGGTTTCCTTTCAAAACGCAAAATGGCATATGTCTTCTCAGGGGTTCTTTTGGTAGTAAGTATTGGTTCGTTATTGACCAATGGACTTAACCAAGGTATTGACTTTGTTGGAGGACGGACCTACACGGTGCGTTTTGATCGTGATGTGAATGCATTAGAGGTTCAGAATGATCTTATTGCTGTTTTCGAAAGCGCCGAAGCAAAAACGTATGGCGGGAATAATCAATTAAAGATTTCAACCAAATATAAAGTTGATGAAACAGGAGCTGATGTCGATGTTGAAATCGAGCAAATGCTTTTCAGCGCCCTTGGAAATCACTTGCCAGAGGGCATGGATTATGAAGGTTTTATTACCGACGATGACAACAAAATTGCAGGACGTATGGAATATTACAAAGTGAGTCCTACCATTGCTGATGACATCAAGTCTTCATCGTTTTGGGCTGTATTAGGTTCACTCGTTGTGGTGTTTTTATATATCTTGTTGCGATTCAGAAGATGGCAATTCAGTCTGGGTGCTGTTGCGGCAGTGTTCCATGATGTCTTGATCGTGCTAGGGGTGTTCTCATTGACCTACCGTTTCATGCCTTTTAACATGGAGATTGATCAAGCGTTTATTGCGGCAATCCTTACCGTGATCGGATATTCATTAAATGATACCGTGGTTGTTTTTGATAGAATTCGTGAGTTTTTCAACGAGCATAGTTCTTGGAAGATGAATACCGTCATTGACTCGGCACTCAATAGTACTTTGAGCCGTACTTTAAATACGTCATTAACGACCTTGATCGTGTTACTCACCATATTCATGCTAGGGGCAGAATCCATTCGTGGATTGATCTTCGCCTTGATGGTTGGTGTAATTGTTGGTACGTATTCTTCATTGTTTATAGCAACTCCTGTGTTCTTTGATACGGTCAAGAAACGCGGAATTGATTTAGCCGACAAAAAAGAAGAAGAAGAGCAATAAAGTAAGCTTATAAGAAATGAAAAAGCCCACTCAAATGAGTGGGCTTTTTTTGTCTTGTCAAAAAAGTTATTCGATGGGTAGTCGGTTAAATGCCGCTTGATCTATGGGCAGTAATTTCCATTGCGCCACGAGGCCTGCATTGACCTCAAGAACATATTTGGCAGGCTTGCCTGAGGATAAAGGGGTTTGGTCATAAGGTTGCGCATCGCGGTGCACGTTGACAATTTTCAGGTCTTCATTTAAAAAGATGAGATCCAAAGGGAATTGTGTATTCTTCATATGGAAACTCAGCGGTGATTCTTTTGGGAAAATAAAAAGCATGGCCTGATGATTTTCCATAGAAGCACGATACATGAGACCTGTTTGTGTGGCGTAGTTGTCTTCGGCGATTTCTATGTCTAGAGTGACTATAAGGGAGTCGGTTGGAATTCTTGTGAGGGTCAATTCGCCTTCCTTATTGAATTCAATCGAACGGGTCAGGATCTTTTCTTCTTTCTTGCCGCCACAACTCACTAAGGCAAGTGCGAGACACATTGCTGCAATAGATCTCATGATTTTCTTCATATTAAATTACTTTTTTTGGTATACTGCGATAGACCAAGTAAATACCTCCAATGATGAAAGGAATACTCAGCCACTGGCCGGTAGTTAGGGTGTTGCCAAACGAGCTTTCGAATCCGCCCTGGCTTTTCTTGAAGTACTCAACGACAAATCGTATGCTCCACAAGAGGATGAGAAATAAGCCAAAAAGGTAACCTGATTGCTGGCGTTTCTCGGTATTCCAATAGGTCCACCAGAGTATGATAAAGGTGATGATATAACCGGCGGCTTCGTAAAGTTGAGCCGGGTGCCGCGCAAAATTTTCTCCGTTGTTGGCAAAAATGACCCCGTAGTCAGTTCCCGTTGCGTGGCCTACAATTTCTGAATTCATGAAATTGCCAAAGCGCACCAATACGGCGCCAAGAGCTACCGGGATCACAATGCGGTCAAACAGCCACAAGAGGCTCTGGTTGAGCACATTTTTTTGATAGAGATACATCGATATGATGATACCGATGGCAGCGCCGTGACTGGCGAGCCCTCGAAATCCTGTAAAGGCGAATCCCCCCGTAAACTTAAAGGGCAAAAAGACAGAGAAAAAGTCTTCTTTGAACAGCTCGGGCTGATAAAAAACCACATGACCCAAACGGGCCCCGATAAGGATTGCCAAGACCATATAGACAAACAGACTGTCTAATTTTTCAATAGCGATTTTTTCCCGGTTGAAAATGCGCTTCATGATGTACCATCCGAGTGTAAAAGCCATGACAAACATAAGACTGTAGTACTGAATGGTGTAAAAACCAAGATTAAGCCCTTCAGAAGGAGCCCAAGTGACAGAGAGGAATGTTAGCATGATTGAATTTTGAGGTAAATATAAAAAACTCCAAGGGTTCACCTGAGCGATACCGATTATTTTTTGTTTTTCTCAGGAACCGGGTCGTGTCCGCTGCCGCCCCAGGGGTGACAGTGTGCAATGCGTTTGATGGCCAGCCATCCACCGCAAAATAATCCATGGGTTATTAAGGCCTGCTGAGCATAATGTGAACAGGTCGGGGAGAAGCGACAGGTTGACGGGGTTAGTGGTGAAATGACATATTGATAGACCTTAATGAGCCCTAAAAATGGCCAAATCAACCATTTCACGAATTTGGATTTTTGAGTGAAAAGCTAGTGCCGTCTTTGCCATCTTTGAGCTGAATACCCGCTTCTAGCAGGCGATCTCTAATGGCATCACTTGTGGCAAAATCTTTATTATCCCGTGCTGATTTGCGCAGGTCAATCAACAAATCCATGGCACGCTTCAAGTGATCATGTTTTTGGTTGCTATCTTCTGGAGGGGTCAATCCAAGAACGTCAAATAGAAACGACTTAAGGGTGCTGCCCAATAAGCCAAGATCTTCTTGGGTCAGTTGGATTGTTCCGTCAGCCAGTGTGTTGATGTATTTAGCGCCTTCGAATAACTGCGCGATCAAAATCGGGCTATTGAAGTCGTCGTTCATGGCGTCATAACACGATTGGCGCCAAGAAGACACATCAACATCTGAATGGTTTCCGGGTTCGATATTATCGATAAGGCTTACGGCATCCATCAGGCGGTAAAAACCTTTTTCGCTCGCGACTAAGGCATCGTTTGAAAAGTCTAAAATGCTGCGGTAATGGGCCTGATACATAAAAAACTTCGCGACAGCTGGACTGATGGCCTGAGTCATCAAATTGTTGTCACCAGAAAAGAGTTCTCCGGGCAGGATATGATTTCCTGTAGATTTCGCCATTTTTTTACCGTTAAGGGTAAGCATATTGGCGTGCATCCAAAACTGCACAGGACTGATTTTGTTGCAGGCTTCGGCCTGGGCTATTTCACATTCGTGGTGCGGAAATTTGAGGTCCATTCCACCACCGTGAATATCAAACTGCGTCCCAAGGTATTTAGTACTCATGGCCGTACACTCGAGATGCCAACCGGGGAAGCCATCACTCCAAGGGGATGGCCAACGCATGATGTGCTTAGGTTCTGCCTTTTTCCAGAGGGCAAAATCTTGAGGATTTTTTTTCTCGCTTTGGGCCGCAAGTTCTCGTGTATTGGCAATCATGTCCTCGAGTTTACGTCCACTGAGCTTACCGTAAGTTTGGTCTTGGTTAAAGCGAACCACATCAAAGTAAACGGAGCCATTGGTGATGTAAGCATAACCGGCATCAAGAATTTGATGTATAAGCTCTATTTGTTCTATAATATGCCCAGTAGCAGTGGGTTCAATGCTCGGAGGTAGGGCATTAAATTGGGCCATAACCTGGTGAAAATCGACCGTATAACGTTGCACAACCTCCATAGGTTCAATGGACTCTAGCCGGGCTTTTTTGGCGATACGGTCCTCGCCAGAATCAGTATCATTTTCTAAGTGTCCTGCATCGGTAATGTTCCGCACATAGCGGACCTTATAACCTAAATGTTGGAGGTAGCGATAAACCAAATCAAACGATAAAAATGTGCGGCAATTCCCTAAGTGCACATGGTTATAAACCGTTGGGCCACAAACATACATACCCACGAAACCTTCGGTCAAAGGAGTGAAGACCTCCTTTTGTTTGGTTAATGAGTTGTATAATTGAAGATATTTTGCTTCTGGTCGCATAGTCCTTCAGTCAAGTTTAGAATGATGTCGGCAATTTTATATATTCAAGAAATTCTTGTTTGGTATTATTTTCTTTGAACCGACCGCCAAATTCGCTGGTAACGGTACTGCTGTCAATGTCTCGAATTCCTCGGGAGTTCACGCAGAGGTGCTTAGCATCAATGACGCAAGCGACATCTTGAGTGTTCAAAATATTTTGTAATTCAGCAACGATTTGCATGGTCAGACGCTCCTGAACTTGGGGCCGTTTCGCAAAATAGTCCACGATACGATTCATCTTGGACAAGCCCACAACGGTACCGTTGGATATATAGGCAATATGTGCTTTACCCATGATAGGGAGCAAGTGGTGTTCGCAGGTAGAATAAAGGGTGATGTTTTTTTCAACCAACATCTCTCCGTATTTGTATTTGTTGTCAAAGGTTGACGCTTTTGGTTTTAGATCAGGGTGTAACCCAGAAAAAAGTTCTTTAACAAACATCTTCGCCACGCGTCTGGGGGTGCCTCTGAGGCTGTCATCCGTCAGATCCATACCGAGTGTTTCCAGGATATGGCGCACGTCATTTTCGATGAGGGCCATTTTTTCTTCGTCACTCTTTTCAAAGGCATCTGCTCTGAGGGGAGTCTGTGCTGAAGTTCCTATGTGATCTCCTCCAATGTGCTCAGTATCATTTAATTGATTTTGTAATTTCATATAAGCGTTGTAATGGAATATACCGTTTAAAAAACAAAGATACACATAAGGCGATTCTTACGAAAAATTGTGGTCCATTTTAACCCTATTATTTATTAAGGTCTGCTAAAATTTATTTAATTTACGCCATCTAAAGAATCTTCATGAAAAAGTTTTTTCAACTCCTTATATTTTCGCTTTCGTTTATCGTAAATGCTCAAGTACCGCTAACGCGAACAGTGCCGCAAATACTTGGTAAGTATGATTTTACTGCTATAGGGAATACCCTCAATGCTTCTAGCAATCCAAACCCTTGTGTGTTATTGCCACAAAGTTCAGCAACACTGAATCTCGGTCCAACGCAAACTTTTTTTCAGGCCCATATGTATTGGTCGGCTTCCGGTCCAGCAGATGACACGGTTAGTTTGAATGGTTCTTCAGTAACGGCGTCACGAACCTTTACACTCAATAACAGTTTTGGGTTGTTCAATGCTCACTATGCGGATGTGACCAGTATTGTGGCCGCCAATGGGAATGGCACCTTTACATTTTCGGATTATTTAGGGACGATTCCATGCGGAAACACCACTAATTATGGGGGTTGGATGATTTATATCATATACGGAGAGCCGACTTTGCCTCAGAATCAAATCAGTTTGTTTGATGGATTTGACTACGTAGGCGCCGGTAATTTTTCTCTGGACATCACATTAACAGGCATAGACGTCGCGACTGATGATTTAGCTAAAATTGGGTTTTTGGCTTGGGAGGGAGATGCTGCTCTTGCCAATCAGGAAACACTTACAATTAATACAATACTCATTGCCAATCCTCCTTTAAATCCTGGGAATAATGCCTTTAATGGAACGAACAGTTATACCAATTCCAACACCCTTTGGAACATGGATTTGGATTATTATGACCTTCAAGGGATCGTTCAGCCCGGAGATACCCAAGTGGATATTTCATTGACCTCTGGTCAGGATCTTGTGATCGTCAATAATATCATTACCGCAGTAAACTCAGAAATCCCTGATGCCGCTATATCTATTGATGGCTTAGATGTGATCTGTGACAATGGGCAGAACTTGTTTGTGGATTATACCGCTTATAATCTGGAATCGACAAGTGCTTTGTCGTCAGGCACACGTATTGATTTCTACTGGCAAAATGTCGGTGGTGGGGCGTTAAATTATTTGGACACCGTATTTACTGTTGCGGACATTCCAGTCAATGGCTCTGAATCAGGTAACACAATTTTGAACTTGGTCGGTACCCCGCCTCAATTTCTATTGGTGGCTGTAATTGATCCGGCAAATTCAGTATTAGAAATTGATGAAACCAACAATTCCGATGAGTTGTTGATTGATACCACACAACCCTTTAGTCTTGGGGGTAACATGGAGAGTTGTGAGGGGCTTGTGGTTACCATCGACACGGGTGTTTCCTCTCCGCTATTTACCTGGCAATGGTACAAAGATGGAAATTCCATTCCGGGTCAGACGGGCTCAAGTATTGATGTGACAACTAATGGTTTTTATACCGTTGAAGGCTTTGAGGGGCCGTGTTTTATTACCGATACTATAGAAGTTATCTTTAATACACCGGCAGAGGCTTTTCCCGCGCCTGATTTATTTAAGTGTAACGATGGAGCAACCAGTGGAAGTTTCGACCTCACACAGAACGATCCTTTTCTATTAGGGGCACAAGACCCTGATGACTTTTTCGTAAAATACTACGAGACCTTGTTGGACAGTCAAGATGACACCAATGAAATTGGTGTGCCAACAGGCTATTTTATTACACAACCCTCTCCGCAAACGATCTTTGCTCGCGTGGAACGTACCGATGGTTTGTGCTTTGATTTGGCGCAATTCAAAATTTTCTTTACTCGTGTCATTGCAGGTACGCCAGAGTCTATAGCGTTTTGCGATAACGACAATAACGGTTCAGAACCTGTGGACCTGCCATTAAGTTTTGATGCAGAAGTTTTGGATGGTGAATTGGCGGCAGATTATTTGATTACCTACCATAATGATCCTGCAGAAGCAGCAGCAGGCACTAACATACTTCCAGTACCTTATAATGTTCCGGTACCTGGGGAATTGATTTACGCACGATTGGTCAACTTTGATGACTTGAGTTGTTTTGATGTGGTGAGTGTTTTTGTGACAGTACATGCCCCTCCAGTCCCTGG
>DGAU01000024.1:0-12768 GCA_002384055.1 Flavobacteriaceae bacterium UBA4022
TCATAAAAATATATCAATCCCAGTGCCCTTCATCAATTTATTATTATATTTGTACATACAAATGTTGTACATACAATAATGAATATTGAATCCATTATACAAAATAGCAAACCACTATCTCCTTGCGCTCGTGCGGTGATTAATGTTATGTATACATCCCGCCATATTGAAGAACTCAGCGCCAACACGTTCAAAGCATTTGATTTAACCGCACAACAATTTAATGTATTACGTATTCTACGCGGTCAAAAAGGTGTGCCAGCCCAACTAGGCACGATTCAGCAGAGAATGATTGACAAAAACAGTAATACCTCTAGGCTGATCGACAAACTCATTTCAAAGAACTGGGTGACGCGCCAAACATGCCATCAAAACCGGCGTAAAATAGAGATCTTTATCACGGGCCAAGGACTCGCTTTGCTAGAACAATTAGATCCCCTTGTGGAGCAAACCAACACACAACTATTGCAAGGACTTACCTTGAAAGAAATAGAGCAAATCAATCAGCTCTTAGATAAATTAAGAACCAAAAATAACGTTTAACTCAAAACCATTAATCATGAAAAAAATATTATCCATTACCTTATTATCTTTTATGTTAACCTTAACTGGCGCCTTCGCTCAAAACGCCGAGACCAAAGTCATCAAAGACAGCTCAATCAATTGGACAGCGACTAAAGTTACTGGTAAACACTCCGGGAATATCAACCTGCAAGAAGGTCATCTTATAATGGATGGCGCAGAATTAGTCGGTGGCTCCATCACTATCGACATGACATCAATTATTGTCCTCGACCTTAAGGGAGATTCTAAAGCCAGTTTAGAGGGACATCTTAAATCTGATGACTTCTTCGGTGTTGCCAATCACCCAACGGCGAACTTAGTCATTTCAAGCGCCAAGAGAAATGGCGGCCTCTATACCGTCACTGGTACTATCACCATCAAAGGAGTCTCAGAACCCATTACATTTGATCTAGGTATCAAGGAGCAAATTGCTACAGCAAGCTTAACTATAAACCGAACGTTGTTTGGCATTCGTTATGGTTCAGGAAGCTTTTTCGACAACTTAGGAGATAAAGCGATCAGTGATGATTTCGAAATCAATGCCAAGCTCGTCATGTAAGTGTTTTACTCATTTATAAAAAAAGCCCTGTAAACAGGGCTTTTTTTATGGTATCAATTGAAATAATAGAAACAGAAAACTGCTTTATACGAAGATATTTACGCCAACTTACAGAAGATGATTAAGTTTGCAAGTGTTAATCTAGCCAGAACCGCGACGCGCATGAAGCATATTTTAATCGTTGATAATTATGATAGTTTTACCTACAATCTGGTTCACTATGTGGAAGCGGAGGGCTTTCATGTCTCCGTAGCACGCAACGATGTGTTAGACCTCACAAGCCTTGACCGTTACGACAAAATCATTTTATCACCGGGTCCTGGACTGCCCCAAGATGCTGGTCAGCTCATGACACTGATTCGTCAGTGGCACAACAAAATACCAATACTGGGTGTTTGCTTGGGTCATCAAGCTATGGCAGAAGTCTTTGGCGCACAATTAATACAACTCAAGCAGGTAACTCATGGCATTGGAACAACCATGACCGTGTTAGATGATCAAGAGCCTATGTTCCAAAATCTACCTCAAGCGCTTATAGTAGGGCGTTACCACTCGTGGATTGTTGGTCCTATGGGCCTATCAGATGACCTTAAGATCACGGCTATTGATGAACAAGGCAACATTATGGCCCTACGCCATACCCTGCACCCTATAACCGGTATTCAATTCCATCCAGAAAGTCTTCTGACACCGCATGGCAAACAGATGTTGCGCCAATGGCTCGTAAGTTAATCCGGCCCTTGCGATCGCTACACACCATTGGCCAGTGAGTCAAAACATAGCGCACGCCCTATAGGCGGTTGCTATCTTCTCTAACTGACTTTAGGCCATAAAAAAAAAGCCTGCTTCGATGAAGCAGGCCCTTTTCAACTATATCTAATCTAACTTATTCTTTAACTAAACGCTTGATGGCTTGGCCATTCTCAGCCTGTAGTTGTACCATGTACACTCCAGAGGCTAAGTGCGCTACATTAACGCTAGCTTCAGTACTCATCGCACTCAAGTCAACCGTCTGGATCAAACGACCATTGATGTCGTAAATCGCAGCGCGCTCTAATTGAATGTTTGTACTGTTGCCAATGTTCATCACATTACGCGCTGGGTTAGGATAGATCGCAACACCATTATCTAATTGGTTGCTCGCAACACCTAACTGGCTCTCAACGGTCAATTCAAAACTACAAGTACCTACATTACCTTCGTTATCTGTAGCAGATAACGTCACAGTGTAAACACCATCAGGTAATAATGTACCCGCAACTGGGTCCTGAGTGATTGCTCCCACAGGGTCCGTACAGTTGTCTGTAGCCGTAACACCAGCCGTGTAATCTGGAACCTCGTAGAACAAGTCTACAGTACCTGGATCAACGGTCATGTCCGCAGGACAATTTTCAAGAATTGGTCCCATATCATCAACAACGGTCATAACCGCTTGACAAGAAGCAATGTTACCACTACTGTCGCTCACAAATACCGTTACGGTAATTGAAGCGCCAATATCAGCACAAGTCACATCAGTAACATCTACCGCAGTGATCGTAATACCACAATTATCGAATGAGGCTGCAGCATCGATGAAGTACTCAGGAAGCACCTCTGCCATACCGTTTTCGTCTAAAGAAACCGTCGCATCTTGACAAACCAAAATTGGATCCATGTCATCAATTACTTCTACAGCACTGGTACAAGTTGAAACATTGCCGCTAGAATCTGTGACAGTAACCTCAATATAATTGAGTCCTAAATAAGAACAATCAAAATCAAAGTTTTCAAGGGAAGTCGTTGCCGAATAGTCATAGTAGAAACTACCATTAAATACTCGTGGGCCAAAGATGCTTCCTGTGAAGGGCACGTTAGTTGCAGATCCTCCTGAGAAAGAAAGTTCATCATTCGCATAGTTCTGGTTGGTACCATCACCATTAGTGTAATCATGGCCATGATCTGCACTTAAGACTAGAGCCATACCATAAGTAGTTCCAGCGGTTAAGGAAACCGCTGTATCCAAGGTCGCGAAAGATGGTGTTCCGGCACCCTGTCCATCACCACTACCCGTAGCAACTAGAGTCCATGCACCGGCATTATTCTCGTTACCGATATAAGTTCCATCAGGAATCGCATAAACTTCAACAGTAAATGCACCAGTTTCGCCAGTATGAAGATCTAAGGCGTTTAATGAAACATCCGCAATTGCTGTGACGTCAAAATAAACAGCTCCTCCAACATTTCCACCATTACCTCCAGCAAACAATGTTGACAAATCACCAGAACCTACTCCTGGAGCTTCAACAGTTACTGTATAGTCACAGCCCTCTACAACACTTGCAATTAAATCACTTGCATCGTAGTTAGCTAATCCATTAGCATCAAGAACAACTTGTACAGTTGTGCTTGGCGCAAAGTATGTCAAATGAAAGTTGTCAATTCCGACACCCCACATCCATGCAGACCCACCATCATCATAGGTATAGCGTACTTGGAAATTGGCATTAGCGTACGGAAGCATGTCTAGCGCACCTGTATTGGTGGGCGCATGATCTTCTAGTAAACGTAAGATCTCTACCCAGTCTGTACCGTTAAATACTTCAACCGAGAAGAACTCATTTCCGCCGAGGTAATTATAAGCATAATCAAACGATAAGGCTGCCTCTTGAACACCAGCTAAGTCATATACTGGTGAGGTCAACTGAACTGCATTGTCTGTACCTGGACCAGTAGCATCATCATCGAAAGTCGCTGCAAGAGTTGGGAAGCCACCACCAGTACCGGGAATGGCGCCCGTATTAAAGATCCATAGATCCGTGCCTCGAAGGGCAGTATTAGTCCAACCATTTGGCAATGATCCTGACTCAAAGTCTTCTAGGATATCTCCTGCTAATGGCTGTCCAGCACAAATGATCTCTGGAGCAGTTGTATCCTGAACAGTAATAAGTGTACTACATGTGACACTATTACCTGCCGCATCAGTTGCGGTAACAGACATGCCTACCACTCCAATATCTGAACACTCTAATAAAGTATCTTGATTGCCCCCAACTATGAGTTTCTCATAATTCAATGAACCATTAAATACACGGGGTGAAAATGCAGCACTTGAGAATGGCGTGTTCTGCCCTGCTCCCAAAGTCATTTCTAAATCATCATTACTGACAAACTGATTTGAGCCATTACCATTTGTATATCGGTGACTGTGGGCAGCATCGAGAACTAGTGCCATACCGTAGGTATTGCCAGCGTTAAGCACAACTGGAGTGGCCAAAATTGCCTCTGAAGGAGTTCCCGTTAAATTGGATTCTCCTGATCCAGTCGAAACCAAGGTCCATGCACCTGGATTTGTCGTATTTCCAACATAGCTTCCGCCCGGAATTACATAAACATCTACAGTAAAAGTACCTGCATCTTGAATGTGCATTCCTAAGCTTTGAAGCGTTACTGAAGCTAAAGCATTCACGTCAAAATAAACCACGCCTCCATCAGCTCCACCATTTCCACCAGCATAGGCTGTTTCTAATGAACCTGCCACTGGAACTAGCGCACCATCTACAGTATAAGTTAAGCTACCACAGTTGTCACTGAAACTAGCAAGCAATTCTACTGGGTCAATAGTATATGTTCCATCAGTACCAAGTTCTACAGTATATTCTGAAAGACATTCAATAACTGGAAATTCGTTATCTTCTACAGTAATAGTAAAAGAACATTCTGAAGAATTACCAGCTAAATCAGTTGCTCTAAACACAACAGTGTTAACTCCCACAGGAAATTCTGATCCTGTAGCTAATCCAGAAATCTGGACAACAGTATCTAAATCACCATCAGGGTCAATAGCAACCGCATCGGCAAAATTAACAATAGCACCACATTGTCCCGCATCGTTAGTTACAAGGACATTAGAAGGACATTGAATTAATGGTGGGTCACCAACTAATTCTAAGAACGTAATACTCCAAGAGTTTAAAGCGCCAAGATCTCCACCAGCACTATCACAAATTTGTAGAGACCAATCTCCGTTCACTTCAACACCAGCAAAGGCATCAGCAAATGTACCGCCTTCAGGAGAGAATGTTCCAGTAAAAGGAGCTGAACCAGTTGTAATTGATGGCGCACCGTCAACAAAAACAGTATTGGTGTAGTTGTTTTGAGAACCTCCGTTACTATCAGATAAAACAAGGGTTTCACCAGTAGGGCTATCGAGCTGAATGTAAAGGTCACCATCCCACGTATGAGTGATGTCTAAGGTTACATTTTGAATTTCCCAATCAGTTCCTACGGCACCTGATTCGGCCATAGTCGCCGAAAACGGGGTAAGCGCTGGGCATTGGTTGTCTGGGATTGCTCCAGAACCACCAGTTAGTGTTGTTTGCGCCTGCAGAGAAAACCCTGAAAACCAAAAAACACTCATAAGAAGTAAAATAATTTTTTTCATAAGTCAAATAAGATTAGTTATTAGCAGACCAAGATAAAGAAAAAGAAAAAAAACTAACACACTTTTCAGAGAATAAATACAAAAAAAATCCGTTGGATAGAAAATAAAACCGCTTATCGATTTTTTACTTCCGTTTAACGAGTGAAAACCAAATCGTTTTCATTTGACAGCTCACCACTAAAGTTATAATCGGCATAATTGAACGCCTTAAGACCATCTATATTTTTGATATTGTGGTCAATAACATACCGAGCCATAAGTCCGCGGGCATGCTTAGCATAGACGCTGACTATCTGATATTGGCCATTTTTAAACTCCTTAAAGACCGGCGTCACTATTGGATTTGCTATTTCCCCAAATAACACGCTTTTCGCATACTCATTACTGGCCAAATTCAGGAGAATTTCACCCTGTGACATCTGGGATTTTAGCACATCTGTAATGGTCTGGCCCCAAAACTTGTAGAGGTCTTTTTCGCCGCCAACGGGCATCGTTGTACCCATTTCTAATCGATACGGTTGCAGCGCGTCAAAGGGCCGCAACAGCCCATATTGCCCGGACAAAATCCGCAAGGTATCCTGCATGAGACTAAACCGACTCGAATCTAAAGTTTTGACTGAAAACCCACGATAAACCTCTCCGGTAAACGCAAAGATGGCGGGACGCGAATTACGCTTGTTGTGGGTTTTGGACCAGGATTGATTTCTTTGGTAATTCAATTCGGCCAAGGCTGGTGATATTTTCATCAAAGCGCTCAAGTCATTGGGCGATTTATCACGCAATTGCTCATTGATTTGTGCGGCTTGATTCAGGAACTTTGGTCTGGTCGCCGTCACTTCGGGACAAGGCCCTTCAAAGTCCATTGATTTGGCTGGAGATAACAGTATTTTCATAAGCTAAAAATATTAAAATTTTAGACAGCTCTGCACCGCTATAATCTAAAAGAATAATTCTTCTATAAGCGCAAGTTATATCGTGGCGTGCTGTGCATAACTGCGCCACTTCTCAATACAGGTTTCCATATCGCTAGGCAATGGTGCTTCAAACGACATAAACTGCTCAGTAGTTGGATGCACAAAACCAAGGGTTTTTGCATGTAAAGCCTGTCTGGGCAATATTTTAAAGCAGTTATCGACGAATTGTTTGTATTTGGTGAAGTGCGTTCCTTTGAGAATGGCATCACCCCCATATCGGGCATCATTAAACAACGTGTGACCGATATGCTTCATGTGCACCCTAATCTGATGGGTACGCCCTGTTTCTAATTGACAAGACACTAAGGTCACATACCCCAGTCGCTCAATAATTTCGTAATGCGTGACGGCGGGCTTGCCCTTTTGGTCCGCATCCTCATCGAGAAAGACCGTGTTTTGTAATCTGTTTTTTGGATGGCGCCCAATGTGACCGGCAATGGTTCCTTTAGACTCCTCCAATTGCCCCCAGGCCAAAGCCACATATTTTCTTTGTGTGGTTTTGTTGAAAAACTGTTTAGACAAATGTGTCATAGCTTCTTCGGTTTTGGCAATCACCAAAAGTCCACTGGTATCTTTGTCTATGCGGTGTACCAAACCTGGTCGTTGACTGGAATTATTCGGTAAGTTTTCAAAATGATAGGCCAAGGCGTTAATTAAGGTCCCGCTATAATTTCCATGACCTGGATGAACAACCATACCGGCTTCTTTATTAACAACAACAACCTGATCATCTTCATAAACGATATCTATGGGAAGGTCTTCGGGGGTTAACAAAAATTCGTAGGGTGGATGCTCAAACAAGACGGTCACCACATCGAGGCCTTTGACCTTGTAATTGGATTTAACCGGAACAGTATTAACATATATGTTGCCGTCTTTCGCCGCCTTTTGGATTTTGTTTCGAGTAGCGTTTTCTATTCTATTCATTAAATACTTGTCGACACGCAGCGGCTGCTGCCCTTTGTCGGCGACAAATCGAAAATGTTCATAAAGATCATCTTGACCTTCGCTCGGTAATTCTGGGGCTTCATTCATTTTTGTTTGTCGTGTCATTGCGTTGATTTGCCTTAAGATACTCAGAATCTGGATCAAGCTCTTCTATATTGAGGCCACCCGCACCATCACCCACAATTAAATCAATCGTGGTTGTTTTGGGTAGCTTTGCGCCTTGACCTAAAGAACGTCCCTTGTAGGACATGACAAGTACCTCATCCTTGGCAATGTATTTTTTATAAACGATTTTCCCTACAGCAAACCCCCCAGCACGAAGTGCTGGCTTAGCCTGCCTCAAGGTCTTACCGATAACATAGGGCACTTCCATCATCTTATAGCCCGACCGATTAATGGACAAATATATTTTACGGTCCTGCTTAACCATTGCCCCTGCCACAGGGATCTGCTCAATCACGGTCGCAATTGGAAAACTAGGGTTAAAATTGGTGGTATCCAGTATGGCTATATTTAACTGATGCTCTGTTAAGACCAACTGAGCCTCTTCTAAAGTTAAGCGGGCAAGATTGGGCACCTCAATCTCCTGCCCATGATTCGTGTCTTTGTTGAGCCAAAAAAGAAGCCCAACAGCAATAACCGTCAAAAATAGCACTATGTAGAGCAGCTGTTTTAAAAACGTGCGTGAAAATAAAAACTGAGTGAAACGCATAGAAGGATATTGTCAATTTACAAAAATACTAAACCTAAATTTAGTAAGTTTAGTGCGGGAAGTAATAATTTTGTCTTTTTAAATAGAGTAAAGCGTTATGAAAAAAATCAAAGTAGCGGTGGCCATGGGTGGATATTCGAGCGAACATGCCATTTCCATGAAAAGTGGCGCAGTCGTCTGTGACGCCCTGGATCCCAATCGTTATGAGATTTATCCCATTCATGTGACCCAACAAGCGTGGAGTTACACCTCTGGTGACGGCAAAAGGCAAGAAGTTTCCATGGGTAATTTTAGCTTTTTTAATGGACACGAAGCCATTCAACCCGATGTTGTTTTCAATACGATTCATGGGGCACCTGGCGAAAACGGATACATCGCGGCACTCTGCGACTTAGCCAAAATACCACAAACCAGCACGCACTTTTATGCGGCTGCCCTCACCTTCAACAAACGGGATTGTCTCTCTGTACTCAAAAGCTTTGGCATTAGATGCGCTGAATCAATTTATATCAACCAAGGCGATGCTGTTTCTTTCGAACACATTAAAACCAAATTAGGCTTACCCTTTTTTATCAAACCTAACCGCTCGGGATCGAGTTATGGCATTAGCCGTGTCGCCAGCAAAGATGAATTCGCAACGGCGTTGGACAAGGCGTTTCTAGAAGATTCAGAAATCCTTATAGAGCGCGCGCTAGTTGGGACAGAGGTCTCTGTTGGTGCTTACCTTTATGCAGATCAGGTCCATGTCTTGACACCCACGGAAATTGTTTCCGAGAATGACTTTTTTGATTTCGAAGCGAAGTACCACGGGAAATCAAGTGAAATCACCCCTGCAAGAATTACCTCAGAAGAAACCAGTGCGGTGCAAATGGCAGCCAAACGCATATTTGAGGCTTTAAAAATGACCGGAGTCAGCCGGACCGATTTTATTTTAGAGAATGGATACCCCTATTTTATTGAAACCAATTCAAATCCAGGATTATCGCAAGAAAGTCTTGTCCCCAAACAAGTCCGATATGCGGGTATGACCTTGAGCACCTTTTTCGACCAACTCATCGATGATGCCCTGTCGAGACACCAAAGAACAAAATTATGAAACGAGCTATTTTCCCAGGAACTTTTGACCCATTCACCAAAGGCCATCTCTCCATTGTATTGCGAGGATTAGAAGTGTTTGACACCATAATCATTGCCATTGGAACCAATACCGAGAAAGCTCCTATGTGGGCTCTTGACAAAAGAAAGCAATTGATCGAAGCGTTATTTTGTGATCACCCCAACGTGACGGTAGACACCTATAAGGGACTCACCATGGGTTACTGCGAAGCAAAAAAAGCGACCCATATATTGCGCGGTTTGCGCAGCAGTAAGGATTTTAGTTATGAACAACCAATTGCACAAACCAATCGAGCCCTCTCCGGGATAGATACCGTGTTTTTTGCTAGTGACCCCGCACTAACACATATATCGTCAACTATTGTTCGAGACTTGGCCAAGCATAATGGGGACATCAGCATGTTTTTACCTGAATAAACAGCATAAAAAAACTCTCCCCATAATTGAGAAGAGTCTTTAATTAGATCGTAACGTACGTTAAAGTGCCGCGACGTGCTTTTTAAGACCTGACTTTAAATTGGCCGCCTTATTGGCATGAATAATATTTTTCTTTGCTAATTTATCAAGCATAGATGACACTTCAGGAAGCAACTTCTCAGCTTCTTTCTTGTCCGTCAAGTCACGTAATTTTTTCATTGCGTTACGCGCAGTTTTGTGCTTATAACGGTTAGAAACACGCTTAACTTCGTTACTTCTGATGCGTTTTAATGCTGATTTATGATTTGCCATAATATTTTTTCTAATTAATTGTAGCCCGTGGGAGAATCGAACTCCCCTTACCAGGATGAAAACCTGGCGTCCTAACCGATAGACGAACGGGCCGTTGTGCCAAAATTCGGATGCAAAAATACAACATTTTTTAAACGAGACAAGTATTGTATTTTATTTTTCGGTTTTTTTTAATAAGCCTTAGCAAAGATGACCTTACGTAATGAATATTTCCCAGTAACCATGCACGCTCCGGGTTCCATTGGACCTTCCAATGGAATGCAGCGTATGGTCGCTTTCGTTTCGTTTTTGATGCGCTCCTCAGTTTCCGGTGTTCCGTCCCAATGCGCCCAAACAAAACCACCTTTGGTTTTAATGATTTCCTTAAACGCTAAATATGTTTCTGCATGACTGGTATAACCTGTTTGCATTTGTTGGGCGGCGTCAAACAATTTATTTTGAATATCGCCAAGTAGGGCCGCGACGTGCGCCACAACCTGATCGGCGGAAACAATTTCTTTTGACAAGGTATCGCGACGAGCCACCTCAAGAGTACCATTCTCCAAGTCCTTGGGCCCAATAGCAATGCGAACCGGCACGCCTTTGAGTTCGTATTCGTTAAATTTCCATCCTGGTTTATGGGTATCACGCTGGTCTAATTTGACCCTTATCCCTTTTTGACGCAATGAAGCCATGAGTTCTTTACCCCTACCCACAGTTTGCTCATACTGCTCGTCGTTTCGGTAAATAGGAATTATTACAACTTGGTCAGGCGCTAAATTAGGCGGAAGAACCAGTCCATTATCATCACTATGGGTCATAATTAGCGCGCCCATAAGCCGTGTTGAAACGCCCCATGAGGTCGCCCAAACATAGTCCAACTTTCCTTCCTTATCCGCAAATTTAACGTCAAATGCTTTGGCGAAATTCTGACCTAAAAAATGCGAGGTCCCGGCCTGAAGGGCTTTTCCATCTTGCATCATCGCCTCAATGCAATAGGTTTCCAATGCCCCGGCAAAACGTTCGTTTTCTGACTTTAATCCTTTTATTACAGGGACCGCCATAAACGACTCAGCAAAGGTGGCGTAGATATTCATCATTTGTTCCGCCTCTTCAATGGCCTCTTGCTGGGTGGCATGAGCAGTATGTCCTTCTTGCCATAAAAATTCGGCCGTTCTCAAAAACAGACGCGTACGCATTTCCCAACGCACCACATTGGCCCATTGATTGATCAAAAGAGGCAAATCTCTATAGGACTGAACCCATCTGCGGTAGGTGTCCCAAATGATCGTTTCCGAGGTTGGTCTGACAATCAACTCTTCTTCCAATTTAGCATCTGGGTCCACAACAATCTCTCCATTTTCGTCGACCTTTAATCGATAATGCGTCACAACGGCACACTCCTTAGCAAAACCATCGACATGACTCGCCTCTTTAGTGAAATAGCTTTTTGGAATAAAGAGCGGAAAGTAAGCGTTTTGATGTCCGGTTTCTTTGAACATTCTATCGAGCTCCTTCTGCATCATCTCCCAGATGGCATAACCATAGGGCTTGATGACCATACATCCACGTACGCCCGAATTTTCGGCCAAATCAGCCTTGTAGACCAATTCGTTGTACCACTTAGAGTAGTCTTCGGCACGAGAAGTTAAATTTTTTGCCATTTTTATTGGTGTTGGCACAGTAATTGCCTTTATGTTAAAAAAGTTGTTCCGTCTAGGCAAAACTACTTATTTTTATGATGTCCAACAATTATAAACACGCCGATATGCAAACCTTCAAACACTTTACCAAGAATGCCATGGCATTTTACGCTTATGGTTTCGCAACGCTTCTCTTGACCGGATGCCAATCCTATCAAAATTTACCAGAAAAAGATGGCGTTTATGCAGGATCCACACCTGTTGTTTCGGACGAACAGCCCAATAGCAAAAACAATTATTACCAACAATATTTCAGCACGAAAGCGGCTCAATTGGAGGAACTACCTGAGGAGGATTTGATCTTCACAGACATTTCTGCTTATAGCTCCAATGAAAGTATAGACGAAGAGGGTTACGTCATCATTGAAGAGCCGGAAGAAGAAGCTTATGGCGGCTGGGGAAACAATACTACCGATGTAACCATAAATGTTTACAATACGGGCTGGAACGACCCTTACTATTTTGGTGGTTGGTCCCGTCCTTGGGGATTTAATAATTGGAACAGACCCTTCTGGGGCTTTAACAGTCCATGGGGCTGGAGTCCTTTTTGGAATTGGTCTTCTGCTTATTACAACCCCTATTATTTTTATGGACCTGGCTATTGGCCCTACAACAATTACTATGGAAATCAATGGTACCAGCAAGGCTACAGTTATGCCAACGTAGGACATCGCGGACGATCGAATCAGGATTTATTAAGAAGACAACAACGGCCTGATGGGCAATCTGGACGTTATGCTAGGGGCGCTCAATCCAACAGATCATCAGAATCTTCCGGTAGCAGAGTCGCTCCGACGCGGTACCATAGAAGCACCTCTCAATCGCAAACTACACGAACAACAGGTGTTACGCGACGCTTCAACCCTTCAAGCCGTACCAATACGATTACTAATAATAATACGGTGACCCCTAGACCGCCGCAGAACATCAAGGTTAAAAAACAAAATAAAACTAACGCAGTACGTCAAAATCAAACGCAATCAGCACCAAGCACCAGACCACAAAGTTTCTCAAGCCCTAGAGGAGGAACCCGAAACAGTTCATCGGGTCGTGGTGGTGGT
>DGAU01000024.1:12943-14816 GCA_002384055.1 Flavobacteriaceae bacterium UBA4022
TGTTTGTCTATCCCTGGTTTTTCTGCCTTTATCAGCACAAAATAATCTTGACGCACTGCGCTATAGCCTCCTGGATATTAATGGATCTGCCCGTGTTCAAGCCATGGGCGGTGCCTTTAGTGCTTTAGGCGGTGACGTCTCTTCAATTGGTATTAACCCTGCGGCCAGCGCTGTCTTTCTCGACAGTCAAGGCTCTTTTGGATTTGGACTCAATACCCAAAATAATGCACAATCCTATTTTGGTGATGTAACCAACAGCCGTGATCATCATTTGGGATTGATCCATGCAGGAGGCGTATTGGTCGCCGAAAATGCGCAAATTGATAGCCCCTGGCGCAAAGTGTCATTTGGCTTTAATGTCAATCGGCAAAGTGACTTAACCGGCGAGTTCATCACTTCAGGAGTATCCCAGACCTCTATCGGCAACTTTTTTCAGGAACAGGCTCAAGGCATTCCGCTGAGTGACTTGCAGTTGTATTCGGGAGAAAGCATTAGTTCCGTTTATCGTTATCTTGGAGAAACTCAAGGGACTGATGCCCAAAATGCATTTTTGGGCTATCAGGGTTATATTATTGACCCGCTTATCGAAGACCCGACAAATACAGCATACAATACAACTGCCGGTCCTGGTGGTTTACGGCAGGATTTTACAGAATATAATCGTGGAGAAATCCAGAAATACAGTCTCAATTTAGGGACCCAGTACGGACAAAGTTTATATTTAGGAATCAATTTCAATAGCCATACCCTTAATTTCAGAAGCCAAACACAGTTCAGAGAATTTGCTTTAAACCCAAATAATACAAACCAAGCCCTCGTTTTTGAGAATAACTTGGGGGTCAATGGCGAAGGTTTTTCGTTGCAACTTGGGGCGATTTATTTGTTGCCCAAACGCTGGCGTTTGAGCTTTACCTATGACTCACCAACATGGTGGAACATCACAGAAGAAACCGCTCAATACCTGCAAACAAACCGCTTGATCAACAACGAGAATGTTGTCACGACCGTCAATCCAGAAATACTGAATGTTTTCGACACCTACCAGTTAAGAACCCCGGGTAAAATAGGCGCTGGATTGGCCTATGTTTTTAAGCAACATGGAGTGCTCAGTCTTGAATATGGACAAAAAAATTATGCCAACGCGGCTTTAGGTCCAAGATCTTACACATTTTACGCCGCAGAGAACAAAAAAATAGAGCAGCATTTCAGAAATGCCACGATGCTTAAAATGGGGGGCGAATACCGCTGGAATGTTTGGCGTTTACGCGGTGGATTGTGGCATGAGCAATCGCCACTGAAAACAAGTCGTAATGTTGGTGATTATATCGGGCAATCAATGGGTATCGGTTATAGTTACGGACTAATGACAATCGATCTGACTTACCTTAGGGCAGAACGTAAGCGTGAGCAAGTGCTTTTTGTGGAACAGAATCAGATCAGCAAACAGCAAATCAACAATGTTATGATGTGCTCCATTACTCTGAGCCTCTAAATGGTCTGTTATTAATAACCTGGGCTCATCCGTCAGAGTAAAAACAAATCAAGACAATTTTCGACTGATGTTTATTAACACTTGATGGTTATACCTTGTAACCCCTAGTGATTTAAATGAACTCTTGAATCCAAAATACCTTATCGCATGATGAAGTGTCTTCTAGAGTGCTTGATCGACTAGGCTTCTGTTACCTCACAAAGAATTCAGGCCACTTTAAAACCCCTACTGAAATGCTGCACATAACCATTAGGCCCCTTGCAACGCTAAATATTATGCGTCATTTGTCCTGCGCTTAGGTTGTAACAATATTAAGGCCATAGATATTCCCAGGCGGTGTCCTCTACGATCAACACACATCATAACGCAAGGGGCACTCAA
>DGAU01000022.1:0-8814 GCA_002384055.1 Flavobacteriaceae bacterium UBA4022
GTTAATTTTAAAACATGAAAACATATGCATCACTGATCCGCACCGTTGTTGATTTTCCAAAACCAGGAATCGCTTTTAAAGATATTACGCCTTTACTTCAAGATCCCCGCGCCGTCCAGGCCTGTTTGACGCAAATGGTGGCGGATATCAAGGGCCCAATAGATTATGTCGTGGGGGTGGAAGCGCGCGGTTTTATCTTTGGACCGCTCTTGGCGCAGAAGCTCAACTGTGGGTTTGTTCCGGTGCGTAAAAAGGGCAAACTGCCTTATCAAACCTTACAAGTGGCCTATGACTTGGAATATGGGCAGGATCATTTGGAGATGCATATAGATGCAATTGCTTCTGGGGCTCGTGTGGTATTGCATGATGATGTTTTGGCGACAGGGGGAACGGCTAAAGCAGCCATAAAATTGATTGAGCAGCTCGGGGGCGAAGTGGTGCACTGTCATTTTTTGATCGAACTTGCTGCACTACAAGGTCGAGCAGCTTTATTACCGCACAAAATCGATGCGGTATTTACCTTTTAGTTTAAGGCATTTTTGGTGACCCAATAGCGGTAAGCCAAGAGGGCCAATTGCCATTTTTTGGCTTTTGCCAGATCCAAACGCTGTTGGGTAAAACTCGGCAATACCGTTTTGTTGATCTGGGAGAGTAGGACAAATGCGCGTTGTTTCATAGGTCTAAAGGTACAAAATATCGCACAATCCAAAGGAAATAAATCCGCCCTAAGTTGTATCTTAGCGGCTCAATTGAGTGCATGAGTATCGTCTATCTTTTTTTGGGATTAACCTTATTGGTTGTGGGTGGAGAATTCTTGGTCCGCGCTGCCGTAGGGCTGTCATTCAAACTTAATTTATCCAAAATGGTCATTGGCTTGACGGTGGTTTCTTTTGCCACATCAGCGCCGGAACTTATCGTGAGTTTGACGGCAGCCATGGATGGGTTTGGGGCAATTGCTTTGGGCAATGTGATCGGCAGCAATATCGCTAATATAGGTTTGGTGCTCGGTATCACGGCTTTGATCACACCATTGGCTATCGAACGTGATTTTTATCGCCTCAACTGGCCGGCCATGCTCTTTGTTAGTTTGCTGTTCACAGGTTTTTTAATCGAAGGTGATGGATTAAGTCGCGGCGAAGGGGCCGTGTTGTTTGCCTGTCTTATAGTTTATTTAGTGCTCCTGATCCGTCGCACCAAAAACACACCTCGAGCACTTACCGAAGATATTGATGGGCTTGATAGCACATTAGCCCAGGTGTCTTCTTTTAAAATAGCTATTTGGCTGCTTATCGGGGCCGTTGCCCTCTATTGGGGTAGTGAATGGCTTGTTGAAGGAGCCGTAGCTATTGCCGTTGAGCTTGGGGTCAGTCAAAGGGTTATCGCTGTGACGATCATCGCAGTGGGAACAAGTGTCCCTGAATTAGCGGCGTCTGTTATCGCTGCCCTAAGGCAAGAAAAAGCATTATCGCTAGGAAACTTAATTGGTTCTAATATTTTCAATATCGCCTGTGTTCTCGGACTTACTTCGATGATTCATCCGCTGAAAATAAATGCTAATGATGTACTACCACATGATTTGTTCTGGATGATTGGATTTGTCTTGGTGACGATGGTTCTTATCTTTCTGCCCAAACGCCACCAAATAGGGCGCTACGAAGGCTTGTTTTTACTGATTGCCTACGCCACCTTCATCAGTCTGACGATCCGATAATCCCTATTTTTACTAAAATTATATAACGATCAACAAAAATTAGGGGGGTGTTGATAAATTAATTGATTTATTTTTAAATTCTGGTGAAAAACCATAGGGTTAGATTGAAAATTAAATTATTTTTGTCCTTTAATTTAATAAATACACCTGCTCTATGTCAACGTTACGATTTCAAGCCTTAAAAGAATCTCTTGGGCGCCAGCCTATTGCCGTTACAGAACCTGCACGTCGTTCTGAAATTTTTGGCCAAAATGTGTTTAGTGGTACGGCTATGCGCCAATACCTCACTAAGGACTCCTACAAATGTGTTATGGATGCCATGGTGAAAGGCACTAAAATTGACCGTAATGTCGCTGATCACATTTCGACAGGAATGAAAGAATGGGCCATTTCCAAAGGAGCAACGCACTACACCCACTGGTTTCAGCCATTAACAGGTGCTACAGCCGAAAAGCATGATGCCTTTTTTGAAACAATTGAAGACGGATCGGCTATTGAAAAATTTGGTGGCGGACAGCTGGTACAGCAAGAGCCTGATGCCTCTAGTTTTCCTAACGGTGGCATCAGAAATACTTTTGAAGCCAGAGGTTATACTGCATGGGATCCAACCTCGCCTGCCTTTATTTATGGGACAACCTTGTGTGTGCCTACTGTTTTTGTGGCCTATACGGGTGAGGCTTTAGACAACAAAACACCTTTATTGCGTGCGCTTCAGTCCATTGATCAAGCGGCTACAGACGTGGTCAAATATTTTGACAAATCAGTCACTAAAGTTGTGGCAACTTTAGGTTGGGAGCAAGAATATTTCTTGATCGATAAAGCCTTGGTTGCCGCGCGACCAGATTTGAAATTAGCGGGACGTACTCTATTAGGTCATTCTTCGGCCAAAGGGCAACAACTAGACGATCATTACTTTGGATCGATCCCCTTGCGCGCATTGAATTTCATGCGTGACCTTGAAACGGAATGTATGCTCCTAGGAGTTCCCGTAAAAACAAGACACAATGAGGTGGCTCCAAATCAATTTGAGTTGGCACCCATCTTCGAAGAAGCCAACCTTGCGGTAGATCATAATTCACTGCTGATGGATGTGATGGACAAAGTTGGAGATCGTCATAACTTTAAGGTCGTTTTTCACGAAAAGCCCTTCGCTGGAATCAACGGTAGTGGAAAACACAACAACTGGTCATTAGCCACCAGTACTGGGGTCAACCTATTGAGTCCTGGAAGCACACCGAAAAAAAACCTTCAGTTTTTAACCTTTTTTGTCAACACCATCAAGGCGGTTAATGATTATGAAGAATTGGTACGGGCCTCTTTTGCCAGTGCGAGTAATGACCACCGATTGGGAGCCAACGAGGCGCCACCGGCGATTATTTCTGTATTTATTGGGTCTCAATTGACAGAGGTATTGGATGAATTAGAAAAAGTGACGGACGGCAAATTGTCTCCTCAAGAAAAAACAGATTTAAAACTTAATGTGGTGGGGAAAATTCCAGAAATTTTACTGGACAATACCGATCGTAACCGGACATCTCCATTTGCCTTTACCGGCAATAAATTTGAATTACGTGCTGTGGGATCTACAGCCAACTGTGCCAACCCAATGACGGTACTTAATGCTATTGTAGCCAGACAGCTCATTGATTTTAAGGCTGAAGTAGATGCCTTAATCAGTAAAAAAGGCATGAAAAAGGATGATGCCATCTTTAATGTTTTGCGTGAGTACATCAAAGATTCAAAGCGCATCCGTTTTGAAGGTGATGGATACAGCCAGGCATGGGAGACTGAGGGGATGAAGCGTGGCTTAAGTAACCACAAGAACACCCCAGATGCTCTAAAAGCTAAGGTCAGTGCTAAAGCCATCAGTTTGTATGAAGGGCTTGGAATCATGAGCAAGGTCGAGATCGAAGCACGTCACGAAATTGAAGTAGAAGAGTACGCCAAACGGATCCAAATCGAGGGCCGTATTTTAGGAGATATCGCCCGTAATCATGTGATTCCAACAGCTATTCGCTACCAAAATGTGTTGATCGAGAACGTAAAAGGCCTTAAGGACATTTATGGTGCTGGTTTCAAGAAAATTGCTGGAGAACAAATGAATCTTATTGAGCAGATCAGCGAACACATCGAAAAGATCAACCAAGGCATTACGGCCATGATCGATGCGCGTAAAAAAGCGAATCTATTAGAAGATATGGAAGCCTGTGCTGTAGCCTACTGTAATAATGTTAAGCCATACTTTGATGAGATCCGTTACCACTGTGATAAATTAGAATTACTCATCGATGATGAATTGTGGCCGCTAGTGAAATACAGAGAATTACTGTTTACACGATAAAGGCAACGTTTAAGTTTGTAAAGAGGTTCAAAATATTCGATTTTGAACCTCTTTATTTTTTTACCTTTGTGACATGAGTCAAGAAATTTCAAAACGATATGCGCAGCGCGGTGTTTCCGCCGCAAAAGAAGACGTGCATCAGGCCATCCAAAATATGGATAAAGGACTTTTTCCAAAGGCTTTTTGTAAAGTTGTTCCGGACCATTTGACCGGCAGCGAAGACCATTGTTTGGTGATGCATGCCGATGGCGCGGGAACGAAATCTTCATTGGCCTATATTTACTGGAAAGAAACAGGCGATTTAAGCGTTTGGAAAGGCATCGCTCAGGATGCCTTGATCATGAACATCGATGACTTATTATGCGTAGGTGCTGTCGATGATATTCTGCTTTCTTCTACAATTGGACGCAACAAAAATTTAATTCCAGGTGAGGTTTTGTCGGCCATCATTAACGGGACGGAAGAACTCTTGGCCGAACTCAAGAGCTACGGCGTGACAATACATGCGACAGGTGGCGAAACGGCCGACGTCGGTGATTTGGTGCGCACCATTATTGTGGACTCAACCGTCACGGCACGTTTGCGCCGTGATGAGGTGATCGACAATGCCCATATTTGTCCCGGTGATGTTATTGTGGGATTGGCCTCTTTTGGGCAATCTACATATGAGACTAAATATAACGGAGGAATGGGGAGTAACGGACTCACCTCGGCAAGACACGATGTGTTTCACGCCGCACTCAAAACAAAATATCCAGAGAGTTACGACCCTGCAGTACCCAGTGATTTGGTTTACTCAGGATCTAAATCACTGACCGATCCAGTTGACGGCACACCACTCAATGCGGGTGAATTAGTGCTGTCTCCTACCAGAACATACGCTCCGGTGGTCAAAGCAATTTTCAATACATTGGGCCGAAAGGCCATTCATGGTATGGTGCATTGCAGTGGCGGTGCACAGACCAAGATTCTTCATTTTATCGATCAAGGACACATCATCAAGGACGACCTTTTTGATATTCCTCCATTATTCAAATTGATACAGAGCGAAAGCCAAACGTCTTGGAAGGAAATGTATCAGGTGTTTAATATGGGGCATCGCATGGAGTTTTATGTCCCGCAAGAGCATGCAGCCGCTATTATAAGTATCTCAGAAGGCCTGGGTGTTCCTGCCAAAATTGTGGGCCGTGTTGCCGCGTCACCTCAAAAGAAATTGACCATTAAGAGTCCGCACGGGGTGTTTGAGTACGCCTGATGCACAACTGGCTAATTTGCCTTAACTTTACCGCCTAAATAGGCTGTTTCAGATTTTATGCTAGAAAAATTAAATATTGTAAAGCAACGATTCGACGAGGTGTGTGACCTTATCATCCAGCCAGAAATCATTAGTGATCAAAAACGCTATATTCAACTCAATAAAGAATATAAGGATTTGAGCGCTCTAATGGGCAAGCGCGAAGAATATGTCGCTCTGGCCAATAGCATCCAAGAAGCTCAGGAAATTCTTAATATAGAAACCGACGCGGAGATGATTGAAATGGCCAAAATGGAGATGGATACCGCACAACAGCGCAAGCCAGGACTCGAAGAGGAAATCCGTTTTATGTTGGTTCCGAGAGACCCAGAGGACACCAAGAATGCAGTAATGGAAATCCGTGCCGGCACCGGAGGTGATGAGGCCAGTATTTTTGCAGGCGATCTATACCGTTTGTACACTAAATTTTGCGAAGGTAAAGGATGGCAAGTCAGTGTGGTCGATTATAACGAAGGCACCAGTGGTGGATTCAAAGAAGTTATCTTTGAAGTCAATGGTGAAGACGTCTACGGGACCCTAAAATATGAAGCCGGAGTGCACCGCGTACAGCGTGTACCACAAACCGAAACACAAGGTCGTGTACACACCAGTGCCGCGACAGTTATGGTACTTCCAGAGGCCGAGGAATTTGATTTTCAACTAGACATGAGTGAAGTGCGCATTGAGCGCACAACTTCTACGGGTCCAGGGGGACAGTCGGTCAACACCACGTATTCGGCCATCAAGCTGCATCACGAACCCACGGGTATGATCGTTAGCTGCCAGGATCAAAAATCATCTCATAAGAATCTAGAGAAGGCCCTCAAGGTATTGCGTTCACGTTTGTTTGATCTGGAGCTAGCCAAAAAAATGGAAGCAGATTCACAAAAAAGAAAAAGCATGGTGTCATCGGGCGACCGTAGTGCCAAGATCAGGACCTATAATTATCCTCAGGGGCGTGTTACAGATCACCGCATTAACTTAACGCTTTATGATTTGGGCAATATCATGGATGGAGACATCCAAAAGATTGTGGACGAACTCCACTTGGTCCGCAACACAGAAAAATTACAAGAAGCGGGCGAAACTTTTTAATTCACAGGCATGACGCATTCGGAAATCACTCAGGCTATTTTAAAGAAACAATCTTTTTTGTGTATTGGACTGGATGTTGATTTGGAAAAAATCCCTCCTCATTTATTAGCGGAAGAAGACCCTATTTTTGCCTTCAATAAGGCGATTATCGATGCGACGCATCATCTGGCTGTGGCTTATAAACCCAATACAGCATTTTATGAATCATATGGCCTGAAAGGCTGGCGTTCGTTGGAGCGCACAATTGAGTACCTGAACGATAAGCACCCAGAAATATTCACCATCGCCGATGCCAAACGCGGAGATATCGGCAATACATCATCCCGTTATGCCAAAGCATTTTTTGAGCATATGGGGTTTGATTCTGTTACGGTCGCCCCCTATATGGGCCGAGATTCGGTAGAACCTTTTTTGGCTTTTGAAAACAAACACACCATTTTGTTGGCTTTGACTTCTAATGGAGGTGCCTTTGACTTTCAGACAAAACAAGTCGAAGATCAAGCGCTATTCCAAAGCGTGATTAAGACTGCCATGACCTATGACCATAGCGATCGATTGATGTTTGTGGTCGGTGCCACTAAGGATGAATACCTTGCTCAGGTGAGGGCCTTAGTTCCTCATGCGTTTTTGTTGGTACCCGGAGTTGGTGCTCAAGGTGGCGACTTAGCTGCCGTGTGCCGCCACGGCATGAACGAATCCGTCGGGCTTTTGGTCAATTCCTCAAGAGCCATTATCTATGCCTCTCAAGGTCATGACTTTGCTCAAGCCGCAGCAAATGCAGCACAGCAAATGCAGCAGCAAATGCATCAGATACTGACCGAGCGCGGTTCTCGCTAAGCCTATGTGCGTCTGTGAGTTGCGTATTTGTGAGGTCCTCTTAGATTGAAAAATTCCAATTAAAAAATATCCTTTGGTGTGAATTCCGTAAATTTACGAGGTAAAATTTGAGTTATTTTATCAATGCAGCAATCAAAACCCTACCTACCGAAGCATAAAATACGTATCGTTACCGCTGCCTCTCTTTTTGATGGTCACGACGCTGCCATCAACATCATGCGGCGCATCATCCAAAGTACCGGAGTTGAAGTGATCCACCTGGGTCATGACCGTAGTGTCGATGAGGTGGTCAACACGGCTATTCAAGAAGACGTTAGCGCGATTGCCATGACCTCTTATCAAGGCGGTCATATGGAGTATTTTAAATACATGCATGATTTACTTCAGGAGCGTGGTGCCGGACATATCAAAATATTTGGTGGTGGTGGCGGGGTCATCCTTCCTGAAGAAATTAAGGAATTGATGGCTTATGGCATTGCGCGCATATACGCACCCGATGATGGGCGAACCATGGGCCTACAAGGCATGATCAATGATCTGGTGCAGCAGAGCGATGTACCCATAGGCCATGACCTCAAGGCTGAGGTGGTTGATCTCAATGTTAATGCGCCTAAGACCATTGCCCGTTGGATCAGTGCTGCAGAAAATTTTCCAGAAACCATGACCGATGCCCTGCAAGAGCTTCGGGCCAAAATAAAAGATTGTGACACGCCGGTACTCGGTATTACGGGGACTGGTGGCGCCGGAAAATCATCTTTGGTCGATGAATTAGTCCGTCGCTTTTTGATGGATTTTCCCGAAAAAAACTTGGCCATCATTTCTGTAGACCCATCCAAGCGAAAGACAGGAGGGGCTCTTTTGGGTGACCGCATCAGAATGAATGCCATCAATACGCCACGTGTTTATATGCGCAGTTTGGCCACACGTCAGAGTAACTTAGCGCTTTCTAAGTATGTCAGTGCGGCGGTGGATATCACCAAAGGGGCTGGTTTTGATCTCATTATTTTAGAAACCTCAGGAATCGGTCAAAGTGACACTGAGATTTTGGAACACAGCGATGTATCCCTATATGTCATGACTCCAGAATTTGGGGCAGCGACCCAACTCGAAAAAATAGACATGTTGGATTTCGCCGATTTGGTAGCCATCAATAAATTTGACAAACGGGGTGCTTTAGATGCCTTGCGCGATGTCAAAAAACAATATGTGCGGAACCATCAGTTGTGGGAGGTCGCGGACTCGGCTTTGCCTGTTTTTGGTACGATTGCCTCACAATTTAATGATCCAGGCATGAATCGATTGTATGGTGCGGTCATTCAAGTTATTGAAGAGAAAACAAAGGCCAAATTACAGAGCCATTTCAAAAGCACCGATGAGTCTAGTGAAAAAATATTCATCATACCGCCGGCCCGAACCCGTTATTTATCCGAAATCGCAGAAAGCATCAGAGCCTATGATGCCCTGGTTGATCAGCAGTGTGGTTATGCACAAACACTTTATGGTATATACAAAGCCATTGAAGGGATTCTTGAGACT
>DGAU01000022.1:9056-10294 GCA_002384055.1 Flavobacteriaceae bacterium UBA4022
CATCATTGGCAGAGGATTATGGAATGGGGAGAACTCAAACAAAGGTACCGTGCTCAAGATTATGTCTTTGAAGTCCGTGGCAAGCAAATCAGTATTCCCACGCACTCAATGTCATTGTCACAAACGGCCATACCTAAAATCGCCTTGCCTAAATACCAGGCTTGGGGGGATTTATTGCGTTGGATGTTACAAGAAAATATCCCTGGTCAATTTCCTTATACGGCTGGTTTGTATCCGTTTAAACGCACAGCGGAAGACCCTACGCGCATGTTTGCCGGAGAGGGGGGGCCAGAGCGTACCAACCACCGCTTTCATTACCTGAGTCGTGATACGCAGGCCAAACGTTTGTCCACCGCCTTTGACAGTGTCACTTTATACGGTAATGACCCTGACCACCGCCCTGATATTTATGGCAAAATTGGTAATGCAGGTGTATCGATTTGTTGTCTGGATGATGCCAAAAAACTATATAGTGGTTTTGATTTGTCGGATTCTAAGACATCGGTCAGCATGACCATTAACGGTCCTGCACCCATTATTTTGGCCTATTTTATGAATGCTGCGATCGATCAAAATTGCGAAAAGTATATTCGAAAACACGGCTTAGAAAAAGAAGTTCAGCAGACCATAGAAAGTCTTTATAAAGATAAGGGACGGTTAAGACCCGCCTACCAGGGCGACTTACCTATGGGCAATGACGGTTTAGGCCTCATGCTCTTGGGGGTTACCGGTGATCAAGTATTGCCCGCAGCGGTCTATCAAAAAATCAAGGCAAATACCTTGGCTCAGGTTAGGGGTACGGTACAAGCCGATATCCTCAAAGAGGATCAAGCCCAAAACACCTGTATTTTTTCGACTGAATTCGCCTTGAGACTGATGGGTGATGTTCAAGCCTATTTTATCGATCACGGGATCCGGAATTTTTACTCGGTGAGTATTTCGGGCTATCATATTGCCGAAGCTGGGGCGAATCCGATCACACAATTGGCATTTACCCTGTCCAATGGATTTACCTACGTCGAATATTATTTGTCTCGGGGGATGGATATCAATGATTTCGGCCCTAATCTGTCTTTTTTCTTTAGCAATGGTATCGATCCTGAATATGCCGTTATTGGCCGTGTTGCTAGAAAAATATGGGCCAAGGCCATGAAGCAAAAGTACAGGGCCAATGAGCGCGCGCAAATGCTCAAATATCACGTCCAAACTTCTGGACGAAGCTTGCATGCTCAAGAAAT